>JAFUQP010000030.1 GCA_017472305.1 Clostridia bacterium | reverse complement strand
TGTGGCGAAGAACACAACCAGGCTGCTCAGAAGCCTATCGTAGTTGAATAATAGGGAGGATAGTGAATAATGTATAATAGTGCAAAGCCTTATTTCTACGGAACCGGCAGAATAAAGAAGTCGGTTGCTAGAGTTCGCCTCTACCCCGGTACCGGCGCTATCACCATCAACGGCAGAGATATCAGCGATTATTTCGGTCTTGAGACTCTCAAGCTTATCGTAAACCAGCCCTTCGGTGTTACCGAGACTGTCGGCAAGTTCGACATCGTTGCTAACGTTAACGGTGGCGGCTTCTCCGGTCAGGCAGGTGCTATCCGTCACGGCGTAGCTCGTGCTCTCCTTTCGGCTGACGAGACCTACAAGCCCCTTCTCAAGAAGGCAGGCTTCCTCACTCGTGACCCCAGAATGAAGGAAAGAAAGAAGTACGGACTCAAGGCTGCAAGACGTGCACCTCAGTTCTCGAAGAGATAAAAAACATTGTGCCTTTGGCGCAGTTCAAAACCCACCTTGCGAGGTGGGCTTTTGTTTTTTATCTCTTCGAGAACAACTATGATTGCCCTTTGGGCAAGTTATGAGTTATGAGAGGCTTCGCCTCGTTATGATGCCCTGACGGGCAGTTAGAAGCTACCGAGGGCAACCATATCATAACTTTTGCCGTAGGCAAAATCATAACTACGCGAAGCGTATCATAACGTTTGCGGAGCAAACTCATAGTTATATTCTCGACACAAAAGACGAGCTTTTACAATGCCTACGTTATATATATCCGTTATATATAATTGAAGAAAACCGACTGATGCGGGGCGCATCAGTCGGTTTTTGTGTGTTTTTTACGTGTGTTTTGTGTTTGTTTTTAGTTTGTGTTTAATTTGTGTTTAATTTGTGTTTTTGCTAATTATTCTGCTACTACGCCGTTAATAACGCCAACATAGATGTTATCCATAGTAATCTCACACTGTCGTCTCGAATATACCAAGAATCCGCCAAGCGCGTTATTAGGATTGTTATAATCGGTAGGATTAACTGTTCCGTAATTTGCAGTACCTACAAGCTCGCCGTTGACATATACATCGGTAGTTCCGGTAGCCATAGAATATTCAACTCTTAAGTTGTATCTAACGCCCATATTAAGCAGTGCGGACTTTTCAAAGAAGGTGAAATAATTGAAAGGTGCGGCTGTATCGAATGTATCTGCGTAACCAAGTTCAAATACATTAGAATTAGATAGTGTTAACGTCGAATATGTATTGTTTTCATAATCCTGCGGTGTAAGGAAGCCGAGGAAGCAGTTTCCACCGGAATTATACATTTCACTGGTATATGTTATGTCCGCTTCAAATACATACGTTGCTGATGAATAAGATTTATCATCATCATATTTAATAGCATAGCCGCTGAAATACTTTTCGCTACTGGAAGAACCAGCCGGATTATAAACGCCTCCGGTAAGAACACCGTCTTGGATTGTGGCAAGTACATCCTTACCACCGCTTCCAAAGAGAGAATCCATATCAGATTCTTCGCTGAAATCAAGTCTTACGCCGTCAAAGGATTCGTCATTGAAGTACGTACCTGTGCCGGAAGCTATCTCCATAACGGGAGCTATAGCAGTGTTTGTAGAAACGTCAATGGTAGCGTCAGTTGCATAGGGAGCCATAGTTCCGTCAACGGTTACATTCCACTTGTCCTTGAAGGTGTAGTTTTCTACAGTAGCTGCGGTTACATCTTCAAAGTTGATGGTCGTGGGCTCGTTATAGATTAATACATTTTCTCCGTTGCAGGTTGCATTTTTAAGAGCTACGATGTAATAATCGTTAATCGAGGTTTCCTCGGGGTCGAATACTGCCTGCGCCTTTGCGGAGTAGTCGATAAGCGAGAGGTAGAGGTCTGCGTACTTTGCGTCCTCTGCGTCAGAGGTGGTTGCAAAGCCGTCCCTGTAGAGCTTGGTGAGAAGGAACTGAACTACGCTGTAGGTCTTGGTTGCCTTAACCTCGCCGTTTACCTTTGTGGTAGCGGTTACTACAGAGGTGAGGTCCTGTGCGGAAACGCCCTCGGTAACTAGGACTACCTTGCCGTCTTTGAGGACTGCGTCGCCGTTTGAATCAACGTAGAGTGCTGCGGTCTTGGTGTTTGCAGTTGCACCGTCGAAGTAGTACTCGAGTGCTACCGTGCCTGCAAGAACCTCGTCAGCAGTTGCGTCAACTGCGAAGGCAATCTGAATTTTATCGTCGTGTACTATGGACTGCGCGTAGATTTCACCTGTGCTGTCGGTGCTTGCGCTTGCTGCAATTCCTACGGCAGAGCCGATAAGAAGCGCGAGAGAAAGTGCGAGAACGAGAATTTTAGCGAATTTTCCGTTTTTCATTTTCTTAAATCCTTTCGATAATTTTTTCTTTTGTTCTTGTGTCATTTAAGCTTAACTGTTAACGTCCCAGTTGGAGTCAAGCTCTCCTCCCGAAGACGTGGGGACGTCAGGACCCGAGGCGGTAATTATATCCGCGCCGTTAAGGATTACGACGTCAAGCCAAGCTCTCGTATAGAGTTCCTTTGACTTTCTTTCTTCCATAAGGGTTCTCCTTTCTTGTTATAATTTATTTCAAATTTTGCGTTATTTTGTTAACTTTGGTTAGCATTTTCTGTGCTTTTGTTAATTAGATATACAAATCTCTGATAATCCTCGAGAGTGTAAATCGGCACCTTGTAGTCAGAGATACAAAGGGCTGAATAGATGTAGCTTACAACGTCGGAGGTGCAGATTACGGTTGCGTTAACGTCGCCCTCTGCCATATTTTCAAGCGTTACGGGCATACCCTGCGAGCGAGCGGAGGAGTAATCCTTGGTGTAGGAATAGGAGCCCAGCTCCTTCTTGAAGACCTCGAGCTTCTCGGCGGTCTTGCGAATTCCCTCGGGTGCCTGGGCAACGAGCATTGCAAATACCTCGTCGGCGTTCGCCTTATCGGTTTCGTCACCGTATTTTCTCATATGGCGAAGGACTCGCTCCGCCGCGTACCAGGTGTTATATACGCTGGTTACAGCACCCGGGACCTCGTCGGTCGTTATGGCGTTTACTGCTGCGGTGGCTGCGTTCTTGGAATTTGGAAGAAGGACTCCGATTTTGCCGTAGACTCCCGAAATCTTCATAAGTCCGTTTACACCGTAGTAATTGACCTCTGCGTTCCAGAGTCCGTTTTCGAACTGATTTTCGTTAAGCCATTCAATGAGGATATCGCATAGCGAGTAGTCGGCGCCCTCTGCCTTGAGGGTTTCGTCACGCGCTATAATTTCATTAGTGAAGGCGGTGAGAGTGTTGCCTACCGAGTAGGAATTGTTCTGAATATCGAGGGTTGCGAGGTATTCGCGGAAGGTGGTTTCGTTTTCGAGTCTTGGGTCAACGGCGGTTTCGGTGCTTGCGGCTATTACCCTTGCCGCCTGCGCTTTAACAGATGCACCGAGGCGAGCCGCCGTGGGAGTCACGACGCTTACCGGCGTGCCGTCGGCAAGTATTCCGTCACCCGTAGCACCCGTCGGGGTATCGTAGGTCGGAGCCGAGCCGAGTCTATGCAGGACGGTTACGGCATTGCCTAAATCACGGGAGCGGCGCGAGGTTTTCGTATCAGTCAGCTCCTGTCCCCACTGTGGGTGATAGAAGTAGCCGTTTTCGTTCTGGAGTGATTTGATGAAGTATACTATTTGCGCCTTCATTTCTTCGGGAAGAACGTCGCCGTAGCTCGTTGAAAGAGTGTCAATCATTCCCGAAATCTGTAGAAATCCGAGAGCCTGCGCTGTGGATTCTATATCGGGAAGAAGGTCGTAGGTAACTCCCTGATAGGTAACCGTCGCGTTATCGCGCGCGCCCTGCGAGTAATAGAAGCCGCCGATTTTCGGGTCGTAGAGTCCCGCGAACCATTCTACAAGCTCGGGCTCGAAGCCCGAATACATTTCCTTCATAGCCGCGACTATCTCGGATGCGTTATCGTAGGGGATATTGTCCTCGAGTGTCTTCCATTTAGCGTTAAGATATTCGGTATCGGTAAGAGTTTTTTTCATATCCGTGTGACCTAAAAATACGTTGTCGAGGGTGAAGCACATGCCCGACGTTCTTGGGTAGAAGAAGAAGCCGCCGAAGCGTGTGTCGCCGTTGTTTTTCGTTACGGAATTATTAGCAAATTCGCCGTAGGCTACAAGCTCGCCGTTGACGTAGGCGTAGGTTGTATCGGTTTCGATATCGTACTCCGCGCGTAGAATATACTCGGTGTTAAGCTCAAGTGTTTTATCAAACCAAGTGAAGCTGTTCTTCTCCTCGGTTACCTTGACGTAAACGTCGGAAAAGGCGGAGTTGTTGTCGGTATTGCCATCAGGCATAATGAAGCCTGCGAACATTGAGTTGTCGCCGTCGGTGCGCCTGTTTACCGCGGTGAAGGTTACCGCCGCCTCAAAGACGTAGGTGCCCGCAGTGTATTCCGTCGAGGTATCGGCAGGAGTTATCGCAAAGCCATAGTAGCTCTGTCCCTCCTCAGAGAGCATTCCGTCGCCGTTCTCGGTCAGAATACTGACGGTTGCGGGCGAGGTGCCCTTTGAATTGTTCATTATAACGTTATCGGGGATTTTGCCGTCCGAGAAGGATAGGCGAAGCCCATCGACTCCCGCCGAGTAGAACTCGCCTACGGCGCTTTTACTTTCGTTAAGGGTTACGGTCAAGTGCTCTGTGACGGCGAGGGTGTCGGTTGGCTGAAGGGCTTTGGCATCGGTGCCTTGAACTGTGACGTCACAGACAAATCCGTCAAAGGACTTGGTTATTTCCCCGAGGGCAAGCGTGCTGCCGCTTTGCAAAAGCAGGTAGCTGTCCCCTGAGTAGTCACCGCCGACAAGCTTCACTCCGCAGTAGGAGTAAAACGAGGGGGTGCTTTCCTTGAATACTATTCTCGCTTTTTCCGAGTAGTCTATAAGCGAGCGGTAAAGCTCGGCATAAGGCTGGATATCCGCGCTCTCGCTACTGTCAAAGCCGTCGCGGTAGAGCTTAGCATAAAGGAACTCAAGGACACTGTAGGTCGCGGTGTCGGTTACCGTGCCGTCGCGGTAGAGGGTTGCATTTATTCTGTCGGCTATATCCTGCGCCGAAAAGCCTTCGGTAACGAGGACCGCATTCCCACCGTAGGTGCCGTCGGTGTAGAGGGCGGCAGTCTTTTCTTCCCCACCGTCTACAGAATAGCCGAGCGACACGCTTCCGTCGAGGATTTCGTCGGCGGTTGCATCAACGGCAAAGGCTATTGCGATTTTATCCTTGTGGACTATCGACTGTGCGAGTATTCCCCCGTCAGAGCCTTCGGCAGCAGACGGTGAGATTAGAACGAGGGAGATAAGAAGCGACAGAAGTAAGGTTACCGACAATAGTTTAATTATCAGTTTTCTATTCATTTTGTAAACTCTTATTTACTTATTTCTTGATTTTTCAAATAGTTCAAGCATACGCTCGGTATCGGCAGGTCCGAAGATAGGCGGTGTTAGGTCGCCTATTCCGAGCGAGGAGAGTATGTATGAAACAATGTCCGACGAGCAGATACAGGAGGCGTTCATATCGCCCTCGACCGACCTATCGGGTGTCACGGGGCAACGCTGACTCCTTGCCGAGGAATAAAGGGGGCTGTAGGAGAAGGAGCCGTCGGGCTTCTTGAATACTGAGAGCTTTTCTCTTGTAATTTTCAGGTCGCGCTCGGCACTATTCCACAGGCTATGGCGAATAGAGCTGACTATCCTTTCGCCGTCCTCGCCGCCGTGATTCTTGATTATATTTAACATTCTTGAAACGGCATACCAGGAGTTGTAGATACAGCAGACGCTCGTGGGCTCTTCCTTAGTGCTTATCGCCTCTACTGCGGCAAGGGTTGCCCGCTCCGCGTTAGGCACAAGGGCTCCCGCTGTGCTATAGACTCCCGAAATCTTCATAAGTCCGTTCACCGCATCGTAATTCGTGTCGTCCTCCCACAGTCCGTTTGCCCTCTGCTTGGAGTTAAGCCACTCTATAACGGTGGACATCATATTTGCCTCCTTGCCCTCTGCGGCAAGCTGCTTATCGCGATATACTATCTGGCCCTTTTGCGCTGTAAGGGTATTGCCGTAGCCCCAAGAGGACGTTGACTCGTAGAGTCCGTCGAGATACTTAAGGAAGGCTTCCCTGTTCTCAAGATGCGTAGGAATTTCCGCAGTGTGATTATGCTGCTCTTTATCCTCGGCTGTTCCCTCTGCCTTGCAGGAGCCCTCGACGGGTCTGCCATTATTATCAATTCCGTCACCCTTGATGCCCGTAGGAGTATCGTAGGTGGGGGAAAGCCCGAGCTTTGACAGAATATCGCAGGACCACATAAGGTCGCGCGCACGTCTGGAGATGCGAGTATCGGTGAACTCAACGCCCCACTGAGGGTTATAGAAGAAGCCGTTTTCGTTCTGGAGCCCCTTTACGTATCTGCCGATATCCGCCTTCATCCACTCGGGAAGAACGTCGGTATAGGGTGCGTGAGGCTCTCCCGCAAGTCCTGAGTCGCTGATTACGCGGAGCGCCTGCTGGGTGCTCTCCACGTCGGGGCGGAGCTTGTATTCCGCGCCCTGATAGACGAGGCTATCGAGGTCGCGCGCGTTGTTTGAATAGTAGAAGCCGCCGATTTTCGGGTCGTAGAGTCCCGCTAGCCAATCGACCATATCGGGAGTGTAGAGAGTATAGAAATCACGAAGCGCGCAAGCAACCCTTTTGCCGAGGTCGCCGCCTATTCTCTCCTCTATTTTCTTGAATTTTTCTTCGCGTAGTTCTTCAGTATTCATTTTCCTTGCTCCGGGGGCGCGATTGCGCCCCTCTCTTTTAGGGTTAGTTCTTTTTTTGGTTTATTACTCTGCGGCGACACCGTCAACAACGCCGATAAAGACGTTATCAAGGGTGAATTCATAGCCCGTTTTTCTCGGGTAGAACATAAAGCCGTAGAACACCGAGTCGTTGTTACCCTTTACGGTGCTATTGCAACCCGATTCCGCCGAAGCAACGAGCGTGCCGTTAATATATACCGAGGTAATATCGGTAGCAACGTCGTATTCGGTTCTGATGTTGTAGGTTGTGCCTACGTCAAGGGAATAGCCGAACCACTTGTAGGTATCGAGGCTTTCCGCGACCTCTAAATAGGCGTTGGAGAAGCAGGCATTGTCGGTCGTAGCGTTCTCAACTCCACCAACGGTAAATTTGCCGAGGAATCCCAAGAAAGCAGCGCCCGAGCTTCTGTAAACCGCCTTCGTCATTGTGAAATCGGTTTCAAACACGTATTTGCCCGCACTGTAAGCGGTATCGTCGCCCGAAAGGAAGGCGAAGCCGTACCAAGCAATTGCGGTTTCGTGAAGAACCTTGTTGCCGCTTGCATCTTCCGTAACGGCAACTGTGTCAGCCGTTTGACCGTACGAGTTATTCATAACGATTGCGCTTGGAACGTTTCCGTCCTCGAAGGCGTAGCGGTTGCCGTTAACTGCTTCGTCGCCGTAATAGGTGTAGAAGGTGAGGTCGGAGAGGCTCGCTTCCTCGATTACCGCATCAGTGCCGTCGGGTTTAACCTTGACGTCGGCAACGCGTCTGCCGTCTACGGTCTTCACGCTATAATGCTCGCTCACACCGTTCTGCGTAAGCTTCACTGCCTGCCAGGTGTCGGGAACGATAACCCTCACCTCGAAGGGCTCGGTGTATACCGAGGTGTCGAGCTCGGTCGTAAGGTTGACTGTAATCGAGTCCTCGGACTCAAGGAAGGTGAGTGTGGAATTCTCCTTCTCGGTTGCTCCAAGAAGGGTTGCGGTTTCGGGGGGTGTGACCTTCTCGCCGTCGAGCACTCCGAGGAACACGTTATCAAGGTGCATCTTGATACCCGTCAATCTCGGATAGAAGGTAAAGCCTATGAATTTAGAGGTGTCGGCAGAGTTATTGTTGTTGCTTGCCTCGGTGGTTGTACTTCCCGTCTTGGTGCCGTTTACGTAGACGTCAACAGAGTGTGTCGCCATGTCGTATACGAAGCGAAGGTTGCACCACGTACCGACCTCGAGTGTGTCGGAGTCAAAGAGCGAGTAGCCTGTGCCGTCCTCGGTAAAGTAGAGCCTGGTATCGAAGAAGGTGTAGCCGTTATCCATCAGATTGACGTCGCCGTCGGTATCGCCGAGGAAGCCGACGAACATACTGCCTGCGGAATTATACACGGGTGTTTCTACGAGGATATCTGCCTCAAAGACGTATTTTCCGCTGACGAACTCGTCGGTAATTCCCGAGGAGATAGCAAATCCGCGCCACTTTGTCGTAAGCTCTGTCATATAGCCCTTATTTACAGTTGTGGTTGAGGGGACTACGTGGACGCTCGACTGATTATTAGTCCAGAGATAGGAGAGGTCGGACTCGTCGGCAAAGTCAATTCTCGTGCCTTCGGTTGCCGCATCGCCGTAGAGGGTATCAAAGTCCTTTTCCTCTGCGGGAGCCTTGATGCCTGTGTCCTCTACCTCGGCAATTCCCATATAGACGTTGTCGAGAGTGAAGGAGAGGGGCTCGAGGAAGCCTTTTCTGAAATAGAAGCCGAAGGACTCGTAGCTGTCGGTATCGGCATTTGCGCCCGATAGCACAGTTCCCGAGCCGCACTTTGTGCCGTCAACGAAGAGCGTTACCGTACCGCCGACGGTATACTCGAGGCGGAGATTATAAGACTTATTCTTCTCGAGGCTCGACTCTCCGATATGAAGAATATCGGGATTATCCGCGTCAAATGTCATATATATCGCCGCAGACATATAACCGTTATCTACGCTCGCGTGCTCGCCAAGGAATCCTATGAAGGCTGCGCCCTTAGGAAGCTCGGCTTCGCTCTGCGAGCCGCCCGTCCACTTGAAGTCGCTCTCAAAGACGTAGACCTTGCCAGAGCCGCCCTCGCCGCCACCTGTGTTGGCAAGCGCAAAGCTCTTCCAGTTCATAAACTCGTTAACACGGAGCTTGCCGCCCGAAACGTCGGTTACCGTAGGCACTGCGGTGTAGCTCTTTCCGTCTGTTACGTAGCGGTTATAGAGGCTATCCATTAGGAGCTTCTCGGTGAAGGGATAGCGGGTTCCTGTCATATCGGGATTATTGTAGAAGGTATCGGTATAAGAGGGGGTATCATCGCCCTCGCCGCCGCCTGTTGCGGGCGCGTCGATATTAATCGGGGGCTGAGGCTCGTTCTCACCTACAGGCTTATATTTTTCCTTCGTTTTGTAAGAAACGAGGTTATCGAGAAGAAGCTCGATATCGTAGCCCTTCATAAACCAGATTTGCGTGTAGTTGAACTTGGACTTCGGCGTGCCCTTGCCCTTGGTGAGTCTTATTCCGTCGGGGTCGCTGTAGTTGTCGGTTACCGCTACAAGCTCACCGTTCAGATAAAATCTTATACGCACGCTGCTATCCGAGCCGACGAAGTACTCAACCTTAACGTTGAACCATTCGCCAAGCTCAATTCCCGAGGCAATTATTGTGTCCTTCGAGTTCTTTGCGGTTCCCGAGGTAGATTCAATAATTGCAACCTTGCCGTTTAAGAGACGGAGGGTGAACATATAAACCGCGCCCGAGTCGCTCGTCATACTGATTTGCACGGGGTAGTCGGTGTTCGTTGATACAAGACAGAAGTCGCCCTCAAAGACGTTGCAGGAGTAGGCGTCGCTTCTTGACGAGGTGTAAATATTGATAGAGTCACTCGTTCCCTCGGTGGAGTGCGCCGAGAGGACCATTCCAACTTCCTCTGTGCGGACGTCGTCTATTATCTGAATAAGTCCGCCGTTTTCCTTTGAGCGGTTGGATACCTCTATGTACTTACTCAAGGGCAGCTCGCCCTCTCTGTCGGTGTCGAAGGTAATAGGCTCGGTTACCATTTCCTCCTCTGCCTTGGTTATCGGTGCGAGTCTGTCGAGGATAGAAAGATAGCTTCGCCAATCGTTATATGTATAAATCGGAACGAAGTAATCCGAAAGGCCGAGTGCGCTGTAAAGATAATTCAGAATATCCGACGAGCACATTATAGTCGCGTTTACGTCGCCCTCAATTGAGTTCGGCATTGCCGCAGGCATCTGCTGCGACATCTCCGAGGAGTAGCGCTGTGTATATGAGAAGGAGCCGTCGGGCTTTCCGAAGAGCGAAAGCTTCTGCGCCGTTGCGTATATTGCGGCAGGCGCTTCTGTCTGAAGCTCCGTTCTGATTTCCTCGGCGCGCTCAGCATCCGCTGACGTGCCGTACTCTTTCATGTGGGTAAGCACTCGGTTTACCGCGTACCAGGTATTGTAAACGTCGGTTACAGCGTCCGGCTCCTCGGTGGTGGTTATAGCCGCCATTGCCGAGCGCGCGGCAAGCTCTGCGTTAGGAAGAAGAACCTCCGCCTTGCCGTATACTCCCGAAATCTTCATCAGGCCGTTAACGCCGTAGTAGTCAGACTTTGCGTGCCAGAGTCCGTTCTCGGGGTTCTGATTTTCGTTGAGCCATTCTATAAGTATATCCATAAGAGAATACTTATAGCCCTTCGAGGCGAGGACCTCGTCACGGGCTATTATCTCACTCGAGAAGGCGGTGAGCTCGTTACCCACTCCGTAGGACTCGTTTTTGATGTCAAGCTCCGCAAGATAGGCACGGAAGGACTCCTCGTTCTCAAGGCGGTAGTCAACCTCGGTTGTGCTTGTGGCAACTACTCTTGAAACCGCAAGTGCTGCCGACGAGCCGAGTATCGAGGTAAGTCCGCCTGCGGATACCGCGTCTACCCTTCCCGTACCCTTAACACCCGTGGGGGTATCGTAATACGGAAGCTGACCGAAGGTCGAGAGTATCGAAACACACCATCCGAGGTCGCGGGAGCGGCGTGAGATGTGACCGTCTATTCTGTCCTTACCCCACTGGGGATGGTAGAAATATCCGTTGGGGTGCTGAAGCTCCTTGATAAAGAATACGATTTTGTTCGCCATCTTCTCGGGTATAGCCTCGTTAAGCTTACCGACGGTAGCAATCATTCCCGAATCGTCAATGAATCTGAGCGCCTGCTGGGTGCTCTCGGCATCGGGAAGGAAGCCCTCGTTATCTCTCGCGCTGTTGGAGTAATACCAACCTCCGGTTTCGGCATCGTAAAGGTTAGCAAACCAGGAAATAAGGTCGTCGGAATAGAGAGTGTAAAGCACCTTTAAGGAGTCAACCAGCTCCTCGCCTGCCTCACCGCCGACCTTGTCGGCAAGCGCCTGCCATTTTGCGCTCAAAAGCTCCTCATCAATCGACTGATAGTAATCGTAAGGAAGCACAACCTCGCGGTATACCGTGCCCTCAGAAAGAGTGAGAGTATCCACAAGAAGATTTTCTTTAAAGTATTTGAGCGCGGTAACGAGCGCCGCGCTGTCAGAGCCCTCGTCGTAGGCTATGGCAACCGACGAGCCGTCGGAATAGATAACGAGGCGAAGCGCGCCCTCCATCTCGTCCTCAACCTCTACCCTGACTCGCTCAAGACGTCTGTAAGCCTCCTCGGATATCGGGCGAGAGGCTTTGCCTATTACCAGCTCGTGCTCAACCTCGGCATCCGACGAGCCCGCATAAGCAGTGCTTGCGGTTCTGTCGCGAAGTCCGTGCCATACGTCGGTAAGCGCATTCGTCAAGGCGGTGCCGCTTACAGTCTTATCCATAACGATATGTAAGGTAGTACTTTTATCGTAAATCAGCGAGCCTGCGGGGGACGTGCTATCGGTTCCGCCGTCGGGCGAAGTGTTACCCGAGCCTGTGTCGCCGCTGCCTGAGTCGGAGGAGCCGTTATCCGCTCCGCCGCTATTATCCGAGCCGTCACCGACCTTGCAGGATACTAAAAGCGAAAGCATAAGAATAATTAAGATGAATAAATATCCAATTCTCAATTTCATAGAATTCTCCCTTCTGCCGCGTTAAGCGAGCGCAAAGACCTATTTTGCTAAAAATATAAAACAATTTTATTATTTAAGATAAACTATTTTAAATAAAACCAAGACTGTTTTGACCAGTGACGAAACTCAATTGTAATTTTAGTATAATACAAAGGATTTCGCTTTCATAGAACAAAATAAATGAGTTTTAGCACAAAACTGCTATTGACTTTGACAAAAAAAGATGTTATAATTAACAAAACAAGCACCGTTAATTTTCGAACATTGGTATTTTTAACCAAAACTTGACCGTAACCCAAGCGGTTTTGCGGTATTGAAATAGACAAGTATTACAAACAAACGTTTTTTTGTGCTATAGGAGAATAGCGTGAAAGCTTCATACCATCGGATTTGACGTTCAGTGTATTTCACGCCTCAAATTTTCGCATTTTGGAGCCTTATTCCAAAATGCCGCCGATACGGCGGTACCGAAAATTCGTTAAGATTTTGTGCAGTCGCCTTCTAGGCGACAGAATGGAGTTTAATATGGCTTTTATTAAAACGAGCGATAAGTTTCTTGAAATTAACAGCTGTGACCTTCAGCACCTATACGGAAGCCGCAGCCAATATAAATATGACAACAGACTTGACTACGGAATACATTACATATTAAAGGGGAACTGCACTATAGAGGATAAGGGCGAGAGAATTCTCGTTGAGGCAGGCGAAATATACATATACTATCCCGACGAGGACCAGTTCTACTTCTATTCAGAGCACGTTGAAACCGAGGTGTTCTACATTAATTTCGTCGGCACGGGCTGCGAGGCGGTGCTGCGTGAGCTTGGCTTCTTTGGAAAGAGGGTTGTAAAGGTAGGCCTGTCGGAGAGAGCTAAGGACCTGCTTAACGAGATGGTGCACGAGTATTACGCGAAAAGACCTATGTGGGGCATAAACTGCGCTTCGCTGTTCTGTCAGGCATTGGCAACCCTTGCAAGGAACGTAATACAGGAGGAAAACAACATAACGGCACCTCTGCACAGCTCTGTTGACGGTGTGATAAGGTATATGCACACACACTACGGCGAGAACAACTCGCTCGAGTTTTATGCCAATATGTGCCACCTGAGCGTTGGACGGTTTTCGCATATTTTCAAGGCTACGACGGGTATGTCGCCAAAGCAGTATATGACAAAGGTGAAGGTTGACTCGGCGGTGTATATGCTGAAGAACAGACCGTTCTCGATTGCAAAGATTGCCGAAATGATAGGCGTATTCGACCCGAACTACTTTTGCAGACTTATAAAAAAACACACGGGAAAAACTCCGCTTCAGCTTCGGAAGTAATCCTCAAAGCCACGTAATCAGCAGCGTTTTACCGCATTTTGCAAACAATTGTATACATATTTATGCAAAAAAGAGCAACTCTGCCGAGCTGCTCTTTTTCTTATTAATTAAATTTCGTTACGTGGACTTTAGTTAGGTACGGAGCCGAGGATTTGGATTTATCAGAACTCCTCGGGGTATCTAATCTGAATAGGCTTACCTGCCGCTATAGATTCAACCGCAGCGCAGCAAACCGCAACAGTCGCTGCTCCCTCGAAGGAAGAAACCGGCATGGGCTTGTCGTTTAAAAGCGCGTCCATAAAGTTTCTTATTTCCTCGGTTGCGTTGTGGTTGTTTACCACTACGGGAATAAGCTGGGGGTCCTCGTGATACTTCTTTCCGAGCTCGTCGTTGTTCTCGAAGAGCTGAATTTCTCTGTTCGAGTTATCGCAGATAATCGTGCCCTTCGTGCCGTAGAACACGGAACGCATAGTGTAGTTTCTCTTACAGCCGGTGGATACGAACACCTTACCCATAACGTCGTTCGGGAACTTCATAATCGCTATAGTGGTGTCGTCTGTCGGCCAGTCAAGAAGGCTCTTGTGGTTACCGTATGCATAAACCTCGGTGGGGTTACCTGCAATCCAGCGAAGAAGGTCAATCGGGTGGCAGCCGCCGCCGATAACCGCGTGACGCTTGGGGTCTACCCTCCAGTCGCCAATTCCGCGAGCGAGGGTGTAGTTGTGCGCGTATTCGCTCTCAACGAACATAAGCTCGCCAAGTCTTCCCTCGTCAATCATCTTTTTAACGAGCGCAAAGCTCGGGGTGCAGCGGCAAATCTGACCTATCATAAGCTTGCCACCTGTTTCCTTCTCTACTCGGCGCATCTCTTCGCACTCCTCGAGTGTAAGCGCCATAGGCTTTTCGCAGAGAACTGCCTTTCCTGCCTTAAGGAACGCAGAGGTCATCTCAAGGTGCATCTGGTCGGGGGTTACGATTACCGCCGCATCAACCGCAGGGTCCTCTACGAACTGCTTCCAATTGTCTATCGCAAGCTCACATTCAAGCTCACGCTTTGCGGTCTCAAGTCTTTCTGCGTGAGTGTCACAAATACCGTACAGGTTTGCTCCCTCGGTAGCCTTGATGCCCTTCATATGTAGCTTTGCCATAGCACCGCAGCCGATTACTACTACATTCCAATTTTTTTTTGCCATTTTCTTTGTCCTTTCGGGTTTTATATTATTTGGTATTTTTTATATTACGAACCGACTCAAGCACCAGGCGGTAGTCTGCGTCGTGAACGTGCTCCTGAAGAAGTGAGGCGTTGAACATCGTTATTTCGTATCCGCCTCTTACAGCCGCGTCCTCGGTGGGAAAATATCCACGGTGTCCGTTAGAGCAGACAAGGGGAAGTATTTCCATATCGGGGAACTCCTTCTGTATTCTCATTCCTATCTCCGAGAAAAGCTCGTAGGGGTAATTTGCGAATGCAATATTACCGAGTTTTACCACGGTTTGAGGAATTTCGCTATACTCCATATCGACGTAATCTGTCGCGTAGGAGTCAATGATATCTCCGTACACCTTAATCTGTGCGCGCTCCGCGGCGGTTTTCGCTACCTTCATAAGAGCGTCGCGACGGGATGTCGCTTCCTCTGCTGTAAGTCGCTTATTGAGAGGTATTCTCAAGGTGTCGAAATGCACGAGCAGCGAGGGGGTATCGGTGAGCTTTATTTTGTTATAAATCTGCATAGCGTCAAATGCCGCTCTGCCGCCTGTTTCCTCAGCGTATCTCACGTCACAGATGCCCGTCGTTCTTCCGTTTGTAAGTCTCGGTCCGACGTCGCCCTCGGGTCCATTGAAGAAGGCAGTGGTAGCTCCCGTAAGAGCTTCCATTCTCCTTACCATAACTCCTGCCCAGTCCTGCGAAATTTCGGTGTTATGTCCCGCACAGGTGCCGTGCATACCGAAGTGAATAATATTCGCATAGGGTGTACCGTCGGGCTTGCGAAAGGCTATAACCGTCATTCTCGGATTGTAGGGTCCCCAAGGGTTCTGACCGAGGATAATCTTGTTCTCTGAGGTGAGCTCGCGGCGGTTAATGCCGATATAGCTCTCTCCCGTGGCATATCCCATAGTTACCGACGTTCTGTTATTATATGCCTCGACCGCCGCCGAAACGGTGTTTGGGATAAGAGTAGTATCTATGTACTCTTCTTCCCTTTCGTCACCCCAGCCGCTGTGCATTCTGTATACCGCAGGTCCCGAGTGGGTATGAGTGCAGGCGAGAGTTATATTCTCGTAGGGAATGCACAGGCGCTCGCTGATTTGATTTCTTATCCTATCGGAGATATCCTCCTCAAGACATACGAGCGTGATACTGATCAGCACCGTTTTAACATCGCCCTGACAGAGCACGAAGGCGGTCGCGTCAAGCGCGTCGTGCACTGAGTCGGAATAGAGGTCGTCAACGTAGCCGAAGAGCCTCGCTCCGACGGGTGGCGTAATATCCTTTTTACATACTCCAAGTATTAATTCGTTCATTTTTATTTCTCCTTAAAAGAGGCTTGAATACACATCCGGCATTAAAGCCCGCCAAACCTCCTCTACTTATATTTTAATCAATCCGCGTCAAAATTCAACCGCAAATATTCCGCATTTATTCCCAAAAACTCCAATATGCTTGAAATCGGTTGAAATTTGTGCTAGAATATACTTACGAACGCTTATTCGACCAAGACTGCTTACCTGCACGGTATTCGCAAAAAGTCCGCACCGAAAGGAATAGAGAAATTATGATTTACCAAAAATTACTTGTAGGACGCGATTTATACCGCGTCTGCTCAATTGATTACAGCGAATTTCCAACGCACTCTCACTACGAAATAGAGCTTATTTACTGCAAGCGCGGATTTATCGACGTAATTTGCGGAAATAATAATTACAGACTTGAGAGCAGCGAAGCAATTCTGATTGACAGTATGGTTCCTCACAGCTACAAGGACAGAAGCGCGGATAACGTTTCTCTGCTCGTTGAGCTTGGTCCGGGATTTCTTCGCGAGGATTTCAAGCACGTAACCAAGAACCCCTTTAAAACCAAGCTATACACCGACGGCACGCTTACCGAGGAGATGAAAAGAACGCTTGACGAGCTTCACAAATGGAGAACGAATTACGCCGAGCTTTCAAATATGCTTATTATGAGCAATCTCTACAAGCTCTACGCTATGCTTGTAAAGGATATCACCAACAAGCCGTACATACCGACCGAAGAGCCGATGAACGCAAAAAAATCCAATAAGATTGACGGTGCGCTTGAGCTCGTTCACCACAGATACAACGAGCCTATAAGCCTTGAAGAAGCGGCGGCTGCCTGCGGCTACGGAAAGTCGAGCTTCTGCAAGATATTCAAGCAGACGGTCGGCGTTTCCTTCCACCAGTATCTAAACGATTACAGAATAGAAAACGCAAAATATCTTCTTTCAGACACAAATATGTCGATAGAGAACGTTGCGGACACTACGGGATTTCGCGACACGAAGATTTTCTGCCGAGTGTTCAAGCAGGCAACGGGCACCTCACCCGGAAAATACAGAAGCGACACGAAGATATAAATTTTCTATTTGTTATTGACAGACGGTCGCTTATTTAGTATAATTGAACTGCCGAGGGGAGCTATCCCGAAAGGACTCGAGCAAAGAAAATACAAACGGAGACCTTTATTATGAAAATGGAAACCTTTATCGGCAAGGACGACGAGCTCCCGCTCGACTCCTGTCCACACTCGGGGGGATTCACCTCTATTTTCCGCACCGTTGCGGCAATCGGCGATAGCCTCGCCTCGGGCGAATTTATGACTGTGAACGCTATTAACGGAAAGCCCATGGGCGTTGACTCCTACGACTATTCGTGGGCGCAGTTTATGGCAAGAATTGCCGGAATTACCGTTTACAACTTCTCCGAGGGCGGTATGACCGCCGAGGCGTACTTCAACAGCTTTGCGAACGCGCGCGGCTTTTTCCGCCCCGAGCTTTGTGCAAACGCTTATATTATCGCGCTCGGAGTAAACGATATTCTTAACAAGAACAAGGAAATCGGCACCGTGTCGGATATTCACCCCGAGGATTACAGAAAAAACGCAGAAAATTTCGCGGGATATATCGGCAGAATAATCTCGAAGTACAAGGAGATTTCTCCCGAGGCGAAGTTCTTCCTCGTTACAATTCCCGACGCGCCGAGAAACGACTACCAGCGCGCGCAGGTCAAGGAGCACGCGGCTCTTATGTACAAGATTGCCGAGCTGTTTGACAGCACCTACGTTATAGACCTCAACAAATATGGGCCGTACTACGGCAAGGAATTCAGACAGAAGTATTTCCTTCGAGGACATCTCGCTCCCGCAGGCTACTATCTGACAGCACAGATGATGTGCTCTTACATCGACTATATCGTACGTAAAAATCCCGAGGACTTCCGCTACGTCGGTCTTATGGGATACGAGTACGAAAGGCGAGAGGACGACGCGCTCTGATTAGAGGCTGCCGCATTTAGGAAACCTGAATAAAAAGCAAGTGGAGATACCATAAGACGGCATCTCCGCTTGTTTTTTTGTTCAAACTATTTAGGCATTTTATTTCAAAAGCGATTCGGCTATAGCTCGCGCGGCGGTCTTTCCTGCGCCCATAGCACTGATAACAGTGGCGGCACCCGTTACCGCATCTCCGCCCGCATAAACAGCGGCTTTGCTCGTTAGTCCGTCCGCGTTTACGATAATTCCGCCTCGGGAATTAACCTCAAGCCCCTCGGTCGTGGACTTGATAAGGGGGTTGGGAGTTGTACCTATCGACATAATTACGGTATCGACCTCTAAGGTGAAGTCGCTGTCGGGAATTTCAACAGGTCTGCGCCTGCCGCGCTCGTCGGGCTCGCCAAGCTCCATTTTTACGCATCTAATTGCAGTAACGAAGCCGTTCTTCGGGTCGCGCCTGTCTTCCTTGTTCTCGTAACCGATAATTTCCTTTGGGTTAGAAAGAAGGCGGAACTCGATTCCCTCCTCCGCTGCGTGCTCTACCTCCTCGCGCCTTGCGGGAAGCTCCTCCATTGAACGGCGGTAGACTATATAAACCTTCTCTGCTCCAAGACGGAGCGCACAGCGCGCGGCATCCATTGCAACGTTACCGCCGCCGACTACCGCTACCCTGCCGCCCTTCATTATCGGGGTTTCGGGGTTTTCCTTATACGCCTTCATAAGGTTGGTTCTTGTGAGGAACTCGTTTGCCGAGTAAACGCCCTTAAGGCCCTCGCCGGGTATTCCCATAAAGCTCGGAAGTCCTGCGCCCGAGCCGATAAACACGGCGTCGTAGCCGTCCTCGAGAAGCTCGTCAACCGTGAGAGTTTTACCTATTATTACGTTGGTTTCAATCTTAACTCCAAGCGAAAGAAGATTGTCAACCTCTTTTTTTACTATGGATTTCGGCAGACGGAACTCGGGTATTCCGTAGACGAGAACGCCGCCTGCGGTATGTAGCGCCTCAAAGACAGTTACCTCAAAGCCAAGCCTTGCAAGGTCACCCGCACAGGTAAGTCCCGAGGGACCTGAGCCGACTATAGCCACTCTCTTGCCGTTAGGCTCCTTGGGTGTCGGTGCTTCGGTGCTGTGCTCGTTGTGCCAATCGGCAACAAATCTCTCGAGTCTGCCTATTCCGACAGGCTCGCCCTTGATACCGCGAACGCATTTTGCCTCGCACTGTGTTTCCTGAGGACAAACCCTTCCGCAGACGGCGGGAAGGCTCGAGCTCTCGGAAATGATTTTGTACGCGCCCTCGAAGTCGCACTCCTTGACCTTCGCTATAAAGTCGGGAATTCTGACGTTTACGGGACAACCCGAAACGCAGGGCATATTCTTACATCCGAGGCAGCGAAGCGCCTCGTCAAGTGCCGTATCCTTGTCATACCCCTTTGCCACCTCGGAAAAGCTGTGTGCGCGCACCTCGGGGGACTCTGTGGGCATTGGATTTTTTATTAAGCTCATATTAGGCTTTGCCATTTGTTTTCTCCCTATGACTGTTTTTTGAAAAGGTTGCAGTGCTCCTCGTATGCGTGGCGCTCGAAGTCACGGTACATCGTGCCTCGGGACATCGCCTCGTCAAAGTCAACCTCGTAGCCGTTGAAGTCGGGACCGTCAACGCAGGCAAATTTTGTCACGCGCTTACCGTCCACGTTAAGGGTAAGTCGGCAGCCGCCGCACATTCCCGTGCCGTCAATCATTATAGGGTTCATTGACACGTCGCAGGGGATACCCGTCGGGCGGGTTTCAGCTACGACAAATTTCATCATAACGAGAGGTCCTATAGTTATAACCTTATCGAATTTTCTGCCCTCGGAGAACATCTCGCGAAGCGGAAGGCACACGTTGCCCTCTCTGCCGTACGAGCCGTCGTCGGTTACGATATGCAGCTCGTCCGACACCGCTCTGAACTCGTCCTCAAGTATTACAAGGTCGCGGCTTCTGAAGCCTATAACAGAGGTCACGCGAGCGCCCATTCTGTGAAGCTTCTCGGCAATCGGGAGCGCAATAGCGCAGCCGACACCGCCGCCTACTATACATACGTCGTTGAGCCCACAAAGCTCGGTCGGAACACCGAGAGGTCCTGCAAAGTCCTCGATGTATTCGCCCGCAGAAAGTCTGTTAAGGCTCGCGGTGGTTTTACCGACTATCTGGAAGATAATCTTAACCGTTCCCCTCACGCGGTCATAGCCTGCGACGGTAAGAGGAATACGCTCGCCCTCCGAGTCTACCCGTAATATTATAAACTGCCCTGCCTCCGCCTTTCTTGCGACGAGGGGGGCTTCAATCTCCATCATTGTAACGGTGGGATTAAGCTCTTTTTTCGTTACTATTCTATACATTGCAATTTCTCCGCTAAAGAATAATATCTAATCATAACACAAAACGGCGTTGATTTCAAGAAGTTTTTCAAAAATCCTCGGAGTTTCTGATACAATTCGTCAAAATTTTAAATAAAAATCTTTTTTATATCAAAATAACAAATCGGGGCGGCAGGATTTGTCACTGCGCCCCGAGGGTATTGATTCGTCAAAACAATCAACACAATGCTATTTTACTCCTCTATGTATTTGGGATAGCATTTTTTGAATTTATCTATAAGCTCATCACTGTCCGAAACCATAAGCATATACGAGCTGTCAACCGCATAGATTTCGAGCTCTGCAAAAGGATGCTGTATTTTAGGTACATCGTTTATACACTCTAAACACGGCAAATTATATTTCAATATATCCTCTCTTGTATAGCTTGAAGGAATTGCCGAAAAAACAGCCCATATCCATTGAAAATCCTCTTCCTTCAACATACTGATTAATTCGCTTGTTGTCATCAGAAGATAGGATTTACCGTTAATTAATTTTTGATATTTTTTATTCTGCGGATAGGCTTCAATATTACTTATAAGCCAAAGATAATCTTTCTTATCCAAATCCAAATCAGATAAAATCCGCCCCATATACGTATAGCTCTTTAAATCATTTTCTGAATATATCCTTTTCATATAAAGCCTCCCTGTTTTGTCTTGAAGATTTACCGAAAGTAAATCGAGTTATGGAAATCTTAACTTACTGTTAAATCTCCCTAGCTTCGCCGAAAAGCTCGAAATGAAGTGTTGCTTCTTTGAAGCAGCTACTTTCCGTAGCACTTTTTACATTCGCTATCAGGTTCCTTGCAAAAGTCAAGGCAATAATCGTTCGTAATTCTTGTAGCATATTTTGATGCCTGTACTTCAAGAGAACGGTCACTTCTCCGTTCTTCATTTAAAAAATACCACTGAAAATAATGGGACAGTTCGTGACTTAACGAAAAGAAAACAGAGTGTAATTCGTTCTTTACGGGTATGTAGATTTGCGGATAGATGCGCCCTTTGCTTTCTTCATTTGAGAAAAAGATACCGTAACAGTAACCGCCCTTGGAAGAACGGAACTTCTCCCGATTACAAAAATAAACGTTGCATCTTATCGGAAAATAAAATTCTTTTCTCAAATAACGTACAAAATCGCAAATTCTTTTTTTGGTACTTGGAGCAATGTCAGAAGCAAAGCGAAGCGAAAGATTTGTTTTTCGTGCTGAAGCTGCATAGTATGTTAGGTTTTCCTCTGTTCGAGTTATCCATAAAAAATTGCTTGCCACTTTCTTCACCTCCGCCTCAAATCGACTTCGTGATAATTATATCACACTCAAGAAAAAAAGTAAAGGACGATTTGATTTCTCAAACCGCCCTGTTTGGTTGTTCGGTATTATTTTTTTGTGCTTCGGTTTTGACCTTTAGTCGCCTTGAAGAATTCGCATTGCTTCGTCAAAACAGTCAACGTGAAGTATATTAAAACGCAATTTCATCCGCCTCACAGCGAATATTGTAAAATTGCTTTACCCATTCGGGCATGGCTTCCACATCTCCCTTGATTTTCACAAGAGTTCTTTTTCCAACCCGTCTGTCCAAAATAGCAAACATCCTGACGATTGGATTTAACGAGCGTATGCTTTCCTGTACGTCTTGATTACGATAGATTTCTAACGCTTGACAAAACTCCTCGTCGGTATATTCTGTGCGTCTATCTATCGGATACTTTTCTAAAAGCTCCCAAAATTCTGCCCAATACTCACCTGTACCGCTCGGATTAGGATTTTCAGTGTATCCACTTTTGATAAAATAAGTATTTACAGTTTCCCAAGAAAAGCGTTTTACTTGAGCGTCATCTATACATATTTCAAAAATATGGCAACCGTCCATTCCAACATATGTTGTGCAACCGTATCTAATTCTACCTTTAAGCGAATCTGCAAGTATCTCTTGCTCAAGATACTTTCTCATTCCGCTCCAAGAACCGAGAATTTTTCCCATATGAACGCTCCTTGTTGCTTTTTATTTCATTATACCACACCAATTTTAAAAAGTAAAGGACGATTTGATTTCTCAAACCGCCCTGTTTGGTTGTTCGGTATTATTTATTTTGTGCTTCGGTTTTGACCTTTAGTCGCCCTGAAGAATTCGCATTGCTTCGCCGAAGCGCTGGAAGTGGACAACCTCACGCTGACGAAGGAATTTTATTGCGTCGTTCACGTCGGGGTCGTCAGAGAGGCGAAGAATGTTATCGTACATCGCTCTCGCCTTCTGCTCGGCGGCAAGGTCCTCGTGAATCGAGGCAAGGGCGTCCGATTTCGAGGCTATAGCCATAGCGTTAAAGGGTACGCCCGATGCCGAGGCGGGATATATGCCCGTGCCGTGGTCAACGTAGTATTTATCGAATCCGCCTGCTCGGATTTCGTCGTCAGACAGGTTCTTTGTCAGCTGATAGATTATCGAGGCAACCATTTCCATGTGGCCAAGCTCCTCGCTGCCTACGTCTGTCAGCGTTGCTACTACCCTTCCGTCGGGCATTGTGTAGCGCTGATTAAGGTATCTCATTGATGCGGCAAGCTCTCCGTCAGGGCCGCCAAGCGCGCTGATTATAATTCCGGCAAGTCGGGGATTGGGTGTCGCAATCTTCACGGGATACTGAAGCTTTTTTTCATAAATCCACATATTACCTCTCGCCCTCCCTTGTGTTTACCTCGCCTCTGCCGTACTGCCAGGGCCAGGGCATATTTATCCAGCTCCATTTTCCGTCGGAGCCTGCACCCGAGGCGCAAATCGGAGAGTATTTACTCTCGTACTCCTCGGTGTATTTCTTAAGCGCCGCTACAGTCTGCCTGTAATAGTCAAGCGCGACGGCGCAGTCGGGGTGAGTATCAAGATAAAGCTCAAGCTCGGTCTTTACGAAGGAAAGCGCGCGGATTTCTTCAAAAAGCTCGCCTTCGGTCATATTCGAGGTGTTGTTCTGGTTGTTATTCACGGCCGTATACCTCCTTAGGCTTATAGAGCTCCTCGAAAAGCGTGCCGTGGCTTAACGCGTCCTTTGCCGAATAGAGCATTCTGAAGCGCTGACTCGGTGCGTAGACGTAAGCAAGCGCTGCATTGTCAAGGCAGCTGCCGTCTCCTCCGCAGGTGTGATTGTCACCCACGCTCTCGCCGCCGACCATATCTCCGCGGCAATTAAGGCGGCGCTCGCCCGCCTTCGTATCCGAGTTAAAGACTGCTACTGCGTCCTTATTCTTTACGGGGTAGCCGTTTTCGTTTTTCTCCATTTGTATTCGTCCTTGTCTTTTTTGCCGTAACTGTAGTAATTAATTACGGGTAGCCAATGCCAACCTAAATCGAACTTGTTTTATTTAAGTTGATATTGGCTAGGGCATTGCCCTTCCGTATCAGTATACGAAAATCGGCGAATTTTGTGAGTAGAAAAGATATTCGAGTAGAATTCGGGGCTTGACCGAGAAATAAAAATAGTGTAAAATATAATAAGTAGATTTTTTGATGGAGGGAGCCGTGATTATGGGCTGTGTGGGTGTTTTCGAGGAGGAAAAGCTGATTGTCGGACTGATTTACAGCGACAGAGAGCTTTTTATGAGGGCTATGGAGGCTCTCACCGACGAGTTTGGACCTATTGACGGAGAGTGCGAGGAGTTTTCGTTCTCGCGCGAGTTCTCAGACTACTATGACGGAGAGCTTGGGGGCGAGGGGCTTCGGCGGATTGTCAGCTTCGAGAGAACCGTTGACCCGTCAAGACAAGCCGAGATAAAGGAATTTACCAACGCTCTTGAAAAGGAGCTTTCGGTTGAAGGCAACCGACGCGTGAATATCGACCCCGGATTTATAAGCCACGGCAGGCTTATGCTTGCGACAACTAAGAAGGCGGGCTTCAGAATTCCGCTTGAGCGCGGAATATACACAGAGCTGACGCTCTTCTATGCGAGGGGCGAGTGGCACAAGCTCCCCTGGACCTACAGGGACTACCAGTCCGAGAGGGTTCAAGCCTTTCTTACCGAGGCAAGAAAAAGATATCTTGCGGACAGAAAGAAGCAAAAAATGTAACTTATCAAAGAAAAATTGCCCGAAATGTCGGGAATTAGCGTATTTTTTGGATTATACAATTCCGATATGGAGAAAAATCCGAAGGCAGATTTGCACACCTCTTTCCGTTTGAAAATAGGATTTTGTGCTTTTTTGCCCTCGGATTATGTTTTTTTGTAAGATGTGCGTACGGGTATTGACAAGCCGCGAAAAAGTCTGTATAATATATGATGGATTTATATTTGCCGAAAGGATAGAAAAATGAGAGAATATTCACTTCTAAAAAAGAACGACCCCGAGATTTACGCTGCGGTTATGGCGGAAACCTCGAGGCAGAGGAACAAGATTGAGCTTATTGCGTCGGAGAACTTCGTTTCCGAGACCGTTATGGAAGCAAACGGCACGACGCTTACCAATAAATACGCAGAGGGCTACCCTGCAAAGAGATACTACGGCGGCTGTGAGCACGTTGACGTAGTCGAAAACCTTGCTATCGAGAGAGCTAAGGAGCTGTTCGGCGCGAAATTCGCTAACGTTCAGCCTCACTCGGGCGCACAGGCTAATATGGCGGTATTCTTTGCGCTTCTTACCCCCGGCGACACCGTTCTTTCTATGAACCTTGCTCACGGCGGACATCTCTCGCACGGCTCGCCCGTAAATATGTCGGGTAAGTATTGGAACATCGTTCCCTACGGTGTATCCGAGTCCGACGGCAGAATTGACTACGACGAGGTAAGAAGGCTTGCACTTGAGTGCCGTCCGAAGCTTATTCTTGCCGGTGCATCGGCTTATCCGAGGGTTATCGACTTCGAGAAATTCTCGGCTATTGCCAAGGAGGTTGGCGCATACCTTATGGTAGATATGGCGCACATTGCAGGTCTTGTCGCAACAGGCGACCACCCCTCGCCCGTGCCCTTCGCTGACGTTACCACAACCACGACTCACAAGACTCTTCGCGGTCCTCGCGGCGGTCTTATCCTTACAAACGACGAGGAGCTTGCAAAGAAGATTAACAAGGCTATCTTCCCCGGTATTCAGGGCGGTCCTCTTATGCACACCATAACCGCGAAGGCAGTATGCTTCGGAGAGGCGCTCAAGCCCTCCTTCAAGGAATACACCGCGCAGATTAAGAAAAACGCGCAGGCTCTTGCCGAGGGACTTCTTGCCGAGGGCTTCAAGCTCGTATCGGGCGGCACAGACAACCACCTTATGCTCGTTGACCTCACGGGAATGAAGGTTTCGACCGGTAAGGAAGCCGAGCATATGCTCGACGAGGTAGGAATTACCGCTAACAAGAACGCTATTCCCTTCGATACCCAGAGCCCGTTCATCACAAGCGGTCTTCGCCTCGGTACTGCGGCGGCTACAACTCGCGGATTTGTCGAGAGTGATATGAAGGAGATTGCGAAGATTATTTCCCTGACTCTTTCGGACTTCGAGGCTAATGCCGACGAGGCAAGAGAGAGAGTCAAGGCACTCTGCGAAAAATATCCTCTCTACGAATAATAAAATATTGCCCGAAAATCGGCGGATTTTGTACCGTCATAATTGTTTATTTTGCTTTTTTTAGATTTTTTTGGTAAAATTTATATACAAGCAGAAAAAATTGTGATAAAATATTAAAGTAAAAATTAATTTGTCGCTTCGGCGAAAGGAGAATTTTTAAATGAAAAAGCTTTACGAAGGCAAAACCAAGGACGTATTCTCTCTCGATAACGGAAACGTACTCCTCAAGTTCAAGGACGACTGCACCGGCAAGGACGGCGTGTTCGATCCGGGTGAAAACTCTGTAGGACTCAAGATTGAGGGTATCGGCAAGGCAAATCTTCGCACCTCTATTTACTACTTCGAGCTTCTTAAGAAGGCAGGCATCAAGACTCACTACGTTGACGCTAACATCGACGACGTTACCATGGAGGTTCTTCCCGGTAAGGTATTCGGTCACGGTCTTGAGGTTATCTGCCGCCTTGTTGCAACCGGAAGCTTCATCAGAAGATACGGCGAGTACATAGCAGACGGCACTCCCATTCCCGGCGGCTACGTTGAATGCACCTTCAAGAATGATGCAAAGGGCGACCCGCTCGTTACCTCTGAGGGTCTTGCTGCTCTCGGCGTTATGAGCCAGGAAATGTTCGAGTCTATGAAGGAGCAGACTCTTAAGATTACCAAGATTGTTGCAGACGACCTCAAGTCCATCGGTCTTGACCTCTGGGACATCAAGTTCGAGTTCGGCTACAACGGCGACGAGGTTATTCTTATCGACGAAATTGCCTCGGGTAATATGAGAGTTTACAAGGACGGCGTTATCGTTAACCCTGTGGAGTTGACTAAGCTTATCCTTAACAGATAATAATTACAAACAGAAATGCTGATAGCAGGCACACGCGGCTCGCTATCAGCATTTTTTATTCAACGGAATTCAAGGTATCAGCCCAAAGGCTAAATCTTCAAGGATACAGCACAGCTTCAAGGTGCAAGTAAGATAATCCCGAGTGGCACAAAGCTACCACCTTTTGCCGCATTTATAGAGATATGCGGGCTCGGACTTGACAAGCTCGAGCGAATACTGCGAGATGAGAGAGGGCGAGAGAGGCTTATCGGTTATAAGGTAGTCAAGCTCGGATATCGGGAAGAGCTTGAAGGCGAAGCGCTTGCCAATCTTTCCGCTGTCAAAGAGGAACACCTTGCACCTTGCGTTCTTAACCATTTTAAGGCGAAGGTCGCGCTCCTCCTCCGACCAGTCGGAGAGAACACCGTCTTCGGATATAGCGGCTACCGAGAAGAAGAGAAGGTCCGCGCTATAGCGCTCTACCGCCGACTCGGCAGTGCTGCCGACGAATACGAAGGACTCGTAAAGAAGCTTGCCACCCGTTGAATATATGCTGGCGCCCGCTCTCGCGAAGCGCTCGGTTGCAAGGTGACTGTTCGTTACGACGGTCACCTTTTTGCGGCTGCTCAGATAGTCGGATATGCGGAACACTGTGCTTGAGCCGTCAACGAACAGAACGTCGCCGTCGCTTATCAGCTCCGCCGCAACCTGGCACATATTAGTCTTTTCCTGTATTCTCTTTTCAAGTCTGAAATGTATCGGCGAGCCCGAGCCGCCGTCAACAATCATAGCGCCGCCGTGGCAACGCTTAACGTAGCCCGAGGTTTCGAGCGCCGTCAGGTCGCGCCTTATCGTCGGAAGGCTCGCAAAGAGTCTCTCCGAAAGCGAGGTAACCGTTGCAAAGCCCTCTGCCTTGAGTATTTCAACTATTTCAAGCTGTCTTTGATTTTTAAGCATAAAGCCTCCGGATTAATGCAGAATGCAGAATAAATAATGCATAATGCATAATGCATAATGCACAATTAAAGTTACGATTATACGTAGAATAGTGCAAGTCGATGCTTTGACAACGTACTCGGGAATATATCCAAGCGTGAGCATCACGGGCAGGAGAAATTTTGAAAGGCAAAGATAGCCTAGCGAGGAGCCCGAAGGCGTATACACATACGGTGAGGGCGACGAGTCGACGGATATCTGCAGAATTTCGGAATTTATACGCCCGTCACGCGACGGAGATATTTCGCAAGACTAGGCAAAGCGAGCGAGTAACGCGACGGCATAGTTATCTATGTCGAGCGTTGCGAGTCGATGCTTTAACAACGTATTGCGTAATATATCCAAGCGTGAGCGTTTTTGAGCGTTTCTCATTCACACCGCCACTTCTTGACAAGAAATGAACAATGTATTATAATTAATTATACTAGCGCAAGCAATTTTTGTCAAGCGGTTTCGAGCCGTTTCAGGCAATTCTTTTTCTTTCCCTTTCCTTTTTGTTGTAAAACGAAAAGATTTGAAAGCAAGAAAACAGATAAGGAATGAAAAATATGATAAAACTGTTGGCTTTTGATTTAGACGGAACACTTACGCAGCATAAAACACCGATTTCGGAGGATTACCGAAAGCTGCTCAACTCCCTCTCAAAAAAGTATAAGCTCCTTATCGTTGGGGCGGGCAGATGCAAAAGAATAAGAAATCAAATAGGCGACGTACCTATTGATATAATCGGCAACTACGGTATGGAATACTGTAAATACGACAGCGAGAGCGGCAGGGACGTTATGATTCGCTCGGTTATTCTCCCTACCGAAAAGGAGGAGCTTCTTATCAGAGCGCAAAGACTGCGCGAGAGGTTCGGCTTCTTTGAGTATTACGGAGAACCGCTCGAATTTCATTCCTCGGGCTGCGTAACGCTTCCGTTGCTCGGTACTGCCGCTATGCTCGAGGATAAGCTGAGATTTGACCCGACGCGTGAGAAAAGACGGAAAATATACAAGGACGTCGTCGATGCCTTCCCCGAATACAATGTGTTTATCGGCGGCAGCTCGTCGTTCGATATGGCTCCAAAGCCCTTTGACAAGCTCTATGCGCTGGAGGATTACCTTTCAGAGCACGGAATTTCCGAGAGCGAGTGCGCTTATTGCGGCGACGACTACGGCGTGGGCGGCAACGACGAGTCTGTCCTTCATTCGGACGTAAAATTCATCAAGGTCGACAGCTACCTTTCAACGGGCAAATTTCTGGAGGATTACTTAAGTAATGAAGCTAACTGAACTTCTTTCGGGTATTGAGAATTGCTCCTGCGGCAGAACTCACCCCTGCCCTATTAAGCACGTCATAATTGAAGATGGCGCAATCGGGCGTCTATCCGAGATTGCGGACGGATATAAAAACATTTTAATTATTGCAGATAACAATACCTACCGCGCGGCAGGCGAGAGGGTTGCCTCGGCACTCGGCGACAGGGTATATGACACGCTTATATTCCCAGACAAGCTGCTCGTTCCTAACGAGTGTGCAATCGAGAAAATCAACGGTAGGATTAGCGAAGGCTGTGACCTTATTGTCGGTATCGGCTCGGGTGTCATCAGTGACCTTGCAAAATACACCTCGTACACTCACTCACTTCCCTATTACATAGTAGCTACCGCGCCGTCAATGGACGGCTATGCTTCGGTTGGCGCGGCACTTATTCTCGGCGGTATGAAGGTTACCGAGAACGCGCACGTGCCCGAGGCGATAATCGCCGACACCTCGGTGCTCAGGGAAGCCCCTATGGATATGATTATCGCGGGATACGGCGATATTATCGGCAAGTATTCCTGCCTTAACGACTGGCAGCTTGCCGCCATCGTGCGCGACGAGTATATCTGTAAGACGGTGCTTTCCGAAACCTTCGAAGCAGTCGAGCGCACGCGCGGTGCGATAAAGGGAATTCTTGAGAGATGTCCCGAGGCTATAGCAACTCTTACCGAGGCTCTTATCTCGGTCGGTATTCTTATGGCATACGTTGGCAACTCACGCCCTGCATCCGGCTCGGAGCATCACCTCTCTCACTATTTTGAGATTGTCGGCATTGAGAGGGGCGAGAGATATCTTTCGCACGGGCTTGACGTCTTTTATTCCTCGCTTGTCACGGCTAAAATCCGAGAGGAGCTTGCCGAGCTTTTCGAGTCTGAAAAAGAAATACTTCCCGCCGAGTTTGAGGGGGACTACGGGGAGAAAATCCGTAGGATTTACGGAAGGAGTGCCGAGGGAGTATTAAAGCTACAGGAAAAGCTCGGCTTCTATTCCGAGAGAGGCGAGAGAGTCGCGATATACTCGGAGCGACGCAAGGAAATTGCGCGCCTTCTTCGCAAAGCACCAAGCTACAGAGAGGTTGAGGAAATGCTTTACGAGGCGGGGCTTTCACCAAAGGACTTCGTGAAACTCTACGGCGAGGAGAAAATCCGCGACGGAGTTCTCTACTCAAAGGACTTAAAGGACAGATACACCGTGCTTTGGGCATACACGGACATTAAAAGATAAAACGAGGCAGGCTTCGGGGAGATATTCGGGGCTTGCCTGTTCTCTTTTTTCTACGTTTTCCGTATTAAAATGCAGGAACAATTGCACTTGTTTATTAAACTCTACGCGCTGTAGTAGCGTTTTTCCTTAAACTCTACTATTTGTAGGTTGACTTTTTCCCTTGCGCGTATTACAATTATAATACACGAAGTTCGCATCTGTCGGCTTGCCAGCAAGGGCGAACGACTGTATTTCAAGGAATGTGCGAAAATCCTTGATTTTCGGCGTGGTGCCGCAAGGCAACACAGTTGATTTTGCCGAGCAGGCAAAAGCAACGTCACATATATTATAATACACGAGGTTCGCATCTGTCGGCTTGCCAGCAAGGGCGAACGACTGTATTTCAAGGAATGTGCGAAAATCCTTGATTTTCGGCGTGGTGCCGCAAGGCAACACAGTTGATTTTGCCGAGCAGGCAAAATC
>JAFUQP010000029.1 GCA_017472305.1 Clostridia bacterium | reverse complement strand
TCGAACCTTCGACCTACCGGTTCGTAGCCGGGCACTCTATCCACTGAGCTAAGGGCGCATTTGGAGCGAGTGATGGGAATCGAACCCACGCGACCAGCTTGGAAGGCTGGAATTCTACCATTGAACTACACTCGCATTTCTGAACGCCACTATATCTTATCACAAAACTGTCGGTTTGTCAATAGGTTTTTGAAATTCTTTTAAAATATTTTTTATTATAGACTGAAAAACTCACAGATTGTATTTCTTTTTCTTGACACACAAAAACATTTAATGTATAATATATGTAAATATTAATAGAAGGATAGCACTATGGGATTTACGTTTGTACCTGAATACAGATTTAATACCTTCGATGAAGCCACCCCCGAATTTCTCTTATCTATAGGCGTTCGCGGTGTGCTTCTCGATATCGATAACACCCTCGAGCCCTACGAGCACCCAAATCCAGGAGAGCACGTTGTGCGTTGGCTTGCCTCTCTTGCTGCCGTGGGGATTAAGACTGCGATAGTATCGAACAATAACAGTGAAAGAGTAGATTTGTTCAATAAGGATTTACAGATGCCCGCATACGCAAAGGCAGGGAAGCCCTTTAAGAAAAATCTCCTTCGGGCTATGGCGGATATAGGCACTGACAGAATCAATACTGTTCTTATGGGTGACCAGGTATTTACCGACGTGTGGGCGGCGCACAATACAGGAATACGGGCAATTCTCGTGCCGCCTATCAGGGACAAGCGCGATTTGCTTACCCGTTTTAAACGTCTGCTTGAAATTCCCGTGCTTAAAAAATATGAAAAGAGGAACAAAAAATGAAAGCACATTTCGGTCCCGGCGGTAACAGCGACGCATTCCGTCTTGCAGGACACAAATCGACTCTTGAAGCACCCGCCTTTGTTAAGGAAATCGGGCTTGATGCATACGAATATGAGGCAGGAAACGGACTTGCGGCATCTGCTGCAATGCTCACGGCTATCGGCAACGAGGCAAAGCGCTGTGGCATCAAAATGTCCTTCCACACCCCATATTTTATATCCCTTTCGGGACTTGTGGAGGAAAAACGCCTGAACAGTATCCGCTACATAAGGGAGAGCCTTGATGCAGCGGCGCTTCTCGGCGCGGATACGATAGTCGTTCACTCGGGCTCTGCAGCTAAAATTTCAAGGGACGAGGCTATGCGCCTTGCCGCCGATACCCTTGTAAGAACGCTTTCAGAGGTCGATACCCACGGTGTGAAAATCGGACTTGAAACAATGGGAAAGATTAATCAGCTTGGAACTCTTGATGAGGTTTTGGAGCTTTGCAGAATTGATAAGGCGTTCGTTCCCGTCGTTGATTTCGGTCACCTTAACGCAAGAGATTTGGGTGGCGTCTTTAAAACTGCCGACGATTATCTCCGCGTTTTCGATAAAATAGGCAATGCGCTCGGCGACGAGGTTGCTAAAAATCTTCACTGCCACTTCTCGAAAATCGAGTGGACGGGGGGCGGAGAGAAAAAGCATTTAACCTTCGCTGACGAAACCTACGGTCCTAACTTTGAGCCGCTTATTGACGTTATCGCAAGAGAGCGTCTGACACCGACTGTTATTTGCGAGTCGGCGGGCACGCAGTCTGATGACGCGCTTATGATGAAGAAATATTATCTTGGGAGATTTGCGTGAAAGCTTCGTACCATCGGATTTGACGTTCAGTGCATTTCACGCCTGAAATTTTCGCATTTTGGAGCCTTGTTCCAAAATGCCGCCGAAACGGCGGTGCCGAAAATTCGTTAAAATTTTGTGCGGTCGCCTTTTAGGCGACAGAAGGGAGAATATAATGAACAAGCTTCAAAAATTAAGAGATAGACTGAAGGCGTCAGAGCTTGATGCAATAATTGTTCTTGACGAGCTTAACCAGCATTACCTTTCGGATTTCAGCTTTACTGACGGGCTTCTCGTGATAACGGCAACCGAAGCGCATCTGATAACCGATTTCAGATACTACGAGATGGCGCTCTCGGAGTGCAATCCCGAGTTTAAGGTGGTTACCCCGAAGAACCGCTGGGAATATATTTCTGAGGCACTTTCGGGCGCCAGAAGGGTAGGATTCGAGGGGGACTACGTTTCCTACTCCACCTATAACGCATATAAACAAAAGCTTTCCTTCTGCGAGCTTGTTTCGGTAGGCTCGATGCTTGCCGAAATCAGACAGATTAAGAGCAGAGAGGAAATAGAGCTTATACAGAAGGCGCAGGATATTGCCGATGCCGCCTTCTCGGAGCTTCTTACCGTTCTTAACCCGAATATGACCGAAAATGAGGTCGCAGTTGAGCTTGAATACAGAATGAGAAGGCTCGGTGCTGAGGGATTCTCCTTTGACACTATAGCAGTATCGGGCGATGCCTCGTCGCTTCCGCACGGAACACCGAGAATGAAAAAGCTCTCCTCGGGATTTTTGACTATGGACTTCGGTGCTAAATACAAGGGATATTGCTCGGATATGACAAGAACTGTTGTCATAGGACGTGCAGATGACGAGATGAAGAAGCTTTATAACACCGTCCTTTCGGCACAGCTCGCTGCGATTGATTTTCTTCGCGAGGGCGTTGACGCGGGCGAGGCTGACAAGGTTGCGCGTGATATAATTGACGGCGTACTCGAGTTCAAGGGCGCATTCGGTCACTCGCTCGGTCACTCGGTAGGACTTTTCGTTCACGAAACTCCGACGCTCTCTCCGCGCTCCTTCGGCAGGGCACTCCGTACGGGTGAAATCCTGACTGTAGAGCCGGGAATATATCTTTTCGGTAAATACGGCTGCCGCATAGAGGATATGGTAGCTATTGAGCCTGACGGAGTATATAATTTCACTCACTCCCCGAAGGATTTGATAGAAATTTATTAATGCGATTCGCGTTTAACGGGAAAAAACCTAAAAAATTTGAAAAATATCGAATAACCTATTGCAAAATTCAAAAAAATATTGTATAATTTGATAGGTATATAATTGGCATTAATGCTTTTTGTAGCATTCACGGTTGTGGCGGACCTTTATGCCGCGGTAAAAATAAACTACAATTCGCCAAGAAAAGGAAAATTACAGTATGTTAACAGCAGGTGATTTCAAAAACGGTGTGACCTTCGAGATGGAGGGCAAGGTTTATCAGGTTATTGAGTTCCAGCACGTTAAGCCCGGTAAGGGTGCGGCGTTCGTAAGAACCAAGTACAGAGACGTTGTTACCGGTGCTATCCGCGAGGCGTCCTTCAACCCCACCGCAAAGTTTGAGAACGCGGTAATTGAGCGCCGCGACCTTGAGTATCTCTACAACGACGGTGAGCTTTACTACTTCATGGACCCCGAGACCTACGACCAGGTTCCTCTCAATGCCGACAAGCTTGGCGACAACTTCAAGTTCGTTAAGGAGAATACCGTATGTAGAATTTCTTCCTGGAAGGGAAGCGTATTCTCTGTTGACCCGCCTACATTCGTTGAGCTTGCAGTAACCGAAACCGAGCCCGGCGTTCGTGGCGATACCGCTACCAACGTTACCAAGGAGGCAGTTCTTGAGACCGGTGCCGTTGTTAAGGTTCCGATTTTCATCAACGAGGGTGACGTACTCAAGATTGACACCAGAACAGGCGAGTATCTTGAGCGCGCATAAAAGGAATAAATGCTCCCATATCTGGGAGCATTTTCTTACAAAATATAAAAATGTCGCCTTGCGACGGAATGGAGTATATTATGGGAATTTGTGAAAACGCAGCATATCTTAAGGGCCTCTTTGACGGCTACGAGATTGATAAGAACACCAAGGAGGGAAAGGTTATCTCTATGCTTCTTGACCTCGTTTCGGATATGGCTGATAAAATCGCGGCTCTTGAGGCCGATAACAAGGAGCTTCACGAGTACGTAGAGGAGCTTGACTGCGACCTCGGTGCGGTAGAGGAGGACCTCTACTTTGACGAGGACGAAGATGACTACGATGACCTTAACGACGGAGAGGACTACGAGGGTGAGGACGGCGAGTACTATGAAATCGAATGTCCCTCGTGTGGCGAGGTAGTATGCTTTGACGACAGCCTTGACCCCGACGAGCTTCTATGCCCCGCTTGCGGAGAGAAAATCGGAGGAATTGAAATCTGCGACGGCGTTTGCGCTACCTGCAGTGAGGACTGCAAGGAGAATATTTAAGCCTTCGCTCGCTTCGTACAGTTGACCGATTTAGTCTTTTAATCTGATTTTGTCAGAAAACTGCGCCATTTCGGCGCAGTTTTTTTATTTATTTAAAAATAATATGAAAATATTTAATCATTTGTCTTTACTTTATTTTGTATTTGTGGTATAATAATATGAATAATTATCCTCGGAGAAAAAATGAAAGCAGAATTAAACAGTAAAGCAAATTATAAAAGTGCAATTCTCGCACTCTCCATTTTCACCGTTATATCGGGAATACTATCAACGCTTTTCGGCGTTCTGGTGTTGCCTGTTTCGGCTGCCAGCCTTGCGGCGCTTATGATTTACGATAAAAGCACCAAGCGAATTCCTACGGTAATATCCGCGTGCCTTGTATTTCTCTTTAACCTTGTAATCGGAATTTTTTCAGGCGAGCCTATCCCCTCGCTTTCACTTGAAATAATTTTCATAGCCTTCGTAATAGCCTTTATGTATACGAAGGGAAGCGAAAAGGGCGAATGTGCATTTTGGATTACCGCAATTGCATCACTTTTTATTGTTATCGCGTTTGTTTTGGACGGCTTTTACGCTGTAGGCGAGGTGTCGCTGTCTGCTCTTAAGGAGCATTACCTCGGTATTTATTCTGCGTTTAAGGACGAGTTTTTGACGGGAATTAACGGAATTACCTCTTCTCTCGGAGACGGAAACGCGGCTGTGCTTATAAGTCCCGATGATGCGCTTGTGCTATTTAACTCGCTTGTAAATTCGTTAATATCGGTAATTGTAATTTGCGGTTTTGTTATTGCCGGCGTTACCTTCAAGGTTTTCGGCGCAATCGTCGGACGTATCGACAGAGAGCCCTCGACGGTATATAACTGGAGGTTCTCAACCTCTAACGTTTTTGCTTATTTTTATATCGCTTTACTGCTTCTTTCTCTTTTTGCCGGCGCAAGCACAGATATATTCTCGCTCACCGTGTCAAATCTTTATACCGTGCTTTCTGTGGTATATGCTTACGTCGGTTACAATTACGTGTCGGCACTGCTGATAAATTCGCCGCGCAGAGGCTTTATGAAGCTTGTGCTGTTTTTAGCACTGTTTTCGGCGACCTCGCTTGCTATCGGAATTCTTTCGATAATGGGCATAACCTTTACCTTCACGCACAATAAGCTAAAAAGGGAAGAATAAATATCATCAAAGGAGAACAGTATGAGAAAGAACAACAGAGGGCTCGGTGTCCCTTACGCCTCTCGGCTTGAGGCTGTGCTTCTGGTTACTCTTGGCTGTCTTAATATTGCGCTTCTCGGAGTGCTTTGTTATTTTCTCAAATCAAATACGGTTATTACCGCAGCACTTGTCGCAGTGCTTTATCTTCTGGAAATTGCCATTATTGCCTACAAGCGCCGCACACTGATAACCGAAATTCCTGAAAAGAACATCTATGAGCTGCTTCGCGAGAGAGGTAGCATAGTATTCAAGAATTCAACATCTCCCGTAATTACGGTTGATTTTCACGGCCGTATACTCTGGTATAACGACGCTATGCGTGAAACTCTCGGAATCGACGTAAATTACGTCGGTAACGACGTGTCGGATGTTCTCGGTATCGATTACAAGACTGCGCTCTACGCCGAGGCACGCGCAACCGTAGGCTCGCGTATATATAAATGCGAGGGATTTGTCGTGTCGGAGCGCTCAGGCGGAGTATATCTCCTTCTTCTTCGCGACATTACGGACATGCTCGAAACCGAGAAGCGTTATAACGACGAGCGCGTGGCGGTTGCTTATATTGCGATTGACAACGTTGAGGACGTTCTGAATTACGTTCATGAGAAGTTTGCCGACGAGGTATCGAAGGTAGATGATAAGCTTAAGGCTTGGGCAGACTCAATGAACGCAGTCCTCAAATCCTACGATAACGATAAGTACGTAATGCTCTTTGACTCCTCGGAGCTTGATAAGTGCATTGCCAATAAATTCTCGATTCTTGACGAAATACGCGACACCCGTGTCGGCGACTCTGCATCGATTACCGTTTCTATGGGTATATCAAGATGTCAAGGAACGCTTAAGGACCGTGAAATTGACGCGCAGGACGCAGTTGACCTTGCGCTTCAGCGCGGCGGCGACCAGGTGGTTTATAAGTCGGAGGAGGGAACGGCGTTCTACGGCGGAAGAACCAAGACGGTTTATAAGCGCTCAAATGTTCGCTCGAGAACCTTCTCAAGCCAGCTAACCTCGCTTATGGCGCGCTCTGATAACGTTATCATAATGGGCCACCGCTACGGCGACTTCGACTCATTCGGCGCGGCGGTCGGTCTAGCGAGGCTTGCAAGCATTTGTGGAGTCAAGGCGAATATCGCGGTAGACCTTCGCGACAAGAATCTCTATCCTTGCGTTGAGATGATGCGTAAGAATGATATATACGAGCAGACCTTCGTCGATAATGCCGACGGACTTGACCTTATAGGTCCCGATACGCTCGTCATTCTCGTTGACCATAACGTTCTTGCAAGAGCGCAGTTCCCGGACATTGCACAGAAGGCGGCGTCGGTTGCGATAATCGACCACCACAGAAAGATTGACGCGCTCTCGGGCTCTGTCAAGATTTCTTATATCGAGCCCTCTGCATCGTCCTGCTGCGAGCTCGTTGCCGAGATGCTTGAGAGCGCTATAAGCTCGCAGTATCTTCTCAAGGAAGAGGCAGACCTGCTTCTTGCGGGAATTCTTCTCGATACAAAGCAGTTTACGAGAAACACAGGCACAAGAACGTTTGGTGCCGCACAGTATCTTCGCGGCGCGGGAGCAAATCCCACCGACGTATACAACCTCTTTAAAACCGCTCCGGAGGACCTATCAAAGGAAGCTCGCTTCCATACCTCGATTACGGTTTACAGAGATAACGTGGCAATCTCCTGCTGTGAGGGAGATACAGACGAGAGCTTCCGTATCATAGCCTCGAAGGCGGCGGATAAGATGCTCACCCTTCGCGGAGTTGAGGCGGCGTTTACGCTTGTTAAAATCGGCGAGCAAATTCATATTTCGGGTCGCTCCTCGGGCAAGATTAACGTGCAGCTCATACTCGAGAGGCTTAACGGCGGCGGACACTTTGACGTCGCGGGAGCGCAGGTTACCTCGAATTCAATTATCTCGGTTCTCCGAGAGCTTAAAAGCAGTATAGACGATTATCTGGATTAAGAAAGGCAAATATTATGAAGGTTATTTTACTTTGTGACGTAAAGGGACACGGAAAGAAGGACCAGATTGTTGAGGTATCCGACGGATACGCACGCAATTTCCTCTTCCCGCAGAAGAAGGCGGTTGCCGCCGATGCAAAGGCAACCAACGAGCTTAAGAATAAGGAAGCCGCAAAGCAGTTCCGCATTGAGGAGGACAGAAAGGCGGCGAAGGCTCTCGCAGACAGAATTTCGGGAGTGGAGATTGAGATAAAGATGGGTCACGGACAGGACGGAAGACTCTATGGCTCGGTTACCTCAAAGGATATTGCTGAGGAGCTTAAGAAGAAGCTCTCGGTTGATATTGACAAGCGTAAGATTGTAATCAAGGAAGCAATCAAGGCATACGGAAAGTATGACGTTGAAATTAAGGTGCTCTCCGACATCGGTGCAAAATTCGTAGTACACGTTCACGAATAATTTCTTTAAAATCAATCCTTTGAATGAAAGGAAGTCTTTAAGATGGACAGCAGCTTGATTAAGCAAATGCCTGTTTCGGTTGAGGCGGAGCAGGCGTTACTCGGCTCGCTTATAGTAAATCCCGATTCCTTCGGCAAGATTGGAAGTATGATTGCAGAGGAGGATTTTTACGTAACCGAGCACAAGCATATATACTCGGCGCTGCTCAAGATGTACGCGCAGAGCAAAACCATAGACCTCGTTACTCTCGTTAATACCCTCGTAGAGCTTGGCGACAGAGATGAGGCGGGCGGAATTCAGTATATTACTCTTATTGCTGACTCGGTGCCCTCTGCCTCGAACATCAAGGACTATGCAAAAATTGTAAAGGACAAGTCCACGCTTCGTAAGCTGATTACAATTACCGATGAAATCAGCACCGACGCATACAACGAGGGCGACGTACGCACGCTCGTTGACAGTGCGGAGCAGAGAATATTCGACCTTTCCCATAACAACGAGGCAAGAGAATTCAGACATATCCGTGACGTGCTTCAGAACGTATATAAGGATATTGAGCTTACCTCTGAGCAAAAGGGGGCTGTTGACGGTGCGAAAACCGGCTTCTCGGCGCTTGACAGAATGCTTGTTCAGATGGGCAAGGGCGACTTCGTTATAGTGGGCGCGCGTCCCGGTATGGGTAAGACCTCGTTTGCGCTTAATATTGCGACAAACGTTGCAAAGAATTCGGGCAAGGCGGTTTGTATCTTCTCGCTTGAGATGTCGGCAGAGCAGCTCGTTACGAGAATTATCTCGAGTGAAGCGCTCGTTGACTCGCATAACCTTCGTACGGGCGAGCTTCGCCCTGAGGACTGGGATAATATTGCCGACGTAATCTCTCAGCTTTCGGGCTGCGATATTTACATCGACGATACGTCGGCTATTACCGCCGCGGAAATGAAATCCAAGCTTCGCCGTGTGAATAACCTCGGGCTTGTTGTCATAGACTACATAGGACTTATGCAGACCTCGGGAAATTCCGACAACAGAGCACAGCAGGTAGGCGAAATCTCGCGTAACCTCAAGATTATGGCGAAGGACTTCGGTATTCCTATCGTATGCTGCGCTCAGCTTAACCGTGGAACAGAGTCAAGACCCGGAGCAGGTAAGCGCCCAACGCTTGCAGACCTTCGTGACTCGGGCTCTATCGAGCAGGACGCAGATATCGTTCTGTTCCTTTACAGAGATGAATATTATAAGGATATAAGCGGCGCGCAGGACGATAGCGCGTCGGCAGACAGTGCAAATACCGCAGAGGTCATAGTCGCAAAGAACCGTCACGGCTCGGTCGGTAACGTTAAGATGGGCTGGATTGGTCAGTTCACAAAGTTCAGAACGCTTGAAAACGACCATGAGGAGTAATCTTCGCACAAGGGCGCGCGAGATGTTTTCGTCGCCACTCGGTGAGAAAATTTACAGATGCGGCTCGGAATTTCTTCGTAAATACAGTCTTGAGGATAAGCTGCCTTCGGGTGTTCTCGTTGGATTTTCGGGCGGGGCTGATTCTGTTATGCTTGCGCTTTTCCTCTGTGAATACCAAGAGAGAAACGCGCCACTTCCACTTCTTCTTTTTCACGTAAATCACGGGATAAGAGGAGAGGAGGCAGAGCGCGACGAGAGGTTTTCAAGAGAGCTATCCGAGGAGCTTGGAGTTGAGTTTGACTCTCTCTGCGTGGACGTTCCCAAAATTGCAAAAGAGCGCGGCGTAGGAACAGAGGAAGCGGCAAGAGAAGTCAGATATTCGGCTTTTGATGATATAATCCGAGGCAGAAACGATATTTCGCTTATTGCGCTTGCTCACAACGCAACCGACAATATAGAAACCGTGCTTCTGAATATCCTACGCGGAAGTGGCTCAAGAGGAGCCTCGGGCATACCTCCCGTGCGGGGTAATATTTTCCGCCCCCTTCTCTCTGTACCTAAAGAGGATATTGTTTCTCTGCTTACAGAATACAAGATTCCGTTTGTCACCGACTCAACCAATCTATCAACCGAGTACAGAAGAAATTATCTCAGAGGCGAGGTTTTGCCTCTGTTAAGGAATATTAATCCTTCACTCGAGGCTGCGTTCTCCAGACTCTCGGACAATCTGCGCTCCGACGACGACTGTCTTTCTTCGCTTGCTGAGGAATTCCTTTCGGGAAGAGAGACCGTACCTTGCCGCGAGCTTTCCGCCCTTCACGGGGCGCTCCTTGCAAGAGTTCTTTCTCTTATGGCAGGAGAGTCACTCTCTTACAGTCAGAACTCAAAGCTTTCAGAGCTTCTTTCCGGCGATAATTTTTCCTACACTGTAAGGGATAACAAAATATTTTATGCGGAAAGAGGCTTACTGTCGGTTAAGGACGGTAAAGCAGGGGAAGAATATACTTATTCGGTTAAGATAGGCGAGGGAAGGACGAAAATTGAAGAGCTTAATCTCGAAATTACCGTCACACACGAGCCTGTTGACAAAACTTCGCTAAATATTTACAAAAAATCAATACAAGCGCAAATTTCCGATGATATAATAGAGGGCGAGATGCTCGTTCGACCGAAGGACGAGGGCGACACCGTTTATTACGGCGGAATGACGCGAAAGCTTAAAAAGCTCTTTTCCGACAGAAAAATACCGCCATCCGAAAGAAAGAGAATACCCGTGCTGTGCGACGGCAAGGGAGTTCTTTGGCTACCGGGATACGGTATCAGATGCGACGGCAAGGGCAGCTCCTCGCGTAAAGTATACGTAACAATGGGCGTGTACTCGGGAGAGTCCGACAGCGACGCCGTATTCGGCTCGGAATACAAATAAACATCAAGGGTTAATTTAGAAAGGCATGGAAGATACCTGATGAAAGCAAATTTTAAGAATATAATAATGCTTGTCGTAATGGTTCTGGCAGTTGTTATTGCCGTGTCCCTGTTTTCGGGGCTCGGCGACGATAAAGACGAGTTCGTATACAGCGAGCTTGTTGAGCTGCTTGAAAAGGACCTCGTTACCGATTTTGAGATAAGCGAGGGCGGTGAGGTAACCGTTCATTATCTTAAGCCGATATACGGCGCGAACGGCAGCTTTGAAGGCTACGAGAAGGACGGCAAGGGCGAGAATAAGATTTACGAGGAAAGCTACCAGATAAGCTACACCGTACAGATTGAAAAGCTTATTGAGAAGGCGGAGGAGCTTAAGGCAAAGCCCGACACGGAGCTTGGCGACACAAACCCCACGGGCACGAACCTTCAGTGGTACAACATAGTTCCTACCCCCGAAACCCCCTGGTACGTAATGTATCTTCCTTATATTATTACCGCTGTTGTAATAATTGCACTTTGGATATTCCTTATGAAGCAGACCTCGGGTGGCGGAGCAGGTAAAATCGGCTCCTTCTCGAAGTCTAAGGCAAAGGTTGTCGGCGGCGACAAGAACGCTGTTAAGTTTGCCGACGTTGCGGGAGCTGACGAGGAGAAGGCAGAGCTTGAGGAGGTTGTTGAGTTCCTCAAGGATCCCGAGAAGTTCGTTAAGCTCGGCGCAAGAATTCCCCGCGGTGTGCTTCTCGTAGGCCCTCCCGGTACAGGTAAAACCCTTCTTGCAAAGGCGGTTGCGGGCGAGGCAGGCGTTCCGTTCTTCTCGATTTCGGGCTCTGACTTTGTTGAAATGTACGTCGGTGTCGGCGCATCACGTGTTCGTGACCTCTTCGACAACGCAAGAAAAACTCCGGCAAGCATTATATTCATAGACGAGATTGATGCGGTAGGACGTCACAGAGGCGCAGGTCTTGGCGGCGGCCACGACGAAAGAGAGCAGACTCTGAACCAGCTCCTTGTAGAGATGGACGGCTTTGGCACAAACTCGGGTGTTATCGTTATGGCGGCAACTAACCGCCCCGATATTCTTGACCCCGCGCTCCTTCGTCCCGGAAGATTTGACAGACGCGTTACTGTAAATTATCCCGACATTAAGGGCAGAGAGGAAATCCTTAAGGTTCACTGCCGCAATAAGCCCCTCGAGGAAACCGTTGACCTGAAGAAAATCGCTCAGACCACGATAGGCTTCACGGGTGCAGAGCTTGCCAACCTTATGAACGAGGCAGCACTTCGCGCGGCAAAGAAGAACAAGGCGCTTATCGGTATGATTGATATCGAGGAGTCCTATATGAAGCTTATCCTCGGTCCGCAGAAGAAGTCGAAGGTAAGAACAGAGAAGGACAACAAGCTCTGTGCTTATCACGAAGCAGGCCACGCGGTCGCTTCCTACTACTGTAAGAACACAGACCCCGTTAAGCATATTACCATTATCCCCGCAGGAAGTGCGGGCGGTGTTACCGTCAGCGTTCCTACCGAGGACAGAATGGGAATGTCCAAGAACGAGATGCTCGATAAGATTGTTTTAAGTCTTGGCGGCCGTGTTGCTGAGGAGCTTATTCTCGACGATATATCTACGGGTGCATCAAGCGATATTCAGCACGCGACGTCGATTGCGAGAAATATGGTAACGAGATACGGTATGAGTGAAAAGCTCGGTACAGTCCTTTACGGCTCGGAGCATTCCTCAGATGAGGTATTCCTCGGCAGAGATTTCTCCTCGGGTAAGAACTATTCTGAAAAGACTGCTGCTGATATCGACGAGGAAATCAGAAATATTATCGGCTCCTGCTATGACAGATGTAAGACTATCCTTTCTGATAACGTAAAGAAGCTCCACTTTGTAGCCGAGTTCCTTCTTAAGAACGAGTCTATGGACGAGGAGCAGTTCAGAGCCGCTATGGAAATGTCCGACCCCACAATCGAGTCTATTGAGGAGATTGCTTTCCTTAAGAAGCAGAAGAGCGAGGAGGAGAACAGAACCGCAGAGGCTAAGCGTAAAAAGGAGGCGGAAGAGGAGCGTCTTCGCCGCGAGGAGCTCGCTAAGAGAATGTCTAACGGTGAGCCTCTTACCGACGAGGTGCTTCGCGATATCTTCTCGAGAAGCTATTCTGATAGCACTTCAAACAGTGCTCAGGGCGAGCCTGTAAAGCCTGAGGAAGATAAGCCCTCTGACTTGACGGATAATTCGAATACAGATGACTCCGATAAAAGCAAGAATTAATTTATTGTACAGTTAATTTGTATAACAATTAATTAAGAGTTAATTGCCTTAACAGAGCATAAAAAAGAATTCCTTCGCCAAAGCAATGCGAAGGAATTCTTGAAATAAAAAACTGCATCTCAGTCCGAGATGCAGTTTTTTTATGTTTTTTGCGGTATTAGCTTGTAGCATTATAGCTCTGGAAGCTATTACGGCAGGTATACCGAAATCAGATTGCGTGAATGCCGTTCTTTGCGTCAGCGTTGGAGTCAAGGCCGTATTTCTGCTGCTTTCTCCAATCGAAGAACTTGATAGCAACCTGCTCGAAGAGAGCGAGAGAAAGAAGGTCCTCGTCCTGCTCGCTGTAGGGAGCAACTCTCTGACGGAGCGACTCAATCTCGGGAGCAATCTTATCAGCGGGTCTGTAGTCGATAATCTCGTCGTCGCCGATAATCTTCTTCCTGAACTCGTCGGTAACAGGGGCAGGGCACTTACCGTACTCGCCTCTGACAAGTCCGCGGAATTCCTTGGTAACTCTTGCGTATCTGCCCTCGCTTGCAAAGAGAACGTTGTTTACAGCCTGAGTTCCTACAATCTGCGAGGTGGGAGTTACAAGAGGCGGATATCCTGCGTCCTGACGAACGTTTGCAACCTCCTCAAGCACCTCGTCAAGCTTGTCGGACTTGCCGGCGAGCTTAAGCTGGGAGATGAGGTTGGAGAGCATACCGCCGGGAACCTGATAACGGAGCGCGTTAACGTCAACCTTAAGCACCTTAGGGTCGATAAGTCCGGATGCAAGATAGTTCTCTCTGATTTTGTTGAAGTGCTTTGCAACTACGTCGAGCTTTGCAAGGTCAAGACCGGTATCGTAAGGTGTTTCCTTAAGGGTAGCAACGATAGACTCTGTGGGAGAGTGTGAGGTACCCATTGCGAGAGGCGAAATAGCGGTGTCAACGATGTCAACGCCTGCCTCGATTGCCTTAAGAAGCGTCATAGAGCCTAGACCCGCGGTGTAGTGGCAGTGAAGGTTTACGGGAATTTTAACTGTGTTCTTAATAGCCTTAACAAGGTTGAATGCCTCGTAGGGCTTAAGAAGTCCCGACATATCCTTGATACAGATGGAGTTAGCACCCATCTCCTCAAGCTCCTTTGCATACTTTGCGAAGCCTTCGTTCGTGTGGAAGGGAGATGTGGTGTAGGAGATAGCAGCCTGAACGTGACCGCCCTCCTTGATAGTTGCCTTTATAGCAGTCTCAAGGTTTCTCGAGTCGTTAAGAGCGTCGAAAATTCTGATGATGTCAATTCCGTTTGCGATAGACTTCTGTACGAAGTACTCAACAACGTCGTCAGCGTAGTGACGGTAGCCGAGAATGTTCTGTCCGCGGAAGAGCATCTGAAGCTTTGTGTTCTTTACGTGGTCCCTGATTGTACGGAGTCTTGCCCAGGGGTCCTCGTGAAGGAAGCGAAGGCAGGAGTCGAAGGTCGCGCCGCCCCACGCTTCAAGTGAATAATATCCAACCTTGTCCATATCCTCAAGAACGGGAATCATCTCTTCGGTGGTCATTCTTGTAGCCGCGAGAGACTGATGCGCGTCACGGAGGACGGTTTCGGTAATCAAAACTTTAGCCATTTGTTATTTCCTTTCTGAAAATCTTTTTCCGGATTAACCGAAGAAGCTGAGGAATACTCCTGCCGCAACGGCGGAGCCGATAACGCCTGCAACGTTAGGTCCCATTGCATGCATAAGAAGGAAGTTAGAGGGGTCAGCCTTACGGCCCTCGTCCTGTGCGACTCTTGCCGCCATAGGAACTGCGGAAACGCCTGCCGCGCCGATAAGGGGGTTAATCTTGCCGCCCGAGAGCTTGCACATAATCTTACCCGTGAGAAGTCCTCCGCAGGTAGAAATGCAGAAGGCACAAAGTCCGAGTGCGATAATGTAAAGTGTCTGGGGCTTTAAGAAGTTTTCAGCGTTTGCGGTAGCACCTACCGACACACCGAGGAAGATGGTAACGATGTTAATAAGCTCGTTCTGTGCAGTCTTGGAGAGTCTGTCGGCAACGCCCGAAACGTTGAAGAGGTTACCGAGCATAAGGAAGCCTACGAGAGGCGCCGCATCGGGTATGATAAGACATACTATAGCGGTAACGACGATGGGGAAGATAACCTTCTCAACCTTGCTGACGGAGCGAAGGTTGGTCATCTTAATCTTTCTTTCCTTTTCGGTGGTAAGAAGCCTCATAAACGGAGGCTGAATGATAGGAATAAGCGCCATATAGGAGTAAGCCGCAATAGCGATAGCTCCGAGAAGGTGAGGAGCAAGCTCCTTTGTAACGAGGATAGCCGTAGGACCGTCCGCGCCGCCGATAATTCCGATAGCACCGGCTTCCATAGGAGTAAATCCGAGGAAGAGAGCGAAGAAGAATGCAGCGAATACACCGAGCTGAGCGCCCGCGCCCATAAGAAGCGACTTGGGGTTAGCGATAAGGGGAGAGAAGTCGGTCATAGCACCAACGCCGAGGAATATCAGCGAGGGATAAACGCCGAGCTTAACTCCGAGATAGAGAACGTCAAGCAGACCGCCGTTGTTAACAACCTCTTTGATGATGTGTGACATTCTGATGTGAACTGCACCGTCAGTGATGGTAGCGGATTCACCGAGATACATATCGAACAGAGAATTGAAGAGCTCAACGTCCTTTGACGTAAGGGCGGAGAGATTGAAGGTCAACGTATCCTCGCCGATTGTATAAAGGGCGGGATTTATATTTTCGAGGAAGGTGTTCATTGCAGCAGAGAGAGTACCTGTAATCTCACCGTCAACCACGGAAATATAGTAGTCATCAAAGAAATACTCAAGGTGAATAAGCTCTGCGCCCGGCAGATTGGCAAGCAGCATACCGAATGCAATGGGCATAAGAAGGAGCGGCTCAAACTTCTTGACGATAGCAAGATAGAAGAGAACTCCAACTATTACGTACATTACAAGGTACTGCCACCAGTTCGTCTCGGCAAACATCTTTGCAAAGCCGGTTTTGCCGAGGAAATCAAGGATAGCATCTAACATTTTATGTACCTTATCCTTTTAAGTCTATCAGTTAAGAGTGCAGATTACGTCGTTTGCGGCAACGGATGCGCCCTTCTGAACGTTAACCGAAGCTACAACACCGTCCTGGGGAGCAGGAATCTCGTTCTCCATCTTCATAGCCTCAAGAACGCATACAACGTCGCCCTTCTTTACAGCCTGACCTGCCGAAACCTTAACGTCAAGAATAGTACCGGGCATAGGAGCGGTAACCTTCGCTGCGCCGCTTGCAGCAGGAGCTGCAGCCTTGGGTGCTGCGGGAGCCGCCTTAGGAGCGGGAGCTGCGGCAGCTGCCGCAACAGGAGCAGATGCGACGGGAGCAACGGGTGCTGCTACTGCACCGTCAGCCTCCTCAACGAGAACCTCGTAGGTTGTGCCATTTACAGTTATATTATACTTTTTCATTTTAGTTAACCCTTTCTAACTCTAATTACTTTCTTTTGAAGGATACTACTCTGAACTTCATACCCGAACCTTCGCTCTCTGCCATTGCTATAGCGGCAGCGATAACGGCAACGATTTCTTCCTCTTTGCTCATAACGGGAGCCGTAGGAAGGGTGGGAGCTGCTACTGCGTCCTCTTTCGGAGCACACTTTTCCTTCTTGCCGGTTCCGTGGAAGACAACCTGGAAGAGATAAAGGCAAGCCATAAGAAGCGCAAGAACCGCGAAAATAGTTGCCATACCGATAAGAAGCATTGAGCCGCCGAATACAAACTTGTCGCCAAGGCTCTCAACGGGGGCGGAGTAGAACTCTTTAGTAAACATATGTTCCATACCGATAAAGTCCTCCTTGATTAAAGGGGAAGAACCTTACGGCGCGCGAGGGGGGTAGAGTTATTCTTTGCACAGAGCATAAGAAGAGCCGAGCAGATTCTGGCTCTGATTTCGGTAACTCCGATTATGTCGTCAACCTCGCCCGATGCACAGGCAACAGAAGGAGAGGAAACCGAAGCCTTCCATTCGGAAACAAGCTCCTCACGGGTTTTTTCCTCGGTTATGTACTTATCCCAAGCGAATGCAACGCCGCTATCAGCGTTAAGCGCGCCGATTTCAGCGCTGTCAACGGTGTAGACGATATCAGCACCGAGCGCCTTAGAGCCGAGAAGGACGAAGGAAGCGCCGATTGCGTGTCCGTAAATTACGGTAATCTTGGGACAGGTGGACTTTGCGTAAGCCATACCGAGCTTTGCAAGCTCGGGAGCGAAGAGCTCGCCGCCCTCAACAGCAAGTCCGAGAGAGTCAACGAGAGTAACCACGGGGATAGAGAAGCTGTCGCAAAGATTTACGAATCTCGAAATCTTTCTTGCCGCCGCCGCGGTAATCTTTCCGTCATCAACCTTGTACGAAGTAGCTACGATACCGCACTTAACGCCGCCGATAACCGTAAATACGGTAGAAGCCTCGGGAGCGTAGTCGCGGGAAAGCTCGTAGTAAACGCTGTTATCCGCGATAAGCGAGATAAGTGAGAGAGCATCGCCGCCGAAATCAAGGTTACCGAGCATTCTGTTAAGATTGTCGGAGCAAATCTCATCACACTGAACGCCGACAGAGGAGTTCGAGGGAAGATATGTAATCATGCTTCTTACGTAGCCCGCGCACTGCTCGATAGCACCGCTGTAGGCAATTATAGCATTCTCCGTGCCCTTCTTGCCCGAGAGCTCGGGAGAAGAAACGTAAAGAGATGCCGAGGATTCGCATACTACGATATCGAACATCGAGGCGATAGCTGCCGAGGTACCGATGCAGTTTCCTGCAACGAGGGCAATCTGCGGAATAACACCCGACGCGCGGGTAACCGCGCTCATAATTTTGCCGTATGCGGCAAGGCCCTCAGTACCCTCAAAGATAGGTGTGCCGTTAGAATTGAAGATACCGACAACAGGCGCGCCGTTGGACATTGCGAGTCTGTAGATATCAACAATCTTTTTTGCGTGGCGAGCGTCGATTGCGCCGCCCATTCTCGAGGAGTCCTCAGCGAATGCAAAGACGAGCTTACCGTCGATTGCACCGTATCCTGTGATAACGCCCTCAAGCTCATTTGTTTTCTCCGTAGCAATGAAGTCGGAGACAGCGCGCATCGTGTACGCGCTAACCTCAACGAAGGTAGCCTCATCGAAGAGCATACGAAGCTGTGTCCGTGCATCGGATGAGTTGCCGGCGTCAAGCGTTTTGCGGAGTTCTGCGACCGTGGGAAGGGCGCAGACGTTAGGCTTTGTGTATTTGTCCAAAACGAATTCCCGATTTGCTATAAGCAAATCTCTCCTTCCATAATATTAACAAAATCAGCTAAAATCGGACATAGAAACTCTATAGCCCAATTTTCACCACATATAATATATCACCAAATATAGAATAAGTCAATACTTTTTATAAAAATAAATAGTATTTTGCCGAATTTTAATCGAGAAAAAAAGGACGGTGGCAACCGTCCTTTTAGCTTTAAAACGTTTTCCGAGCGCTCAGCAAACAAGCCTATGGCAAAGAATACCTATGCCGTCGGTCTTGCGTATGCCTACAAGAGGCTTGATGGCGGGAATTATACTGTTTTCTCTTAATATTCAGCTCTTTGACGCCTCAAGAATAGCCATTCTTTTGCTTGCGTATCTGTATGCGTTTTCAAAATCTCCGATTTGCTTATAGCATACCTCAAGGTCGGCGTAGAGAGCGAGAATGAAGTAGGAACAGTAGCCGTCGTCAAGGCGCAAGCCTTCAAGCTCCGAGAGAAGCTCAATAGCCTTGTAATAGTCCCTGCTGCGAAGGACCTCCTTAGCCTCAAGATGCTTTCTGTAGGCATCTCTTGAATACGGGTGCGTGCTGTCAAGGGATATGTATTTATATAGCTCAAGCTCCGAGAGCGAGTAGGCACGTTTTTCGAAAAGCGGAACGTTAAGCTCGAGAAGCGGAGCGGTGATGTTATTTGCCATAGCAAGATAGAGAAGTGCCGAGTTTTCGATTTTCTCTGTGTCGTACACAGTGCTTTTAGCATGGCTCAACACCTCCTCGAGGTAGGCTTTACCGCTTTTGAACGAGCCGCCGAGAACCGCAGCCTTACCAAGCTCGAAGGCTGCCTCTGCCATTATCAGCTCGCATTCGTCGTCGGAGCCGCCAAGCCCCTTTGTTAAATTCAGAGCCTCTTTGTAGTTTTTCTCCCTCATAGCTGCTCTGATATCCGAAATGGCATCTTCCTTCAGATAGAAAAATCTGCTGTCATCGCTCGAAACGAGGTAAGATACGGGCAGGGAAAGCCTATCTGCAATAAATCTCAGCGTATCAATTGAGGGATTTGCAGCGCCTCTTTCGATTGAGGAGAGCATATTTCTTGTTATTCTGCCCTGACAAAGCTCGCTCTGGGTTATTCTTTTTTCGAGCCGCGCGCGGCGTATCTTTTCACCTACCGTCATTTCTTCTCCTTAATCTGCGGGCTGATTTTGATATCCGACAGGGGATTTGAGTCAACCGCGTCCTCAATGTTCCTGCTGACTACGTGGGTATAAATCTGGGTTGTGTTAAGCTGCTCGTGACCGAGAATATCCTTCAGTACTCTTATATCCACCTTGCCGCTCTGATACATCAGGGTTGCGGCGGTGTGTCGGAGCTTATGCACCGAGAGTCCTTTTGAGGAAAGTCCTGCGCGCTCGAGGTATTTATAAATAATCCATTGTACGGTTTTTGTGCTGATTCTCGTCTGCCTCCTACTTAAGAACATAGCACTGTCAGAGGTTCTGACGTATCTTGGGTCAAGCCGCGTTCTTAAATATGCCTTGACTGCCGACCTTGCCGCCGCGTTAAGATAAACCACGCGCTGCTTATTGCCCTTACCAAGCACAGTAACCTTTTCAAGGTCAGAGGGGAAGCTCTGTATATTAAGCCCCACAAGCTCCGACAGTCGCATACCGGTATTTAAAAACAGGGTGATTATCGCAAAATCTCTGTCCTGCGTTTTCGATTCGGTATCTGCCTTGACTGCCTCAAGGAGTCTCACTGCCTCGTCAACGTTCATATATTTCGGCAGTGTCTGCGCCTTCTTCGGCGCATCAATATCCAGGGTGGGATTCTTGTCTATGTAGTGGCGTTTACTGTGTAAAAATTTATAAAAGGACTTCAGAGCGCTTAATTTTCTCATTCTGGTAGTGGTGCTGTTTTTGCGCTGGAAGCCTGCGTACATCAGAAAATCAACGATAAACTGCGAGTCTACCTGCTTTATGTCCTCGAGAGTAATCCCGCTTATCGAAATCTTTTCAAAATCAGTGTCCGAGGGTTCCTTGCCTTCCTTTTTCACAAGATAAAACCTGAAAAAGGTGCGAAGGTCGAGCAGATACTCGCACACAGTCCTCTCGCTGTTGCCCTTGATTGCGGCAACGTAGGAGGCGTACTCGCGGATTATAGGCGGAAAGGTTTTGAATTCGTCGTTTGACAGTGTTAGAACCGACATTTATATCACTCCGTAAATTATATTTACACTTCTATTATACAAAATTTTTTGCGTTATTAGTGGATAAACTGTAAACATTTTGCGTTTTCTATTGTTTTTTTCATTATTTATGATAAAATAGAAGCATAAAACACAAAAACACCTAACACAGGGAAGAATCAAATATGAATTTCTTGAAAAACAATTCCTACGACATCGTGCGATTCTTTATTAACCAGATGGGAATTATGATATTCTCTCTTGTACTGTATATCTCCTGCGGCTTTGTCGAGGACGTATCGGTCAAGGCGAGCCTTCAGCTCGTAGTTTCCATAGGCTCAACGCTCTTCTACTTTGCCTTGCTCTACTACGCGGCATGGGAGTGCGGCGCAAAGGATAAGGTCAGAATTGATGCTGGCAGACTTAAGAAGCTACCCTTCAAGGGCGCGCTTATGTCGCTTATCGCAAATTCCCTGAACCTCATACTTTCAATAACGGCTCTTATTTGCATTGTAATTTACATCGGCTCGCCCGAGCTTCACTCCGACACCTCGGCACTCGGCAACGCTGTTGGAATTCTCTCGTCGGTCTATCACTTTATTTCGGCAATGTTTATAGGCATTGCAAATGCTTTTTCAACTCTTGCGGAAGGACTCTACGCAAACCTTCTCGGCTGCATTGCCTTTATCATTATGTATTTTGTAACAATAGCGGTTACCGGATTTGGCTACTTTATGGGTGTTAGGGATTACAGAATTACCTCGCTCTTCTCGTCCCGTCCAAATGGGGCAAGGGACTGATATGTGCCGTCCTTCGGAATAAATCAAAGAAATTCTCCATAGTCTTATATAGCTATGGAGGATTTTTTTATGCGAATGTCGGTCATAACCCTTAATAAAAAAAGAATGACGGAGAGGATATGCGAGCTTCTTCTGGTCGTAACGGTGCTTTTGTCAACCGTGCTCGGAGCAATCCTTGACGTGTACGTTGAATATCTTACAGCCTCTGCCTCGGCAGAGCCGAAATTGCCGACGGTAATTATTGATGCGGGACACGGCGGCGAGGATTCGGGCGCTGTGGGGGTAAACGGTGCTATGGAGAAGGATTTGAATCTCGATATCGCATTGCTTGTCGGAGAGGAGCTTATCTCGCGCGGATATTCGGTGGTTTACACCAGAACAGAGGATAAGCTACTCTATAAGCCGGAGGAAAATATAAAAGGAATAAGGAAGATTTCAGACCTGAAAAACAGATGCGCTATAGCAAATTCCTACGAAAATGCGATTTTCGTCAGTATACATATGAACTCCTTCGGCTCGGCAAGGTATTCGGGGCTTCAGGTATACTATTCGACGGGAAACGGGGAAAGCTACGCGCTTGCCGAAAGAATACAGTCTAAGGTGCGTGATGATTTGCAGCCCGATAACCGTAGAGTAATAAAAGAAGGCAAGGGAATTTACGTTCTTGAGAACATAAAGCACCCCGCGGTGCTGGTTGAGTGCGGATTTTTGACAAACAAGGAAGAATGTGAAAATCTTTCTCAAAAAGAATATCAAAAAAGATTGTCTTTTTCGATAGTTTGTGGTATTATAGATACGTAAGAAGAATTATTATGACTGTCGGCTGTGTCTTGATTTGCAGGTGAGTTTTTGAGAAACGATGCGTATTTTCGGCGCATTATGCGGGCTCACTTAAGCTTGGCGTTAGCCGTCCGACGGTTATAGAGAGAACGAAAAAGGAAGTAATAAATGAAAGGCCCGAAAACAGTTTTCGTCTGCCGAGAGTGCGGAAACGCAAGCCCGAAGTGGCTCGGCAAATGCCCCGAGTGCGGTATGTGGAATACCTATGACGAGGAGCAAGTTGTAGAAAAACCTCAAAACAACGCTTTAAATCGAGGCAGAAACAGCGCAACCTATAGCAAGGCAGAGAAGTTCTCCGAGCTTGAGCTGCCGAAATATATGAGAACCTCGACGGGAATGGGCGAGCTTGACCGTGTTCTCGGAGGAGGACTTGTCGATAGCTCCGCGGTGCTTCTTTCGGGTGAGCCCGGTATCGGTAAATCAACGCTTCTTCTTCAGATATGCTCTGTGCTCGGTAAAACACGCACGGTGCTTTACGTATCGGGCGAGGAGTCGAAGGGACAGCTGAAGCTCCGCGCCGAAAGACTCGGCATTACCGGCGACTCAATATATCTTCTCACCGAATGTGACGTTGAGGCAATTCTCTCGGAGTGCGACCGTATTAAGCCCGACGTTATAATTATCGACTCGGTGCAGACGCTTTCCTCTATGCGCTTTACCTCTGCTCCCGGTAGCATTACGCAGGTGCGCGAGAGCGCAATGTCCTTTATCAACTACGGAAAAACCACAGGTGCGGCGGTATTCCTCGTCGGTCACGTTAATAAGGAAGGCGGCATTTCAGGCCCGAAGATTCTCGAGCATATGGTTGACGCGGTGCTTTACTTTGAAGGCGAGCGCACCAATTCCTACAGAATTATAAGAGCTATAAAGAACCGCTTTGGCTCAACGAACGAGATAGGCGTATTCGAGATGGGCGACAAGGGGCTTATTGAAATACCCAACCCCAGCGAGGTCGTTATGGCAGAGCGCCCGAAAAACACGAGCGGCTCGTGTGCAGGCTGTGTAATGCAGGGAACACGCCCGATTATCTCGGAAATTCAGTCTCTGGTTGCAAAGAGCGTATATGCAAACGGCAAGCGTACCTCGGACGGCTTCGATTACAACAGAATGTGCCTCCTTATTGCGGTGCTGGAGAAGCGCATGGGGCTTAAATTCTACGAGAACGACGTATATCTGAACGTTGCCGGCGGTATCAGCCTCAACGAGCCCAGCGCCGACCTCTCGATAGCGATGGCACTGATTAGCGGCATTACCGACAAGGTTATTCCCGACGAGGTTATTGCCTTCGGCGAGATTGGACTTTCGGGCGAGGTGCGCGCGGTATCTCATATAGAGTACAGAGTAAAGGAAGCGGTAAGGCTCGGCTTTACCAAAATCGTGCTTCCCGAGAAAAATCTTACGAAGGCGCTTAAGGTACCCGAGGGGGTTGAGCTTTGCGGAGTGTCGAATATCTACCAGGCGCTCGTCCACATGAAGCCGAAAAGCAGAGAGGCGGAATGACACAAGGCGGCTCATAAGTTGGTTGCTTACAGCTGGAGATATGTCAAAAACATTATAAAAATACATAAAACACGGCGGCATTTGTGATTTTTGCACAAAGAGTTGCCGTGTTTTTCTACGCTCGGCGAGGGAATTGTTATTCTCAAATTATTGAAAAAAATAATTTTGTAGTGTATAATATTAACAGATGTTTTGTGTCACACAGTATTTTTTATCAGGCACTCGGCATATTAATTCATTTAAGGAGAAAACTTCCATGGAAAACGTTTTCACTAAAAGCATTCGAAACGTCGCACTGCTCGGACACAGCGGCGGCGGAAAAACCTCACTCGTAGAGTCTATGCTTTACATAGCAAGGCTTACCGACCGTCTTGGCAATACCGCTGACGGAAATACGGTCTGCGACTATGACCCCGAGGAGATAAAGAGAGGCTATTCTATATCAGCGGCAACCGCACCTCTTCTTTGGAACGGTGCAAAAATAAATATTCTCGACGCGCCCGGCTTCTTCGATTTCGAGGGAGAGGCAAGACAGTGTGTCAGAGCTGCTGACGCCGCTATTATCGTCGTTGACGGTAAGGCAGGTATAGAGGTTGGAACCGAGCTTGCATGGAAGCTTGCTACAGAGGCAGGCATACCCAAGGCGTTTTTCATTAACCGCTTTGACGACGGCGAGGCGAGATTCCACAAGGCATTCGGCGCAATAAGAGAGAAGTACGGACTTAACGTATGTCCCGTGCAGATTCCGATTATCGACGGCGATGCCGTTATCGGCTTTGCTAACCTTGTTGAGATGTGCGTTTACACCTTTGAGAAGGCGACCGGTGAGTATATTAGAAGCGCGATTCCCGACAAGTTCAAGGAAGTCTGCGACGAGTATCACGCAGTTCTCCTCGAGGCTATCGCACAGACGAGCGACGAGCTTATGGATAAGTTCTTCAACGAAGAGCCTATCTCGAAGGAAGAGGCGTTCGAGGCTATCCACCAGGGCATTATCACAGGTGATATCGTTCCTGTATTCTGCGGCGCCGCTATAAAGAACTGGGGTATCAAGACCTTCCTTGACACAATCGCCGAGTCCTTCCCGAGACCTACCGCGCGTAAGGTTGAAAAAATTGTTGCGGCTGACGGCTCTCTTGAGGATATTGCTATTGATACCGAGAGTGCAGATACCTCTGTATTCGTATTCAAGACCGTTGCCGACCCGTTCGTCGGTAAAATGAACTTCTTCAAGGTTATGGCAGGTACTCTTAAGAAGGATATGGTCCTTCGCAATACCACAAACGGACAAAACGAGAAGTTTAACAAGATATTTATGCTCCGCGGTAAAAAGCAGCTCGACGTTGAAGAGCTTGTCTGCGGTGATATCGGCGTAGTTGCAAAGCTTTCGGCAACCAATACAAACGACACCTTAACAACCCTCTCAGCCGATATCAAGTACGCTCCCATAGTTTACCCGAAGCCCTACTATCAGATGGCTATCAAGCCTATGGCAAAGGGCGACGAGGACAGAATTTCCTCGGGTATGGCGAGAATTCTCGAAGAGGACCTCACCGTTAAGTATAAGAACAACTCCGAAACCAAGCAGCTTACCGTTGCAGGTCTTGGCGATATTCACCTTGATATAGTGGTTTCCAAGCTTAAGAACCGCTTTGGCGCGAACGTTGAGCTTACAAAGCCGAAGATTGCATACCGCGAGACCATCAAGAAGAAGGTTGACGTTGAAGGTAAGCATAAGAAGCAGTCGGGCGGCTCGGGTCAGTACGGCCACGTTAAGATTACCTTCTCTCCCGGAGAAGAGGACGGCCTTACCTTTACCGAGAGCGTATTTGGCGGTGCGGTGCCTAAGAACTTCTTCCCGGCAGTAGAGCAGGGACTCAGAGAGGCTATGCAGAAGGGTGTACTTGCAGGATATCCCGTTGTTAAGCTTGCCGCTAACCTCTATGACGGCTCTTATCACGACGTTGACTCTAATGAAATATCCTTCAAGCTCGCGGCTAACATTGCATACCGCGACGGTCTGCCCCAGGCGCAGCCTGTGCTTCTCGAGCCTGTAGGTGAGCTTAAGGTTACCGTTCCCGAGAACTACGTCGGTGACGTTATGGGCGACCTTAATAAGAGGCGCGGAAGAGTTATGGGTATTGAGCCGGCTGACGACTCGCAGGTAGTTCTTGCCGAGGTTCCGTTCGCTGAGATGACCGACTACGTTATCTCGCTTCGCGCGGCAACCCAGGGACGCGGAAGATTTGATTTCGAGTTTATCAGATACGACGAGGTTCCTCAGTCCATAACCGAGAAAATCGTTGCTGAAGCAAAGAAGGATTAACCGCGACAGACGGTTTTCTGCCGCATATTAAATGGCGTATATCTAGAATTATTATAAATTCAAAGCGGAGGCGCTGCTTGCAGCCCTCCGCTTTTTTTGCTCTTTTGTGCTTTATTCGTTTGTTCTGTAGGAGTAAAGATTGTCAAGATAAAGTGTTGTTGCGCTCTGTCTGTAATAGGATATTCTGACCTTTTCGATATCATAATTATGATAGCCGGACGAGGCGCTGTATCTTCCTGTGACGAACTCTCCGTAGGATTCTCCGTTGACTGTGATTTCGGCAGTAATATTTTCTACGTTGCCGCTGCTGTCAATTTTCTTTCTTGCCTCAAGCTTGAAGCTGAACCACTCCGATAGCGGTATATATTTTGGCAAGCTCGATTCGGAGCCGTTGTCACCCTTGTGATAGTTATCCTCAACTATGTAGATATATCCGTTCTTTAATCCAAACTGCAGCTTTACCGAGGAGCTTGCGTCATCATCAATAAACAGAAGCTCAAGGAATACTCCTCCGCTTGCATCGGCAAGCATCATATCTGTCTGGAAGACGTAAACGTCACCCTCTTCCAAAACGTCAAATTTCTGTTCTGTGTAGCTGTTCTTTCCGCTTGCAGCATACTGTTTATCTCTGTCGGGGTAAACGAAGGTTTCTGCAAGAAGAACCTTGCCGCCGATCGACGTGTCGGGATTATCAACGACGTCGGAATCAAACCATATATATTCACCGTACTCGGTGTCCTTATCTAAAACCGCAGTGTTAAGATTATCCGCGGGATTTATCAGAACGCCGTTTTCGTAAGTAGCTTTGGAGGAAGAGAAGCTCTCGAAGGTTGTTATCGGTTTAATTGCAGACTTGTGCTTATTCAGCAATCTCTTGTTAAGATAGCTTGAGTCAAAGTCGGTGTAAATTCTCGGAATATCAAAATCCACGTCGTTGTAAAGCTGATATACCCTCAATATATATCTTACAGTTGAATAGGCTATTGAGGTTGCGTTTACGTCGCTCTCCCTTGTGTCTCTTACCGCCACCTGCACACCCTGTGAGGTGTAGGAGCTGCTTTCGGGATTGTAGGAAAAGCCGCCGTCGTCCTTCTTAAAGATTGAAAGAATTCTGTATGCGCTATTAAATAGCTCGTCGGCGCTGTCGTTCAGTATTTTGGTAAACTCCGCCTTTTCCTCTTTTGCAGGATGATTTACAAGCTTATACAGAATTACCCAAACGTTATAAAGATATGTGATGGCTTTGTAATCGCTAAGCTCCTCGTCTGTTACCTCGCTGTCTATACTCAAAACCTCAAGCGTTGAGGTGAGCGCCTCTTTTGCGCGAGGGAACTTTCCGTAGTTGCCGCCGAAGAAGCCGCACATCTTCATAAGACCGTTGATAGCATTGAAGCTAACAGTCGGCTCCCACAGTCCGTTGGGGTATTGAAGCTCGGTAAGATATGATACAAGCTCGTCGCGAAGTCCCGAACGCTCTATTGTGCCGATATTAGAATTAAGCTTGTTTCCAAGACTGTAAGAGTTACTGATTTCACTGTCGATAAGCGCCTTTATTGAATTCCAATTGGTGTAATCGACCGATGCGGCAACACTTACAACTTTAGATACCGCCGCCGACGAGGATAAGCCCAGCCTTTCTGTAAGCGGTGAGGAATTAGCTCCCGAATAGCAATTTGAGCAGCTTGACAGGGGTGTCGTGGGAGCAAAGGCGTTGATAATATCATTACCCCAGCCCTGGTCTCTTCCTTTCCTTGAGGAGTTAATTGCGGTGCCCCATTGCGGGTGATAGTAATAACCGTCCTCGTGACGGAGTGAAAGTGCAAAGTTATATATCGCGTTTCGTATCTCGGTGGGGAGAGTGTCGCCGATTGAATCGTTATAAATACCGTCAAGTCCTGATTTGTCAAAGAATTCAAGAGCCTGGGCGGTCGATTCAAGGTCGGGAAGGAACTGCGAGTTATCTCTTGCGGAATTGGAGTAATAGAATCCGCCGATTTCAGGATAATATAGCTCTAAAAGCCAAAGAAAAGTGTTTTCATCGAAGAGCGAATACATTAGCTTCAGCGATTCCATAGCCTCACTCGAAAAAATATCACTTGGCATTGCAGCGAAAGCAAGCTGCTGCTCCTGCTTGCGTATTTCATTAAGATTGGCTAGCTCCGAATCAATCTCACCCTCAATGTCCTCGCTCGGGGGATTAGTGTTGCCACTGTCGGGCTCTGTACTTTCGCTCGGGGGATTAGTGTTGCCACTGTCGGGCTCTGTACTTTCGCTTGGGGGATTAGTGTTGCCGCTGTCAGGTTCTGTGCCCTCGCTTGGGGGATTGGTATTTCCACTGTCAGGCTCCGTGCCCTCGCTTGGTGGATTAGTGTTTCCGTCGTCGGGCTCTGTACCTTCGCTTGGTGGATTAGTGTTGCCACTGTCAGGCTCCGTGCCCTCGCTCGGGGGATTAGTTTTGCCACTGTCGGGGTCTGTACCTTCGCTCGGTGGATTGGTATTGCCGCTGTCAGGCTCTGTACCTTCGCTTGGTGGATTAGTGTTGCCACTGTCAGGATCTGTGCCCTCGCTGGGAGGATTCGTGTTGCCACTGTCGGGCTCTGTACCTTCGCTAGGCGGATTGGTATTGCCGCTGTCAGGCTCTGTACCTTCGCTCGGGGGATTGGTATTGCCACTGTCAGGTTCTGTGCCTTCGCTCGGGGAATTAGTATTGCCACTGTCGGGCTCAGTACCTTCGCTTGGTGGATTAGTATTGCCACCGTCGGGCTCTGTGCCCTCGCTCGGGGGATTGGTATTGCCGCCGTCGGGCTCTGTAGCTTCGCTTGGGGGAGTCGTGCTTCCGTTTGAGTTCTGTCCTGCGTTGTTGCTATCGTCTACGGAGCTTTGTACGCCGCCTGCCGTGCTATTTGTTTGGTCGCTGTCATCTCTATCGAATACAGAACAGGATAATAGGGATATCGAAAGCGACAAAGAAAGATATATTACGGTTATCACCCTAAGGATTGCTTTAATATTCATACAAACCCCCTTATTTTTAAATGAATAGAATTCTTCATCTTATTTTAACATATAAATTGCTTAATCCATAATACAAAAAACTTGATTTTCTGTACTTTTTTCTATAATTTTGTTTAACAATTTATTTTATAAAATCTATTGAAAAAGTAATAGAAAAATGGTATACTATTACTGTAAAAAAATAATGAGAGGTTTTAAATATGAAAGTCGCAACGAACTTCGTTGTCAGATTAATAGTTTTAATACTCGTTTTCCTGCTTGGATTCTTATCCTGCGCGGGAGCTATAGTAGGAGTTGCTTATTATGCCTACAAGAACGTGTCGGTAGATACCTTCGGAATTAATACCGATGAGTATATCGACAGAGAGGGCGCTGAGGTTGTTCTTCCTTCAATGACGCTTGAAGGACTTGTAAACGAATATTTCGCCGTTTCCTCTCTTGGCGACGAGGTTTCTATCGATTTCCTTGTTGACAGATACGGACTTCTTCTGCCCGAGAACGTTGACGGTGCAATTCCCGATACTATCAGAGTTATGCCGCTTACAACCGTGTTCAGCGAGGAGGGTGTTCACGAGGTTCTTAAGTGCTTCTACATAGGTAATTTTATTGGACTTGAATCTGAAGAAATCGTAGATGCTGCAGAAGGCGAGGACAAATACAAGTGGTTTGACCCTGAAACAGGTGAAGAGGCAAATGCGCTTAGCACGATGATTGCTAACTATACCTTTTATGACTTTGTAGTCGGTGGAATTGATACGCAGGAAATTATTAATGAGCTGACTATTGCCGAGGTTATGGAGATGAAGCTCCACGAAAACGTCCCCGCGTATCTTAACGGTGAGCTTATCCCCGCAGAGGAGCTTACTGTTAACGTTTGGTACGGAAGAGGAGGCGCTCCCTCGGAAACCATTATGAGTGCTATAGCGGACAGCCATATTAATGATATCGAGCATACTCTTCACTCTCTTAGCATTATGGACATAATGGGCTACGTCGACTACAACGGAGTGACCTATCATGTAGTGAACCATATTGGGGAAAATGAATACGTTGAGCTGATTCCCGCTGACGGACTTGAGTCTGAGCTTGTTCATATAAGTCTAGATGCAATATCGAACGGTGAGCTCGAGGAAGAGGTCAGAGATATCGAGCTTTACGTTGCTTTGGGTTATACGAAGGACGAAAACGGCGATTACTTTAACAACGGCGTGCCTGTCGAGGGCTTTATGGCTACCGTTTGTGATGCTAAGGTAAAAGATCTTGAAGATCGCATCGGTAAGATTACTATAGGTGAAATCGCGGGCTACGAGAAGGTTCTCGTTTCTGCCGAGGGCGAGGAGCCTGTATACAAGTATTATTCGACTTACGATAAGGATAACCCCGCGAACTGTATCGAAGCCTCGGGCATTGTAGGCGCGCTTGCAGACCTCACCGTCAACGACCTCGACGACGAGAAGGCACTTTCAACAAGAGTAGAAACCATTAAGGTATCGACGCTTCTTGACTACAAGTACGACGAAGACGGCAACTATTACTACACCGAGGACGAGCTCGGCAACAAAAACGAAGTTACCGGCATTATGGCAGTTATCGCCGATGCCTCGCTCAATAACGTAGAAGGTGTTGTTGACGATGCTAAAATGGCTGACATTCTTTCATACAAGAAGGGACCCAAAAGAGCGAAGGTTGCGGTTGAGGTTTACAAGACCGACGAAAACGGTGATTATATTCTTGACGGCGAAGGCAATAAAATTGTTGAGAAGGTTGTTTACGAGGACGCAAAGGACGAGCACGGTAATTACATCTACGAGCAGGCTACCGACAGTGACGGAAATCCCATATTTGACGGAGATAACCCTGTGTACGTTGAATGGTATTATGACGAGAACGGCAACGAGGTTCACTCGCTCCTGAACGCGGTTGCACGCTATCAATTCAAGGAGATGTCAAACCTTGCAACCGAGCTTTCCGTAGGTGATATTATCCCCGCTGAGCGTAGACAGGACGGATTTATCAAGCTTATTGACGAGGATACAAAGATAGAGAATATCAGTGAAAAGGTAAACGAAATCTTTGATGAAACTACAATAGGCGAATTTATTGATGCCGGAGTAATTGTCATTGATGAGAGTAATCCCAATGCTGAAGCTTTCAAAACGTATTACGGTGGATTTACAATCCAACAGCTTATGGAAGCGTTACTTGCAAACCCCATTCCGCCTACAACCTAATCTAAAATCCCAAGGTCAATTTTGGCCTTGGGATAAATGTTGAAATACAGCGCATAACATTGTGCGACTTTGAGGTATAAATGAAAAGAAAATTACTTCTCATAACTGTAACCATAGCGACGCTATGCTCATTTTTTGCTCTTTCGGCTTCTGCCGAGGGGGAAGGGGAGCCCGTCAGCGTGCCTATTCCACAGCCCGACAGCACGGTGTATACCTACAATGGCGAGGAGCAGGTCTATAATCTGCCCGAAAGTGAGTATTACGACATCGTAGGCAACAAGAAAACCGACGCGGGAGAATATACGGTGTCGGTAAATCTGAAGGACACCGAAAGCTCCGTCTGGTCCGACGGCTCGATTACAACGAAGGAATATTCCTTCGTAATAGCCAAGGCAGTCTGCTCGCCCGATAAAATCACCTTTGAGGATAAGACCGTCGTTTGCGACAGTATGGTACACAGTATCTACGCGCTTTTTCCAAAGGGAATTGAGGCTGAATACACAGGCAACGGACAGGTTGACCCGGGTGTATATACCGTTACCGTTAAGTTCAAATCCGACAACTACGAGCCAATCCCCGACAGGACGGCAACGCTGACCGTCAACCGCGCGGCACTGCGCGAGGATAGCGAAAATCCCGATAACTCGGGCGTTCTTCTGTGGAAAAGCGAGGACAGCGGCTTCGCCCCCGATTTTAAAATCTCGGTTGACGCCTCTGATACCGACGCGTCGGGACTTTATAGCGGCGATAATATCTTCTTTGTAAAATCCTACAGACTGTCTGTTCTGAAGGGAGAAACCCTAGCGGAAATTGATACGACTGTCCGTATTCAGCTGCCGATACCCGAGTATCTCTTGAAGGTACCCTTTAAGCTTGTTTCGGCAAGCGGTGATAGCCTTACAGAGCTTGAATATGCGCGCTTCAATAAGCATATCGTCTATGAAACAGACGAGCTTTGCGAGGTCGCCTTCGTCTATTCCGAGGTGTCCCTCACCCCCGTTATTGTCACGCTTTCTATTGTTATTGGTGTTCTGCTCATAGCATTTTTTGCTCTCGCGTTCTTCACGCATAGGAATACACGGCTTATGAGCTTCTCGCCCGTGCTGTTCGGCGTAGCCGTTTCCTCTGACGAGCTGACGGTGCTTATAATTTTAAGCATTATAGCCCTGCTTCTGCTTGTACTCGATATTCTCGCCCTTATCCGCTTCTTGAAGCCTGTAATCCAAGCGAGAAGAGAAAGCCGAAGCGCCAAGATAGCAAATGAAGATGACGGCGACAAAGGTGCCGACACGCTTTCGGGCGACGAAAATGCAATCGAAGGCACCCACTCTTTCGCAAAGGACGGCGAAGAATAAAATTTTGTATTTAAAGCATCTCATTAACCTATGAGGTTGTTTTTCACAAGTGAATATACTGCAAAGCAAAAAAAGAGAGGACGTTTCGGCTATAAACCGATATGTTCTCTCTTTCTCTCGTTACGGGAAGCTGCTACAACGAACCTGCTCTATTTCTTGTAATAAGGGGAAAAGTTAATTTGTAACAGGCTTACTTGAAGAAACGGTGATTTTTTCTCCGTTAAATCCGACTTTTATTTTTTCGTCGGTGATTTTCTCCCTTACGATAAGCTCGGCAATCGGGTTTTCAATCTCGCGGCAGATAAGTCTGTTCATAGGTCTTGCACCAAAGCCGGATAGCTTACCCTTTTTCGAAAGATATTCGTAAACGCCGCTGTCAACCTCAAGTACAATACCCGTGCCGAGAAGCCGCTCTGTGAGCTCGGATAGCTTAATTCTTGCAATATCGGCAAGGGCAGACGGGTCAAGGGCAGAGAAGTGTATTATCTCGTCTATTCGGTTGATAAATTCTTCCTTGAAGTAGAGCTTGAGCTTCTGTTCGATAAATCTCTCGCTCTCCTCACCGACAAAGCCCATTGCGCCTCTGGACTTCAAGCCCTCAGCCCCCACGTTTGAGGTCATAACTATAAAGGTGTTCTTGAAGCTGATTTTTCTGCCCGTTGCATCGGTCAGAATCCCTGTGTCAAACACCTGTAAAAAGAGCGAGAGAACGTCGGGGTGCGCCTTTTCTATCTCGTCAAGCAAAATTACCGAATAAGGGTGACGCCTGACACGTTCAATTGCAGAATTGTTGTCGTCGTAACCTACGTACCCGGGGGCAGAGCCGAGCAGCTTTGATGAGGAATATTTCTCCGAATACTCCGACATATCAAATCTGATAAGCGAGTCCTCTGTCTTAAACAGATATGCCGAAAGAGCTTTTGCAAGCTCCGTCTTTCCAACACCGCTCTCGCCGAGAAAAAGGAATACACCTCTCGGGCGCTTCGGGTCGCAAATCCCAGCGAAGCTTCTGTTAACTGCCGCCGAAAGCGCACGTACGGCTTTATCCTGACCGATAATCCTTGAGGATAAAAACGGGTAAATACCAACGTCATCTGAGCCTAAAATATCCTTTTCATCAACGCCTGACATCTCGCAAACAACCTTATAAACGTCTGCCTCCGTAATCTCGGGAAGCGCTATTTCCTCATTAACCGTAAGCGCGAAAGACCCGTCTCTCTCCGAGTAAAAGCGTTCTGACTCACAAAGTCCCCTTGAAGGCTCGACCACGGAGCCTTCTCTTACTCTTGCTATCTCGCTTAAACTCTGCCCCGAATTTTCTCTTGAAATTGCGATTTTGCTTGTATTGTCGCTTCTTCTTGCATTTGCAAGTGCGCACGCCTCGTCAAGAACGTCAATTGCCTTATCGGGAAGAAATCTATCTTGAATATATCTAAGAGAGAGCTTCACGGCACTGACAAGCGCTGAGTCTGAAATTCTGATTTTGTGATGCTCCTCGTATCTCTCCTTGAGTCCACGGAGAATTGCAATCGCCCCTGCCTCGCTCGGCTCTTCAACAATCACGGGCTGAAATCTTCTCTCCAGCGCTCCGTCCTTTTCTATATACTTTCGGTATTCCGCAAGGGTCGTTGCGCCGATGAGTCTTATTTCACCTCTTGCAAGCTCGGGCTTCATAATGTTAGCGGCATCGATAGCACCCTCGGCAGAGCCTGCGCCGACTATAGTGTGAATTTCGTCGATAAACAAAATTACCGACTCGCACCGTTCTGCCTCGTTCATTATATTTTTTATTCTTTCCTCAAAATCTCCTCGGTATTTTGCCCCTGCTACCATCGAGCTTAAATCAAGAGAAATAATGCTTTTGCCAAGAAGTGAGGGCGGTACTCGCCCTTCGGCAATCCTCTGCGCCAGCCCCTCGACAATTGCTGTTTTTCCGACTCCCGCTTCACCGATAAGGCAAGGGTTGTTTTTTGTTTTCCTCGTCAGAATACGCATAAGCCGCTCTGTTTCAAGCTCGCGCCCAACCACGGGGTCGAACTCTCCCTTTTGCGCCGCGGCGGTCAGGTTTTTTCCGTATTTTGTAAGATTCGGTATCTGCGCGTCGGTCGCTGCTTCCTTGCTTCCTATTCCTCGCTCAGCGTTTTTTAAAAATGCTACAGTATCCTCGCGCAGGGCAATTATATCGGCATTGATTTTTGACAAAAGCCGCGCTGCAACGCTTTCCCTCTCATCGAGCAGCGCAAGGAGCAGATGCTCCGTGCCGATTTTTTCAGACGAATACTTTCGCGCGTATCTGTAAGAGCCTTCTAGTATTCGTCTGCATCGCGGTGTCGTGTCCTTTGAGGAAAGCGTGCTTTTTATACCAACACCCGAGTATTCTATTATTGCCGCGCGCAGCTTTGCCTCGGTCAGCTTGCTTTTTCTCAGCAGCACCGAAGCGCAGGACTCGGAGTCCTCTGAAAGCGCCAAAAGCACGTGCTCGCTTCCAATATAGGTGTGCCCGAGCTCCTCTGCAAGTGCAACGGCTCTGTTCAGCGCATATTCTGCCTTTTTCGTAAACTTATTGCTCATATAACAACCCTTTGCTAATCTTTTTTACGAATAAGATTATTACCGACAAAAGAATAAAATACACAGCGTCAGCTCAACACGGCTAATAAATCAGCTTATACATTTATTGAAAGGTATTCAAGCTCAATCCGCTCGTAAAGTCCGGAATTCACCTCACGTGTCGGCTCGTATCCAAATATCCTTGCCGCGATATTCACAGCCTCTTCTGTCCTTTTGTCAAAGAAGCTTCCTGTCCCGTTAAAGAAATACAAGCCGTAAAAGGATAAAATATCAGCAAGCATAACGTTTAAATTATATACCGCGACTCCGCCGTCACCAACCGTAATGGGGAACGAGGTACTCTTGTATTTTTTTCTTCGCATTCTTTCTTTCTCGTCCTCTATGCCGCACCTGTAGATAGCCTCGAAGGTCGGGTAATCGGCAATACCTGTAGCGGCGAGTCCCGAATTTCTCTGAAACTCATTTACCGCAAGCTCAGTTTCGGTGTCATACACACCGCTTGGTACTGTAGAAAAGCTGTTATCCTCAATCAGACCAAGATTTCTTTGCAGCTCGCGAACAGCATCTGCGCGTTTATCTGTGCTATACATATATTCTCCTATTATCAGCTCTCCTCTCCGGAGAGGTCATAGCCCGGGTACTGTCCCGACGATGCAAGAGAGCCGGTGTAAAGGTCGTCGTAGACGTTTGAAATTGCGTTCCATGTTACAGCGTTCACGCGTCCGCCGCTTGAAGGAAGTCCGAATACCTCTTTGAAGGCAACGACCTGTGCAACGCTTGCAGGGCCGAAGACGCCGTCAACGTTTACCCTCGGTATTTCGGGATAACTTTGGGAGATATAGTTCAGGTACTCCTGAATAATCCTTACGTCGTTTCCCTCGGTGCCCTCGGCAATAATTCTGCCGGGGAAGGGAAATATCCGTCCGTAGGTGAACTCATAATTAATTTCCGAAACGATACCGTAATATACGTTTTCAATACTGTCGAAGGTTCTTCTGTCAACCTCACCCGTTATAGGCAAGCCATAGGTTTGCTGGAACGAACGAACCGATTCTGCCGTCCCCTCTCCATACGAGCCGTCGAGTGTCGCCGCGGTAACGCTCGGTACAAAAAGAGCAATATAGCTTAAGTAATACTGAATATTCGATACACCCTCACCCGAGTCCCCTATAGAGAGAGTATCGCCAAAGCGCGTAGTCACCTCGGAGAGCGAAAGCCCCTCGGAGTTGACCGTATAAAGCTTCTTTACTGCGTTGTATATGAATTCAATCTGATTCCAGGTTGCCCTTCCGACAAGTCCGTCGGGGGTAAGGCCGAATACCTCCTGAAATTTTCTCACCGCCTCGTAGGTTGACCTTCCGAAGAAGCCGTCGGCAGGGTATATCTTGGGTATTCCCGGGTAATTTGCCGATATTCTGTTAAGCCGTCTTTGGAGTATCTCGACGTCGCGGCCGGTGTCACCCTCTCTGATTACTACGGGCGGAGCTGTGCCGGGTCGGTTTGCCACGGGTGCTTCGGTCACAAGCTCTATGTCATTTCCGTAGTAGTTCTGAAGTATTGAGAAGTAGTCAAGCCCTCTTTCGGCAAGCTCGACGCTCCCCCATTGATAAAGACCGTTGCACTGAACCTCAATTCCGTCGCAAAACTCGGTAAACAGAGGCTCAATAGTACCCTCACGCCTTATATAGCTGTTGAAAATCTCGTCTACGATTTCCGAAATATTTGAGAATATATCCCTTCCGTAAACGTAGGTCTGGTCGTAAGCGGGGGAGCTTGTAATATCAAAATCATACCCTCTGTTTCGGTAAAAGCCTGTGTAAACTCGGTTCATTGCAACCGAAATCTGTGCCAGAATATTTGCCCTCAGCGCAGCCTCGGGCCATGTCGGATATATTTCGCTTGAGGCTACGTTTTTTATATAGTCGGGAAAGGTTTCGGTGACGTTCTGGGCGTCGCTGTCGGGCGAGCCGAGATGAATTACAATTTGTTCGGGTACTGTCGGTGTGAATGGCATAGCGCATCCTTTCTCTTGCTTATTTCGCCCTAGAGCGTAGTGTTATCCGGAATTGTAATATCGATGTTTCCGCGCGGGTAGCTGTCGGTATTTCCGTTGCCAATCGGTATCATATTAACCGGCTGAACCGAATTTATGGCAGGGAATACCGATACCCCTCGGATTATTCTTTTGTAATAGCCTTCCTTTGATACGGTGACGTCGTAGATGTAATACGGCGCCTCGCTTGGGCTTGGCGAATTCGAGCTGCTCCTTTTCGGGGCGGGAAGAAAAACAGTTTCGGCAAGACCGTCGCGGTCGGTAATTCGCGAGTGAACCTCAGCTCGGTTGATTTCCTCGGCTCCGACAATTCTGACGAGTGCCCCCTCAACGGGAAGACCTCCGCCCGCGGTATATACTCTGACGGTTATTGCTCCATAATCCTCAGACATAATAATCTCCATTCTGTTTTCGATTTTTGTTGTCAAAATTCGTTTATTTTCTATTGACTTTGTTAAAGATATGTTATATAATGTATGTGTATTTTCAAAAATATTTATCCTAGGAGAAGACAAATGAAGGAAAGCTTATACGGAGAGCTTAGCGTAATCGGTATGCGCGGTTGTGAGGACTTCGCAAACCAGGTTGATTATTATCTTAAGGATTGGCGCCGTCACGATAACGACGGAACCTTTCTCGTTGATGCCTCTTGCCCGAGATTTGGCAGCGGTGAGGCAAAGGGAACCGTTCATCACTCGCTTCGCGGAAACGACGTTTATATTATATGCGACGTATTCAATCACGGTGTTACCTACAAGATGTACGGTCAGACCGTACCTATGAGTCCCGACGACCATTATCAGGACCTCAAGAGAATTATCGGTGCTATCGGAGGTAAGGCAAGACGTATCAGCGTTATAATGCCTATGCTTTACGAGGGCAGACAGCACAAGCGCTCGGGCAGAGAATCTCTCGACTGCGCCCTTGCTCTTCAGGAGCTTAACTCGATGGGTATAACCAACCTCATTACCTTCGACGCTCACGACCCCAGAGTTCAGAATTCCATTCCTCTTTCGGGATTTGAGGACGTTCGCTCCTCCTATCAGATGATTAAGGCTATGCTCAGAGAGTATCCCGACATCGAGATTGACCCCGACAAGACTATGATAATTTCTCCCGACGAGGGCGGAATGGGCAAGTGCATGTACTATTCCTCGGTTATGGGAATTGACCTCGGTATGTTCTACAAGAGACGTGACTATTCTATTATAGTTAACGGCAAGAACCCGATTGTTGCTCACGAGTACCTCGGCAGAGACGTTAAGGATAAGGACGTTATTATCGTTGACGATATGATTTCTTCGGGCGATTCCGTAATCGACGTTGCCAATCAGCTTAAGGATAAGGGTGCAAAGCGTATCTTCGTATTCGCGACCTTCGGTCTTTTCTGTAACGGTCTTGAAAATATGGACAAGGCATACAGCGACGGTATTATCAATCGCATATTCACCACCAACCTCGTTTACAGAACTCCCGAGCTTCTCTCCCGTGAGTGGTATGCAGAGGTTAATATGTGCAAGTACGTGGCTTACATTATCGATACTCTCAACCACGACAGAACTATCTCGCATCTTCTTGACCAGTCTAAGAAAATACATAATATACTTGATAAATACAAGGCAAAGAAATAAATTTCTCGGTTTGTGGAGTGTCACCGACACTCCGCATTCTTTTAACCTGAAAGAGTGGCGACAAGGCTCTTTGCAGATTTCTGTCATAAAGCACTTGAACGGTCCTTTTTTAGCTAATAATAAAAGGGGTTAGAGCATTGAGAATTACACTCGAATCCGATTACGCGTTAAGAATACTCTGCACGCTTGCAAAGTGTGAGGGAATAACCGATGCAAAGACTGTATCGGAGGACACCTCTATAACGCTTCGGTTTACATTAAAAATACTTCATAAGCTTGTTGTGGGAGGCGTCGTGCTATCCTACAAGGGGGTCAAGGGCGGCTATAAGCTCAAGGATTCACCCGAAAATATAACCTTGAAGCAGGTTATTGAGCTTATCGACGGTCCTATTGCCATTGCAAGGTGCCTCGAGGGAGAGGAGGGCTGCTCGCTTAACTGTGACAAAACGGCATGCGAGCTGCATCATATTTTCGACACTATAAGCATAGACATAGCAAGACGGCTTAACGGCATAACTATTAAGGACGTTATTTCGGGTAAATAAATCCGAGAGGCGGGATAAAGCTCGGAGTTTTTTCAGTCAGGCTTTACTCGCTTTTTGCCACTGTTTTAGGCACGGGCAAAATCTATCTTCCGCAACGGCGGAGACAAGGAGAATATATGTTAAGAATATCAAACATTTCCTTCCCGGGATTTGGCATTGGAGAATTCTCGGTTGAAAGCGTCGCGTTTGAAATCTTCGGTGTTTCTATCGCGTGGTACGCGCTCCTCATTACCTTCGGTATGGTGCTTTGCGTAGCCTACGTCATCTATATGGCAAGAAAGATAGGTATCACCTCTGAGGACGTTATAGACTATGCGATTTTCGTAATTCCCATCGGAATTATCGGCGCAAGGCTGTATTACGTTCTGACCGAGCTTGAAAATTACCACTCGTTTATCGACGTAATCAATATACGCAACGGCGGACTTGCAATATACGGCGGTATTATTGCAGGCGGACTTACGGTTCTCGTCGTTTCCTATATTAAAAAGATTAACTTCCTTGCATTTGCCGACTGCGTAGCACCCGGCGTGCTTTTAGCGCAGGGAATAGGCAGATGGGGCAATTTTATGAACGGCGAGGCGTTTGGCGGTCAGACCGATATTTTCTGCCGTATGGGACTGCAGAATACACTGACTCTCTCAACCTTCGGCACGACCGAGATGGTTTACGTTCACCCAACCTTCCTTTACGAGTCGCTATGGAATTTGCTCGGTGTGCTTCTCGTATACCTCTATTGGAAATTCCTTCACAAGAAGTATGACGGAGAGCTGTTCCTTATGATATTCGGCTGGTACGGACTCGGCAGAATGTTTATCGAGGGACTTCGTACTGACAGCCTTTACATTCCGGGAACCGAGCTTCGTATATCCCAGGTTCTCGCGGCGGTAATATTTGTTATCTGTGCAGCGCTTATCACCTACTTCGCAATCAAGAAGCCGAACAAACCCCTTTATTATAGAGAAAAACCTAAAAAGAGTAAGAAATAATATGGCAGAATTAATCAGTGGCAAGGTTGTTTCGGCAGCCTGCAGAGAAAAAATAAAGAGAGAGGTTGACGCCTTCAAGACCGAGCGCGGCTATGCGCCGGGACTTGCGGTAATTCTTGTCGGTAACAATCCCGCCTCTGAGGTATACGTAAGAAATAAGCACAAGGCATGCCTTGAGGTCGGTATTACCTCGTATCAGATTGAGCTTCCCGAAGAAACAACAGAAGAGGAGCTTCTCAAAAAAATTGACGAGCTTAACGGTGACGCCTGCGTTCACGGAATTCTCGTTCAGCTTCCTTTGCCGAAGCATATATCCGAGGAGAGGATTATCGAGGCTATCTCCCCAAAGAAGGACGTTGACGCGTTCCACCCCGTGAACGTCGGTAAAATAACCGTAGGTAACTATCAGTTCCTTCCGTGTACTCCCGCGGGAATTATTGAGCTTCTCGACTTCTACAACGTTGACGTTTCGGGCAAATCCTGTGCCGTAATAGGCAGAAGCAATATCGTTGGTAAGCCTATGATGCTTCTTCTGACAGAGAAGAACGGCACTGTAACCCTGTGTCACTCAAGAACGAAGAACCTTTCACAGATTACGAAAAGCGCAGACATTCTCGTCGTCGCTATCGGCAAGCCGAAATTCGTCACCGCAGATATGGTCAAGGACGGTGCTGTTGTTATCGACGTAGGAATTAACCGTCTGCCCGACGGAAAGCTTTCGGGTGACGTTGATTTCGAGGGCGTAGAGAAGAAGGCGTCAATGATTACTCCCGTACCCGGCGGTGTCGGACCTATGACTATTACTATGCTTCTTCGCAACACGCTTACCGCAGCGAAGCAGAAGTAAGTTTAAGGCGGAATATAGCTTTGAGTTTGTTTTAACCTTTGCATTTCGGGCTTGTGGTTACTGATTAACGGTAAGTTATAAAAGTTTGTAAAAAACTTTATAAAAGCCCTTGACAAACGGGATAAAATACTTTATAATATTTAAGTAATTATTTTAAAGGTTGCTCTTTGCATAGCGAAGGGAGGGAAATAAAGATGGCAGAAATCAGAGTAAAAGAGAATGAGACTCTCGACAACGCGCTTCGCCGTTTCAAGAGACAGTGCGTTAAGTCCGGCATTTTGACCGAGCTTCGTAAGAGAGAGCATTACGAGAAGCCCAGCGTTAAGCGCAAGAAGAAGGCTGAGGCAGCAAGAAAGCGTAAGTTCAAGTAATTTACCAAAGGCGGATGCAATTTACATCCGCTTTTTTCTTTTTTTACCTTTACTAAAAAGATGTCTATTGGAAAAACTAACTGGTGTAAATATAAATAACACCGATAATATAAATAACACCGATAGATTTAAATTACAAGAGCTAACTATTATTAAGTAAAGGAGAAAAAATGAAAAATATAATATTGAAGCTGCCCTCACTTATTCTCGTTATCATATCAATTCTGAATATCACCGCCGCGGCAGTTGGGGAACGAGGGGAGTGCTGGTTCATTAAGAGGCACGGTACAGAAAGACCGGATTTTCCCTCGGGTGCTGATAGACTTTCGGAGTACAACGCGTTTTTTATAGATGACAACCTCGGAGAAGGTGAGAGGAAGATATACCTTACCTTTGATGCAGGATACGAGAACGGTAACGTTGAAAGAATACTCGATGCAATGAAGGAGGCGGGGGCGGTTGGAGCGTTTTTCCTGCTTGACAACATTATATTAAAAAATACGGATTTGGTGAAAAGAATGAAGGACGAGGGGCATCTTGTCTGCAATCACACACTCCGACACAAAAATCTCTCGGGAGCGACTCCCGAGGAAATAGCAACAGACCTTACCTCGCTTGAGCTTCTCTATCTTGATAAAACAGGCGAGAAAATGGATAAGTATTTCAGATTTCCCGAGGGCAGGTACAGCGAGTCCTCGCTGAAGGCAGTATCGGAGCTTGGATACAAGACGGTGTTCTGGAGCTTCGCCTACGATGACTGGGATAACGCAAGGCAAATGCCCAACGATAAGGCTATAAACAAAGTCCTCTCAAACACTCATAACGGTGCGGTAATGCTATTCCACCCGACATCAAAGACAAATGCGGAAATCTTCCCGAAACTCCTTTCCGAGTGGAAGAAGATGGGCTACACCTTTGGAACGCTCGACGAGCTTTGCTCAAAATAATTTCGACAAAGCGAAAGAACTTCGAGCTTGCCTTCGGTGACTTTATAAGCGTCAAGTCAACCTCGATAAGAATTATCGCATAAAAAAGAGTAACCGCACAAGATATTAGTCTTGTATGATTACTCTTTTTACTTTGGTTATATAACGTACACGGTACGTTTCTTATGCGATTCTTCTTTTTCTATAACTTTTTAATCAATTTATGCCGTTTCTCTTCTTGATTTCGGCAAGGCGCTCAGACTCGCTTACGTCGTCGCGCATAATAACCTCGACAGGCTCTTCTTCGGGGAACTCTTCGGGGTGCTCCTCCATATACGGGTCAATCATAATTTCCTTAATCTTGAAATACGAGGCGTAAACCTTCATATACGCCATAGTCGAGAATGCGATAGCGAGAGGCATTGCCACGGCAAGCGGCACCAGCACACCGCCGAGC
>JAFUQP010000028.1 GCA_017472305.1 Clostridia bacterium | reverse complement strand
TTCTTACCTAAAGTGCTGAAAATTTGATGATATTTTTTGAAAGGGAGCGAAGCCAAGTGCGGACTTTGCAAGTGAGCTTTCGAGAAATAGCGCGGATTTTCGGCACTTTAGGCGGGTTCGATTTAGGTTGGTATTGGCTAAAGAAAGGACAAAAAAATGGACGCAAAGGAACTTGCAAGCATCAAAAAGATACGCGAGGCGTATGAGGAAAGAGAACAGAGCGGAGTTGAGAAAATCAGAGCCCTCGACAGAGAGTGCACGAGAGGACCGAAAATCTTCTCCTACGTATTCGGCACTATAGGCGCGCTCGTGCTGGGCGCGGGAATGTGCCTTGCTATGCCCGAGGTTATTACGGGATATATGCCTCTCGGAATTGCAGTAGGACTTGTTGGCATTGCTATGGTATCGGTAAACTACCCCCTCTATAAGAAGCTCGTAAAGAGAAACAGAATGAAGAACAAGGAGAAAATTCTCGCGCTTGCCGACAGCCTTGAGCGCGGCGAGGAGCAGAGCGAGGCCTCGGAGGGGTGATTACTACGGGTAAATCCTTCCATAATTGTAAAAAACAAAGATTATAATTGAAAAAACCGAGGAAAATCGGTAAAATATTGCTTCCTTACCTACATTTATGCGTTGCGTAGCGGTGCTTCTTTGTGCTATAATTTGCATAGTGATGCCCACGTAACCGCAGCTCTATAGAGCCTTTGGATTGCGGCAAAAAGCACACGTAAAAATAAAGGAGGTACATATTTGAAACTAAACAAAAGTAAGATTGTAGCAATGGCGCTTGCCGCCATACTAACCGTAGGCGCGGGCGCGACCACCGTCGGTGCCGTTGGGGACGGGGAGGGTGGCTCAGTCGAGAGCTATTCGGCAAGGCTTCTTCCTCATTCCTATTCAAGAATTCTGTCGCTCGGGAGCATTCCGTCAAAGAACCCCGCCTACTATCAGAGGCAAAAAGTGACGGTCAGGGGCAGCCTGCTATCGGTGCAGGGCGTAAAAATAAACGGAATAGCCTACATACCGCTTCGAGCCGCCGCAGCCGCTGTTGGCGCGAGCTATAGCTACTCATCTTCTACTGCCACCGCTACCATGAGAAGAGACGGTCTTCTCTTTACCGCAGGGGTGGGCTGCTACGTTTCCTACGCAAACGACAGACCCCTCTTTACCACCTCGCCGAACGTTCTTATGAACGACGGCAGGCTGTATATTCCCGCAGAGGTCTTTGCAAAGGCGCTCGGACTCAAGCTCACCTCGGGTGCCACGGCGACTACGCTTTCGGGCAATATCGCGCCTCTCCTTCCCGCAAGTAGGTTCTACCGCGAGGACGAGGTGTTCTGGCTTGCAAGAATTATTCACGCAGAGAGCCGCGGAGAGCCGCTTCTCGGTCAGATTGCCGTCGGATGCGTGGTGCTGAACAGAGTGCGCTCGGCGTACTACCCGAACACGATTTACGGAGTAATTTTCGACAGAAAATGGGGCGTTCAGTTCAGCCCCGTGCTTGACGGCTCGATATACAATACCCCGAGCTATTCGTCAAGGCTTGCCGCTATGATTTGTCTTGAGGGAGTGGATATTTCCGAGGGCGCATTCTTCTTCCTTGAGCCGCTGCACTCAAGCTCCTCTTGGATACCGAGCAGCAGAAAATATCTCTACACCATAGGCCACCACGATTTTTACGCATAAGCTCCCCTCTGTAAACAAGGGCGAGTAAAGAAAAATTCTTATAAAGACGAGAGCGGTTTCTCCGGGTGTTACGTTTGGGGATAACTCTCGTCTTTTCTATTTCCTTGAAAGGTATTGTATTTTCTTTTCGTTTATGCTAAAATAATAATAAAGGAGTGCTTTTATGAGTAATAGTGCATTACAAAGAGCTATGGATAATGCCGAGGCATCGGTTAATATGGAAGGACTTGAGGTTTCGGATTATTCCAAGGAGCTTTGCAGAAAACTGATGAGAAAAGAAATAACATTTGATGAATATCTCAAGCGCGTGGTCGCAGGAGCAGTAACAAATGGCGTATAGTCTTAACCCTTCCACGGATAATTGCTATGAAGGTACAAGCTGCCTTGTAAACAAGCTGGGAATATACGACGAGGGTAAGCTATCCGAGGTCGAGGCTCAAATAACCTTTGCAAAGGCCGTTATGCTTGAGGAAAATCCGATTGAAGGCAATTTTGATTTTGAGCATTTCAAAAAAATTCACGAGTTTCTGTTTTGCGATTTGTACGAGTGGGCAGGGTGCGTACGTAGTGTGGATATTTCGAAGAAGCGAACGAGATTTCTTCGAGCATCTTCAATCGAGGAGATTGCTGCAAAGTGCTTTCAAAAGGTGGGAATGGGTTATTTTTCTAATCTCTCGTTCGACAGCTTCGTGGAGCGTATAGCAGAGTTTTATAATGACGTTAATTATATCCACCCTTTTCGAGAAGGTAACGGACGTGCAGAACGAGCTTATTTCACCCAATTAATTCGTAGCTATGGATATAATATAAACTTTTCCGAGGTTGATACCGACGAGCTTATGATTGCCACCATTCAAGCCTCGCAGGGGGTTAATGATTATTTGGTTGAATTCTTTAAAAAAGCCATAACACAAAAGAAATAGTTCTTCTAACCGAGCAGCCTGCAATTTTTGAGCTGCTCGGTTTTTTTGCTGTCAAATTTTCTTTTAGGCGAGAGTTTTACTTGATTATTACTTCGGTTTATGATAGAATAATAGTAACTAACGAAAAAAGGGAAGCTGCGCTTTTGCCGCTTTCCGTCAAGGTGAGGATTTGAATGAAAATTATTCACACAGCCGACCTGCATCTCGGCTCGAAAATATCGTCAAGATTTCCCGGGGAGATATCGGAGCTACTGAAATCCGAGCTTCGCGCGGCATTTATGAGTCTGATAGAATACGCAAAGAGCACTCGCGCCTCGGTGATTATTCTGTCGGGCGACGTCTTTGACTCCGACCGCCCCTTCAAGAAGGACACAGACTTCTTTTACAAGGCGGTAGAGAGCTGCCCCGAGATTGATTTTCTGTACCTTCGCGGAAACCACGATACCGACGGCGAGCGGCGCGAGCTTCCTAATCTTAAGACCTTTGATACGGGCTGGCGCTCCTACCGATACGGGGACGTCACAATTTGGGGAATAGAGGCGGACGGCAGAAACCGCGAGTCGCTATATTCAACCCTTGCGCCCGAGGCGGACGGAATAAATATCGTGATGCTTCACGGACAGATAAGCTCTTCGGGCGAGGACTCGGTGGATTTAATCCGTCTTGCCGATAAGAACATTGACTATCTTGCGCTCGGACATATTCATAGCCACAGTGCGGGCAGGCTCGACAGGCGCGGCGTCTACGCATACCCAGGCTGCCTCTTTGGCAGGGGCTTTGACGAATGTGGGGCGCACGGCTTTATCGAGCTTACCGTCGAGGGGGGCAGGCTTTCCTCTCAATTCGTAACACTGAGCGGCGGAAGAATTGAGGAGAGGGTGCTGGAGCTTTCGGGAGTTACCGACCTCTATGAGGTGTATGAGAGGGCAAAAGCGCTGGGACTGTCGCGCGAAAAAATATACAGAATAATTCTTACGGGAGAGGTTGACGGGGAGCTTGGCTCGATTGCGGGCGACCTTGGGGCGAGAATTTCCGACTTCTGCCTTTATGCGGAAATCAAGGACAGAACAGAGCGGAAAATCGACTGTGAGAAATACGAAAACGAGCTTTCTCTTGCGGGAGAGCTTGTGCGGCTGGTCAAGGCGGCAGATTATACCGAAGAGGAAAAGCGGCGGATTCTCGCCTACGGGCTGCGCGCGCTTTCGGGTAAGGAGATTGAAGAATGAGGCTGATATCCTGCTACATAGAGAGCTTCGGAAAGCTTTCGGAGCGTAGGTTTGATTTTCGGCGCGGGCTGACCGTAATAAACGGGGAGAACGGCTTTGGCAAGACTACCCTCTCCGCCTTTATCAAGGCAATGCTCTACGGGCTTGACGGATATAAGAAAAGCACCAAGGAGTTTACCGACAGACAGAAATATTTCCCTTTCGGCGGCGGAAGATACGGCGGCAGTCTGACAATTGAATTCGAGGGCGCGGAGTATAAGATTACACGCTTTTTCGGTGAGAAGAGCGAAACCGAGGACACTCTGGAGGTAACGAGGGGCGGAGTGCCGACAGAGGCGCTTGGTGAGAATATCGGTGAGCGTGTGCTGGGGCTTGACAGGCGCTCCTTTGAGCGTGTCGCCTTCGTTAAGAGCGAGGATGCGGAGATAGGCACGACCGATACGGTTAACCGACTTCTCGGCGGTGTCGGTGACGGTGAGGAAGCCTCCTTCACAAAGGCAATAGCTATCCTTGACGAGGCGGCAAAGAAATACAAAAAGCAGAAGAAGGCAGATGCCAGAATCTCGCTTACCGAGGATAAAATCAAAGAATACCAAGACGCAATATACGACCTTCGGACGGTGCGTGATTCGCTCCCGAGAAAATACGGGGAGCTTTCGGATATTCGAGAGCGCCTCGAGGAGAATAACCGCCTCTCCGTCGCGGCACAGAATGCAAGCACTCGCCTCGCGTACTATCAGCAGTACGAAAGAGATGCAAGGAAAATTAAGGACAAGGAAGCCGAGCTTGCGGCGATTTCCGAGCGTTACCCCTACGGTATGCCTACCGAGGGGGAGGCTATAGACGTTCGAGAGGCAATTATAAGAAAAAGCGGACTGATAGCTAAAAAAGAGGGTAAGGCGCTGACCGGCGACGACCTCTTGCGCCTTGACAGACTGGAAAGACTCTTTTCCGAGGGCGTGCCGAGCGAGTGCGAGCTTCACAGGGTCGAGGAAAAAATTTCGGAATATGAGAGGCTCGGCTATAGGCTTTCGGACACCGAGGGCAGAGGGCGTACGCCCGACGCGGAAGCGCTCTTCAAAAAGTTCTCGGGCAGAGAGCCGAGAGAGGAGCGCCTTGCAGAGCTGGAGAGAGCCTACTCGGACTACAAGAGCCTCTCTTTAGAGGTTAATGCCGCACAGCAGTATTCAAGCTTTCGGGCAAGCGAGCCGCGGCGGAAGAATTTTGCATTTTATATAATAGCCGCGCTGGTGCTTCTTTCCGGCGTCGGACTCTGCTTTATAAATGCCGCGATAGGTGCCGTGGTTATGGCAGTGGGCGCTGTGATTGCCGCTATAGGAATGGCACTGACACCGAGGGTCGGCACTGCTCCCTCGCGGTATTCAACTGAGCTATTCGAAAAGAGCGAGAGGCTTCGCGAATACGAAAGACGGATAAACGCGGTGCTCTTTGAGTACGGCTACAGCAGTGATGCGGGTATTCCATACAATTACAAGGCGTTCTGCGACGGACTTTGCCGCTTTGGCGAGCTGAAGGCAGAGGCAGAAAGTGCCGAGAGGGAAAGGCAGAGCAATAAAGACAGTCGGCGGGCGATTTTCACGGAGCTTTCTAGCTACTTTGACCGCTACGGACAATCCTCGGAGAGCCCGAGAAGGAGCCTTGACAGTCTTCGACGGAACATAGAGGCATATTTAAGCCTTTCTGCAAGAGCAAGCGACGGAAAGCGCGAGGGCGAGAGCCTTGATTTGGAGCTTTCGGAGCTTGAGCGGACACTCTCGGAGTTTGAAGCGCGCTATGGAAAAAGGTCTGGCGATTATGCGAAAATTCTGACTGATATTGCTGACTTCAAAAGGCTACAGGGCGAGATTTCCGAGGCTTCTGCCGCGCTCGAGGACTTTAAGCGTGAGAAGGGGCTGACCGACGGGCGACCTGCCGAGCTTGAATTTGAGAGCGTAGAGGCTCTTGCCGATAAGCGCACGGCGCTCGAGCGTGCAAAAAGTCAACTTGAGGGTGAGATTGAACGCTACGAATCCTCTGTCGAGAGGCTCGAAAGACTCGAGTGCGAGTGCGAGGAAGCAAGGGCGCGCCTTGTTGAGTACAAAAAGACCTATAAGCTTCTCACCGAAACGAAAAAGCTCGTAGAGCGAGCAGACGCACAGCTAAAGGAGCGATACGTGAAGCCTCTTTCGGATAGCTTTAAGGAGTATATTCTTCCGCTTTCGGAGGCTATAGGCGAGTCTGTCACGCTGACTGCGGATTATGAGCTGAAGCTCGAGCGAGGCGGCGCTCTCCACAGCGAGAAGCACTTAAGCACAGGCGAAAACGCAATCTGTATGCTCTGCTACCGTCTTGCGCTTATGAAGAATATCTACAAGGGCGGCGAGGTTTTCTGCATACTTGACGACCCCTTCACGGGGCTTGACTCTGAGAAAATGAGAAGGGTATCAAAGCTTCTACAGAAGCTTTCTGAAAATATGCAGATAATTTATTTCACCTGTCACGAAAGCCGCAATATATCCGTCTGAACTCTTTCTGACAGAATTTAGGCTCAAAATGCAAACTATGCTTTGCAAAATAAGGTGACAAACCTTATAAGACAACTGTTTTGGCTTATTGGTTTTGCGACTTTAAGAAATCCCAAACAAAAAAACAAGGGCGTAAGCACCAATCGGTGCTTACGCCCTTTAAAGTGAATTTATCAGTTCTTGTAAACCTCTTCAAGAGTAATTACAAGTGCTGATGCGGAGGTGTCAAGAGAGAAGTTAAGCTCGCAGCAGTAGTAATTTGTGAGCCACATATAGAGCTTGCTATTGCCGTTATAAATGCTCCTTGCATGACTGTTAACGCCCGTAGCGGAAAGCTTGAAAATGCTTGTGCAGGGCCTTCCGGTGTAGAGATTCATTCCGTTGTAGCTCATATACTCGTTCATAAAGGCTACGTAGTAAGCTATGAGCTCCTCCTCGGTGGGAAGAGAATTAAGGCTTACCGTGATTGTAGAGAGCTTTCTCATATTGGTTTCTATGATGTGTACCGAAATATCCGATACGTCAAGGTAGTCCTCGGGACCTGCCGCCTTATAGAACTGTGCCGATGCAAGATTGTGTCCCTGATACATCCAAGCCGCGTTCTTGCCCCAATAGAGGTCGAGATTTGTGTGCCGGCCGCCTGATGCACTGAATTTAAACTCGCAGTATTCTACGCCGTCTACCAAAACGTTCTCGGGCGATACAGTGTAATTAATTCTGCGGAAGTCGAGCTGAGGGTCGGTGAGACAGTAATAGTTTCCACCGAAATCAGAGTAGTAAAGTCCGCGCGCAAGGACGTCGCCGTCCTCGTTAACGTTCTTAACGTAGAGCGCGTTCTCTTCGGTGTAGTAGCTGACGAATTGAATATCCATATTGCCAGCCGAGTTGAGCGGAAGTCTTGTAGGAGTATCGTACTTCGTTACGGTCAAGGTTGCGGGGTCGTAGAGATAGCCCGAAACGAGTATGTAGTCGTGATACAAGGAGCTGGGAAGAAGGCTTGTAAGGCTGCTCGTTACTACAAGGAATTTGTTGTTGTCGAGCACGCTGTCCGTCGTGCCCTCGGTAATAACTATTTCGCCATTTGTGAAGAGCTCCGCGGAGTCGTCGACACCCCTTTCCCAGCCGAGGAATACGGTGGTTTCGGTGTTCTCACCGGGGACGAGAGTGTAGGTGTCACCGAGATTTACGTCGTAGTAGCTGTAGCTGCCATCTGTGGTTTCGGGAGAAACCGTGTTGCCCTCGGAATCCTCAAGTCCGTATGACCACTGAACCGAAATCCGCGCCTGCTTCTTGTCCATCTTGGCGTGTACCGAGTAGTCGCACCAAATCTGGAAGTCATATTCCTCGGACCAGTCGGAGTAGGTGCCTGTTCCGTTATCGTTGGTGTAGTACCACATATCAACGCCATCGTAGTAGGTACCCGTGGGAGCCTTAGCGATAACGTAGGTGTTATCGAACACGAACAGCTCGGTCACAGGCTCGTCAAAGTAGAGTCTTTCGCTTCCCACGCCGAGGCTCAGTGTGCCGACGAGGGTTGTGCCTTCGGTTGCGGTGACCTTGAATACCTCTCGTCCGCTCTCGTGTTCACAGACAGAGCAGACAGCCTTGTAGTCGTCAAGCACGTATTCGTGAAGGCGCTCGGTGCCTTCCTTTGCGTTACCGCAGCTTTTGCAACGCTCAATGTAATAGTACTCGTTCGGGTCGGGCTGATAGTCGTGCTCGGGAACCTCGAGCTGCACTGTGAAATCGTACTCTCTGCCGTTAAAGGTGTACTTGTAGCGGTCGATTGCTTGCGAGGTGGGAGTGGTACAGGTTACTCCCGAGGCAGGGGTATACTGATAGTCGGTTTCGTTGAGAGCGGGGAGCACCTGCTCCTTTTCTTCCTGACAGCGCATACATTTTGTCTTAAGAAGGCCTGTCGCGGTGAGAGTAGGCGCTGCTTCGAGAGTCCACGAACCATTAAAGTCGTGTCCGGGAGCAGGCGCTACGGTTATGTGGTTCTCCTCTCCGCAAGAGCATACGTAGCGATGGTAGCTCTCGGTCGTGCAGGTAGCGCTAACCTGTCCGAGATACTTGTCAAAATTGTGGGTGTGTCCGCCGTCGCCGCCGTCACCCTCATCGCCGCCGCAGGCAACGAGCGAGAGAAGCGTGAGCAATGCCATTAGTAAAATAAGTAGCTTTTTCATTTCTCTTTCTGCATTAAATGCATTCTCCTTAAAAAAATGTTCTCGGTTTCCCGATTTAACTTATTTATAATTATAGCACCCAACTCGCTACTTTTCAATACTAAAGAAACAAAAAAACCGAAAAAATTTAACAATCGAAAAAAAGACTGTTAAAATAAGGAAAACAGTGAAATTCTAAATCTGAAATAAGATAACAAAAAAGATTTGGCAGGCAAAAAACCTATTGAAGGAATTTGACCTGCCAAAAAATATGTCTTGATAACGCTTCTGCAGATTGCATATCTGAAAGCAACTTATTATCAATGATGTGTCGGGTTTTGCTCCGCTCTTTTTTCGTTAATATAGCGCTTCGTATTTTCCCCCGGGGATAAACTCGCGGATAAGCGAGGTGTCGGGAACTAGCTGCTCCTTGATTGACGGAATTTTCTTCAGAGCCTCTCTGACGGTTTTAGCATAAGGCTCGCGCTCGGCAATTTCCTCTGTGATAAGCGAGAGCGCATAGTCACGGAGCACCGAAAGCTCAAAGGAGTGGAAGGTGTTGAAGGCGAGGTCGGCGCTCGACTTGTAGGGGTAGAGATACACGTCCTCTGCGGCAAGCACCTCGCGCCAGAGCGAAAGCGTTCTTTCCGCGTCAGAGCCTCTGTATATGCTGTCGCGTACAAGGCGTCTTACAAATCTGATTTTTCTGCCCGAGATAATTCTCTCCTCGCCCTCGTTTATATTGGTTGAAACGCTGACGAAGGTCTTGAGTATCTGCTCTCTTGGGAGTGAAGCGGAAATTTTCGGATTGAGCGCGTGAAGTCCCTCAATTATTACGCAGCCGTCGGGCATAGGCGGATATTTACGCAGCTCGGTCGGAGCGCCTATCTTGAAGTCGTATTTCGGCACTTCAAAGCTCTCGCCTGCCACAACACGCGATAATGTAAACGAAAGCTTACATAAATCAAGCGCCTCGGGGCTCTCGTAGTCGAGCTTGCCGTCGGGGGTGCGCGGATAATTTTCGTCGTCCTGCGCGCGGTAGAAGTCGTCGAGCGATACGACGAGCGCATCTTCTCCAAGCGCCCTTACCGCGTCTGCGATAAGGTTTGCGGTGGTGGTTTTACCCGAGCCGGACGGCCCTGCAAGAAGCACAAGTCGAATAGCCTTGTCGTCCACAACAGTCTCGGCAATCTCACAAATTCTCTCAGAGTAGCTTCTCTCGTCGGCAAGGATTGCCGCCTCGGGGGACTCCAGCCTTAACAGAAGCTCACTTAAATTCAGTTCAGCCATAATAATCTCCGTTTCCTCGCAATACTTTTCTCATTATACGGAAAAGAGGCATATTTGTTTCCGACGTCCCAATCAGTCAAAGAGAAGCGAAGAAAGCTCCTCTACACTCGCAAGGTAATAGTCGCAGTTCTTTTTCATAAACTCCGAGATTTCTCTGACGTCGTACGCCCAGCCTGCCGCCGCAAAGTCCACGCCGGCACCCCTTGCCATATCGTACCCCGGCTTCAGGTCGTCAACGACGAGAATTTCGGAGGGCGAAAGCGAGTATTTCTCCATAAGCATAAAAAGCGTGTCGGGGGCGGGCTTGCGCTGCTCCTTGGGAAGGTCCCAGCCGTAGATTACGTCGGGAGCGGGGAGCCTGTTGTGCTTGTAATCGCGGATAATGTACTCGCTGTAGGAGTGACTGTCAACCGCTATAATGCCGCCTTGCCGTCTGAACTCGGCGATAATTTCGCCAATGCCCGCGTAGGAGAGGGGAATATGATTCTTTACGTACTCCGACCAGTATTTCTCCTCGTGCAGAACCTCCTCGGGGGAGAGCCCTACCTCGTCGCGAAGCAGCGAGAGAATACCCGGGTGAAAGTTTTTTATAAAGTAGTCCTCAAGGGTGTAATTCTTGGCAAGCTCGGGTCGGTATTTTTCGAGATATTCAACAAAGCAGGGGTAGTGAATTGTTGCGGTGCTGTTCACCACGGTGTCGTCGTGGTCGAGCACCAGACATTTGTATTTCATATCTTCAAATCCATAAAGTATATTTTGGGTGAGAAGTGCGAAAGGTCGCTGCGCTCAACCGTCAGCGATTTGCCTCGCGTGAGGTATTCCCAGCCCTCGCGGTCGCCGCCGTAGGATATCTCGGCAAGCGAGTCGCAACCGCCAAAGACTTCTAGCTCCTCAATCTCACGCATACCCCTCGGTATCGCAATTCTTCTGAGCGAGGAGCAGTCGGCAAAGGCGTCGAAGCCTATAACCTCGCACCTCGAGGGAAGGATAAGCGACACGAGCGACGAGCAGCCCTTGAAGGCTCGCTCGCCAATTTTGACAAGTTTAGTTGGCATATCGACGACCTTAAGCGACCTACAGCCCTCGAAGGTCGAGGTGTCTATCAGTCCCATATTGTCCGAGAGCTTCACCTCCTCAAGAGAGAAGCAGGACGAGAACGCCGAGAACTCAACCAGCACGCAGCTGTCGGGAATAGTCACAGACGTCAGGTTGAAGCAGAAGGCAAACGCCGACGCGCCTATCATTACGAGCGACTCCGAGAGCTTAAGGCGCGTAAGAGAGGCGCAGCCCTCAAAAGCACCCTCGCCGATTCTCTTTACACTGTCGGGGATTATCGCCTCGGTAAGCGAGGGGCAGGACGAGAACGCCTCGTCGAGTATCTCCTCAAGACCGAAGGAAAAGCGTACGCTCTTCAAGTTTTTACAGCCCGAGAAAGCCGACGAGCCTATTCTTTTGAGTGAGCGCGGAAGGCTCACTGTCTTAAGATTTTCAAAATCGCGGAAGGCGTTCTCGGAAATCTCGACGAAGCCCTCGGGCACAGTAAGGTCACAGATTGCCTCCGTGTCCTCATAGTAGCCCGAGTATATTACGGTGTTTTCCCCGTCGGGGATTACCTTGTATTCCATTACTTAAGCCTCTCGAGCGCCGCTGTGAGCGACTCTCTTACCTCGAGGTACTTCTTAAGCTTTGCACGCTCGCCGTCGATAACCGCCGCGGGCGCCTTCGATACGAAGCCCTCGTTTGAAAGCTTCTTCTCAATTCTCTCAATCTCCGCGTCGTTCTTCTTCATCTCGGCGCTAAGGCGCGCTCTCTCCTTCTCGAAGTCGATAACCTCCGAAAGAGGAATATAGAGTCTGCCCGCGTCGGTTGCAATCATAACCGTGTCGTCGGTGTCGTAGGAGTCGGTAATAATAAGCTCGGAAACCGAGGCAAGCTTGACGAGAATCTTCTCGGCTCTCTTGAAGGTGTCTTCGTATTTTGTAACCGCGTAGAGCTTTGCCTTCTTCGAGGGGGGAACGTTCATCTCGGCGCGCCTTGCTCTGATAGCAGTAACCGTGCCGATAATTCTCTCAACGTCGAGGCACTCCTCGGCATAGTCAAGAGCCGCGTCAAAGACGGGGTAGTCGGAAATCATAATCGACTCCGACTCGTGGGGAAGAGCCTGATATATTTCCTCGGTGATAAAGGGCATATAGGGGTGAAGAAGCTTGAGAATTCCGGTAAGAACCTTGACCAGCACGCGCTTTGCGGTGAGTGCGGGAGCGCCGCCCTCAAATATACGGCTCTTTGCCATCTCGATATACCAGTCGCAGAATGTGTCCCAGGTGAAGGAATAAATCTCCGCGAGCGCAACGCCCAGCTCGTAGTTGTCGATATTCTCGCTTACGGTCTTAACAAGGGTGTTGAGCTTCGAGAGAATCCACTTATCCTCGATTGCAAGCTCGGAGTCGGAAGGCGACTTAAGAAGCTCTCCGTCCTCCTCGGTAAGGTTCATAAGAAGGAAGCGAGATGCGTTCCAGAGCTTGTTGGCGAAGTTTCTTGCCGACTCGATTTTCTCGTCGGAGAAGCGCATATCGTTACCGGGCGCGTTACCCGTAGCAAGGGCAAAGCGGAGCGCGTCTGCGCCGTACTCCTCGATAACCTTCAAGGGGTCAATGCCGTTGCCGAGCGACTTCGACATCTTTCTGCCCTGCGCGTCACGCACGAGTCCGTGGATAAATACGGTGGAGAAGGGCTTCATATCCATATGCTCAAGTCCCGAGAATATCATACGCGAAACCCAGAAGGTGATAATATCGTAGCCCGTAACGAGGGTGTCTGTGGGGTAGTATCTTTCAAGGTCGGCGGTTTTGTCGGGCCAGCCGAGGGTAGAGAAGGGCCAGAGCGCCGAGGAGAACCAGGTGTCAAGGACGTCCTCCTCCTGACGGAGCACACCTCCGCACTTCGGGCATATCTCAAGGTCGGTCTTGGATACCTCCATATTGCCGCACGCGTCACAGTAGAAGGCGGGAATTCTGTGTCCCCACCAGAGCTGACGGGAAATGCACCAGTCGAGAATGTTGTTCATCCAGTTGAAGTAGTTCTTCGAGAATCTCTCGGGAACGAAGCGGATATCGCCCGACTCAACCGCCTTGATAGCAGGCTCTGCAAGAGGCTTCATCTTAACGAACCACTGGTCGCTCGTAAGAGGCTCAACGGTAGTGCCGCAACGGTAGCAGGTGCCAACGTTGTGGTCGTGGGGCTCGGTCTTGACAAGATATCCTTCTGCCTCAAGGTCTGCAACGAGTGCTTTACGGCAGGCGTATCTGTCCATACCCTCGTACTTGCCTGCGTATGCGTTCATAGTCGCATCGTCGTTCATAACCTTAATCTGTTCGAGGTTGTGACGCTGACCTACGAGGAAGTCGTTGGGGTCGTGGGCGGGGGTAATCTTAACGCAGCCTGTACCGAAGCCAATCTCAACGTAGTCGTCGGCAATTACGGGAATTTCTCTGCCGACAATCGGGAGAATAAGCGTCTTGCCGATAAGGTGCTTTGTCGCCTCGTCCTCGGGGTTAACCGCAACGGCGGTGTCGCCGAACATAGTTTCGGGACGGGTGGTAGCTATCTCAACGTAGCCCTCCTCGCCCTTAATCGGGTACTTTATGTGCCAGAAGAAGCCGGGCTGGTCCTTGTATTCAACCTCTGTGTCGGAGAGCGCGGTAAGGCATCTCGGGCACCAGTTGATAATTCTGTGACCTCTGTAAATGAGGCCCTTGTCGTAGAGGTTTACGAACACCTCGCGAACTGCTCTTGAGCAGCCCTCGTCCATAGTAAATCTCTGGCGCGACCAGTCGCAGGAAGCGCCGAGCTTCTTAAGCTGACCTGTAATCCTCTCCTCATAAGAGTCCTTCCAAGCCCAGACTCTCTCGAGAAATTTATCTCTGCCGAGGTCGTAGCGCGAGAGCCCCTCGTCAACGCGAAGCCTCTCCTCAACCTTAATCTGCGTAGCAATTCCCGCGTGGTCGGTGCCGGGCACCCAGAGGGTGGAATAGCCCTGCATACGCTTTGTTCTGACGAGCACGTCCTGAAGCGTTTCGTCAAGCGCGTGTCCCATATGAAGCTGTCCCGTTACGTTTGGCGGGGGGATAACTATCGAGAACGGCTTCTTTTTTTCGTCGGTGTCGGGCTTGAAGTAGCCCTTATTGCACCAATCCTCGTAAATTCTGCCCTCGAACTCCTTCGGGGCGTAGTTCTTTGCAAGCTCTTTTCTCATATTTCGTCCTTTCGTCAATGCGAAAATTTTTATAATCTTGTAAAACGCGGGTGGAAGGTCGGCGGGCTACCGAGGCTCGCCCCCAGTCCTTGTGAAGGCTGTGCCGACGGCTTTATGACTGCCGAGGCTCGGTTGAAGCCTTTCTTTTTTCAGCCTATCGAGCAAAAAAAGAAAAGCCCCAAACGGAATTAATCCGTTTGGGGCGTAAAATACGCGGTACCACCCAAATTCGGGAGAAAACTCCCCTCGAGCAGCCTCTAACGCGGCAAACCGTCGGGTTCTAATAAGCCAAAGCCGTTCTTCCCGAATACTCGACGGCTACCTTCGCGCGCCGCACCTTGGGGGCTCTCACCGCCCGCCCCTTCTCTGAAAGGCAAAAACGCACTACTCCTCCGCCGAGAGGATTTACTTATGATATTTTATCATATATTTTCGGCTTTGTCAATATTATATAAATATTTTGTCCGACTTAAAGCTCGTTTGTGGTATTCCAAGTGGGGTAGAGCTCGCGCCAGACGTCGGTGTGCGCCTCGCAGTCGAGATAGTGCGCGAAGAGCTGAGTTTCGCGCTCGTTGGTTTTTGCGCTAAGAACGCTGTTATGGTAGTATTCGCGCTCCTTGTCGGTGCAGAATGCGTGCCAGCCGTCGCGCCAGGTGCCGTCGAGAAGGGAAGCGTTTCTCTCGTTGAACGCCGACATAATTTTCTCGGCAGCCTCGCCCTCAGCCAGGTCGCAGCCGCACTCGGTGGCAACGAGGGGATAGAACTTAATCTTCATACCGTCCTCAATATCAAGCTCCACAAGAAGCGAGGTGTACCAGCACTCGGGGCAGTCGTAGCCTGCGAATACGAAGTTGAAGTTGCCCTGTCCGTATACGATGTGTCCGCCCTCGAACTCCTCGTAGCAGCCGATACAGTGGCTATGCTGCATAAGCACCGCGTCAGCACCGCAAAGCACCATCTCGTGCGCGAGGTTTACAAGACGGGGCGAGGGGTAGCGGCAGTATTCCTTACCGCCGTGATATACGCAGACGAGGTAGTCGCAATTCTTTTTGCACTCGCGGATATCCTGCATAGTGAGGAAGGGGTCGAAGGGGTTAGCGCCCATTCTGTTCGGGAGCGCGTAGGTGTACTCGTGCTCGCAAACGTTGACTATACCGACCCTCTTGCCCTTGCAGTCTATGTAGTAGGGCTTACGCGAGGCGGTATCGTTCTCACCGACGCCGGTGTAGGGAAGTTCTGCCGCGTCAAGAGCCTTCATAGTGTCAACAAGTCCTGCCTTGCCGTAGTCGAATACGTGGTTATTCGAGAGCATAACGTCGGTTACGCCAAGCTCACGTAGTGCGTTCGTGCATCTCGGGTCGGCCTTGATGTTAGGGCCGAACTTTGCAATCTTGCCGTCGGTCTCGGTGAGCGCGCACTCAAGATTGATAATAACTCTGTCAGCCTCTTTGGCAATATCGCACACCTTGCCGAAGAGCTTTCTTGCATTTCCTTCAACGAACAGCTGCTCGGTTACCGATGTAGGCACCGTGTCAGCACCGAATAAAAGCTTCATAATTTATATCTCCTTTTAAAAAGCTGTGTTTCGAAAGATATCAAACTTTCAAAATTAGTATATCACAAAGGAAAAATAAGTCAAGGGGTTTTCAATTTTTTAAATAGCTCTTTTTTGTGAAAAAAACAAAGCGCCCCGAGGATTGCCGTGACACAGGGAAAATGAGTGATATAGACGCACCGCGCCCTGACTCTGTTAAAAAAGAAACGAACTAAAAAATTGCCAAAACGGTTGAAATTTTCCTTCCGATATGCTATCATTATATATAGTAAATATTTTAAAGGAGGGATTGTTATCATAAACCTTAAGCTGATAAGAGCAAACGGCGACGTTAAGTTCAAGGCGTACGGCAGAGAGATTGACGAGCACTTCTCGGGCGAATACGAGTCCGGTGACAAGTGGAGAGTCGAGTGTGCCGACACGAAGTTCTTGAAAATCCGTCTTGACGAAACTCTTGCCGACTCTATACTCTACCTTCCCGACGGAGTATTCGAATTCGTAATTCCCGAGGGACGCGAGCTCTCCGCCTGCTACGCACCCACAGCCTTCCGCGGCGACGACCACAGAGTGGTGCTTTCCGAGCCGTCGGATGCCGAGGTGTACGGCGAGCGCCTTATCTCGCTGAACTCGCACGACAGGCACAACCTGCCGAAATATTTCCCTCACTCGGTAGCTAACTTCGTTACCCGTGAGGACCCCTGCTTCTTTGAGCGTAACGCTATCGACGGCGTTTGCGACAACTCTAACCACGGCTGCTTCCCCTACCACTCCTGGGGCGGCGGACTCCGCGAGGACCTCGAGTTCGAGGTGCACTTCGGCATACCCGTAAGCGTATCCAGCGTGGTGCTCTTCCTCAGAGCGGATTTCCCGCACGACACCTATTGGAAGGAAGCCGAGCTTGAATTCTCCGACGGAACGAGAATTCACACAGACCTCCGTGGCGTTGCCGAGGGACAGAAGGTATCGTTTGAGCCGAAGGTCACCGAGTTCGTCAAGCTCACAGGACTTAAGCAGCAGCGCCTCGAGGACGGCTCTTTGTCCTTTGCGGCACTTTCGCAGATTGAAATTTACGGAAACTATATTAAAGAGGAGAATAAAGGAATGGAAGTAAGAGACGCGTCCAACGCTAAAGACGTCAAGTATTATACAACCGACAGACTCAGAGAGGAATTCCATATAGCGAACCTCTTCACCAAGGACAATATCAGAATGGTATACAGCCACACCGACAGAATTATCGTTATCGGTATGATGCCTGTTATGGCAACGCTGAAGCTCGAGGCAGGAAAGGAGCTTGCGGCAGACTACTTCCTTGAGAGACGTGAGCTTGGCTGTATCAACATAGGCGGTAAGGGCGTAATCACTATTGACGGTGAGGAGTTCGAGATGAACCCGAGAGACGGTATCTACGTAGGTAAGGGACACCGCGACCTTCGCTTCAAGAGCGTTGACCCTGAATGCCCCGCGAAGTTCTATATGACCTCTTGCCCCGCTCACACCGAGTATCCCACAGTTAAGATTGATATTACCAAGGCTCGTAAGGTTCCCTGCGGCTCGCTCGAGGACTGCAACAAGAGAGTTATTAATCAGTACATACACCCCGAGGTTATGAAGTCCTGCCAGCTTGCGATGGGACTTACCGAGCTCGAGGTCGGCTCTAACTGGAACACCATGCCCTGCCACACCCACGACAGAAGAATGGAGGTTTACCTCTACCTCGATATGGGCCCGAATGATGCGGTATTCCATATGATGGGCGAGGCAAAGGAAACCCGTCACATCGTAATGCACAACGAGGAGGCGGTTATCTCTCCCTCGTGGTCTATCCACTCGGGCGTTGGCACGAAGAATTATTCCTTCATCTGGGCTATGTGCGGTGAGAACCAGGAATTCACCGATATGGACCATATTGAAACCCGTGAACTCAGATAATTAAACTAAAGGAGAATATAAAATGTCTTACACACAGAATTTCAGCCTCGAGGGCAAGGTTGCTCTCGTAACAGGCGCATCCTACGGTATCGGCTACGCAATTGCGAAGGCTCTTTCGGCAGCAGGCGCTAAAATCGTTTTCAACGACATCAAGCAGGAGTTCGTTGACAAGGGACTTGCATCCTACAAGGCAGACGGCATCGACGCTACGGGCTACGTTTGCGACGTTACCGACGAGGAAGCAGTACAGGCTATGGTTGCAAAAATCGAGAAGGAAGTAGGAGTAGTTGATATCCTCGTTAACAACGCAGGTATTATCAAGAGAATTCCTATGCACGAGATGGCAGCCGCAGAGTTCAGACAGGTTATCGACGTTGACCTTAACGCACCCTTCATCGTATCGAAGGCGGTTCTTCCCTCGATGATGAAGCAGAGAAGCGGTAAGATTATCAACATCTGCTCTATGATGAGTGAGTTCGGTAGAGAAACCGTATCTGCATACGCTTCCGCAAAGGGCGGACTTAAGATGCTTACAAGAAACATCGCATCTGAGTACGGCGCGTACAACATTCAGTGCAACGGCATCGGCCCCGGCTACATTGCAACTCCCCAGACCGCTCCCCTTCGTGAAAGACAGGCAGACGGCTCGAAGCACCCCTTCGACCAGTTTATAACCGACACCAAGACCCCCGCCGGCAGATGGGGCGACCCCGAGGACCTCGGCGGCACCGCAGTATTCCTTGCATCTAAGGCATCTGACTTTGTCAACGGACAGGTTATCTACGTTGATGGTGGTATACAGGCTTACTTCGGCAAATTCCCTGGTTGACGGCTTGATTTTGGCATAAAATTCCGAGCATCACCTCTCGACGTAGGTAACTACGCCATCGGGTGATGCTCAAAATTTTCTGCTCAAACTGAAGCTCGTCAAAGAGTGCGCCTCTGTGTGCTTTGCGGGCTTCGGCGCGCGGGCGGGGATTTCTGCTCGGAATACGAAGCATAACGCGACGCAGTCGCTCATAACTGCGAAGCATTATAACTTGCTGAAGGCAATCAAAACTAAAGCGCGACACTCGCAAGTAGTGTCGCGCTTTATCATAACTCTTAATACATTCCGCCCATATCGGGAGCCGCAGGCGCCGCGGGCTTCTCTTCCTTCTTCTCCGAAACGACAGCCTCGGTGGTAAGAACGGTGGAAGCGATGGACGCTGCGTTCTGGAGAGCAGAACGGGTAACCTTCGCGGGGTCAACGATACCGCACTCGAGCATATCGCAGTACTTCTCGTTGTATGCGTCGAAGCCGTAGCCGACCTTTGCAGACTCGCGTACCTTTGCAACGATAACCGAGCCGTCAAGGCCTGCGTTATCGGCAATCTGCTTCATAGGAGCAACAAGTGCCTTGGCAACAATCTGCGCGCCGGTCTTCTCGTCGCCGTCGAGAGAGTCAATAACAGCCTCAACCGCGCCGATAACGTTAACGAGGGCGGTTCCGCCGCCTGCAACGATACCCTCCTCAACCGCTGCCTTGGTAGCGTTGAGCGCGTCCTCAATGCGGAGCTTCTTCTCCTTCATCTCAACCTCGGTAGCCGCGCCAACCTTGATAACGGCAACGCCGCCTGCAAGCTTTGCAAGTCTTTCGAGGAGCTTTTCCTTATCGAACTCCGAGGTGGTAATCTCGAGAGCCGACTTAATCTGGTTTACTCTGTCGGCGATAGCCTGCTTGTCGCCTGCGCCGCCAACGATAATGGTGTTTTCCTTGTTAACCTTGACCTGTCTTGCGCGGCCGAGCTGTGCGATGCTGGCATCCTTAAGCTCGAGGCCGAGGTCGCTTGTGATAACCTCGCCGCCTGTGAGGGTAGCGATATCAACGAGCATCTCCTTACGTCTGTCGCCAAATCCGGGAGCCTTAACCGCAACTACGGTGAAGGTGCCGCGAAGCTTGTTGAGAACGAGGGTGGTGAGAGCCTCGCCCTCTACGTCCTCTGCGATGATAAGGAGCTTCTTGCCCGACTGAACAATCTGCTCAAGAAGGGGAAGAATATCCTGAATGTTTGAAATCTTCTTATCGGTGATAAGGATAAGGCAGTCGTCGAGAACCGCTTCCATCTTATCGGTATCGGTAGCAAGGTAGGGCGAGAGGTAGCCTCTGTCGAACTGCATACCCTCAACAACCTCGCTGTAGGTTTCTGCGCTCTTGGACTCCTCGACGGTGATAACGCCGTCGGCGGTAACCTTATCCATAGCGTCGGCAATAAGCTTGCCTATGGTTTCGTCGGACGCCGAGATTGCGCCGACTCTTGCGATATCCTCAGAGCCAGATACGGTCTTGGACTGCTTTGCAAGCTCCGCAACGGCAGCATCAACCGCCTTGAAGATACCCTTGCGTAAAATCATAGGATTTGCGCCCGCGGTAACGTTCTTCATACCCTCGTGAATGAGAGCCTGCGCGAGAAGGGTAGCGGTGGTAGTACCGTCGCCTGCCGCGTCGTTTGTCTTGGTAGCAACCTCGCGAACGAGCTGTGCGCCCATATTTTCAGCCGCGCACTCAAGCTCAATCTCCTTTGCGATGGTTACACCGTCGTTGGTGATAAGGGGAGCGCCGAACTTCTTTTCAAGAACAACGTTTCTGCCCTTAGGGCCAAGAGTAATCTTAACGGTATCCGCAAGCTTGTCAACGCCGCGAAGGAGTGCGGCTCTTGCTTCCATACCGTACATTATTTCCTTAGACATTTCTGTTCCTCCAAAAACTTATCTTAAATCTGAATTATTCTACGACAGCGAGAATATCCGACTGACTTACGATAGTGTATTCAACACCGTCAATCTTAACCTCTGTGCCGCTGTACTTGCCGGTGATAACCTTCTCACCAACCTTGAGGGTCATAACGACCTCCTTGCCGTCAACTACTCCGCCGGGGCCTACCGCAACAATCTCGGAAACATGGGGCTTCTCCTGTGCCGAGCCGGGAAGAAGTATTCCTGCCTTGGTCGTTTCAACCGCTTCAACCTGCTTAAGTACAACTCTGTCGAGCAATGGTCTGAGTTTCATTAGTGTTTTCCTCCGTTTTTAGCATTTTTAGCACTCGTGACTTTTGAGTGCTAACGCTTACAGCATATATTCTACTCTAAAGCCGTAAAAAAATCAATAGTTTTCCGCTTTTTTCACAATTTATTAACAATTGCATTATTAGTAAATATTTAACATCAGAGTAAAGGCGATAAGTCGGGCGAAAATGCAGGGCAAATTCCCCGCCGCCGCGAGCTTGCAGAGTGTTTTCCTGTAAGCGCTATTTCATTTCTTCTCTTAAAATTGCGATAATCTTCTTTTCCTCTCTCGACACCTTGACCTGCGATAGCCCGAGGACCTTTGCCGTTTCGGTCTGCGACATATCCCGAAAATAGCGAAGCACGATAAGCCGCCTGTGCTCGTCGGAGAGCTTCTCAATAGCGGCTCGCAGGGTCAGTCTGTCAAATTCGGCTCGCTCGGCGTCCTCGTCGGCGACGATTGCTCCGAGGGTTGTGCCGTCGTCCTCGTCGAACGCCGCCTCGTCAAGCGAGCGTACGCTGCTCTGCGAGAACAGGGCTGACGCCGCGTCCTGCACCGAAACTCCCACCGCCTCGGCAAGCGAACGGATATCGGAGCGCTCTCCGAGCGCAAGCCGCCTCTCTCGTTCGGCGGATAGCCTTGCCGAGAGTCTTTTTTCCTCTCTTGACACCTTGATAATTCCGTCGTCGCGAAGAAATCTTCGTATCTCCCCGAAGATAAGCGGCACAGCGTAGGTCGAGAAGGCGGTATCGAATGAGAAGTCAAAGGTTTTCATAGCCTTGACAAGCCCGATATTACCGCTTTCAATAAGGTCCTGCATATCGGGGCATCTGCCGACGAACCTCCCCGCAATGCTGTAAACGAGCGGCGCGTTCAGCTCGGCGAGCCTCTCGCCCGCCTCCTCGTCGCCCTCGCGGTATGCGCGCAGCAGCTCGCGATTTTCGTCGAAGGCGCGCTTTTTTTCTTTAGTTTTTTCCATTTTCACCTCACGGCGTTATTGGATATCCGTCAGGAGAAGCACTTACGCATAAGGACGGTTGTACCCTTGCCAACCCTTGACTTGACCGAGAGAGAGTCGGTGAAGCTCTCCATAACGAGAAAGCCCATACCGCACCTCTCGGACGAGCCTGTGGAGTAGGCAGGGGTCCTTGCAAGAGCGACGTTCTCTATTCCGCAGCCGTTGTCCGAGATTTCAACCGAAACCTCGCGCACGTCGTAGAGTCTGACGGATATGTATACGTAGCCGACCTCTCCCTCGGGGAGCTGCTTGTAGGCGTGTACTATGCAGTTTGTCACCGCCTCGCTGACGGCACATCTGAGGTCGCCAAGCTCCTCGACCGTTGGGTTTAGCTCCGCCGCAAACGCCGATATTACCGAGCGCGCAACCGCCTCGTTCACGCTTAAGGCGGGAAGCCTTAGCTTCATTTCGTTTATTATCCTTTTCATTTTCAACACCTTCCAAAATATTATCCGAGAGTAACGTTATCGAGCTTCGATATGCCCGACATACGGAGAAGTCGCAAGTGCCTCTCGCTCATTCCCGTAATTCTTATTGCCGTGTGCGTGGCGCGCGCCACCTCCGAGCGGCCGATAATCAGCCCTATTCCCGAGCTGTCCATAAAATCGACCTCGGTGAAGTCAAGAACCAGAACCTCGGGTCTTGTCTTGAATAGCTCGGTGTCAATTCCTTCGCGTATCGCTGACGCCGTGTGGTGGTCAAGCTCTCCCGAAAGACGCGCCGTGAGTGTCCGCCCGTCGAGGGCTGTTTTTAAGCTTTCCTTCATTTTTATTCCTTCCCGCGAGTCGGAGCCGCAGTCGCCTTCGGCTTTTCGCAAGGCTTGCGCCTCGGATGTGCCGAATTCGGGCTGTCCACCCTCGCTAGCCAATGCCAACCTAAATTGAACGCGATTTAGGTTGGTATTGGCTAAAGATATTTCACGGAGATATTTTATCATACCTCGGGCGCAAAAATTGTCGCAGACGGGAGAGAATAAAAAGTTTTTCAGTCAATTAAGTGCAGCCGTCTTGCAATATTGTACTTCACCTCCAATTTCCTTGTTTTGTATAGAGCCTCGGAGAGATAAAACAAATCGCTGTTTGCGTAGCCGATATTTTCCCCGACCTCGCGTATCATAGCTTCGGCGTCCCTCTCGCCGACAATCTCGGCTACCGCGTCAAAAATCTTGAAGCTGTAGTAGCGAAGCTCCACCGCCGTCCTGTGCTCGAGCTTTCCCGATGTGATTAGCTCCCTCTGCCTCTTGTAGTCGGCGCATAGCGCCTCGACGATAAGTATCGCCGTATCTCTGCTTTTTCTTCCCACGCTTTACCCCCCTTTATTATGTAATGATAGCTTTTGTCGCCAAATAACGCCGTCAAGGCGTTACCGCCCCCTTACTGTGAGTGAGAGCCGAATATCACCGCCGCGCCTCGCATAAAAATAATATAACGGACGAGCATTAGAGGCGGCAAACAATATAATAACGCCGTCCGTGCTACCGACAGTCGGCGCGGTCAAAAATATTACCGACACCCGTCAGAGATAGCCGAAGATTGCCTTCGCCTCCTCGAGTTCCGAGATTAGCGCGTCGAGCGTTTTGTTAAGAGCGGAGAGTGAGTCGAGTGCCTCGCGCGCCTCGCCTATGACCTCCTCAAGCTCGGGAATCCACTTGTCGGGTGATTCGTCAGCCCAGACCGAAATCATCTCCATAAGAACGCTTCTGACCGTCAGCTGACCGTCAACCTCGGATATTTTTCTTTTCACCTCCGAGATATCCCCCGAAATTTCCTCTACCGTGCGGTAGAGCCTCGGCGGCCGCCCCTCAGAAAAATCGGCACAAATATACATATTATCCCACCTTTCGTCACTTGTTTTGTTACTTGAATTTGTCGCAAGTAACCTGTTACGTGACAGATTATAGCACAAGAAAAGTAACTTGTCAAGTAACTTTTTGAAATTTTTTCGAAAAAGTATTGCATTTTAAGTGACAAAGTGTTAAAATATAATTGCGATATACTCGCCGCGCGTGACTTGGCTTCTAAGCCGCAAGTAGGCTTTGCTGGAAGTAAATGGCAAAAAATCTATCGTCAGGTGACAAACCGAGTCCTCGCGCTCATATATTAATATAAAGGAAGGGTAGTGAAGTATGATTTCCGAAAAAATCAAGACACTCCGCAAGGAGAAAAGAATGACTCTTGAGGCGCTTGCCGACGCTGTAGGCACCAGCAAGCAGACGATACACAGGTATGAGAGCGGAGCTATAAGCAACATTCCGCGCGACAGGATTGAGGCGCTTGCCAGGGCGCTTGACACCTCGCCTGCCGAGCTTGTGGGCTGGGAGCAGCGCTCGGAGCTTCCTCCCTACAGTAATATTATGCCGATAACAAAAAGAAGTCTTCCTATGCTCGGCGGCATTTCCTGCGGTCAGCCGGTGCTTGCCAAAGAGGAGCACGAGTGCTTCGTTTCGCTTATCGACGCGCCTCTTGCCGACTTCTGCCTTCGCGCAGAGGGCGACAGTATGGAGGGCGCTGGAATATACGACGGCGATATAGTTATGATAAGAGCGCAGAGCAGCGTTGACAACGGCGCGGTTGCCGCAGTGATAATCAACGACGAGGCAACCCTCAAGCGCGTGTATTACTATCCCGACGACCAGAAGCTCGTCCTCTCGCCCGAGAATAACAAATACGCCCCCCTCGTATATATCGGCGACCAGCTTAAGGATATAAAAATTCTCGGTCAGGCGATAGCCTACCAGAGCAGGGTCAGATAATGAGCTTCGCATAACAAAGGTTGTCCCGAAAAAAGAATGGCATTGACTGCCTACTCCTTAACTGATATAATTTTTATGAAAACAAAGTCGCTTTAGCGACGGATAGGAAGTTATTATGGAAAACAGAGTTTATACTGTAGCAATACTAGGTGTTGGCGCGAGGGGCGGCAACGCATACGGCAAGCTTATTATGAAAAAGCCCGACAAGTTTAAAATCGTTGCGCTCTGCGACCCGAGAGAGGACAGGCTCTCGCATTTCGGCGAGATGTTCGGTGTTCCCGCGACCGAGAGATTTACAAGCGAGGACGAGTTCTTTCTGAAGAAGCGCGCCGACATACTCCTCGTAACTACCCTCGACACCCTTCACGTCCGTCAGTGCATACGCGCCTTCAAGACCGGCTACGACGTTCTTCTTGAAAAGCCTATCACAGATAAGCTCGAGGAGTGCAGAGAACTGCTTGATGTACAGAAGAAGCACGGCAATCGCGCCCTTGTCTGCCACGTTCTCCGTTACGCGCCCGCCTATATGAAGCTCTCCGAGATACTCGACTCGGGCAGACTCGGCAGACTTATTTCTATGAACTGGACAGAGCCTGTCGGATATTGGCACCAGGCGCACAGCTACGTAAGAGGAAGCTGGCGCAACACCGATATAAGCGCCCCTATGATACTTGCGAAGAGCTGCCACGACCTCGACCTTATTCAGTTCTATGCTAAATCGAGGTGCCGCTCGGTAAGCTCCGTCGGCTCGCTCGCCTTCTTCAATGAGGCAAACGCACCCGAGAATACTGCCGACCGCTGCACCGACTGCCGACTCGTCGATAGTTGCCCCTACAGCGCAAAGAGAATATACATAGAGAGATGGCACGGGGCAGGCGAGCCTGCCGACTCCTGGCCCTATAACGTGCCGGTTATGGCACCTGTCACCGAGGAGAAGCTCTACGAGGCTATCAGAGTCGGCGACTACGGCAGGTGCGTGTTCCGCTGTGACAACAACGTCGTTGACAATCAGCTCGTGCAGATGCAGTTTGAGAACGGTGTCACAGCCACCCTCACGATGAACGCCTTCAATATAGGCGGCGGCAGAAAGGTAAGCTTCTACTGCTCGCTTGGCGAGATTTATATGGACGAAAAGGAGATTGCGGTCCGTCCCTTCGGTGCGCCCGAGGAGCATATCGACCTCTCCGAAATTGAGGATATCGACTACGCTCACGGCGGCGGAGATGCAAAGCTCATTGACTCGCTCTACGGTATGATGTCGGGTGACTTGAGAATGGTAACGACGCTTGAGGAGTCGGTTGAGAGCCATCTTATGGGTATTGCCGCCGAGAGGTCGCGCATAAACGGCGGCAGCCTCGAATACATACATAGCTAAAAATACATACATAACTAAATATGTAAAAAATAAAAGCCACTCACGGAGAAAATTGCTTTCCGCGGGTGGCTCTGCTTTTTAAAGATATCGGGTGGTGTCGGGAAATAAAAACCGCGCACCCGTTTGGGTACGCGGCAGATGTGAACCGAGTCGGAGTGTCAAGGGAGCTGCACTCCGAGCCCGGGCACAGAACGGTTTAAGCCTCGGCTTAATTACTTTATTTCGGGAAGCTCTTCCTTCTTGCCGAACTTGGTCATAGATACAACCATATTTCCAAGTGCGATAAGAGCTATAGCGTTGGGAAGCACCATAAGGTAGTTGAACATATCGGTAAGCTCCCAGACGAGGTCGTTGGACAAAGCCGAGCCGAGGAATACGAACAGGATTGCGATAACCGAGTAAACGAGAGTGGACTTCTTTCCAAAGAGGTGGGTGAAGTTAACCTTGCCGAAGTAGTTCCAGCCGAGAATTGTGGAGAATGCGAAGAAGAAGAGGCATACGGCGACGAATACGTTACCGATAACCGAGCCTGCGGCAGAGCCGAAGAGCTTTGCAAAGGTGTAGGAGAACGCCGACTGCGCCATAGTTGCGTTGCTTGCAAGTCCGACGTACGCGCCGTCCTTGTAAAGCTCGGGAGTAATAAGGCCTGCGCCGCTCTCATACAGAGTGGAGAGAACGACGAGAGCCGTCATAGTAAGAACCACGAAGGTGTCGATAAACACGCCTATCATAGCGGTAGTGCCCTGGGTGTGGGGGTCCTTGACGTTCGCGAGAGCGTGCGCGTGGGGAGTTGAGCCCATACCTGCCTCGTTGGAGAACAGACCGCGCTTTGCGCCGTTGCTGATAGCCGCCGCGATAGCCGCGCCGAAGCCGCCGCCGACGAGTGCCTGAGGAACGAAGGCGTACTTGAATATCATACCGAACGCTGCGGGAACGTTAGTGATGTTAATGAAGATAACGAGAAGACCGCCGACAAGATACAGACAAGCCATAACCGGAACGATTTTTTCTGTGAAGGCAGCGAGTCTCTGCACACCGCCGATTAGCACGAAGCCCGCGATAGCCGCGCAGATTGCGCCTGCGATAAGCATTATCCAGTTAAGCTCGAGTCCGAAAAGCTCGAAGCCTGCGTCGACTCCAAGTCCCGTGAATACGTTTGCAATATTCGAGGCAATAGAGTTTGACTGTACCATAGCGCCGACAAAGCCGAGCGCGATAATTGCCGCAACAGAGAAGAATACCGCAAGGAACTTGCCGAATTTTCCCTTGAAGGCTGCCTTTATGTAGTAAACGGGGCCGCCCTCGATGCTTCCGTCCTCGTTAACAACTCTCGTTTTCTGCGCGAGGGTTGCCTCTGCGTATATCGTAGCCATACCGAGGAAGGCAATAATCCACATCCAGAAGATAGCGCCGGGGCCGCCTATAAGAATTGCTCCGCACGCGCCTACGATGTTACCCGTACCGACCTGCGCCGCAACTGCTGTAGCAAGAGCCTGGAAGGAGGACATTCCGCCCTTCTGCTTGTCGCCCTTAAGCTTGATGTTTCCGAAAACGTTCTTCATACCTTCGCCAAAGCAGCGAACCTGAACGAATTTCGTTCTGATGGAGAAGTAAAGGCCCACGCCCACCAGAAGAATGATAAGAATGTAGTTCGAGAGATACTTGTTGATGTTCTGAACTATTGTAAGTAATACGTCCATTTTTTTAACCCTTCTTTTTTATTTTTTCTCTGAAACAAAAAAGTCACCGACAGTATCGGTGGCTCTGAGAAAAAGAATATTGAAGACATTCACTGTGGTGGTGGTGGGGAATGTCTTTCTCTGTCCTTTTGCCTGAGAGATTCAGCAGAATAGCATCTGCCTTGCACCTTCGGCACCCATTTAAGGGATTCTCCAGAGCTCCTCGGTAGAACGGTTTCTTTCGATTCCGAACACCTCAACGGAAACTGTTGAAATTATTATATCACTTTAGTATGTAAAATGCAATATGTTTTTTTGACAAATTTCTACAAAACGGTTCTGTTTTATTTGCTCATTTTACACAATTCATAGATTCCCTTATCACAAGAGGGCAGGAAATGGTTATATCAGAGTCGTATTCCTCGCCGCGTATTTTCGAGATAATCGCTCTCGACGCCGCCTCGGCACTTTCCTTTATCGAGTGATTTATCGAGGAGAGGGCAGGGGTGGTATACGCCGACGCCGGCGCGTCGTCAAAGCCGACGAGCAAGAGCTCCTCGGGAATTTTTATACCGTTATCAGCCGCCGCGCGCATAACGCCGTAGGCAATTCTGTCGTAAGCGCACACAATAGCTCTCGGCACTCTGCCGGATTCGATAATAGAGCTCATTGCAGCGTATCCCCCTGCCTCAAAGCGCTCCTCGGCTTTTGCCGAAACGGCAATATCCGCACCCTCGCCGATAATCTCACGTATAGCCGCGCGTAGGTTTTTTTCACGTCTTCCGGTGTATTTGTCGCCTATAAAGCCTATATCGGTGACACCTGCTGACTTAAAATGCTTTACCGCCTCGCGCACCGCCGTAATCTGGTCAAGAGTGATGTCGATATCACCTCTTACGCCCTGCGACACTCTTCCAACCGTTACTGTCGGGATTGCGCCGCTGTGGGTATTGGGAATAGGGGAATTAATAAGAATTATACCGTCTACTGTCTGATACTTGTCGTAATATTTCAGAAGCTTTTCTATACTTTCGTGAGAAAAATCCCACGAGGCAACGGTCAACTCCGCGTTGAGGCTTGAAAGGCTCTCCTGAAATGCCGAGATAAGCGCCGAATAATAGCTGCTGTCAAACTCGGGGCAGATAAGTGCTATAACGCAGTTAGGGTACTCCGAGCGGTAAAACTTTTTGAAGGCGCCGTGCTTTTTGGCGATATCGAATATCATATTTCTCGTCTGCTCGCTGACCTCGGGGGACATTGAAAACGCCTTTGAGGCGGTAGAGGTCGAAACGTATGCAAGACGGGCAAGCTCGGTTAGTGTCATTTTTCTCTCCTTCGGCAACAGACGATAACTTATAACTACATTATAAAGCATTTCATCATAAATGGCAAGTAAAATGCCGAATTAAATTTCGAAAAGTTTTTCGTTTTCCCCTCTCTTGAATTCGCTCGGGGCGTGCCTTATAATTATAATCGGAAGAAAAAATAAAAAAACAATGGAGTAGATTTATGATTAAAGCGGCTTTCGTAGGCTTCGGAGAGGTTAACACTCCGAGAGAGATTATCGTTAATAAGTGTAAGGCGGCAGAGGCTGGGCTTCTTTCCGAGGGGCTTGAGCTTTGCGCGTCGGTTTATCCCGTTACCGACGACTATGAGGAAAAGGATATCAAGGCGGCAAGAGCGGCTCTTTCGGGCAAGGACTTCGACGTTCTCGTAATCTGCATTGCAGGCTGGATTCCCACACACGCTGTTGTGAAGATTACCGAGTGCTACAGAGAGAAGCCTATGGTGCTTTGGGGACTTTGCGGCTGGACCGAGGGTGACAGGCTCGTCACTACCGCAGACCAGGCGGGAACCTCGGCGCTTCGCAAGACCTTCTACGACCTCGGCTACAACTTTAAATACGTGTACGATATAATCGGACTTCCCTCGAGAGTTAAGAGGGTTAAATCCTGGGCTCTCGCCGCGGCGGCGCGCGAGAGGCTTCGCCACGCGAGGATAGGTATGGCGGGATACCGCGATATGAACCTCTACGGCACGCTCTATGACGGCGGCTCTCTTAAGAGGGTTGTCGGCCCCGAAATTGAAACCTTCGAGATGCTCGAGCTCTATCAGAGATACCTTAAGGTTACCGACGAACAAAAGGACGAGGTAATAAATAAGACAATCTCAAAGTGGCATTTCCTGAAGGCGGCAAATCCCGAGTCGGTAAGACTCGCGGCAGGCTACTATCTCGCGGTGAAGGCAATATGCGACGAGCGAGGCTACGAGGCAATATCCTTAAAGGACGTTGACGGAATGAAGAAGCTGCTCGGCTTCCCCCCTGCGCCTATCTTTATGCTTCTTTCCGACGAGGCAGGGCTCTGCACCGTTCCCGAGAACGACTCTCTCGGAAGCGTTACCCAGCTTATGGTTAAATATATCACGGGGCAGTGCGCCTTCTATCTCGAGTTTTACGAGTTCTTCTCCGACAGAGTGCTTGCAGGTGTTCCCGACTACGTTCCCGCCGAGGTTACCGACGGCGGCGTTACCGTTATGCCTGCCGCGTTCGGCGAGCTGTCCGAGGGAATACTCAACGTGTCGAAGCTTAAGACAGGCAAGGTTACTCTCTGCCGTCTTACCTCTGTTGACGGCGAGTATTATATGCATATGACCGTCGGGGACGCGGTAACCCCCAGAAAGTGGGAGGAGGCAGGCTGGACGCAGCCCGCACCCCAGCTGCCGGGACTTGAAATACTCCTCGAGGACGTCGAGGACTTCACCGACAAGGTTATGTGTCAGCATTACATAATTTCCTACGGTGACAACAGAGAGGATATTGCTAACCTTTGCGATATGCTCGGTATAGAGATTATTTAATAGGTAAAATTATCAGGAGAAAGAAAATGAGCAGATTACTTATAGGCTTTGCAGAGGAGAGCCTCGTTCCCGAGGGAAAGAGGGTCAGACTTGCAGGTCAGTTTTACGAAAGAATTTCAGAGTACGTCGAGTCGGAGATAACCGCAACCGCAATGGCGGTTGACTCGGGCGACGACGAGATGATACTCGTGTCAGCCGATATGACGAGCATTCCGGAATATCTTATGGCGCTTGTGCGCGAGAAATTTGCCGTGCTTACAGACGAGATTTCGCCCGAGAAAATAATAGTCGCCGCAACTCACACCCATACCTCGCACACGATTGCTTCTCCAAAGGCGAGCGACGATTTCTCGGCAACCACGAAGGATATCCTTGCCGAGTTTATGTCTTCGGATAAGGAGTATAAGGCGCTCGTCACCGCAGATGACAGTGTTATTGACCCTGCCGAGGCATGCCTGTTCGTTTCCGAGAAAATCGCTCTTGCCGCTTACCGCGCCTGGAAGAACAGAACAGAGGCGTATATTGCAAACGACTTCGGAAGAGCCGCAGTGGGAATGTGCCGCCGCGCGACCTACACCGACGGCTCGGCTGAAATGTGGGGAGATACCAACAGAGCCGATTTCGTTGCTATGGAGGGCGGTAACGACTCGGGCATCGAGCTTCTTTACGTCTTTGATAAGGACAAGAAGCTCTCGGGTATAGTTGCAAATATTGCCTGTCCCTCGCAGATTCTTGAGCACAGGAGCTTCATTTCCGCCGATTATTGGGGCAGAGCAAAGGCGAATATCAGAGCAAAGCTCGGCGAGCATATATTCCTTGTCGGTCTTGGCGGCGCGGGCGGCGACCAGTGCCCTCGCGACCTTGTAAGATGGGTACACCCGAAAACCGAGCTTAACGACCCGAATATCTCGCGTCCCAACCTCTTGAAAAGGCGTGCCGACCCCTCGATGTTCGATATTGAGGGCTGTAACAGAGCGGGCAAGAGAGTATCGAACGAAATTCTCTCGGTTTACGAGGAGCTTGACCTTGACAGGCTCTCGTGCGACGTCCCCTTCACCCACATAGTTAAGACATTAGACCTTCCTCTCCGTAAGGCAACCCGTGAGGAGTACGAGCACGCGGTGCGCGAGATAGAGTACTACGTGCAGAAGAACGCCGACAAGCCGACCTTCGATTACTCGGATAACGCGAAGATGTACGTCAACGCAGGAACAATAAAGCGCTACCGCGAGCAGCAGACGCAGGAGATTTATCCTATCGAGTACCACGCGGTAAGACTTGGTAATATCGCTATCGTAACCAATCCCTTTGAGCTATTCCTCGATTTTGGAAACAGAATAAAGGCGAGAAGCTACGCCGAGCAGACATTCATTGTTCAGCTGTGCTGCGGCAGGGGCGGTTACCTTCCTACCGAGAAGGCAGAGAGGGCAGGCCATTACTCTGCCTACATAACCAGCGGCAACGTCGGCCACGAGGGCGGCGACCTTCTCGTGCGCGAGCAGCTTAAGGATATTCAGGAGATGTTCGGTGAGGAAAAATGAGTGAAGGTCAGCATATAAACGTCGAGCACGACATAAACATACACCTTGAAAACAAGGGTGTGAGCCGCCGATTTTTCGTATACCTCTTTATAATGTATACCGTTGTCTATATGACGAAGAACTGCTTCAGCGGCGCGCTTGCGGATATTGTGAAAGAGGGAATACTGACGAAATCCCAGACGGGATTGATTACGGCTGTATTTTATATAGTCTACGCTCCATTGCAGATTGTCGGCGGAATTGTTGCTGATAAGGTAAGCCCCGAGCTTATGATAAAAATAGGGCTTCTCGGCGGAGCTTTGGCGAACGCGGTTATATTCTTCAATCAGAATTACTACGTAATGCTCATAACCTGGACGCTGAACGCGGTGGTACAGTTCGCGCTCTGGCCCTCGACCTTCAAGATAATTTCCTCGCAGCTTTGCCGAAGCGACAAAAGTTATATGATATTCTTTATGTCGCTTGCCGCCTCGCTCGGACTTCTGCTTACCTACGCGGTTGCGGCTGTGCTGCCGAGCTGGGAGTATAATTTCCTCGTGTCCGCGCTGTCGCTTCTGGTGCTTGCAGTGGTGCTTCACTTTTATGACCGCCACCTCGGCTTTTATATGAAGCCCGACGCACCTATCAAAACGGAAGCAGGCTCGACTGTAAGCTACAGCGGCAGAAGCTTCGGTCTGTTTATGAGGAGCGGACTGTTCTTACTCTTAATTCCCGTGCTGGTTCGTTCTTTTGTCGGTCAGGGCATCAAAACTCTTGCCCCGACTATGCTTATGGAAACCTACGGAGTTGACCCCTCGGTCGGTAATCTTCTCAATACCCTTATAATTATCTCGGGTGTTTCCGGCACGCTTCTCGTTAAGCTCGTCCTTTATCCAAGATATATAAAGAACCCCGTGGTTGGAGCGCTTATTATGCTTTCGATAGCGCTCGCCCTTCTTGCAGCGCTCGCCTTTGTCCCGGGGCTTTGGGTTACCTTCCTGCTTCTTTGCCTCTCGGCGATAGTTACGACGGCTCCGTCGCTCTTTATGTCCTATTTCTACTCGGGTTACTCGAAATACGGAAAGAACGGCGCGGCTGCGGGAATAGGAAACGCGGCGGGAAGCGTCGGTATAGTTATTACGAGCTACGTTATAGTCAAGATTGCCGAGCTCTACGATTGGCAGGCGGTCAAGCTCGTCTGGCTTATATCGGTTGCGGTTTCTGTCGTTTGCCTTGCAGTACTTCTCCCGCTTAACTCGCGCTTCAAGCGCCGCGAGGCAGAGCGAGAGAGCCAAGCCGCAGCGCAAAGCACCGAGGCGTAATCGACTTGGAGTAAGCTATTTGCATTTGAATTATATAGCAGCTTAGCCTTGAATTTATATATAACAGCTTACCTTTGTTTAATAATAAAATCCCCTGTGCAAGTTTTTTTGCACAGGGGATTTTTCAGAAATGTTATTTATTTGGCTGCCGCCTCTTTTTCCGCGGCCTTCTTTTTCATATGCTCGTGGCGAGCGCTCGTCTTGCCCTCGGGCTGAATGTCGCCTGCCTTGAGAAGGGCAATCTTTGTGAGCATAGGGCCGAATATCTCGTATACCAGCACCGCAAAGAGGGTGATGTTCGATACGATAACACCCATAGGACCGAGCTCGCTTGCCTTCATTGCCATACCGAGAGCAACTCCCGCCTGGGGAAGAAGGGTAATACCGAGATACTTGACTATCTTCTCGTCGCAGCCCGATATCTTCGCGCTGATATACGCTCCGCTGTATTTGCCCGCGGAACGGAAGATAATGTAAATCACTCCTATAAGAACAATCATAACGTCGGCGAATACCGATAGCTCAAGCTCCGCGCCGCTGATTACGAAGAAGAGAACGAACAGGGGTGCGGTCCATCTGTCAACCCTCTCCATAAGCTCCTCGGAGAAGTCGCAGTAGTTGCAGAATACCGTTCCGAGCATCATACAAACAAGCAGCGAAGAAAATCCGATATGCACGCCGCCTATCTCGAACTTTATCATAGAGAGAGCTATCGTGAGGAACACGAAGGCTACCGACATTGAAAGACGCTTCGAGCGTGAGTGGAAGAACCTCTCGGCAAAGGTAAAGAGCAGTCCCATAATAAGACCGAGTGCGAGCGAGAGTACAACCTCAAGAAGCGGCTCGACGAGCACCGAGGCGACGTCAACTCTGCCCGATTGCAGAGCCTTCGCGATACCGAAGGACACGGCAAAGAGAACAAGTCCCACCGCATCGTCAAGCGCGACGACGGGAAGAAGTATATCGGTGACGGGGCCCTTCGCCTTGTACTGCTTTACAACCATAAGCGTTGCCGCTGGTGCGGTAGCAGAGGCGATAGCACCGAGGGTGATAGCAACCTCGAGCGGGAGCTTGTCGGGCATAATAAGGTGAAGCACTATAAGCGCTACGTCAACGACGACGGTCGTTACAACCGCCTGGAAGATACCGACGATTGTCGCCTGACGTCCTATCTTCTTAAGCTGGGAGAGTCTGAACTCGTTACCTATCGAGAAGGCTATGAAGCCGAGCGCAACGTCGCATATTAACGAGTAGCCCTCAACGTCTGCCATAGAGATAAAGCCAAGCCCCGGAACCTTGAATGCGCCAAGCACGTAAGGGCCTATTAAAATACCCGCAACGAGGTATGCCGTAACCGCGGGGAGCTTTAAGAGCTTTGCCGCGCGCGAGAGCATAAGTCCCGCAAGAAGCGCTATTGATAAGCTTAATAATGCCTGCATAATTTCCTCCGAAAACGTCTTGATAGACTTTGGTAGAGTGCCGTGGGCTTGGCTCCCTTCAACAAAAGCTATCGGAATGATATGCTCGGGTGTCTTAACACGGGAGGGCAGCGAAGTTAAATAAGCGAAAATATACCTTAAATATAATATATGTGACGTTGCTTTTGCCTGCTCGGCAAAATCAACGGTGTTGCCTTTCGGCACCACGCCGAAAATCAAGGATTTTCGCACATTCCTTGAAATACAGTCGTTCGCCCTTGCTGGCAAGCCGACAGATGCGAACCTCGTGTATTATACAATATTTAATCCTTGCCTGCCAGCCTATTATTTTAGCACCAAAGACGGGAAATGTCAAGAAAAAACTCGGGGAATTTTATCCAAAAATTTCTTTTCGTCGCATTGAAGCAAAACCGCCCGTAAAAATCCCCCGCTTTGGTAAAAAGCACCAACAAAAGGAAAGCTGTTTACCTCGCCGCGAAAAGAGGTCTGCCTTAAGTAGCAAAAAGCACTTATGACACACGGCTTCTATCGTTTATCACAAGTGCTTTTCTATTTAAACATAAATTATCCAAGCTGCTTTACAGTGTCTGTAAGTCCCGCGAGATAGTCGAGGGAAACGTTGTAATAGCGCGCGAGAATAATAAACAGATGCATAGGCATCTCTCGCTTTCCGCTCTCGTAGAGCTGATATTGCTGTCGCGTTATATTCAGAACGAGGGCTATTTCCTCTTGCTTTTTGTCCGCGTCCTCTCTCATATCACGCAGTCTTTGATACATATGCATATACGTTCTCCAATTTAAAGATTTGTAGTACAATTATACCATTGCATTCAAAAAAATGCTTGACAAGCATTCGAATGAATGCTATAATTATATTGAGCATTCATATAAATGCAGATTGGAGTGAGAATATGAACAAAACGCTTGAACTATTGTGGAACGAATACTTTGCCGATGAATGCGCGAGGCTTACAACCGATAAAGAGCGAGAGCAAACTAAAGAGGCTGCTCAAATTCACGAGTATATAAATGCTCGCTTGACGGAGAATGAAAAGGAAGGCTTTGATAAATACATTGACGCTTTGTGCGATATACAATGCTCGTTTGCAAAAAGAGCTTTTTTAAAAGGCTGCGAGTTTGCTGCGTCCTTTCTTCTGGAAGTATATGCTATAGACAAGCGGTGAAAGACTTTGACAGCAAGGCTAAATCATTTGCCTTATTACAAACAAAAAGAGAGAACAAATCGGGTTGCCGAAACGTTCTCTCTTTTATCTGCTTTAAGTTTAGAGCTATGAAACTAACTTTTTCAGCTTACCGAAAGCGAAAATTACTTCGAATGCTTTGCGATTACTGCCTTGATGCCGTCGATAACCTTCTCAATGTGGCACTTCTCCCACGAGGGGTGAAGGAAGAGCGACACGGTCTGGTCACGAAGGCTTCTTGCAACGGGGCAAACTACCTTCGAGTAGTCAACGGTTTCGGGGTTGGTGTACTCCTTCGACTTGAAGGGGAAATGCGCCTCGCCAAAGCCTACGCCCTCTTGGTAAGCCTGCTCGAGATAGCTCTCGGGCCAGAGAATGCCGGAGCAGGGAATTCCCATACCGATAAGCTCCTTGATAAACTCCTTGGCGGTGATGTCAACAACGTCAAGGTCAAGAAGGATAGGATACCACCAGTATGCGTTCTTGCGCTCTGCGGTGTTTACGGGGATAGCCTTGATGCCCTTAAGTCCCGAGAGAGCCTTGTCGTACATTGCCGCATACTCGAAGCGGCGCGCAAGGTTCCAGTCGTCAAATCTCTTAAGCTCGCAAAGACCTATCATAGACTGCATCTCGGTCATACGGTAGTTGAAGCCGACTCTTCTGTGAATGTAGGGGAGCTTCTCCTCGAGTGCAAGCATATTCATTCTGGTGCGAACGTCGTAGCCGTGGTCACGGAAGGAACGGCACTCCCAAGCGAGGTCCTCGTTGTTGGTGATAACCATACCGCCCTCACCGCCGGTGGTGAAGTGCTTCGACTGGCAGAAGGAGTAGCAGCCGACGTCACCGATAAGTCCAACCATAGTGTCCTTGTACTTACCGCCGATACACTGCGCGCAGTCCTCAACAACGAAGAGGTTGTGCTTCTTTGCAATCTCCATAATCGGGCCCATATCCGCAACTACACCGTAGAGGTGAACGACTACGATAGCCTTGGTCTTGGGGGTGATAAGTGCCTCAATGCACTTAGGGTCGAGGGTGTGGTCCTCGGTAACGTCACCGAATACGGGAACTGCACCCGCCTGAACAACCGAGAAGGAGGAAGCTATGAAGGTGTAGGAAGGAACGATAACCTCGTCGCCGGGGCCTACGCCGAGAGCCGAGAGAGCAATGTGGAGCGCCGCCGTGCCGTTGGTGCAGGAGATAGCGTAGTCGCAGCCTGCCCACTTCGCGAAAGCCTCTTCAAACTCCATACCTACCTTACCGGTCCAGTAGTTAACCTTACCCGAGAGGAGAACCTCGGAAACCTTTGCGGGAACCTCGGGTGCGAACTGCGGCCAACCGGGGAAGCCGATTTCCTCAACGCCCGAGCCGTTCATTACAAGATCTTCTTTTTTAGCCATTTTCTTATGTTTCCTTTCGTAGGCAGTCGGCGCTAGGAGTGTTGGCTCCCTTCTGTTTCACGCCGACTTGCCAAAAATGTAAATTTAAGTTGTCAAAATAATATTATTTGCCTGCCTGCATCTCGGCAACTGCCTCGAGAACCGCATCTGCCATATACTCGAGCTGCTCGTCGGTAAGTCCGTAGAGAGGAAGGTGAGTAAATCTCTTGTAGAATACCTCCTCGCAAACAGGACAGCTCTTTGCAATCTCCTCTGCGTCGTAGCCCATATCGCTGACAACCTTGAAGCGGTAGAGAGGACCGAAGTGAGGAATGTTGGTAACGCTCTTCTCCTCGAGCTTCTTCTTGAGGGTCTGAACGTCGCCGCCCGCCTTCTCGGGGTCTATCTGGAGAAGGTAGAGGTGGAAGGTGGGCTTGATGTCCTCGTTGCCGAGGTCCTGAGGAATGATTGCGTCGCAACCTGCAAATCTCGAGTTGAGGTAGGCTGCCGCTCTGCGTCTTTCCTCGATAATCTCCTCGTTTCTCGCAACCTGAAGCTTAAGGCCGAGGCCTTGAATTTCAGTTGTAGACGAGTTGAGAGCGACGAAGGGACCGTACTTACCCTGAATAGGGGTAACGTTGTAGAGCCAATCCTTGATTGGAGCCGAGAAGTCTGTGCCGAAGAAGCGCGCGCGCTTCATCTCGGGGCCAAAGCCCTCGATGTTGGTGGTAGCGATACCGCCCTCGCCGAAGGAGGTGATGTTCTTAACCTCGTGGAAGGAGAAGGCAGCGAAGTCGCCGATTGTACCAATCTTCTTGCCCTTGTACATTGCGCCGAACGCGTGAGCCGCGTCCTCAAGAACGAGAATATCGTGCTTTCTTGCGAGCTCCATAATCGGGTCGAGGTCAACGGGATATCCGCCGATATGTACGGGAACTATCATCTTGGTCTTGTCGGTAATCTTTCTTGCAACGTCAGCGGGGTCCATATTGATGGTCCTCGGGTCAACGTCAGCGAACACGAGCTTTGCGCCGACAGCGAGAGGATAAGCCATAGTAGCAACAAAGGTGATTGCGGGAACGATAACCTCGTCGCCTTCCTTGAGGTTTGCGTACTTGTATGCAATCTCAAAGCCTGCGGTAGCGTTGGTTACGAAGGTAGAGGAGTCTGTGCCGAGGTAAGCGTTGCAGGCTTCCTCTGCTGCCTCAACCTGGCTGCCTAGAGAGAGCTTTCCGGGAGGGGTTGCAACCTCTGCAAGCTTCTTAACCTGCTTCCAGACGGCGTTGATTGCCTTCTCGTACGCCTTGCCCTCGCCCTGCATAAGAAAGGCGATAATCTCCATAAGGTCGGCCTCGTTGTAGTTCTCGCCGACTGCCGCCCACGGTACCTTGGTCGCACCTGTGTTATACCTGAAATCGGTTTGCTTGGACATAATTAATTGCTCCTTTTCATTTGAATTTGTATTTAAAATAAAGACTAAACAGGGTTAATGAATGATTTTGCAAATCTTTGTTTGCAATTTTGGGGATTTTGCGCGCTTTGTCTTACGCCTTGCCCGAGCTGCCGAACAGCTGCATCTTGCCCTTGACGATATTCTTGACTGCATTCTTTGCGTCAGCGAACATAATCTCGTGGTTTGCCGAGGCGATGTACGCCTCTCTTGCCGCAACGCACATCTCGGTGCATATATTGATTTTTCTGATACCGTTATCTATCGTATTTCTGAAGTCCTCGTTTGAGAGTCCCGAGCCACCGTGGAGAACGAGGGGATTTTTTGAAACCTTGTAGATTTCTGCAAGCCTGCCAATATCGAGCACGGGCTTTGTCTTGTATTTTCCGTGTGCTGTGCCTATCGCAACCGCGAGCGCGTCAATCTCAGCTCTTTCGTTGAAGTCAACCACCTGGTCAACCCTCGTATACATCTCCTGGGTTCCGTCGTCCGTGCCGCCCTCGCCGCCACCGACGTGGCCTAGCTCTGCCTCAACCGAAACCCCCTTTTTGTGTGCCATACGGCTTACCGCGAGGGTGTTTTTAATATTCTCCTCATAGGGGAGCGACGAGCCGTCGTACATAACCGAGGAAAAGCCTCTGTCAACTGCCGCTTTAATTTTGTCGAAGTCTGTGCCGTGGTCGAAGTGAAGGCAGACGGGAACGCTCGCGCGAGAGGCGATATCCCTCATAATCAGCGCCGCGTAGTCGAAGGGGATAAGCGACAGATGCACCTCGGCAACTCCGAGAATAAGAGGGCTTCTCTCCTCCTCCGCCGCCTCGATAATTCCGCGTGCCATCTCGAGATTTAACATATTAAACAGGCCCACGCCGTATTTTCCGCGCTCTGCCTCGGCGAGAATTTCCTTAAGAGTAACTAACATAATATTTCCTTTCCTACGGAAATTATAGTCCGTAGCATTTCTCCTTCATAAAATCGAGTGTTCCCTCAAACGAGCGAATACCCGTCGTCGCGCCCTTTGCCGTGACGTTAAGCGCGCCTGTTGCGTTGGCAATTTTTATACAGTCGTGCGGCTCGTAGCCTCGCGCGTATGCGGCAAGAAATCCCGAGCAGAAGCTGTCGCCGGCTCCCGTTGTATCTACGGCTTCGATGCCGCGGAGTGCGGGATAAATTTTGCCCTTCTCCTCACCGGAAAGCCGTATGTATGCGCCCTTACTGCCGAGCTTGATAAGTACGTTCTTCGTTCCGCGCGCCATAAAAACGTCAGCGATTTTCTCGGGCTCGCTTTCTCCCGCGATATTCACTGCCTCGTCGATGCTTGGCATAAGGAAGTCGATGTAGGGCATACACATATCGAGCTTTTTTCCCCACTCGCCCTTTGCGTCCCAGCAGACGTCTAGGAAGGTCGTTTTGCCCATTTCCTTGCATTTTTTTAGGAAGTCGCGGGTTTCTTCACCGTCGAAGTTACCTAATAGGTAAGTGCCTGTGACGAACACAAGGTCGCATTCCTCGACTACCCCGAAGTCGATATCCGAGATAGAAAGTGTGGCATTGGTTCCGACACAATGAAGGAATGAGCGCTCGCCCGAGGAGTCGAGCAGAACTACGGAAACCGAGGTTTGGGTGTTTTCGCTGTACTTGAGGCCCCTCGTATCAACACCCACTTTTTTAAGGCAATCTCCGAGGAAGTAGCCGAAGTAGTCGTTTCCGACCATACCGACAATCCTTGAATCGACGCCCATTTTACGCAGATTGATGGCGGCGGTCATAGCGTTTCCGCCGTTATGGAGCGTTATGGAATTCACGTGACGGAGAACACCGCGACCGGGGTATCCCTGGACGGGCTCTGTAATAATATCGGCAACGAGTATTCCGACACAGCACACCTTTAGCATAAGAGCATCTCCTTTGTGCGTTTTTCAAGAATTCCGCGGCGAATGCTTTCTTGATATGAAGCGGACGTTTGCGGCGCGTTGAGCAATTAACAAAAAGCCCCCATCAAAATATTGAAATCTTAGTCAAATAATCTAAAATTAAAAATAAAGCTCCGCCTCTGGTTGACATTCTTACAAATATATGATACAATATTTTTATCAAAATGTATTTAACAGGAAGTGTGCAAAATTTGTCAAATCTTCCGTAGTACGGAAACGCTGGATTTGTTTATAACCGCCGTTCTCTCGTTCGCCGTACCTTTGTACGCCGTCGCTCGAGAACGACGCTTCTAATTCAAATCCAGCCGTTTCCTAATTAGATTGTACAAACATTCTCACTTCAATGACGGAAACGTGAAATTTGAATATATGTGCCACACTCTCAATCGACGTACCCTCGTACGCCTTCATTCGAGAACAACCCATCTATCCTAAATTTCACCGTTTCCTGATTTGACGGCACAAATATTCTCACTTCAACGACGGAAACGCGGATTTGTTTATAACCGCCACGCTCTCCTCGCCGTACCCTTGTACGCCGTCGCTCGAGAACGACGCTTCTAATTCAAATCCAGCCGTTTCTTGATTTGACGGCACAAACATTCTCTCCGTCTATCAACTTTCAACTATCAATTATCAATTTTCAACTTTTAATTTTCAATTTTCAACTTTTTAATCGGTGTTTTATGGAATTTGGACTTCGGAAAATCGAGAAGGAAATAGAGCTTCTCGGCTTTAACTGCATTTATTATTTTGAATTAGGTAAGGATTTCTCGCATCCGCCCGAGAGGCACGATTTCTGGGAAATGGTTTACGTTGACTCGGGGCAGATTAACGTTGTTACCGACGGTATCGGCAGAGCCGTCAGACAGGGCGAGGTCATTTTTCACCGCCCGGGCGAGCTGCACGCGCACGTATCGGGCAGGGCAGAGCCAAATGACCTTCTGATTGTGTCCTTCTCGTCGGACAGCGAGGCAATGCGCCATTTTGACAAGAAGATTTTCTCGCTTGACAAGACAGGCAGAACTCTTATGAATATCTTCAAGAACGAGGCGCGCGAGGCACTCGGCGAGGCGCTCGGTGATGTTGACAATCGCAACGTGCTTTGGGATTTGCCTGTCCCTGAGGGGGCGCTTCAGCTGCTCGGCTGCTATCTTACCGAGTTTCTGCTTATTCTGCTTCGCAGCGATGAGGGCGGAATATCGGCAGTCCGCACCGAGAACTCCCGTGCGCTCGCACAGAGCTCTATTGCCGAGCTTGTGGTTTCTTATCTTGAGGAAAACGTTTACCGTGACCTTTGTCTTGCCGATATCTGCAACCGCTTTTATATGGGCAAGTCCCAGCTTTCAAAGCTCTTTGCCGAGTACACCGACGATAGCCCGATGGGGTATTTTGCCAAGCTGAAGATTGCCGAGGCAAAGCGGCTGCTCCGTCAGGAGGAGCTGTCGGTGAGCAGAATTTCGGATATGCTTGCCTACTCATCGATACACAATTTCTCCCGCGCCTTCAAGAAGATGGTAGGTATGTCACCTCTTGAATACCGCGGAAAGTGACGGGAAATAAAGAATACAATTATAATTATAATAGGAAATAAAATGGTAAAACTCGAAAATCTGAAGGCGATACTCTTTGACCTCGACGGAACGCTGCTTCCGCTTGACCAGAATTATTTTGTGCGAGTCTATTTCAAGTCCTTAACCGAAAAGCTCGCAGGCGACGGCTACGACCCGAAGCGCTTCTCCGAGGCTATGAAGGTCGGAATATACAAAATGGTAACCAACGACGGCAGCGACACAAACGAGAATATTTTCTGGAAGAGCTTCTCGGCGGCATACGGCAAGGACTGCCGTGTAGACGAGCCGCTCTTTGAGGAGTTCTACGACAAGCGCTTCCCGAAAATTCAGTCAGAGGTCGGATACTCCTCGCGCGCCGACGAGGTTGTGAAGGAGCTTAAGTCGCGCGGCTATCGCCTCGTCCTTGCGACAAACCCCGTTTTTCCGAGGGTTGCAACTCTCGAGAGAATGAGGTGGGCGGGCATTTCAAGAGAGGATTTTGAGATAATCACCACCTACGAAAACAGCCGCTACACAAAGCCGAACCCCGACTATTACAGGACTCTTGCAAAGGCGCTCGGCGTTCTTCCCGAGGAGTGCCTTATGGTCGGCAACGATACCACCGACGACGGCAACGCCAAAAAGGCGGGAATGAAGGTATTTATACTTACCGACTGCCTGCTTGAAACGAACGGAGTGACACTTGACAGCTTCCCGCACGGAGGCTACGACGAGCTTCTCGAGCTTGTTTAGTATAGCTTCGAGCTGATTTATTACTACTAAGTAAAGAAAAAGCCTTAACGACAGGCAAAAAAATAAAGAGCGATGCACCTATCGACTACCGACAGTGTACATCACTCTTTTTTGTTTTCTCTATTTATTAACCGAGCTTCTTCGTTTTCTCAAACGCGGCAATAACGGCACCTGCCGCCGTCGCGCGGAACGCACCCTCCTCGAGCGCTCTGACACCCTCTATTGTGCTGCCGCCGGGGCTGCAAACCTCGTCCTTGAGGAGTCCCGGGTGCTTGCCGGTCTGCTCGACCATATCGGCAGCGCCCTTGAGCGTTTCGACAGCGTAGAGCATAGCCTTGTCCCTCGGCAGACCGCACTCGACACCGCCGTCGGCAAGAGCCTCGAGGAACATATACACGAACGCAGGGCCGCAGCCTGCAACCGCGCTTGCCGCGTCGATAAGGCCCTCGGAAATTCGGTCAAGCCTTCCCGCGCCCGACATAATCTTAAGAAACTCGTCCTGCACCTTCTCTGTAACGAGGTCGTTATTACACCAGGTAATCATACCCTTGCCAATCGCGACGGGGGTGTTTGGCATAATTCTGATTATCGCGTGAGGCGAGGTGAGCGCCGCCTCGATTTTTGAGATAGCGACGCCTGCCGCCATAGAAACGAGGGTTGAGCGCTTGTTTTCTTGAATATGCGAGTCAAGCGCCGTAAGAAGAGAGGGAAGGACCGCGGGCTTTACTCCGAGGAAGATGAAATCGCACTCGCGGCAAATATCCGCGCCCGAGCGATATTCTGCACCCGTGTCCCTGCAAAACGCCTCTGCCTTCTCCTTGTCATAGTCGTTTACGTAAACATTAGTTTGCATTACCGATATTACGGCGCGTGCGAGCGCACCGCCCATATTACCGCAACCAATAAATCCTACCTTCATTTTTCTCTCCTGTTCTGCTCTCTTTCCGAACCTTAATCGCAAGGTCGGCACTGCGCCGCCGTGCTGATTTCCGAAGAGCATAGCGTTATCTTATCTGTCCGTTTCCGCTTATTATATACTTGTAGGTCGTCAGCTCTCTGATACCGAGAGGGCCTCTTGCGTGAAGCTTCTGAGTGGAAATACCCATCTCGCAGCCGAGTCCGAACTCACCGCCGTCGGTAAATCTCGTCGAGGCGTTGATGTATACCGCCGCCGAGTCAACCCCTGCACAGAACACACGCGCCGCCGCCTCGTTCTCGGTGATTATCGCCTCGGAGTGGTGCGTTGAGTGAAGAGCGATATGCTCTACCGCCTCTGCAAGTCCCGACACAACCTTGACTGCAAGGATATAGTCTAAAAACTCGGTGTCGAAGTCAGCGTCACCTGCCATAGTGCCGTCAATGATATGTGCGGCTTTTTCGTCAAGCCTTAGCTCAACGGGAGTCTTGCCCTCGGCAATTCTTCTGTCCACGAGCAGCTCGCGAAGCCTCGGTAGCAGCTCCCCTGCAATATCGGCATCAACGAGGCAGACCTCGCAGGCGTTGCAGACCGAGGGGCGGCTGGTTTTCGCGTTGTTGATAATAGAAAGAGCCTTCTCGATATCGGCATCTCTGTCAACGAAGATATGGCAAATTCCCGTACCTGTTTCAAGTGTTGGAACGGTCGCGTTCTCAACACAGGCACGGATAAGCCCCGCGCCTCCTCTCGGAATAAGCAGGTCAACGAGCCCCGTCGCGCGCATAAGGGTATTAGCGCCCTCTCGCGTAACGTCCGGAACAAGGCTTACCGCGTGTTCGGTGAGTCCCGCGCGGCGAAGTCCGCGCTTCATTGCCTCGACTATAGCCGCCGCCGAGCGGTGGGCTTCCTTGCCCGACTTAAGAATACATACGTTGCCCGACTTCAGCGCAAGAGCGGCCGCGTCGGAGGTTACGTTGGGGCGCGACTCGTATATTATGGCAATTACACCAATCGGCACCGAAACCTTCTCGATTTTCAGTCCGTTAGGTCTGTCAACGGTTTCAAGCACTCTGCCGAGGGGCGAGGGAAGCTTTGCAATCTCGCGGATTCCGTCCGCCATAGCGCGTATACGCGAGGGGTCAAGACGAAGCCTGTCAAGCATAACCTCTGAGATTGTAGCCTTTGCCGCATCGAGGTCGAGCGCGTTTGCCACGAGTATTCTGTTGGTGTCGCGTACAAGCTCGTCAGCCATAAGCTTAAGAGCCTTGTTTATCTTTTCGTCGTCCACTCCGATAAGCTCGCGCACCGCCGCGCGGGCAACCTTACAGAGGGCGAGGGTTTTGTTTTCTTCCATTTTCTCTCCTTATTTCGAGTAAAAGCGCGTGCCCGTGGGTACACCGTCGAAGATGTCGTAGATAAGCTCGGGACGCTCGCCGTTTGCAATAATCATATCAGTGCCGCACTCGGTCGCGATTTTTGCCGCGCGAAGCTTCGTTTCCATACCGCCCGTGCCGAGCGAGGAGCCGGCGCCCTCAGCAAGCGACATAATCTCGCCGTTAAGCTCTCTGACCTCGGTAATGAGCCTTGCGTCCTTGTGCTTTCTCGGGTCGGCTGTGTAGAGTCCGTCGATGTCCGATAGCAGAACGAGTAGGTCTGCCTTAATACTCACCGCAATCCGCGCGGCGAGAGTGTCGTTGTCACCGAATTCGATTTCCTCGGTGGCAACCGTGTCGTTTTCGTTGATAATCGGCAAAACTCCGAGAAGCAGCAGCCTCTCTATTGTGTTATTGAACTTCTCGTGTCTGTCCTCAGAGTCGAGGTCGGGCGCAGTCAGAAGCAGCTGTGCCACGGTGTGATTATATTCGGCAAAGAGCTTGTCGTAAATATACATCAGCTCGCACTGACCGACCGCCGCACATGCCTGCTTGCCCGCGATATCCGAGGGGCGCGCGCCGAGGCGGAGCTTTCCTACGCCCATACCGATAGCACCCGATGAAACGAGTACAATCTCGGCTCCCGAGTTCTTTATATCGCTGATAATCTTGCATAGCGACTCGATTCTCCTGATGTTGACCGAGCCGTTCTGGTGTGTCAGGGTTGATGTTCCTATTTTTATGACTGCTCTCATTTTCCTGCTCCATAGGGGATTTTAGTATACTAAAGAGTATAGCACAATTAATTTAAAAATTCAATATAATTATAGGTAAATTTACAGAAAAGATTTTATATGCGGTAAAAAGCACTCTGCCGCTTGCAATTTCTCTGAAGTAGTGATATAATAATAACTTGGCAAAGTCTGTGCTGTTTGCCGCAATACGATAAGGACAACTCCATGAAAAACAAGGAAATAATTCAGCTCTCCGACCATTTCGGATATAAAAGATTAATAAAATTCGTTATTCCCTCGATAATAATGATGATATTCACCTCGATTTACGGTGTCGTTGACGGACTGTTCGTATCGAACTTCGTCGGCAAGACCGCATTCGCGGCGGTCAATCTCATTATGCCGCTTCTTGTAATGCTCGGCGCCGTCGGCTTTATGCTCGGTACGGGCGGCTGCGCGATAGTGGCGAAAACCTTCGGGCTTGGCGACAGCAAGCGCGCAAACGAGTATTTCTCGACGATAATCTACGTAACAATAGTTTCGGGTAGCTTGCTTGCTATTCTCGGTATGATTTTCGTCCGTCCTATTGCGGCGCTGCTCGGCGCTTCTGGCGAGATGCTCGAGGACTGCGTTATTTACTCGCGGTTTGTGCTTATAGGACTTCCGTTCTTTATGCTACAGAACACCTTCCAGTCCTTCTTTATTACCGCCGAGCGCCCGAAGCTCGGGCTTCTCGTTATCGTCGGTGCGGGTGTTACGAATATGCTGCTTGACGCACTGCTCGTCGCGGTTATTCCGCTGGGACTTGTCGGCGCGGCTCTTGCCACGGCTACAAGCCAGATTGTCGGCGGAGTGATTCCGCTTGTTTACTTCTCGTCAAAGAACTCCTCGACTCTCCACCTCGGCAAAACCCACCTCTATCCGAAAATGCTCCTTGCCGCCTCTGTCAACGGCTCCTCGGAGCTTATGAGCAATATCGCAATGTCGGTTGTAAATATGCTCTATAACCTTCAGCTTATGCACTACGCGGGAGAGGACGGAGTCGCCGCCTACGGCACCATAATGTACGTCGGATTTATCTTTATCGCGATTTTCATAGGCTTCGTTATGGGCTCAGCACCCATAGTCAGCTACCACTTCGGCGCGGGCAATACCGACGAGCTTCAGAGCCTCAGAAAGAAGAGCGTGAACATTATCGCCATCACCTCTCTTGCAATGCTTATCTCGGCGCTTCTGCTTGCAAGGCCGCTCTCGCTCGTGTTCGTCGGCTACGACAAAGCACTGTGCGATATGACGACGCGCGGCTTTATTATCTTCTCCTTCGGCTATCTCTTCGCGGGCTTTAATATCTTCGGCTCGTCCTTCTTTACCGCCCTCAATAACGGCGCCGTGTCGGCGGTAATTTCCTTTCTTCGTACCCTCGTTTTCCAGGTTCTCACGGTGCTTGTCCTGCCGCTGATATTCGCCCTCGACGGAGTCTGGTACGCAACCGTCGCCGCTGAGCTTCTGTCGCTTGCGGTAACACTCACGTTCCTTATCGCAATGCGGAAAAAATACAGGTATTAATTCAAAATGCAGAATGCATAATGCAGAATGCAGAATCAAGCTTGACGGATTATCATACCGCAAACGCGAACGAAAGCAAAATGATAATAACAAAGAGCCTCATTTCAGTAGTGAAGTGAGACTCTTTCTTTTAAAACAATTTCGAATTATTTAAATTATATTTTATGATTCTTACCTAAAGTGCCGAAAATCTGATGATATTATCTGAAAGGGAACGAATCCAAGTGCGGACTTTGCAAGCTGGCTTGTATGAACAATCCAACAAGTTCAATTTTGCATTCTGCATTATGCATTATGCATTTTTTCATTCTGCATTATGCATTTTGCATTATGCATTAAAATCATTCCTCGCCCTTCTCGAGGTACTTGAGGTAGGCGTTGATAAAGCCGTCGATGTTTCCGTCCATTACCGAGTCGATGTTTCCGTCCTCGAAGCCTGTGCGCGTGTCCTTTGCGAGGGTGTAGGGCATAAACACGTAGCTCCTTATCTGGCTGCCCCACTCGATATTAGCCTTGTTGCCCTGAATGTCCTCAATTCTGTCAAGCTTCTCGCGGATTTTGATTTCCATAAGCTTTGCGCGGAGCATTTTAAGAGCCGTTTCCTTGTTCTGGAGCTGGCTACGCTCTGTCTGACAGCCGACGACTATACCCGTGGGCTTGTGAACTATTCTGATTGCCGAGTCGGTCTTGTTGATGTGCTGACCGCCCGCACCCGATGAACGGTGCGCCGTAATCTCGAGGTCCTCGTCGCGGAGAACTATCGTGTCGTCGTCATCAAATTCGGGCATAACCTCAACCGAGGCAAACGAGGTGTGACGTCTGCCCGACGCGTCGAAGGGTGATACTCTTACGAGGCGGTGAACGCCGTTCTCGCTCTTCAGATAGCCGTAGGCGTTAATTCCCTCAACCATAATGGTCGCGGACTTGATGCCCGCCTCGTCACCGTCGAGCCAATCGACGAGCTTGACATTGAAGCCGCGCTTCTCGCCCCATCTCGTATACATACGGTAGAGCATTGAAGCCCAGTCCTGAGCCTCTGTTCCGCCTGCACCCGGGTGGAAGGAGAGTATTGCGTTATTCTTATCGTACGGGCCCGAGAGGAGAACCTCGATTCTCTTTCTCTCCGCCTCGCTCTCAATGAAATCTGTTTCGGTAACAACCTCCTCAACCGAGTCCTCGTCACCTGCCTCAATAGCCATCTCGCAGAGGGTAAAGGTGTCCTCGAGCCTCGATTTTAGCTCCTCGTAGCTCTCGTATTTATCCTTTAGCTGCTTTATCTCCTGGAGCTTCTTTGAGGATTTCTCGGCGTCGTTCCAGAAGTCCTGCACGAGCGTTTCACGCTCAAGCTCGGCGCATCTTTCCTTCGCCTCGTCTATTCTTAACTGACTTCCAAGCTCCTCGATTACCTCGAACATGGAAGAAAGTCTTCTCTTCGCTTCTTCAAGCGCAACTATCATAATTGCTCTCCGTTCTGTGATTGTCTTCGTTTCTGTAATATTTTATCATAAAAGTAGTAAAAAGTAAATAGCAAGTTGAAAATAATTATTGATTTTTCGCCCTCGGTGTGCTATACTAGTAGGGTAAATGCGTTTTTCCCGCATAAAAGTCAGAAAATCGAAAGGAATAAACAAATGACAGTAACGAAAAATACTCTTATCGGTGACGTTCTTGATTTCGACGTTGAAACCGCAAGATTTTTCTTTGAGATAGGAATGCACTGCCTCGGCTGCCCTCATTCGAGAGGCGAGTCCATTGAGGACGCCTGCAACGTGCACGGCACCAACGCAGACGAGCTCGTTAAGAAGATTAACGATTACCTTGCGTCTAAAAAATGAAGGGTTGGGCACTGACACCGCGCCTTAGGTCTGCGGCAGCGCTCGTTAGGCAGGACGCCGTGTTTGCCGACGTAGGCACAGATCACGCGTACCTGCCTATTTTTTTACTGACCGATGGTGTTGTGCGATTTTCCTATTGCACAGATATAAACGAGGGACCGCTTGCCTCGGCTCGCCGCAATGCAGAGGCGGCAGGGCTTCTCTCGAGGACCGAATTCCTGCTTACCGACGGTGCGGCGGCGCTTACTGACAAGGGCGTATCAGACCTCGCTATCTGCGGAATGGGCGGCGAGCTGATTGCCGAGATAATCGAGCGCGCCGAGTGGACGAGGGATAAGCGTGTAAATCTGATTCTCGGACCTATGTCGAAGCAGGCACATTTGCGAAAATATCTCTACTCGAGAGGCTATACCGTCCTCAAAGAAGCATATACTACCGACGCAGGTAAGCACTACGTAACGCTCCTTGCGACCTACGTCGGGGAGTGTCGGGAAATTTCCGATACCGAAGCCGAGCTGGGGCTGATTTCTGACGGGCGGGAGCTTTCCCCGTCCTCGCGCGACTACCTTCTCGGCAAGGCGCGCTCCTATGAAAAATCGGTGCGCGGCAAGGAGCTTTCGGGCGCCGCTGCAGGAGATGAGAGGGAAGTGCTCGCGGCAATAAAAGGGCTATTGGAAAACGGCATTCCCGAGGGACGGGTGTGAAAAACAGCGCTCCCGTACCCGAGAAAACGGCAACCGTACCACTAAAAGGCAACCCGAGCCTTGCAAATTAAAACAATCCAGGGGAAGGAGAAAAAGAATGACAGTTAAGGAGCTGTATCGCCATTTTGAAGCGAGAATTCCCAAGACACTCTCGGAGGAGTGGGACAACGACGGGCTTATGTGCTCTGCCGACACCTCGAAGGAGGTTTCGCGAGTGCTGATAACCCTCGACGTCACCGAGGAAATCGTCGATTACGCAATCGAGTCAGGATTTGACTTGATTATATCGCATCACCCCTTGATTTTCAAGCCGATAAGCTCGCTTACCGATAGCGGCAGCGTACAGAGAAAGCTTATCAAGCTTCTTATGGCGGAGATTTCGGTGTTCTCCTTACATACGAGAGCCGATAAGGTCACAGGCGGTGTGAACGATTGCCTTGCCGACATACTTGACATATTCGACACCAAGCCCTTTGGCGAGGGGGAGCTTGGAAGAATTGGCTCGATTGACGAGCAGCAGAGCCTCGAGGACTTCGTCTACAGAGTAAAGCAGCAGACGCAATCTGACGTCGTGAAGTATTCCGACGGACTCAACCCCGTGAGAGTGGTCGCGGTGGTCGGCGGCGACGGAAAGGACTACGTTCGCGCGGCAATTGAGGCAGGGGCTGATACCTTCGTTTCGGGAAGAATAAGCTACAATCTTATGGAAGAGGCGGCGGAGCTTGGAATAAATATGATTGAGGCGGGCCACTACTTCACAGAGCAGCCTGTAACCGATTATTTCAGAAGTATAGCTCTCGACTCTGACCCGTCGCTCTACGTCGAGGTTGCCTCGTCGAACACAATTAAATTTTTATAAGCAAACGATGTTTTTGTAAATTAAACTTTACTAAATACCAACGAATTCACAAATGCACATATCTTGAAAGGACACAAAATGATTTATTCGGCAGCAGAAAGACTTGTTGACTACGGACTGAAGCACGGGCTTATAACCCCTCTTGACGTCTACGTAGTGCGTAATAAAATAATGGACACTCTTCGCCTTGACTCATGGGAGCCTACCGAGGCAAGCTCCGACGGTTATACGGCAGACGAGGTGCTTGAGCCTCTCCTTAAGTACGCTGTAGAGGAAGGTCTTATTCCCGATACGCAGAACTCGCGCGACCTCTTTGACACGAGGCTTATGGGGCTTCTTATGCCTATGCCGAGAGAAGTTTCTGCCGAGTTTTCACGTCTTTACGCTATCTCTCCAAGCGATGCTACCGATTGGTACTACCGCTTCTCAGGCGACACAAATTACGTCAGACGCGAGAGAATGAAGCGCGACCTTCGCTGGACACACGAAACCGAGTACGGCACGCTTGACGTAACCGTTAACCTCTCGAAGCCCGAGAAGGACCCGAGGGATATTGCCGCTGCAAAGACGGCAAAGGCGACAAGCTACCCGAAGTGTATGCTCTGCGCCGAGAACGCAGGCTTTGCCGGTAACGCGCAGCGCCCCGCGCGCCAGAATCTCTCTCCCGTACCGATTACCGTCGGTGGAAAAAGATGGGGGCTTCAGTACTCCCCCTACGGCTACTACAATGAGCACTGCATAGCCTTCAATTATGAGCACACGCCTATGCGTATTGACCGCGAGGTGTTCTCAAAGCTCCTTGATATCGTTGAATACCTTCCGCACTATTTCGTAGGCTCGAACGCCGACCTGCCTATCGTTGGCGGCTCGATACTCTCTCACGAGCATTTCCAGGGCGGAAGATACACCTTTGCAATGGAGCGCGCAAAGCTCGAGTGGGAGTTTTCCGTTCCCGAATATCCAAAGGTCAAGGCAGGTGTTGTTGCGTGGCCTATGTCGGTAATAAGGCTCGAGTCGGAGTGCCGCGAGCAGCTCATAGACCTCTCGGATAGAATTCTCACCGAGTGGCGAAAATATACCGACGAGTCGGCATACGTATTTGCCGAAACCGACGGCACACCTCACAATACCGTAACCCCGATAGCGAGAAAGTCCGGCGAGAAATACACTCTCGACCTCGTGCTGCGTAACAATATCACAACCGAGGACAGACCCCTCGGGCTCTATCATCCCGCCCCCGAGCTTCACCACATCAAGAAGGAAAATATCGGACTTATCGAGGTAATGGGACTTGCCGTTCTTCCCGCAAGGCTCTCCTCGGAGATGGCAGAGCTTAAGTCGGCTCTCCTCTCGGGCGAGAGTGTCAGAGATAACTCCGTAATTGCCCACCACGCGGACTGGGCAGAGGAGCTTCTTCGCCGTCACCCTGAGCTTTCGGCAGAGAACGCCGAGGACATTATCAGAGCCGAGGTCGGCGAGGTGTTCCTTCGCGTGCTTCTCGATGCAGGCGTGTTCAAGCGCACCGAGGAAGGCAAGGCCGCCTTTAAGAGATTTATTGATAGGATTGTCAATCTCACCTGAAATTAAATAAAACGAAGCAAAACAAAAAGTGGAGATGCCTGATTAATACATCTCCACTCGTTTTTTATTCAGTTTTCCTAAAGGCGAAAGGCGGGGCGAACGGATTTAGAGCAGAAATCTTCGCTCTCGACCCGAAGGCGTATTTACATACGTCGAGAGGGAGAGAACGGAGATAGAATAAAAAACAATATAAAAGAGGAAAACCACAGGTTTTCGACCTCAATAATTTAATCCGAGGCACATTTAAAAGAGGGGATGTTTATTGACAACAACCCCTCTTGTTTTTTATTCGTTTATGCCTAAAGGCGAAAGCCCCGAACAAAGTTAGATTCCCATTTCCGCCTTTACTTCCTTGAAGCACTTTACGGTGTAGAGAATATCCTCCTCCGTAAGGGCTGCCGACATCTGCGTTCTTATTCTCGCAAGACCTCTGGGAACTACGGGGTAGGAGAAGGCTACGACGTATACGCCGCGCTCCATCATTCTTTTTGCCATCTCAACTGCCGTGTGCTCGTCGTAAAGCATTATCGGGATTATCGGTGCGCCGCCGTCCTTGACGGTAAGTCCGATTTCCTTGATTTTTTCGGCAAAGAGGCGAGTGTTTTTGAAGAGCCTCTCGCGAAGCGAGCCGTCACGCTGAATAATCTCGAGTACCTTCAGCGAGCCTGCCGCAACCGCAGGTGCGAGGGTGTTTGAGAAGAGGTAGGGGCGAGAGCGCTGACGGAGAAGGTCGATAATTTCCTTTCTTCCCGAGGTAAAGCCGCCCGAAGCACCGCCGAGCGCCTTGCCAAAGGTGCCTGTGATAATATCAACACGGCCGAGAACTCCGCAGTATTCGGCAGTTCCCCTGCCGCCTTCACCCATAAAGCCCGCCGCGTGGCTGTCGTCTACCATAACGAGCGCGCCATACTCGTCTGCAAGGTCGCAAATCGACTTAAGGTCGGCAACCGAGCCGTCCATAGAAAATACTCCGTCGGTAGCGATTAGCTTTATGCGAGCCTCCTTCGCTTCCTCGAGCCTTGCGCGAAGGTCGGACATATCGTTATTTTTGTAGCGGAAGCGCTTCGCCTTGCAGAGCCTTATTCCGTCAATTATGCTCGCGTGGTTTAATTCGTCGCTGATTACCGCGTCGGCATCTGTAAGCAGGGTTTCGAAAAGACCGCCGTTTGCATCGAAGCAGGAGGAGTAGAGGATAGTATCGTCTGTGCCGAGAAAGTCCGAAACAGCACGCTCGAGCTTCTTGTGCACCGACTGCGTTCCGCAAATAAATCTTACAGAGGAAAGTCCGTAGCCGAATTCGGAGTAGCTCTCCCTAGCAGCCTCTATAACCTCTTCGTTATTTGCAAGACCGAGGTAGTTGTTTGCGCAGAGGTTGATAACCCTGCGTCCGTCGGAAAGCATAACACCGCCGCCCTGAGGAGAGGTAATAATCTTCTCGCCCTTGGTGAGTCCGTCACGCTCTATCGTGTCAAGGGTTTCACGAAATATCTTTAATGCGTCCTTCATTGTTAAAACACTCCTATTTGATAACTAAAGTTTACAAAATTCAAGAATTGAGCGCCGTCCAGTCAAGGATAACCTTGCCGCATTTGCCGCTGTTCATAGCCGCGAAGCCTTCCTCGAAGTCGCGTACGTCCATTCTGTGGGTGATGATATTCTTTATGTCAAGACCGCCCTGAAGCATAGCCGACATTTTGTACCAGGTTTCGTGCATTTGTCTGCCGTATATGCCCTTGACGGTAAGGCCGTTGAATATGACCTTTGACCAGTCGATTTTAGCATCTGCGGGCAGGAGTCCGAGCAGGGCAATTCTGCCGCCGTGAACCATATTGTCTATCATAGTGTTGAAGGCAATCTCGCTGCCCGACATCTCAAGTCCTACGTCGAAGCCCTCCTTGATGAGCACCTCGCGGCGCTTTTCTTCAAGGCTCTCCTTCGCTGTGTTGACGGTGTGCTTGATGCCGAGCTTTCTCGCAAGGGCGAGTCTGTCGTCATTGATATCGGTTATAACCACGTTTCTTGCGCCCACGAACTTGCAGACTGCCGCCGCCATAATGCCGATAGGGCCGGCGCCGGTAATCAGCACGTCCTCACCGGTAAGGTCGAATGAAAGAGCCGTGTGCACAGCGTTACCGAAGGGGTCGAAAATAGAGTACAGCTCCTCGTCTACACCCTCCTCGCAGGGGCGAACGTTCTCCGCGGGGATAACGAGATACTCGGCGAACGCGCCGTCGCGGTTAACTCCTACGCCGACGGTTTCCTTACAGAGGTGACCGTTGCCTGCAAGGCAGTTTCTGCACCTTCCGCAGACAATATGTCCCTCGCCCGATACGTGCTGACCGACCTTAAGTCCTGTGACACCGTGTCCAAGCTCACATATCTCGCCAACGTACTCGTGACCTATAACCCTCGGGGTTTTTATCGTGCGCTCCGACCAGGCGTCCCAGTTGTAAATATGCAGGTCGGTGCCGCATATCGCGGTTTTATGTATCTTGATTTTTACCTCTCCGTCGCCTACTGTGGGCTCGGGAACGTCTGTGAATACCAGCCCCTTGCCGGGGCGCTCCTTAACAAGTGCCTTCATCTGTTTTTACCATTTCCTTTAAAGTTTTTTCAAGTAGTGTAATGAATTCGTTTGTGAGGGCTGAGGACTTTCTGCCCTCGCTTAAAATATAGCCGATAACGTAATGCTCCTCGCTCTCAAACGGTACGCTGACGATATCCCCGCGGTTGAGCGCCGAGGGCATAATACCCGTGCCGACGGTGTATGCGTCGGTCACAAGCAGAACGTTCATAAGGGTTGCTCTGTCGCTGATTTCGATATGCTTGTCGGCAGATTCCGCGCTCATCATCTCCTCGGTGAAGAAGGACGAGGTGTGCTCACCCTGCTCGTAGGATACGTAAGGGTAGCTTTTCAGCTCCGATAGCGAAAGCGCGCCGCGCCCCGATAGCGGGTGCCCTGCGCGGAAGAACACGTGAGGCGCCGCCTCGATAATCGGCGTAAAGGCTAGCCCTCTTTTCGATAGATAGCGCCGCATAATATCGTAGTCGCCGTCCTTGATAGCGATTATTCCGATGTCGCTGTACGCGCTCTCGACCTCGCGGATAACGCTGTGCGTTTCAATCTCGCGGATTGAAAGCTTGTAGTATTCGTCGTCCCTCGAGGCTAAAAACTCCGCAAAGATATCAGCGATAAAATCGTAATGCTGCGTTGCGATAAAGAGCTTTTTCTGAGCACGGGGCTTCGAATACCGCTCCGAGAGGAAGTCGCTCGACTCGACAATCTCCCTTGCGTATTTAATAAATTCCGAGCCTGCCTCGGTGAGCCTGACACCGCCCGACGAGCGCTCGAAAATTATTATTCCAAGCTCTCCCTCAAGCGACTTGACGCTTATCGAAAGCGACGATTGTGCCACGAACAGCTGCTTTGCCGCCTGGCTGAACGAGCCGAGCCTCGCAATCTCGAGAACGTACCTGCACTGCTGAATTGTCATAACGAAAACCCCTCATTATTAATGTATTTATTTTACCACAAATTGCTATCAATATCAAATATAGATAATCTATAGTTCGCGTTAGATAAAAACTATTATAAACACAGTCTGTCTTATGGTGGGAATGCTAGAATGGCTTTGTAATGATTGTCGATTGGAAATTAATATACTTTGTGGGTGCGGTTGACATTCATTGGACTTTGTGATATAATTCTACCAGAAGTAGAATTGTATGTTTTCAGAAGAAAGATTCGGAAAAGGCAAATCAACTAAATGTAGGTTTACTTTTCGCGTTTTTTGTGATAGAATTATTAAAAAACGGAGGTCATTATGGGAATTTTTTTAAAAAAACACAGTATTGGCAAAACCATTTCAAAGCTTAGGAAAACGAAGGGCTGGACCCAACTTGAACTGGCGGAAAAGCTTCAGGTTAGTAATAAGGCTATAAGCAAGTGGGAAAAGGATTTGGCTTTTCCAAGTGTGGAATTTTTCCCCACCATTGCAGAATTGTTTGGAGTTAGTATTGATTATCTTATGACTGGCAAAGCACCTGAAACAGAGATAATTGTTATGTCAAAGGTAGAGCTTTGTGCAAAAAATGATGATGTTAAACTCTTTGGTACTATTGATTATGAAGTGCTGAAGAATAAAGACGAAAGCGGTAAAACAATTTTAGACTATATGTTGAAATACGATAGTAAAAAAGTTGTTGATGCCTTCTTCGAAAAATACCCTGCGAAGTATATTTTTGAAAACAACTATATGCGCACCGGTTGTATTAATTGGTATAGCGAAAAGGTTTTGGAAATTTTAATAATTAATAACAAAATCGATGAGCTTGAGAGCATTGGTGCTTTTTCACGTGATGCCAATCACATGGATAACGGTAGTGGTATATTCTCTCCCCAATGGTCTAAGTTAATATTAACTCACCCCAATGTAAGCAAAGAATTTAAAATGAGATGTTTCCGTACTATGACCGGAAACGAAATTAATAGCGCACTTTGTATTGCGCTTAATAACAATAACAACAAAGACGTGTCTTTGATTTGGGATATTATTTGTGAGATAAATAATCGAGGCATAAAAGCAAAGCAAAAAAAGGAAAAAGAGGTTGCCGGTAGATACATGACAAGCGTGCAGTATTCTACCACACCGTGCAAAGAACATGAAGCAATAGGAACGAGTGATTACTATAAATATTTTGTTGTGGAGTTGAGTGCGTCTACTGTACAAACTTTGTTGGATAAAGGTTATATCGATATAGCAAAAAAAGCTAACGATTACAACAAAATAATAGATAGCAATCCGCGAAAAAGAGGACAAAATATTTTGAGCGAGGAAAAAATCCAAGCTGCCGAGTTAAAGAAAAACGGTGGAAGTTCGGAACAAATAAAAACTCTTTCTGTTTTAAAAGACGGTATAGTTCAAATTGATAAGCTCCTCGAAACGAAAGATTTGAAATTTGCAAAAAGCATTTTGAAGAATTATCCAATCCATAGAGTTGAAACTTTCATATCGTGGTTTAAGAAAAAGGCTTGGAAAGACTTCTTTACATATGCAATCGATAACAACAAAACAGACTTGGCTGGCTTTGTAACTAAAAAAGATACTAAGGCGATAGAAGCTTTTATTTCAGAATCTTTCAAAAAGACTGCTTCTAATTTCGGTTACCCCTCTTTTGATGGCAAACTTTTTGAATTAAGAACAAAGAGAATAACATCTTACAAACCAACCATTTCAGAGATAGAGGATTATCTGGACGCATATAAGGAACAGGTTATATCTGATTTTTCTTATCAATTAGAAAAAGAGAAAACTATCAAAGATTTAACAACGGATTTCTTTGTCGGGGAGATGAAGAAAGGCAACTTCGATATTGTGGTAGTTAAGCTTTGCGTTAGACTTGAAGCTATATTAAAAAGCGATTTCCATTATACCGGAGATTTCTCTTCTATGTTGAATAGCTATTGCTCTCGTTTCGAAACAAGAGATGACGAAGCAAATAACTACGATCCATATACACCTAATGTTCTTAACAAATTGCGAATGCACAGAAATGGCATCGTACATTCTGATAAGAAAAAAGAAACTTTGTCAATTCAGGAACTCGAATTTTGCATAAATCACATTTGCGGATTAGGGGGATAAAAAATGAATAATTATCAAAAGTATTTTTTAAAAGAAGATGCATATATTGATTGCTTTGCATTGGGGAGCGGCATTAATTGTTCTTTGGATAGGACGTTAGAAAATGGAGTTGTTAGAATAAAACAAAACGAAGATATTTCCATTAAAGAATACACGTTGGCGAGTAGATATCCATTTGATTATCTGTGTGAAAACGAGTGGCGAAAGAGCTCCAAGATGGAAAATCGAGTATGGCAAATAGCGAAATTTGATTGGAGTGTTCCAATCGAAAAAGTTCGTTTTCTGGTAGATAATGAATTTGTAGAGGCTCTCGAAATAAACATCGAATATGAGTTTGCTGATGTTGAAGCCTACAACAAAAAACAAGAGCAAAAGCGAAAAGACGATTTGTTAGCAAAAGCTTCAATTAAGCACTCAACGGGTGCGGACTTAGTCAATATTTATTTTCAGCCATGCTGCTCCGAATACTTTAGAACTGAAATCGTGCTTTATCGAGAAGGATTGCTGCTTGCAAATCATAAGGTGGACGAGGAAAGTTATTTCAAACCAATAAGTGGATTGGCTTATGGTGAATACAGTTACGTTGTTAAGCAATTCGACAAAAACGATATTCTTATACTCGAAAGCTCCCCTGTTACTTTTGAGATTACTCCATCGAGCAATGCTGTTAGAGCGGGGAAACGTAGAGTAATTAATGGGTGGTAAAAGTAAAATAAAAAAGGCGATTTCTCGCCTTAACCCCAAGCAAAGCGGTTCCCGCGGTATCATTCGGGAGCCAAAAAGTAATATATAAAAGCTTCTATGAAGAACATACATCACCTCCGCTTTGCTAACCGGCTTGAGATGCACGATACCTAAACCTCAAGCGTAATGATTGTATCATATTATTTGCGTAATGTCAATAGAAATACCTCGCTAACAATTGGGTAGCGAGGTGTTTTATCTATTCGCTGTTTTGCCTTCTCTCCATTCTTTTCCAGTTGTAGAAGCCGTAGAGGTCGTTTAAGAGGAAGGCGACGAAGCAGACGATTACCGAAACGTAGGATACGTTATCAACCGTTGCCATAATCCAGAGAATAATAAGGACCAGGTCGTTGAAGGCATAGGCTAGCGCGTAATAGGCGCTTCTGCGCGCGGTGAGGTATACTGCAAAGAAGCTCGTCGTCACCGATACGGTGCTGATAAGCAGATTTGACGTACCAAGAAAATCGAGAACAAAGTAAAAGACGAGCGTTACAAGAGCGGTGAGCAGTATGAGGAAAAATCCCTCTTTTTTAGAGATTTTGTTGACACGTACCTCACTTTTTTTGCCGTCGTATGGGTTTTTGAGCCATGAAACAAGGGCGAAAACCGCCATAGGCGCGCTCATTCCGAGATAGGTAATCATCTCGCCGTAGTAGGCGTAGGAATATGATATGTAGGCGTAGAGAAGGCTGAAAACGATTATCAGTCCTTCACCTATCGGGTTGCCCTTAGAGCAGAAGATAAGCGAGGTCGCGCCGACAAGAGAAGCGAGCAGTGAGAGGTAATTCGACCTGTCAAAGATAAGAAAGGCGAGGGTAATGAGCGTTAGCGAGGAGAGATAAAGAATAATCTCGGCTTTTGTAAAATAGTTTGTAATCTTGAAGCTTTTCATAATAAACTATTTTAGCATAAAAGAACATTGAAGTCAAGCCTGCCGCGGAATAATAAAATATGATTTGAGAAAACAGCGATATATAACCAACTCCTTTAAATAAATATCACTTGACCTTGTGAATAAAATATGATACAATACTATTAGCGAAATTCAAGTTGCCAAAAATCGAGCGAGGGGGTGGACAGATGAAGAAATATTCAAGAGTATATCTTGAGATAACCAATATCTGTAACAGAAGCTGTAGCTTCTGCCCCGGAACGAGGCGCTCCCCGAAGGTGATGACAGTCGAGGAGTTCGGCAAAGTTACCGATAAGCTTGTCGGAATTACAGATTACCTCTACCTTCACTTGATGGGAGAGCCGCTGACGCACCCTGAGCTTCCAACGCTTTTGAGTCTTGCCAGAGAGAAGGGCTTTAAGTGTGCTATAACAACCAACGGCACGCTTTTACCTACCCGTGGCGAGAAAATACTGAGCTCGGGAATATATAAGGTAAACATTTCTTTACATAGCTTCGAGGACGGAGAGAGTGATGAGCACCTTGCGTATCTTTCCGAGGTGGCTGCATTTGCAGAGCGTGCGGCAGAGGCTGGAATACTAACGGTGCTTCGCCTTTGGAACAAGGGCGGCAGCGATTCGCTTAACGACAGTACGCTCGACTATCTCAAAAACAGACTCTCCGGCGAGTGGAAGTGGGGTACGAGAGGCGCGAGAATAAGGCACAGGCTTCACCTTGAATACGGCGACCGCTTCGAGTGGCCCTCGCCCGATAAAGAGGACGGCGGCGAATCGGTGTTCTGCTACGGGCTTGCCGACCATTTCGGGGTTCTCTCTGACGGCACCGTCGTGCCGTGTTGCCTTGACAGTGACGGAAATATTCCGCTCGGCAATCTGCACACCGACAGAATTGAGGATATTCTCTCCTCGGAGAGGGCGACAAAAATACGCGAAGGATTTATGAGGCATACCGCCGTCGAGGATATGTGCCGTCGCTGCGGATATGCGCGTAGATTTAAATAAATCCCCCGAATTTGACAACTAATGCTTACAAATATGACTGATTTTGATAACCTTATCTCTTCTATTGAAAATAGAATAGCCGAAAAATACGGTGAAGCACCGAGGCGACCCGAGCATCTTGCTGTGAGTGTTAGCGAGCAGAGAGTTGGCAGGCTTTCGGATTCCATACCCGAGAGAACACTGGATTTCTCTCTTGAGTACCCGAAGGCTATCGGGCATATTACCGCCTACTCCATGCTTCCCGAGAATTGCGAGGCACCTATTTTGGTAGCAATCGGCGATTGCTTGACTCTCTCGGATTTGCCTATACCTACTCGCGAGCTTCTTAGGCGAGGGTTCGGCATTCTATATATCCCTGCCGAGTCTGTCAGCTCTCTTAAGGGTGCACTTCGGCAGAGTGCCGACAGAGCAATTCTTCCGTCAAGGCGAGCTAAATACACCGCAGGAAAGATGTCGCTTTATGCCTTCGCGCTGACCCTTGCAAGGGAATATCTCTCAAAGCTCGGCTACACAAGGCTCTCTGTCTTCGGTCTCGGCCCGACTGCCGAGGCGGCGCTTCTTGCCGCGGCTCGCGACAAAGGATTTTCGCTTGTAATTGCCGATTCTCCCTATCTGACCGAGCGCTCCTCGCCATTTCTGCCCGAGGACTTCTATTCGCTTGCGTATCTTACCGAGCGCGAGGGCAGGTCGGTAAACCTTTTCGAGGCGATATATCCGCGCCCTGTTATCCTCGGTCTTTACGAGCTTTCAGTGCCCGACGAGCGGGATTTGATTCTCGGAATGCTCGCCGAGGCTTATTCGGTAGACAAACGTGAGCGCGAGGAGCTTCTGTCGGGAGAAAGACCCCAAATATTCAGACACGGGTGCGAAATTCTCGCTGTCACAGACACCCTGACACTTACCCCCGAGGTGGCGCTTCGCTATCTTGACGGGGTGGAGGACTGCCTTTCGCTCGGCTCTCTGAAAGAGTGCGCGACGGTTTGAAAATGTTTTTTAAGCTTATAGATAAATCTATCTGCGGTTTTTGGTATCTGATTTTGACTGACACAAATAACAGAATTACAGAAAGGAGTCCCGTATGAATTTCAGTCTGCCAAGCGACGTTCTGAATATTATCTCGCGCCTTGAATCTCGAGGCTACAGAGCCGACGTGGTCGGCGGTCCTGTGAGGGACTTTCTTCTGGGCAAGACTCCGTCGGACTATGATATTACGACCTCGGCACTTCCCGGTGAGGTGAAGGCGGTCTTTTCTGATATTAAAACCGTTGACACGGGAATAAAGCACGGCACTGTGAGTCTAATAATAGGCGGCGAGCAGTACGAGGTTACAACCTACCGCGTGGACGGCGAATACAAGGACTCAAGGCACCCCGAGTGCGTTACCTTTACCGACAGACTTGAGCTTGACCTCTCGCGCCGCGATTTTACGGTAAACGCAATGGCTTACAGCCCGAGGTGGGGACTTACCGACGTCTTTGACGGAAAGCGCGACCTTGATAACAGGATTATAAGAACCGTCGGCGAGCCGGAGCTGCGCTTTACCGAGGACGCGCTGCGAATTCTTCGCGGAGTAAGGTTTGCCTCTGTGCTTGGCTTCTCGGTTGAGAAAAAAACCGCTGATGCAATTCACACCCTTGCCCCCTCACTTGGGCGCGTGAGTGCCGAGCGAATTTTCACAGAGCTGAAGAAGCTTTTCGGTGGCATATCAGCCTACCGCACACTTCTCGAATTCGGTGACGTTATAGCCACCGTAATACCCGAGCTTTCGCATCTTGTGCTGCCCGACGAGGAGCGCTTTATTTCGGCAGATTTTTACACCCGTATGCTATCTTTGTTCGCTCTGTCGGTAAAATCGCGCCCCGACGAGGCGTTTTCTGCCGCTATGCACAGACTCAAGAGCGATAACCCGACTCGTAGGCTTGGCACGGCGGTGCTTTCCGAGCTTTCAAAGCATACACTCGACACTCCCGCATCGGCGGCAAGACTGCTTTCTGTTCTCGGCGAGCGCGGTGCGCTCGAGTATCTTAAGCTCGAAACTCTGCTCTCGCGCTTTGGTGCGAAGGAGGAGGCGGTTCTTACTCTTGCGATAGAAAAGAAGCTCCCCTACAGAATTTGCGACCTTCGGGTGGGCGGCGAGGATATCGCCTCGCTAGGTATTGTCGGCAAGGAAATCGGCGATGTGCTTGCTTCTCTTCTCGAGGCGGTAATCTCGGGGGAGGTCCCGAACGACAGAGCGCCGCTTCTCAAATTTGCCGAGAAACTTAAAGCAGAGAACAGAATATAATATTAGTAGCTGGCATAATTTTTTGCTATCCTTAATGAATAAAGTAAAAATCCGTAAGAGTTGAAGCTCTTACGGATTTCTTATACAAAAGTGGGTGAGGCTACCGTGATTATTTATTCTGCTCTTGCGCTTGGGGAAAAATTCAGCCTTGTACCGACGGCGAGCCCGGACGGGGAGCTTGTAAGCCGTCTGAAAAGCAGGGGCGAGGCGTTTGTACTTCTGCTGCCTTCTCTTAAGTATGACCTTTTCGTCGAGGGGTACTCTCGGGAGGGGGAGCCGCTTTTGAATAATATCGCTTCGGCTTATGCCGCGGCGGCATTTCTCTCGGGTGTTCGCGGAATACCCTTTGAGGAGCTTTCGGTCGGCTCGCCCGAGGAAGAGTACAGGGCGGTGAGGCTTGAAGATGACACGGTGTCAATCGAGCTGCACCCGAAGACTTGTCTGTCAGGAGAGCTTTCGCTTTCTCTTTTGGGGGCTGACACCCAATACAGAGTGTCGAGCTGCAAATACGGTCGGATAGCACTCGTCGGATGTAGGGATATTCAGTGCTTTGATACCGAAGCTCTCCCGCTCGTTACTTCGGGGCACAATCACTTTTGTGCGTGTGGCGCTCCATCGCACGCTGATAATCCCTCGGGTGCGGAATATTCTTTCGTCAAGCAGCCCGTATGCGGCGCGCTTGTGTACTGTAGGGGGTGCGGTGAGGTGAGGGCACGGGCATATTTTCCGAAGGACGACCTTGATTTTCGTCTTGCCGCTGTCGGTGGGCTTTTGGCGCTTAGCCCGGGCGCACCGCGCGTGATGCTCGACTGTAATGGAGTGCGATACACGCTTATGCGATGCGGCGGTAGGCTGCTTCTATCTTCCCGGGTGAGCTTTTCGGGCAAGGAAGCACTATAAATTGCAAATTGCTGCGGCAGTCCTGTTTTCCGACGGGCTGCCTCTTTGCTTTGAAAACGGCAGTATATTTTATCCTCCTTTTAATATAAAAAATATCGCACATCGGTCTGAATTTCTTCTCATTAAGTTGACAATCAACGGTGAGTGTGGTATAATATATTGATAAGCAAAAAGGGGGGTGGCAGAGTGTCTGAATATAATAAGGACAGAGATGACTTCTGGGATATACAGAAGCTCGTCCCGAGAAAGCGCCCCGAGGCGCGGCCCTTCGTTACCGAGAGAAAAAGCGTTTTGCACACTGTCGAGGGCGAGAGCCAAAGAGACGACAGCTCCCGCAGGCTGACATGGTCCGATATACCCGTCCGAGAGGCTTCGGCAGAGGTGAAAAGCTACGAGCCCGAGGAGCGCGGACTGATAAAGCGCGTGACGGTTATCCCTAGCGTTGACCGATTTGATTTTTACGGCGGCTTCAGAAAAAGCGCGCTTCTTTACCACGGATATTCTACACCCGTGTGTGATTTTGTGCCGTTTTATTCCTATATGCCGCAGTACTCGCAGCTCACCCTTCCGCAAAAGAACTATTATTTCTATTGGCGCTCGGAGCTTCTTCGCGGAAGATACCTTAAGAGCGATTATTCCTATATATACCTTTTCGTCTACGAGATACTTAATCTTCCCGATAAAATTCCGCCGAAGGAGGGACTGGAGCTTCTCGTAAGCCTTTGGCGTGAGTACCGCGGGGCGCTTCCGAGGCTTGACGCGAGCCTTTCTGCGTGGGTGCAGGACTACTGTCTTGTGCACAGACTCGCGGCACCGACCGAGAGGGTGAGAGATTTTCTCTCCGAGGCTATTGCCGCAGCACCCTTAAAGGAGTTTTACCTCTCGGGCGCATCACCTGCCGACCCGCGCGGAACAGATGCCCTGCTTGCATACCTTTCGGATTACGATTGGCGGCGCGGAAGATACGCGGGCGGCGAATATGCCGAAACCTACAGACGTCATATGCTCGGCTCAATGGGCGAGCTTCTTGACTTTATGCTCCGACGGGGGTATATCGGCTCCTCGGGCAAGACCGAAACGCTGTCGCGCTCTGCCTTTCCGTCCTCGCTCTGCACTCACGCGGTGAAGTGCAGGCTTGAAATCGAATATACCTCGCTCTCTGCGGACGCCGAGCTTCGCCGCGAGATTACTGCCGCTGTCCGTTATGCCGAAAACAAGCTTCGCGCGCTGATTGGCATAAAGAGCCGCCTTGCGGTAAAGGGGCTTTCCCCGCGCTTCTCAGAGCTTCTCGACGGCTACTTTGACTCGCTTATCCGTAAGGAGAGGGCAAGACGTGAGCGCGAAAATTTGCCCGAATACGAGAAGCTGTACGACGCGCCGAGAGAGGCGCTCTCATTCAGCGGTGCCGACGAGATAGAAAGACTGTCGTGGCAGACAACCTTAAGGCTGGTCGAGGATACCGACCTCGCTCCCGAGCCTTTGCCGAAGGAGAGCGTGGAAGGGATTGATTTGCCTATCCCTGATACCGACCGCAAATCACCCGCTGCCGACACTGCTCTTGCAGGGGAAAACGGTGAAAAGTCGCACCCGTGTGTAAAAAACGAAGTGGACAGCGAGGGCGAAAATGCTGCACGCTACGGACTTTCCGATGCCGACGTGAGTCTCATACGCGAGGCGCTCTTTGGCGGTGCAATATCCGACTTTGCCGCAATGGAGAGGATTAACGAGGCGTTCTCCGACGGCTTTGGCGACGTGATTTTAGAGCCCGACGGCGACGCATATATAATTATTGAAGATTACAAGGAGGAGCTCTCGGAGTGGATTTCCAAAATAACGGGGTAAGAGTCCCCAAGAGAATACTTAACACGCTTCTTTCCTCGCTTACGGCGGGAGTCGTGCCGAGAAGCGGCGCGCCCTATATCGCGATAGGCAGAGGCGAGGAGATTGCCTCGCTGCTCTCAAACCTTGACGAGGTCAGGGAGGGCGGCGCGTTCACGCGCTTTCTTATAGGCAGATACGGAAGCGGAAAGAGCTTTCTTATTCAGCTGATACGAGGCTACGCGCTGGAGCGCGGATTTATTTGTGCCGACGCAGACCTATCGCCCGAGCGCAGACTGACGGCAGGTAGCGGCGCAGGGCTTGCAACCTATCGCGAGCTTATGATTAATATGGCGAGCAAGGCGAGTCCCGATGGCGGAGCGCTGCCGACTGTGCTTTCAAGATACCTTGCTTCGCTTAAAACCGAGCTCTCAGCAGAGGGAATTCTCCCCGAGGACGAGGCGTTCCTTCCCGAAATGAAAAAGCGCATATACAAAACTCTCTCTCTGCTTGAGGGGGACGTCGGCGGCTTCGACTTTGCGAGAGTTCTCGGCGAATACTACACCGCCTCGATAGAGGGCGACGAGGACAAAAAGAGCGCGGCGCTAAGATTCCTTCGCGGCGAGTTCTCTACCAAAACCGAGGCGCAGGCGGCGCTCGGATTCCGTGTCAGCGCAATAATCGACGACGACAACTGGTACGGATTCGTGAAGCTTTTCGCCAGCCTTTCGGTAAAGCTCGGTTACTCGGGACTGATACTGTTTATCGACGAGTGCGTAAACCTCTACAAAATACCGAACAGGATTTCAAGAGAGGCAAATTATGAAAAGCTGCTCTCGATATTCAACGACACCCTTCAGGGCAAGGCGAGAAGCCTCGGCGTAATCTTTGGCGGAACACCGCAGTTCCTCGAGGATAATAGACGCGGACTTTTCTCTTACGAGGCGCTGAAAAGCCGCCTTGCCGATACAAAATACGAGAGCCTCGGCTACCACAACCTCTCCTCTCCCGTAATAAGACTTCGCAGGCTTTCTGATAACGAGCTTCTTGCGCTCGTAAGACGGCTTACGGTGCTCTTTGCCGAGAGGGAAGGACTATCCGAGCCGCCTCTCACCGACACACAGATAGAAGCCTTTATGCAGAGAGCTCTCTCGAGGGCGGGAGCCGAGGAGCTTGTCACCCCGAGAGAGATAATCAGGGATTACCTGACCCTTCTTAACATTCTCCGCGATAACAAGGGAGCAAGCTTTGACTCGCTTCTCTCGATGTCCACAGGCTCAGAGGCTACCGATACGGACGGCGAGGAGCACAAGGGAAAGCAGCTCGGGGAGAAAAGAAAAATCGGGCTTTTTGACATAGATATCTGACCGTTAAATTTTTCGTCAAGCACTCTAAAGTGCTGATAATGCAAACAAAACATTACAAAAACACGGGAAAGGAGCATAATTATGACCGAGGCAGACAGAGTGTTCGCACGCTTTCCAAGCTTTATAAAGGAATATATTTACAGTCGCGGCTGGTCGGAGCTTCGAGATGTTCAGCTCGAGGCGGCGAGGGTTATTTTCGAAACAGATAACAACCTTCTTATAAGCTCCTCGACAGCATCGGGAAAGACCGAGGCTGCCCTCTTCCCGATTATTACCGAGATTTGCGAGGACTCATGCGCCTCGTCGTCGGTATCGGTTCTTTATATTGCTCCTCTTAAGTCGCTGATTAACGACCAGTTTTCAAGGCTCGACGAGCTTCTCGAGATGAGTGGAATTCCCGTCACTCACTGGCACGGCGATGTTGGCGCGGGACATAAAACTAAGCTAATCAAAAACCCCGAGGGAATTTTGCAAATTACCCCCGAGTCGCTCGAGTCAATGCTCATCAACCGCTCAAACGATATACCCAGGCTTTTTGGCTCTCTCCGCTTTGTCGTCATTGACGAGGTACACGCAATGATTGGCTCCGACAGAGGTAATCAGGTGCTTTGCCAGCTCGAGAGGATTGGCAGACTTATAGGCTATCACCCGAGACGGGTGGGGCTTAGCGCGACTGTCGGCGACCTTGACCTTACCGCCGAGTGGCTCGGCGCAGGCTCGGGTAGGCACACCGAAGCGCCGCCGCCGAAAAGACTTCCGCTGAAATGGCGGCTATGCCTTGAGCATTTTTATATTCAGCTTGACTCCGAGAGGCAGCCTTGCAGGCATATTAAAGATGCCGAGAGAGGCGGGGTAGCCGCGCTTGATGCAGGCTATGAGTTCCTTTACGACAGCGTTTATGGCAAGCGCGCGCTCGTTTTCTCGAATTCGCGCGAAGAAACCGAGTACGTCACCGCAACGCTCAGGCAGATTTCAAGGGCGCGAGGCGACGAGGATATTTTCCTTATTCACCACGGCAATCTCTCGGCATCGCTTCGCGAGGATGCCGAGCTGAAAATGAAGGCAGACGACACGGTGAGCGCCGTGACCTGCGCTACTGTGACTCTCGAGCTGGGCATAGACATCGGCAAGCTTGACCGAGTGGCGCAAATGGGCGCGCCGACAACCGTTTCGGGCTTTCTTCAGCGCCTCGGGCGCTCGGGTAGGCGCGGAACGCCGCCCGAAATGATTATGGTATACAGAGAGGAAACGCCTCTGCCGAACGCCCCGCTTCCCGAGATTATTCCGTGGGAGCTCCTTCGCGGAATTGCAATAATCGACCTTTATTCAAAGGAACGCTTTATCGAGCCCCCGAGAATTAAGAAAATGCCCTTGAGCCTTGCCTTTCACCAAACTCTCTCTGTGCTTTGCGCGTCGGGAGAGCTTACCGCAAAGAGGCTTGCCGACAGAGTTCTCTCATTGCCACCGCTCTCGGCGCTTTCAAGAGAAGCCTACCGCACGCTTCTTGTGTCAATGATAAACGACGAGTACCTCGAGCTTACCGAGGAGGGCGGTATAATTATAGGACTTAAGGGCGAGAAGCTGATTAATTCCTTTAAGTTCTACGCAGTCTTTAAGGATAGCGAGGACTTCACAGTCAGATGCGACAGTGAGGAGATAGGAACGATAACCACACCGCCCCCCGTCGGTGACCGATTCGCGCTTGCCGGCAGAGTGTGGGAGGTTCGTGAGGTTGACCTTTCGCGCAGGCTCGTTTTCGTTAAGAGCGTTGACGGAAAAATGGAGGTTTCCTGGCCCGGTGAGGGCGGAGAAATACACACCCGACTGCTCGAGGCTATGCACAGAGTTCTCTTTGGCGAGGCGGAATATCCCTTCCTCGGAGAGAATGCGCGCGAGCGACTCGAGGTTGCGCGTCGGGTTGCAAGAAACGCGAAAATGGACAAGCGCCTTACGGTATTTCTCGGCGGTCAGAGCTTCGCGCTCTTCCCGTGGCTCGGCACACGCGCCTTCAGAACGCTGAAAAGACTCTTAAAGAAAAATGCCTCGGAGCTCGGCATCTCGGATATACAGAGCGAGGGCTGCTGTTACATTACCTTCAAGGGCAAGGACGGTAAGGACGCCGACTACGAAAGAAGAATTTGCGATATAATCGAGCGCGACGGACTGCCGCCCGACGAGCTGGTCTTTGACGGTGAGTGCCCCGTCTTTGACAAGTACGACGAGTATGTACCGCCCGAGCTTCTCCGCGAGGCTTACGCTCTCGACAGGCTATGCCCCGAAGAGGTGGTAAACAGATTTCTCGGCGAGCCGCTTTGAGCTTTGATAAGAAAGCTTCTGGCGCTGTTGGAAAGAGAAAACCCCACCCGTGAGTGAATTTCTCGAAGAAGCTTAGGCTCTTTGTCAAGTCACAACAGTTTTATATGTAAATAATTGTTTACAAGAGGAAAAGGAAATGATATACGACCTTATCGCTCCGTTTTACGATTCGGTAAACTCCTCGCTCGACTACTCTGAGTGGGCAGATTTTATCGAGAAAACGGTTGAAAAAGAATACGGTGGCAGACCCGAGCTTGTTCTCGACCTGGCTACCGGAACGGGAAGAATGGCTCTCGAGCTTGCCTCTCGCGGATATGATATGACGGGCGTTGACTCCTCTGTCGAGATGCTCGGCATTGCAAGGGAGGAGGCTGAGCGCCGCGGTCTTTCGGGAATACTCTGGCTCTGCCAGGATATGACCGACTTTGAGCTGTACGGCACAGTAGACCTTGTCACCTGCTGCCTTGACAGTATTAATCATCTGACAAGCCCCGAGGATTTGAGGCGCTGCTTTTTGCTCGTGCACAACTATCTTTCACCGAATGGGCTATTCCTCTTTGATATAAACGGTAAGAAAAAGTTTGAAACCGTCTACTCCGACCGCTCATACGTTATGGAGGAGGATGGGGCTGTCTGCGTTTGGCAGAACTCCTACTCAGATGAAAGCGAGCTTTGCGACTTTATGATAACCGTCTTTGAGGAGCAGGAGGACGGAAGCTATCTTCGCTACGATGAGGTCGAAACCGAGCGAATGTATAAGCTCGATGCCGTGAAGGGTGAGCTTCTTTCGGCGGGATTTGAATTTATCGGCGCGTATTCTGATTTCAAGTTCACTGAGGCCTCGGACGATGACGAAAGAATATATATCGCCGCAAGATGCATAAAGCGGTAAAATACGAAAGGTAAGGAAAATAAAATGAATAATAAGGCAACGATACTTCGCGGTATGACGCGTGACGGCTCGGCAAGAGTTCTCGTAATCAATTCAAGGGAAATAGTCAATAAGATGTTCTCCTATCACAAAACCTCGCCCACCGCAACCGCGGCGCTAGGCAGAACCGTGACCGCCGCCTCGATGATTGGAACTATGCTTCCCGAGGCGGGCGACAGTGTGACAATCTGCATATCGGGAGATGGCGAGGCAGGCAAAATTATTGCCGTTGGCGACTACTTCGGTAACGTCAAGGGCTATATTCAGAACCCGCTCGCAAATCCCCCGAAGAAGCCTAACGGCAAGCTCGACGTGGGTGCTGCCGTCGGACGCGGAACTATCTCCTTTGTGAAATCGGTTGGCGCGATAGAGCCGCAGACCGGTACTATCGAGCTTGTCAGCGGCGAGATTGCCGAGGACATTGCGACCTACTTTGCAAGGAGCGAGCAGATACCGACAGTCCTCTCGCTCGGAGTGCTCGTTGATAAGGATTATACCTGCCTTGCGGCAGGCGGAGTGCTTATTCAGCTGATGCCGTTCCCCGACGAAAAGACGGTTGACCTTATCGAGAGAAACGCTGCGGACCTTGTGAACATTTCACGCTATTTTGAGCGCGGTATGTCAAATGAGGAGATTGCCGCGATTGCAATGCGCGACATTCCCTTCGACGTCTTTGACACCCTCGAGGTGGAGTACAAGTGCGACTGCTCGGGAGAGAGAATGAAGAAGAAAATTCAGTCCCTCGGTAAAAAAGAGGTGCTAAGCCTTCTTGACGAGCAACAGGCAGAGGGCAAGGCGCGCGAGCTTACCGCGGTATGCCGCTTCTGTAACACCGAGTACACCTACTCGGAAGAGGAGCTTCTGAAGGGCATTTAAGAGGCTGATTACATTCCTCTGTGACTCCGCCACGGCTAGCCAATACCAACCTAAATCTCCCACCCTTAAGAGGCGCATTTTTCGCGATAATGCGCGAAAAGTCTTGTAATACGCTGTCTTATCCAAAAACAAAACACATAGAGCCTCGGTGCATATACTGTACCGAGGCTCTTTTCAGAGTAATATTATACTAAGGGGATAACAGGTTATGAGCTGCAAGGCTATGGAAAAATTTCTCTCGAAGGAAAATATAGAAATGCACACAGAGCACGCGAAAATGCTCTCTGCGGGATACTCGCTAAAGGAAAAATGCTATCCGCAAATCAAGGGGAAATCTCTTCGTGAGATATCTCGCATAGCTCTCCCAAAAGCCGAAAAAGAAGGTGTAATGAAAAGTAATGTTTACATATTCTTGCACAACCTCTACTTTTCGTCCTTTGCCGAGGTGCCAAAGCCCTCTCGGAGCGTGCGAAAATATTACGGCTCGGAGGATAAGCTTTGCTATGAGCTTCTCGAGCGTGCGCGCGCGACAGACGGGGATATTCTTGTGCTCGCGCTTGACAGAAGCGGTATGCCGCAAATCCTCTCCTATAAGGATACCCCCTTCGCGCCCTTGTATTACGACGTAAGACTTGCGCTCGACCTTTACGAGCACGCATATTTCTTTGACTACGGCTTCAATCGGGAGAGTTATTTAAGACAGGCAATTGCCTCGCTCGACCTTTCGAGGCTTGATGCTCCTGCTGAACGCGGACACTGAAAGCCTATGCAGGTTATTGATGCCTTATCCGTCTATAAAGGATATTAAGCCGAGGGTGCCACGTCTTCGTTTTTGTTTTTTCTCTCTTTCGCTTGACTTTTCTCTCTATAAAAGGTATAATAGACTTGATAAAAAACTAAAATGGAGATTATTATGAAAAAACTCTACGGTAATGCAGTTGTCGGACAGTCAGGAGGACCTACCGCGGCTATCAACGCAACCCTATCGGGCGTAATCAAGGGCGCGCTCCGCGCAAAGGACGAGGGTTACATTAACACCCTCTACGGTATGAGAAACGGAATTGAGGGCTTCCTTGAAGAACGCCTTATCGACCTTTTCGAGGCTTTTGCTGATAAAGAAAAGCTTTCCGTACTCGAGCAGACCCCCTCTGCAGCTCTCGGCTCCTGCAGAAAAAAAATGAAGTCCCCGAAGGACGACCCCGAAACCTATGAAAAGCTCATAGAGCTATTTAAAAAGTATGACATCAGATATTTCTTCTACATAGGCGGAAACGACTCTATGGACACCGTGTCGAAGCTCTCGCAGTTTGCAAGGGAGCACGACTACGAGCTTGTGGTTGTCGGTGTACCCAAGACCGTTGACAACGACCTCACCGCAACCGACCACACCCCCGGCTTTGGCTCTGCGGCAAAGTTCGTTGCTACCACTATGAAGGAGCTGCTTTGCGACGTTTCTGTTTACACTATGAAGGCTGTAACCATCGTTGAGGTCATGGGCAGAGATGCAGGCTGGCTTACCGCCTCGGCGGCGCTTCCCGCAGTATCGGGCGGCAGAGCACCCGACCTTATCTACCTTCCCGAGAAGCGCTTCTCGCCCGAGAGGTTCATTGCCGACATCAAGAGAATTCAGGAGGACCACCCCGCAGTTCTCGTTGCTATCTCCGAGGGCATTAAGTTTGAGGACGGCAGATACGTTGGCGAGGGACTTGGCGGCAGAAAGGTTGACGCCTTTGGTCACGTCGCTCTTTCGGGTGCAGGAAAGGTGCTTGAGGACCTCGTAAAGAACGAGCTCGGCTGCAAGGTTCGCTCGATAGAGCTCAACCTTCCCCAGCGCGCGGCGGCTCACATAGCCTCAAAAACCGACATTGACGAGTCGGTAGGCGTAGGCAGTGCGGCAGTTAAGTACGCAACCGAGGGCAAGACCGGAATAATGGCGACAATAGACAGAGCAGAGGGCGAGGAGTACTCCGTGACCTTTGGCTACCGTGATATTTCGACCATAGCAAACGCTGTTAGAGGCGTTCCCGACGAGTACATAAACGCAGAAGCAAACGGCATCACCGAGGCAGGTCTTAACTATCTTAAGCCGCTAATTATTGGCGAAATAGATATTAAGTATGTGAACGGAATGCCGGAGCATATTATTCTTTGATGGCATAAATTCCGCAATGCGTTGTTAAAGCTTCGACTCCGTCGAATCGCCGTATGTAAATACGGCTTCATCTCCGTCGCTCGCTTTGCCTAGCCTTGCGAAATTTCTGCTCATCAAACTGATTTGCGGCATAAATTCCGCAATACTGCGTTTCGTTCTTCGGTGCTCGGCTCGGAGTAGGTTTCTACACCGTCGCCTGCGCTTCTCGACGAAGCCTTGTCTTGCGAAATTTCTGCTCATCAAACTGACTTGCGGCATAAATTCCGCAACTCCTTGTTAATAAAAATCCGCAATCTCTCCCGCGCGTAGGGTTAAGAGATTGCGGATTTCCTTTTGTTTATTCGAATAACTCTTACGCGGATTTTTTCTCGCGGTATTTTGCGAATACGACGAGTGCTGCGGCGACGAGGAGTGCTGCTGCGGTGGTAATACCGACAGCGAGCCAATTTACGTCGGAAAGGCCGAGAATCATAAACTCGCCCGAGGTGTAGTCCTGCAGCTTCGAGAAAACGAGAATAGTGTCGGCAATAAGCGCACCGAGAAGAACAAGGCCAGCGCCGATAAGAGCAGCCGAGGAAAGGTTGTCGGTCTTTTCGCTCTTAATTCGCCTCGGAATATCAAATCTGAAGTCGAGGGCGGAGCCGAGATAGCCTGCCGTCAGGGCAATAATAATGGTTTCGGGCACCATATAGGTCGCGTTGTAGGAGAGGGAATAGAGAAGTGCAGCCTCGGTGGGAATAGAGAGTCCTGCCCACACGGTACAGCCCGAAATCACGTGGCACACGTAACGCAAAACGCTTGCAACCGCCGCGCCCGACAGAAGGGCAACGCTCTGATTTTTGACCGCCTTCTTGAACATTCCCGCAAGTCCGAACACAAGAAATGCAAGTATGTAATCAAAGAGCGCGAGCGCGATAATTGACATGGGAGTTGTGAAATACGAGAAATTCTTAAGTCCGAGCAGCATTTGAATAACTGCCGTGACAAGGGCGGTGCCAAGACCGTATTTGTAGCCGTGGCGGTAAGCCACAACGCAAACAGGGAGCATTGACGCAAGCGTAATCGAGCCGCCGTAGGGCATCTCGAAGAGCTTAAGGACGCTAAGGACGGTGGAGAGTGCTACCATAATGCTGCACTCGCATAAAATTCTGATGCTTTTTGACTGTTTCATAAGTCCTCCTTATTGGGTAGTCTTGTGTTTTTCTTCGGAGCTTGCAGACTGAATACTGCTTTGTCGCTCCGTTACAACACCTAAGACTCCCGTGTAAAAATAAAAATTACCGCGCAGGATATACATCCGCGCGGTAGACTTATGGCATAAGTTACACTTATAATCTCCCTCCGACGGCATTATCCGTATCAGGTTATAGGGTTCGGCGCACGCGCGCCATCTCAGCAAGAAGCACCCCTGATATATATTCTGTTTGGCAGTGACCTTAGTCACGTAAATATGTTAGCACAACTTTTCTCACTTGTCAAGTGGTAGAGAAAAATTTGCCGAAATTTTTCGTCGTAGGGCTAATGCGTTCGACTCAGCTACGCTGCTTTACGGAAAGGAAAGCTAAGCTCCGTGAAGCCTCGGTAATCCGCGCCGCCTCTCCCGAGCTCGCCTGCAAGCTTTGGGCTTTAAATTTGTGAGGCGGTGTTTTCGGTGATAATAAGAAGTGCTCCGCGCTCTACCGAAACAGTCACGGGCTTGTCAAGGAAGCGGTTAGATGCTCCGAGCGGATACTCGGGTGTAAGCGTAATATTCTCAGCCTCGTACTCCGCGCCGCACACCGTCACACCCTCGGCATTACCGCCGAGCGCAAAGACCGAAATATGCGAAAGAGCCTCTCCCGAAAAGACGTCCTCGCCGTCGAGAATAACCGAGTAGGAGTTCTGCTTGCCAATCATTTTTACAGAGTGACCCTGCTTTTTTGCGTATAAAAGTAAACTAATGTTGGCAAAAGTGTGGTCCTCTCTGCCGCCCGTACCGCCGAGCAGTACAAAATCCCTGTAGCCTCTCTTCACTCCCTCGCGGTAGGCAAGGAAGCTGTCGGTTTCGTCCTTCCTCACGGGAAAGACTATGGTTTCTCCCGAAAAGTCGCGCGATTTTGAGTCCATATCCCCGATTAGCAGGTCGGGCAGAATACCGCCGGCAAGAAGCCCGTCAAGACCGCCGTCGGCGGCAATAATCAGGTCGCCCGCCTCGCGGTGCGGAAGCCTTGCCAGCTCCCCTGCGCCGACTATATAGCAGGTGCTCATTCGTTTATACCTCTGTCAAGCATCTCGTCGATTGCCTTAAGCACGCCGAGCTTGCCGTACTCGTAGGTAAGTCCGCCCTGCATATATGCGGTGTAGGGCTCGGTGAGCGGTCCGTCGCAGGAGAGCTCGTTTGTCGCACCCGTGATAAAGGTGCCTGCCGCCATAATCTCGGGGTGGGGGTAGCCGGGCATTTCCCCGGGCTCGGGAATGCAGTACGCCTCGACGGGCGAGCCCATCTGAATACCCTTGCAGAACTTTATCAGCTTGTCAGCCGAATGAAGGTTTACCGTCTGTACTATGTCGGTGCGCTTCTCGTCGTAGCGCGGTTCAATCTCGGAAAAGCCCGCAAGCTCGAGCATTCTTGCCGCAAATACCATCGACTTGAGCGTCGAAGCAACGGCGGCGGGAGCCATAAAGAAGCCCTTGTAGAACGAGGCGAGCTGATTGAAGTTCGCGCCAAGCTCCTTGCCAACGCAGGGCGCGGAAAATCTCTCGGCAATATCCTCAATAACCTCGCGGCGTCCGACGCAGTAGCCGCCGCTGACGGCAAAGCCCGCGCCGAGATTCTTCATCATAGAGCCGACGAACACGTCAGCTCCAACCGCTGTAGGCTCTCTGTCCTCGGTGAACTCGCCGTAGCAGTTGTCAACCATAACGAGCGTTTCGGGGCTCGCGTCCTTAATTACCTTGATAGCCTCTGAAATCTTGTCGATAGTCAGGCTCTTTCTCTGCGCGTAGCCGCGGCTTCTCTGAATTGCCGCCACGCGAATATCGCCGCGCGCGCACCTCTTCTTTATTGCCTCGAGGTCAAAATCATTTCCGACAAGGTCAATCTCCTCATACTTAACTCCGCACTTTATAAGCGAATTGCGGCTCTCTCCCGCAGTGCCGATAACGCTCTGAAGCGTGTCGTAGGGCTTGCCCGTCACGTAGAGAAGAGTTTCACCGTGCTTAAGAAGTCCCCCGAGCGTGATAGCAAGCGCGTGCGTGCCCGACATTATCTGGGGACGAACGAGCGCATCCTCGGCATCAAACACCCTCGCGTAAATCTCCTCGAGCTTATCTCTGCCCGAGTCGGTGTAGCCGTAGCCCGTAATCTCTATAAAGTCAGCCGTCGAAACTCGGCAGTCCTGGAACGCCGTCAGCACCTTTGCCGAGCATCTTAACGCGTTCTCCTCAATAGCCTTGAAAATCGGCGCGCAGTCGCGCTCCGCTACCTCTGCCATTCTTGCCGTTTCGTCGCTTATTCTGTAGCCGTAATACATTTTCCATCTCCCGTGAGCATATAATCTAACTTTAATATTTTATCATATATATTCATATAAATCAAGTATTCGCTAAAAAAATGTGTTGCGCGTTTTGCAGTGCCAAGATTGGTGTCGTCCGCTTGTTCTCTCCTGTTAAAGCCCTCGCGTAGCAAACTATATTCCTGTATATGCTTTTAAAAGGCAAATCTTGCCATCGAAAAGAAGAAAACCGCGCCGAGGCAAAAAGCTCGCCTCGGCGCGAAAAACATAACTAAGATTTACATTTTGGGGCTAAAAGAGAAAATTTAGCGGTGCGCCGATATCAACTCTTGCCGCACTTAAGCTCTTAAGCTTCGGAGCTGCTTTTCCAAACTGCAACCTTGCCGTCATTGTCTAGGTGCCAGAAGTTGCCCTCGACACTAGGCTCCTCTTCGGAGTAGTAATAGCGGTTTGCGTTTCTGAGGTACTCGTTGTAATTCAACATGTTGTTTATAGAAATTTCTCCCCATTCTGCCTCTGTGCCACCGTAATAAACTGCGTTAAGAGCTATGCAAAGCTCAAAGGCAGATTCACCGATGCTTGTAACACTCTTGGGTATCACAACGTAGTCAAGGTTTTCGCAGTACCAGAAGGTATCCTTTCCTATACTCGTAGGTCCTTCTCCAATAACGACGCTCCTAAGGCTCTCGCACTTGTAGAACATCGTATCACCGATGCTTTCAACGCCGTCGGGTATTACGATGGAATACAGTTCCGAGCATCTATAGAATGCGCTGCGACCGATGCTCGTTACGCTGTCGGGAATAACGATTGACTGAAGACTCGTGCACTCACCGAATGCTGCGTTTCCTATTGCTTCAAGTCCCTCGGAAAGAGCAACCGACTTAAGCCACGTGCATCCGTAGAAGGCGGAATTGCCGACGGTCTTTACACTCGAGGAAATTGTCAGGCTCTTCAGGTGAATACACTCATAGAAAGCATCCGTGCCGATTGCGGTAACGCAGTCGGGAATATCAACTGACTGGACACTGCGTTTACGGAAAACGTAGCTGTGTATTGCGTAGTCCTCGCCCTCAAAGCCGTCGGGCAGGGTAATGCTTGATGAGTCACCCGTATAATATACGAGGTAATTCTCGCTCTCGCCGTCGAAGAACACGTAATCGCCCACAGTCACAATCTTGCTTTCGCCCGAATGAACCTCTATTACCTGCTCATAGTCTGTGTCACCTGCCGTTATCTGAATGCTTGATTTGTTTATTATCTCAACGAGATAATCGCAATCGTCGAATGCCGATTTTCCGACGCTTTCAACCTTTTCGGGTATCTCTATAGAGAGTAAGGAATAACAGCTTCTGAAGGCTTCATCTCCAATGCTCGTAAGGTTATTTCCCAAGGTGACCTTGGAGAGCTTATAGCAGTTGTAGAAGGCACTGTTTCCGATGCTTGTGACGTTGTTTCCTAAAGTAATTTCGCGAAGGGAGCACTGCGAGAAAGCTCTTTCGCCTATACTTTCAAGTCCCTCGCCGAGAGTCGCTCTCGTGAAGGTGCACTCGCGGAAAGAGGCTACTCCGATTGCGGTTACACCGTCGTGAATTGTAAGGCTATCGAAGGACGTATTAATAAACGTATAATCCTTTATCTCGGTAATCTCTGTAGGAATAACCAGCTCCGTCAGAAGCTCACCGTTAAGATAAATGTTTCCTGAGCTAGCTATGTAGGAAGGGGTCGAACGCTCGTTGGCAAAGGAAATTTTGCACCAAGCCGCAAGGTCGTCAATATGTACCTCATCTAAGTTTTGGCAATAGAAAGCACTCTCTTCTATATACGTAATGCTGTCGGGGATAAATATTGATCTCAGGTTAGAAAAGCACCAAGTGCCGTCAAAGGCGTTCTCGCAAATTCCAACGACAGGGAGCCCCTTGTACTTTGCGGGAATTTTCAGTCTTGTATCGTTTCCTGTGTAATCCGAAATTATATAGGCGTTGCCGCCTTCAGCGAGGGTATACACGTTCCCGTCGGGAGCGCCGCATTTTGAGCATGCTCCGTCCACGTAGTCGTGCCAGCCTCTGATAAGGGTGGACTCAATCAAGAGCTTTTCTTCATCAAAATCCTTGTTACAGGCAGAGCAGTGATAGTGCGCAATCGAGCCGTCGGTGCACACCGCGGGCACCTCGGGGAGCCACTCTCCGAAGGTGTGGCTTGCCGGTATAACGAGAGAGGCTAGCTCGTTATTATTCCGGTCAAAGTCCTTGCCGCAAGCCGAGCAGTGGTAATGACCGAGCGCGCCGTCGCGGTCGCATTTCTTGTCAATCTCGTCAATCCAGTTGCCAAGGCTGTGGGACGCGGGGATTATGACCTTCGAGATAAATCTCTTGTCACTGTCGAAGTTATAATCGCATCTTTCACAGTGGTAGTGACCGACATTGCCGTCGCTCTCGCAGGTTGCCGCCTTCTCCTCAATCCATTCGCCGTACTCGTGGCCTGCTGCTATAACGGTAGAGTCAAGCTCATTCTTTGACGAGTCGAAGTATTTGCCGCACCTTTGGCAGCAGTAGTGAGCAACCGTGCCCTCGTTTGTACAGTCGGCAGGAACCTCGGAAATCCATTCGCCGTATATATGGTCTACGTCGAGAATTGAGGGGTCGGGAATCTCGTCGTATCCGTCGGGGTCAAAGTAATCCTTTCCGCAGGAGCTGCAGTGCCAGTATTCGGGGCTCACGTCAGCACAGCCCGTGTAATTTGAGGGGTGGTAAACCATTGAGTGGTAGTGCCCGTCGCCTTCGGGGTCAAAGCCGTCATCACCCATATCACCGCCGGGATAATAATCGCCCTTTCCGCTGTCGCCGCCGTCACCGACATAGCCGCCGTCGCCGGCATTGCCACCGCCCGGATTTCCGCCGCCGGAATTGCCGCCGTCACAGGCGAACAGCGAAAGCGCGAGGCAAAGTGTCAGAATGATTGAAGTCAAAAGTCTTTTCATTTTTCTCTCCTTTGATAATATAAAAAAGCTTACCAATAAAAAAATGCGCCCGCAAAGCGAGCGCACTCCATAAAAGTACTTCACTTTGCTGCGACACAACTTTTTTACACACAAGGTATAGAAAAAGACAGAAGTACTAAAATGGTATAGTACACCCTTGTGTGTAAAAATATTAAGTTGTGTCGCAACTTAATTATATCACTTTAAATAGAGGTTGTCAATATTTATATAATGAACAATTCGCAAACAATTAGGCGGTTAAATCGCAAAAAAATCCCCCGCGGAGAGCACCGCGAGGGGATTTTGGTATAATAAATTAAAGCTTTGCCTCGTCGAGGATTTCAATGCCGTTTGCGGCAAGGAGCGCCTCGGTGCGCGCGGTGTCGTCGGTACGCATAACGGTGTATGCCTTGCCCTCTGCCGAGGTGACGAGCGCGTACATATACTCGATGTTCTCGCCGTTTGTTTCAAGAAGGTTAAGAGCCTTTGCAAGTCCTCCGGGAACGTCGGGAACTGCGAATGCCGCAACCTCGCGGATATTTGCCGCGTGGCCCTCGTCGGTGAGGATTTTAGCCGCCTTGTCGGGGTCGTTTGTGATAATTCTCACGATACCGAAGTTCTGGGTATCTGCAACGCACATAGAGCGAAGGTCAAGCCCTGCCTTTGCGAGCACGTCGGTTATCTCGTGGAGCGAGCCCTTTTTGTTTTCAACGAATACCGATAACTGTCTGATAGCCATTTCTTTTCTCCTTCTTTAATTAATCGTGAAGCTTTCTCTCGTCGATAACTCTCTTCGCCTTGCCCTCGCTTCTAGCGATGGTCTTGGGGGGGACGAGGTGTACCGTCGGGCCTATGCCGAGCATAGTGCGGAGCGCTGCCGCGAGTGACTTTTCCTTTGCGGTGATGGTCTTGACCGAGTCGTCGAACTGCTCGGGGGGAAGCTCAACGTAAACGTCGAAGGTGTCGCTGTTGTTAACTCTGCCGAGCCTGATTTCGTAGTTAGAGGTGAAGCCCTCGGTGATAAGCACCGACTCAATCTGCGAGGGGAATACGTTGACGCCTCTGATAATCATCATATCGTCGCTTCTGCCCATAGGCTTTGCCATACGGATATGTGTTCTTCCGCAGGAGCAGGGCTTCCTCGTAAGCACGCAGATGTCACGGGTACGGTAACGAAGAAGCGGGAACGCCTCTTTGTCAAGGCAGGTGAATACAAGCTCACCCTTCTCGCCCTCGGGGAGAGGCTCGCCTGTTTCGGGGTTGATAATCTCCGCGAGGAAGTGGTCCTCACAGATGTGCATTCCGTTTTGCTCGGAGCATTCGTAGGATACGCCGGGGCCTGAAATCTCGGTAAGTCCGTAGATATCGTACGCCTTGATGCCAAGCGTTGCCTCAATGTCGCGCCTCATTTCCTGAGTCCAGGGCTCAGCGCCGAATATGCCTGCCTTAAGCGGAATTTTATCGGGGGTGTAGCCCATCTCCTTCAGCGACTCTCCAAGATATGCAGCATACGAGGGAGTACAGCAAAGGACGGTCGCACCGAGGTCAATCATAAACTGAAGCTGTCTTTCGGTATTGCCCGAGGACATAGGGAGCGTAAGCGAGCCGACCTTGTGCGAGCCTCCGTTAAGTCCCGCGCCGCCTGTGAAAAGACCGTAGCCGTAGCTTACCTGAACGACGTCGTCCTTGTCAGCGCCTACGGCGACGAGCGCTCTCGCGCAGCAGTCCTCCCAAAGGTCAATATCCTTTTGTGTGTAGTAAGCGATAACCCTTCTGCCCGTAGTGCCCGAGGTTGACTGAATTCTTACGCACTCGGAGAGCGGAACGGCAAGCATACCGTAGGGGTAGGTTTCGCGAAGGTCGGATTTTTCGATAAAGGGAAGCTTGTGAAGGTCCTCGATGCCGTGGATATCCTCGGGCTTAACTCCCTTCTTATCCATAAGGTCGCGATAGTAGGGAACGTGCTCGTATACGTGCTTAACCTGCTTTACGAGCTTCTCGGACTGTAGCCTCTTGATTTCTTCAACAGGCATTGTTTCGATGGCTTGTTGGTAGTACTTTCTCTTTTCCATAGTTTTTTGCCTCTTTTATGTAGTATAAATGAAATCTGTTACGGCTTACGCCTCGCCTCTGCCGATAAGGAAGGCGCGAACGTTGAGGTCGATAAACCTCTCCTTAACGCTCTCGCGTATTGCGGAAATCCACTTCTCGGTGGGAATGTCGAGATACTTTGAGAGCTTGCCCATAAGAACTATGTTAACCGCCTTTGCGCTTCCTGCCTCGAGAGCCGCGGTGAGCGCGTCCTCGCAGTCAACCGAAACACCGAGCGCGGCAAGATTCTCGATTGCTGCATCGGGGTATGCCTCCTTGCCTGTGATTACGGGCATCGGGTCAATCTTCTGCGTGTTTACGATGATTTTACCGCCCTTCTTCAAGAAGTGTGCGTATCTTGCCGCCTCGAGAAGCTCAAAGGAAACGATAAAGTCTGCCTCGCCCTTGTCGATAATCGGCGAATAAACCTTCTCTCCGTATCTTACGTAGGTAACGACGCTACCGCCTCTCTGGCTCATTCCGTGAACCTCGGAAACCTTAACGTCTAAGCCCTCGTCGGTAAGAAGCTTTCCGAGGAGCTTGCTCGCAAGAAGCGAGCCCTGACCGCCAACACCGACAATCATAATATTCTTGGTTTCCATTATTTCTCACCTCCGATAGCGTCAAATGCACACAATTGTTTACAAACATCGCAGCCTACGCAGAGTGTTGCATCAATGTGCGCCTTGCCCTCCTTCATACTGATTGCAGGGCAGCCTATTTTCATACAAGCCTTGCAGCTGCGGCACTTCTCGGTATCAACCATAAGCTGTGGCTTTGCCTTGACGGTCTTAAGAAGCGCGCAGGGGCGCCTTGAAATTATAACCGAGGGCTCTTCAATTGCGGTTTCCTCAACGATTGCCGCCTCCGTAGCCTTAAGGTCATAGGGGTCAACTACCCTGACTCTCTTAAAGCCGAGCGCGTGACAGAGCGCCTCGAGGTCAATCTTGCCTGCCGGGTTGCCCTTAATGTTGTAGCCGGTCGTCGGGTTGTGCTGATGTCCCGTCATACCGGTAATAGAGTTGTCTACTATAATAACGGTGGAATTTGTTCCGTTGTATGCGATATTTGCAAGTCCCGTCATACCCGAGTGCATAAAGGTCGAGTCACCGATAACGGCAACCGTCTTTTTCTCGGCATCAGCGCCGCGAGCCTTGTTGAAGCCGTGAAGCCCCGAAACCGACGCGCCCATACAGAGCACCGAGTCGATAGCGTTAAGGGGAGCGGCAGAGCCGAGGGTGTAGCAGCCGATGTCACCGAGAACGGTGTACTTCTTCTTCTGGAGAACGTAGAACAGTCCTCTGTGGGGACAGCCCGCGCACATAACGGGGGGACGGACGGGAATACTGTCGGGAGAAGCTATAGAGGCGCGCTCGGGCATACCGAATGCCTTCGCAATAAGCGACTGGGAATATTCTCCGAGTATCGGCAGAAGCGATTTGCCCTCTACGGTAATTCCGAGAGCCTTGCAGTGGTTCTCGATAATCGGGTCAAGCTCCTCTACGACGACGAGCCTCTTTACCTTCTCTGCAAAGCTTTCGATAAGCTTTTTTGGAAGGGGATTTACGAGTCCGAGCTTAAGCACCGATACAGAGTCGCCAAAGACCTCCTTGACGTACTGATAGGACGTACCCGAGGTGATAATTCCAAGCTCTGCGCCCTCGGCAAGCTCGACCTTGTTAAAAGCTGCCGTTTCGGCAAGCTCGGTGAGCTTTTCGCACCTTTCTTCAACCACGGGGTGGCGGCGGATAGCGTTGGCAGGTGCCATTATGTATTTCTGGGGATTTTTCACGTACTCGCGGGTCACCTGCTCGCGAGCCTCGCATTCCTCAACAGCACACTGCGAGTGCGCGATTCTCGTGCACATACGAAGAAGCACAGGGGTGTCGTATTCCTCGGAGAGCGAGAACGCGAGCCTTGCAAATTCCTTTGCCTCCGCGGAGTCCGAGGGCTCGAGCATCGGCAGCTTTGCAGCCCTTGCGTAGTGGCGCGAGTCCTGCTCGTTCTGCGAGGAGTGCATACCGGGGTCGTCGGCAACGACTACCACAAGACCGCCGTTAACTCCGGTGTAGGACATAGTGAACAGTGGGTCAGCGGCAACGTTGAGTCCGACGTGCTTCATACAGCAGGCAGCGCGCGCTCCGCCGAGAGAAGCGCCGAAGGCAACCTCGCAGGCAACCTTCTCGTTAGGCGCCCATTCGCAGTATATTTCGTCGTATTTTGCAGCGTACTCGGTTATTTCGGTCGAGGGAGTTCCGGGGTAGCTTGATACCACCTGGCAGCCCGCCTCGAGAAATCCGCGTGCTACCGCCTCGTTTCCTAGCATTAATTTTTTCATTTTGCTTGCCTTTCTTTACTTTATTGTGTCTGAGTCGAGCGCGGATTTCGCGGGCACGACGACCTTTGCATCATAGCAGGAGAATATTTTGTCGGTGTCCTCGGGACGGTGCGACCTCGTGAATAGGCTCACTATCGGGACGATAACAAGACCGCCGAGCATAGCGAACACTCCCGAGTGGAGCGAGTTCTTGAACACGAAGCCAAGCACAGCGCCGGGCACAGTGAAGAGCTTTAGCGACAGGAGCAGCTGAATAAGCATAATTCCAACGCCGAAGCCGAAGGAAGCCCACACAGCAGGGCGGCTCGCGCCCTTCCAGTAGAGTCCGTAGAGGAAGGGAGCAAGGAACGCTCCGGCAAGCGCACCCCAGGATACACCCATCATCTGCGCGATGAATACAACGTCCGACCACACGGTGTCCTTAAGAATTGCGATAACCGCAGAAAGAACGATGAAGAATAGGATAAACAGGCGAAGCACAAGGAGCTTCTTCTTCTCACTCGGGTTCTTTGTAAGCGGCATAACTATGTCGAGTGTCAGAGTTGACGACGAGGTAAGAACGAGCGAGGAGAGCGTGGACATTGACGCCGAGAGAACGAGAACGATAACCACCGAAACAATAATTGGCGAAAGTCCCGAAATCATAGTGGGAATGATAGAGTCAAATCCGGCGTCTGCAACCGACTCGGGGGTGACGAAGAGTCTGCCGAAGCCGCCAAGGAAATAGCAGCCGCCCGCAACGATTATCGCAAATACGGTGGAAATAAGTGTACCCGTCTTAATCATAGACTCGTTCTTTATGGAATAGAACTTGCCGACCATCTGAGGCAGTCCCCAGGTGCCAAGCGAGGTAAGCATTACAACCATAAGGAGAGATATCGGGTCGGGGCCGAACAGAGCCGTGTACTCCCAGCCGCCGACAGGCGAGGTTGCAAGAGCCTCCACAGAACCCATAAATCCGCCGTTTACCGAAAGGGCCCCGGCGATAACCGCTACGATTCCCACAAGCATAATAATGCCCTGAATAAAGTCGTTTACCGCGGTTGCCATATAGCCGCCGAAGATTACGTAAACGCACGTCAGCGCCGCCATAACGACGATACATATCCAGTAGGGAATGTTGAAGGATACCGCGAACAGACTTGAAAGTCCGTTGTAGAGAGAGGCGGTGTAGGGAATAAGGAAGATAAATACGATAACCGACGCGGCAATTTTAAGAGCCCTCGAGCCGTAGCGCTTCTCAAAGAAGTCGGGCATTGTGCGCGAGTCGATGTGCTGTGTCATAAGCCTCGTTCTCCTGCCGAGAACGTTCCAGGCAAGAAGCGAGCCGATAAATGCGTTTCCAAGTCCAATCCAGGTCGAAGCAAGACCGAAATTGTAGCCGAACTGTCCCGCGTAGCCGACGAAAATTACCGCCGAGAAGTACGACGTACCGAAGGCAAATGCAGTGAGCCAGGGTCCGACACTTCTTCCGCCGAGGACGAAGCCGTCAACGTCGGATGCCCGCTTTCTGCAAAGGAAGCCTACCCCAACCATAAGTCCGAAGAAAAGAACTACCAGAATTGTTGTTAGTATTTGCGTTGTGTTCATTGAAAGAGTCTCCAAAAGCACTTTGCTTTTTGTCTAAAGGTATGCTGTAAATATGTAAATATATGTATGGAAAATTCCTAAGCTCTGCGTCAGCCCGAAATCTGCGCCTCAACGAGGCTTCCGCCGCAGTAAATCTCGCGGAGTCTGGGCTTTTCAATCTTGCCGGTGGGATTTCTCGGAACGTCAGCAAAGATAATTTTTCTCGGGCGCTTGTACTTCGGCAGCTCAAGGCAGAATTCGTTAATCTCCTCCTCGGTGCATCTGACGCCCTCCTTAAGCTCGATTATTGCCGCGGCAATCTCACCGAGTCGCTTGTCGGGAAGACCGATAACCGCAACGTCCTTAATCTTTGAGTAGGCGCGAAGGTGGTCCTCAATCTGTACGGGATACAGGTTTTCACCTCCCGAGATAATAACGTCCTTCTTTCTGTCAACGAGGTAGATAAATCCGTCCTCGTCCTCCTTTGCCATATCTCCCGTAAGCAGCCAGCCGTCCTTAAGTATCTCGGCGGTAGCCTCGGGATTCTTGTAGTAGCACTTCATAACGCCGTCGCCCTTGACCGCAAGCTCGCCGACCTCTCCCTTCTTTGTGGGAGTGCCGTCCTCGGAGAGAATAGCGGTTTCCCAAAGGTAGCCTGCCTTGCCGATAGCGCCAACCTTATGTATGTTCTCGACACCAAGATGCACGCAGCCTGGGCCGATAGACTCCGAGAGTCCGTAGTTTGTGTCGTATTCGTGAGAGGGGAATACCTCGCGCCACCTCTTGATTAAAGAGGGCGGAACGGGCTGCGCGCCGACGTGCATTAGCCGCCACTGCGAGAGTGTGTAATCCGAGAGGGAAAGCTCGCCGCGCTCGAGCGAGTCGAGAATATCCTGCACCCACGGAACGAGCAGCCATACTATGGTCGCCTTCTCGTCGGATACCGTTTCAAGCACCCACTCGGGGCGCACTCCGCGAAGCAGAACCGACTTGCCGCCGACGAGCAGCGAGCCGAACCAGTGCATTTTAGCACCCGTGTGGTATAGCGGGGGAATGCAGAGAAAGACGTCGTCCTTCGTCTGCGAGTGGTGCTTCTGCTCGGTGTAGCAGGACGAAACGAGAGCCTTGTGGCTGTGAAGAATAGCCTTCGGGAAGCCCGTCGTGCCCGAGGAGAAGTATATTGCCGCGTCGTCGCCGTCTGAAAGCTCAACGGGAGGCACGGTTGATGAGCAGTAGTAAACCATCTCGGCGTAGTTGTCGGCAAACTCGGGCGTCTGTGCAGCCTTGCCGACGAAGAAGAGGTTGTCAACTGCGGGAATATCGTTCTTTATGTTGTCTATACGCTCAACGAACTCAGGGCCGAACACAAGCATTCTCACGTCAGCAAGGTCAAGGCAGTACTTAATTTCGTCAGAGGAGTATCTGTAGTTCATAGGCACAGCGAGCGCACCCGTCTTTAATATTCCGAAATAAATCGGCAGCCACTCAAGGCAATTCATAAGAAGTATCGCAACCTTATCTCCCTTTTTTATGCCTCGGGTGAAAAGAAGGTTCGCGAATCGGTTAGCCTTGATGTCGAAATCGCGCCAGGTAATCTCGCGCCTGTATTTGTCAGACTCGGCAGCGGTTTCTATAAGGCTGTACTCGCGCCAGGTCATATTTTTTGACGGCTGCTTCTCGGGATTAATCTCCACGAGGGCTACGTCGTTTGGATAGATTTTCGCGTTTCGCTCAAGGAAGTCTGTAATTGGCATAGCGTTTCTCCTGATAGTGCGGGGCGGTGTTTTTGTCAATATGAAAAGCCCCGTTTTAGTCCTTTTCGCGCAAAATATACGCCCGAAAAGAATAATAAAAATATTATAGCACAAACAATTCGCTTTGTCGAGGGTAAAAACGAATGTTTTGTCAAAAATTTGGGATTATTACCCCATAATCTATTTTCTTGTTATATTGAAGGTAGGAACTGTATCAACAACGCTTGCCCGATATATGACGTTATCGAAGCAGATGTCGGATACGTCACCGAATTTGGGGTTGATATAAATACCCTTGAAGGTGGTAGAGGATTTTGGCGTGTCATCGAATGCGGATACAGAGTAGTAGCCGAAGGGAAGCACGTATACGCCGTCGGTGTTTTGGTAAGCCGCAACGTCCGAGTTGACGGTGGGGCAGTCGCCCTCGTACGCGATAGCTCGGGAGTCGCATATCCAAAGAGGGGTACCGTTGACGGTAATGATACAAACGGTGTCCCTACTCTTATCTATGAAATAGTTCTCAATTCTGAGATTATACGATGCACAATAATCGCCGGCATTTGCAATCTTGCATCTGATTCGTGTTGACTCGGTGCCTCTTACGCCCTCGTACGTGTTGTTTCTTACGAAGCAAACCTCAAGCTCGCCGGAGTCTGCAAGGTATACGAATATCATTCGGTATATCGGCGTTCCAACGTTCTCCATAAGGTCTACAGTCCAGGTGCTGCTTGTCAGCTGGGTGCCGCTAGAATCTTTGCCTAGCTCTATCTGCAAATCAGCCTCGAATACCGAGTAATTATGCCCCGCTTCGTAATTGTTGGCATTTACAAGGGCAAGAGCCGTGCCGCCCTGAGGAGTTGAATATCTGAGCCTTGCATCATCTGTGACGGAGAAGCTGTAAGTACGTCCGACAGCTCCGACGTTGCCGTAAAGAAGCCCCGCGTACCTCGTCACGTCCCCGTCACCGTCGGTAACCGTTATAGCCTTAAGTCCGGTTGAGCTCATTGATTCGGGGGTGAAGGACGCCTCGGCAGAGAGGTCGTCAAAGGTGAAGTCGGCAAAGCTTGCCTTGTAGGTGCCGTTGACACCGACAGTCGCGGTGCTGCCGAGCCTGTTTCCCTCGGCATCAATATAGTATGCAAATCCCGCGTCAGCGCCGGTATAGGAAAGAGTAACCTCGGTGCCCCTCGGGGCTACTATGCTCTCCTCGCCGTTTACCTTGCCGTCCTCGGCTGCGACGAATACGTAATCTGCAACGTTGGTTCTCGGGTCGTTCATAACCCTTTGTGCGGCAGAGCCGTATGCGATAGCGCTCTCGTAAAGCTCACGCTGAATGTCGGTTACATTCTCGCCCTCTCTGTAAAGACGGGTGAGAAAATACTCAACCGCACTGTACTTCACCGCGCCCCCCGCGACACCGTCGCAGACCGCCTCTGCGTAGTATTCGGTTCCGTAGTCAAGCGCGCTTATAGCAGCATCGCTCGTTGCTACGTATGCGTTTTTTATTCCGAGGTTTGTGCCGCTTACGTCCTCATAGACTGCCTCGGTGGAGTCAAGAAGAACCGCGCCAAACTCTCGGGGACTCTTATCATATATGTTAACGGTTACGGTCTTGCCCTCGCCGAGTGCATCTGCATCAATTGCAAACTGGAAGCGAAGATTTGCGCCGTATACGATATTCTGCGAGATAATTTCGGGCGCAGGCTGTGTGCTTTCTGCGCTTGCAAAAATACCGACTGCCGAGCCGATAAGGAGTGCTGTGGATAGGATTAGTATAAATAGTCCTGTTGCTTTTCTGCTTTTCATTTTTTCTTCTTTGCTTTTTTCCTTTCTGAATACTATCTGTAAATTACAGCCAAGCGGATGGGTCGTTTCCCGACGAGCCAAGCTCTGTTGTCGTATCTTGAGGCTCAGACGCGCAGATGATGTCACGCGTGTCAAGGACAACAATATCGAGCCGAGCCTTTTCGTAGGCTTCGCCAAGCCTTCCTTTTTTCATAAGATGTTTCCTTTCCGGTTGTATCTGTTTGTATGCAAACAATTCTTTGCGTTCTGCTTTTTTAGCGCGAAAATCGCCGAAAAAAACAATACAATTATTATAGCATAAACCTTTTGCTTTGTCGAGTGGGAAAATGAATATTTTACCATAATTTTAGCATTTTTTGTATTTTTTGTAGTGGACATAGGCTACCGAGGCGGCGACTCCCGAATAAAAATGCAAATTCAGTGCCCGCTTGGCATTTTTTGCCCGAAAAAACCAACAAAACATAAAAGAACCTGCCCGAGGGCAGGTTCTTCTTACTTTTGCCGTCCTTATATTGAGAGGAAAGCAATAATTGTATTTATTCGGGCTTTGCTATGTTGAAGGTAGGAACATTTTCAACTACGCTTGCCTCGTAAATGATGTTGTCGAAGTAGAGGTCGCAGACGTAGCCCGAGTTGGGGTTAATGGTGAAGCCTCTGAAGCTGGTAGCGAAGTTGGGAGTATCGTCGGTATTAGATGCTGTGTAGTGCGCGAACGGAATAACGTAAACGCCATCGGAGTTCGTCCACTGAGTAACGTCGGCGTCACTGGTGGGACAGTCGCCCTCGTATCCGATAGCACGGGTATCGGCAATCATAAAGGGCTTGTCGTTAATGCTGATAATGCAGACGGTGTCAGCGGTAGCTGTAATGTAATATTGCTCAATCTTAAATTTGTATGAAACGGAGTAATCGTTAGCATTAGCGATAAATGCCGTTACGTGAGAGGTATCCTTGTATGTTACTCCGGTGTATGCTTTGTTTCTCTGGAAGTACATTTCAAGACCGCCATTGGTTGCCTTGTAATTCATAACGAATCTGTACATTGTGTTAGAGGAGGTCTGCATTAGGTCGCAGGTCATCATACAGTTTGTTAACTGGTTTCCGGTAGACGCGCTCTTACCAAGGTCAATCTGAATGTCTGCCTCAAATACGGAATAGTTGTGGCCCGACTCATAGTTCTTCGAATTAACGAATCCAATTGCGGTTCCGCCCTTGGGTGAAGCATACTTGAGTCTGCCGTCGTCTGTAATAGAGAAGCTGTAGCTACGACCGTCAGTAGTATTTCCGATGTTACCGTAAAGAAGTCCTGCATACTTGCTTACGTCCTTGTCGCCGTCGGCAACGGCAACAGACTTCAAACCTGTGGAAGTGATAGTGCTGGGAGTGAACGTCGCTGCGGTGGAGAGGTCATTGAATGCAAAGTCTGCAAACTTCGCTGTGTATGTTCCGCTTGCACTGACGGCTGCGGTTCTGCCGAGCTTGTTGCCTGCTGCATCAAGGTAGTATGCAAAGCCCGAGTTTTCACCCGTGTAGGTAAGAGTAACCTCTGTACCCTTTTCAACTACTACGCTGTCCTTACCGTTTACCTTACCGTCCTGAGCTGCAACGAATACAAAGTCAGCAACGTTGGTTCCGGTGTCACCGGTAATCTTCTGGGTGGTAGAGCCGTATGCGAGAACGTTCTCGTAGTGCTCGCGCTGAATGGGTGTTACGGTCTCGCCCTCTCTGTAAAGACGGGTGAGGAAATACTCAACTGCGCTGTACTTTACTGCCTCGCCTGCGACGTCGTCGCAAACTGCCTGTGCGTAGTACTCTGTGCCGTAGTTAAGCGCACTGATTGCAGCCTTGCTGGTTGCTACGTATGCGTACTGAACGCCAAGGTTAGTGTCGCTTACGTCCTGATATTCTGCCGTGGTGGAGTCGAGGAGAACTGCGCCGTCCTCTTCGGGGTTCTTGTCGTAGATATTAACGGTTACGGTCTTATCTGCGCCAAGGTTTTCCGCACTGATTGCGAACTTGAAGTTAAGAGTTCCGCTGTACTCAACGTTCTGTGAGATAATCTCGGGTGCTGCGTTCTCTGCGCTTGCTGCAATGCCGACTGCCGAGCCGATAAGGAGCGCGAGAGAAAGTATCATAATAAGAAGCTTTGCTGTTTTTCTGTTTTTCATTTTTTCTAATCTCCTTTTTTGTTTTTGCCGCTTACAGCCAAGCGGAGGGGTCGTTTCCGGACGAGCCTAGCTCGGTTGACGTGTTCTCCGGTCCGGACGTGCAGAGAACGTCACACGCACCGAGGAGAACAATCTCGAGGCGCGCATTTTCGTAAGTTTTGCCTAGTTTTTTCTTTTCCATAAACCCTTTCCTTTCTTCTAGTATATAGTGTATTTGCGAATAATTATTTACATTAGTGTTGTGCTCTGCGGCGAAGGCTTATTTCTTCATAGCGGCATCAAGGAAGGTTTTCAGGTCGTCCTTCGAGTAGAGCTTTATAGCGAAATCTCGAAGCTCAAGTCCTGCAAACATATTGGAGGTAAGACTTGTCGCGGCAATAACCGTCGCGTTGACGTCGCCCTCGTCGGGCTGCCCACCCTCGGGCTTCGGTACTGCAACGAGTGCGCCCTGTGACTCGCAGGCGGTGTTGTGCTTGTAGTAGGAGAAGGAGCCGTCGGGCTTCTTGAACTCCGAAATCTTCTTTGTAGACGCTCTGATAGCCTCGGGTGCGCGGAGAAGCAGCTCGCGGACTATTCTGTCGGCCTCTTTCTGAATAGCCTCGTCACCGTATCTTCTCATATTTCCGATAACGTTGATGACGGTGTACCAGGTGTTATAGAGCGAGCAGACGTGTACCGTTTCTTCCTCAAATCGGGTAATGCACTCCATAGCCGCGATAGCTATTTTACCCGCCTCGGGCATCAGTCTCTTTGCGCCGTTGTAAACGTAGCTGATTTTGAAAGCGCCGTTAACCGAGCCAAAGCACACCGAGTCGCCCCAAAGTCCCGTTTCCTTGTTCTGAACGCTATTTAAAAACTTGCAGGCACAGTCGGCAAGCCCTGCCGCCACAATCTGGTCAATCTGCGCCGCAAGGTTGTTGCCCGCCTTGTAGCCGCCGTTCGTCCAATCGTAGCCGCGAACGTACTCGAGAAAGGCTTCCTCGCTCCTTAAATACTCGGGAAGAGAGGCGAGAGCCTCGCGCTTTTCCTCGGCACTCTTGCCCTCGGCTACCGCCTCGGCAAGTCTTTCGTTTGCCGTCTTGTAGGGAAGAGTGATACCGAGCTTATTTGCCATATGTCTTGCCCACAGCATATCTCTGCCGCGACGGTTGTTTGATATATTCTTGCCCCATTGAGGATGGTAGATAAAGCCGTCCTCGTCGGACTGCAAAGAGCATACGAACTCTGCCATTTTATCACGCATCGACTTAGGAAGCTCGTCAAAGCTTTCTATAAGTCCCGCCTGACCGAGAATGTTCGTCGCCTGGTTTGTGGACTCAATATCGGGTAAGAATCTCGGGTCGGTTGTGTGTCTGCCCGATTTAGAATAGTAGAAGCCGCCTATCTCGGGGTCATAGAGGTCGCCAAGCCAGGTGAGAAGCCCGTCGTCGTATATCGCGTAGTGCTCCTTCAGCGCCTTAACTACCTCGTCGCCGTTACCGCCGCGGCGGTCAACCTCTGCCTTTAGTGCTATCCACTCTTTTTCTGCGTTTTTATTCATTTTTCCTTTCTCCTTTCGGGAGAGTCGGGCTACACTAAACCGTAGCCTTGGCGTCACCCGTGGGCGCTCTTGCGCCCGACCGTGAGAGGAGCGTTCGCCGCGCTCAGCGCCTCTCTGTTTGCTTTCGGCATTACCGCCGTTTTTCTTCGGCACTGGAGCTTTTAACTCCCTATGCCGTAAAATGTAAACTAAAAGTTACTTATTCCTTGCCAAGCCAGCCCTGCTCGTCAGAGCCTGTGCCGCCGAGCACGGGGGAGTCGCCAAGTCCAAAGCCGCACTTGTCGCACTGCTCGTCGCCGTTCTCATCGGTATGCTCGCAGGTCACGGGGTCGTGGTACTCCGCCTCGCACTTGTCACAGATGCCGTCGCCGTCCCTGTCCTTGTGCTTGCAGGTAGTCTGGTCGTGATATTCTGCCGAGCAAACGTCGCATACTCCGTCGCCGTCAGCGTCCGCGTGAGCCGGGCAGGTTGCTTCGGTGTAGTATACGCTTCCGCAATTGTCGCATATAGCGTCAAGCGCTCCCTCGGGCTTCTCGTCCACGTGCTCGCAGGTTTCGGGGTCATAGTAGGTGGTCTCGCAGTTGTCGCAGACTCTGTCGATATCGGTATCAACGTGGGGACAGGTTTCGGGGTCGTAGTAGCCGGTGCCGCAATTGTCGCACACGCCGCTGCCGTCAGCATCCGCGTGAGGACAGGTCGCAGGGTCGTAGTATACTGCCTCGCACTTGTCGCACTTGTAGTCGATATCCTCGTCCTTGTGCTTGCAGGTAGCCTGGTCGTGGTACTCTGCCTCGCACTTGTCGCAGACTCCGTCGCCGTCAGCATCCTTATGAACGCAGGTGGTCTGGTCGTGGTATTCTGCCTCACACTTGTCGCAGACACCGTCACCGTCCTCGTCCTTATGAACGCAGGTAGTCTGGTCGTGATATTCGCGCTCGCACTCGTCGCAGAATCCGTCACCGTCGCTATCCGCGTGAATACAGGGAAGCACGGGCGCCTCGGGAAGTGCCGACTCCTCTGCGGGAGTAAGTATAATCTCTCCGCCGTCGGGAACTGCGTCGATATAGACAACCCACTTGCCCTCGCGCTCGAAGGCTCTCGAGTAGGACGTATTCTCGCCCTGGGTAACCTTAACTCCCGCCCACTCCTCGGGGACTGTGACCTCGAGAGTCAGCGCGTAGTTGTATACCTCGTCGTCAAGCGAGTCTGTAAGGGTAAGTGTAATTACGTTATTACCGCTTACTGCCGTAACGGTTGCGCTCTCTGCCTCCTTGAGGTAGAGAATAGCCTCCTCGAGGAACGCGTTCCAGATATATCCCTCGTTGACGTAGCCCGCGACCTTCTCTGCGATAGACTCAATGTAATCCGAGGTGACAGCCGAGGTGTCGTTTGTCAGAGCTTCTGTAGCGTTTGCCTCGTCGTATACTCTGTGCGAGAACAAAATCGCAAGAGTGCCCGATAGAGCCGCCTCGTCGATAGAGTCGAGGTTCTTCTGAAGGTTGTCAGCACCCTTTGAAATAGAGGATGCGTAAATCATTGAGTAAGCGATGTCGGCGTAGGAAACTGTCTTTCTCGCCTTGGGGAAACGGCAATCTCTGCCGCCGATATAGTGCTCTAGCACCGCTTCGATTGCAGGTGCGTAGCACTCCACCTTGCCCCAAACCGAGGTGTAGGCGTCAAAGCCGGGGTATGCGTATGCAAGCCTCGTGTCGCCGAAGGCTGCAACGAGTGCCTCGTACGCGCCCTCAACCTCCTGCTTCACAAGCGCCTCGTCAATGGTAAGCTCACCATCCGTGTCGGTAGAGCCCCACCATTTGTGTGTCATAGAGTGAGCAACGAGGTTCCAGTAGCCGGACTCGAAGTAGTCTTGCCACTTTGCAACCTCCGCCTCGCGTACACTGCCGCCCGCAAGGTTGTAAACCCTGTCGGCAACGAGTGCAACGTCGGCGCGGAGCGAATGCTCTCTGTAAATTCTGTCAAGCACCGTCATAGTGTCAAGGTCGCCGTCGTCGTGCATAAGTACGACAATACCGTGCCTTCCGCCCTTGACGGGAAGAACCTTGGCAATGTTTTTGTCGGCAGTACCCTTGTATTCGATATCGGCAGCCGCGCAGACTGTATCGTCAAGGTATACCTTAGCATTCGCGGCATTCTTGTTTATCGAAAGACATGCAAACATCAGCTCCGAGGTGTCCTGGGTAGGAACGAAGGCGTGTTCGCCGACAAATTCGCCGTCGATATAGTACCTTACAGTGCTGTATTCGGGGTAGTATTCGATACAAACGTTGTAAAAGACGCCAGCCTCGAGGCTCTCACCGTAGGTGTTGTCCTTGTTATAGCCGAGGCTGTAGGAGCCGTCGCCGTTGTCAAAGATATATGCATTTCCGAAGAAGGTGTCCTTATCCCTCGGGGATACGGTTGTTTTATCTGCGGAGTAGACGGCGTTTATGCCCGAGTTGAAGCCGAGCTGAATTACCCACGGACTGTCGGTGTCCGCAACGCCCTCGCAGCTCTCGAGCATAACGTCGCTCTCAAAGACGTAAACGCTGCCACCAAAGGTCTTGTTGTAGACGTAAAGCCTGGTTTCGCCCTTGATGTTAGTGTCACTGCCGTCGTCCACCGAGGCAAGAAGCTGACCGAACTCAAGCGCCTTGTTACCCGAGAAGGATTTAAGGGTGCAGTATGCGTAGCCTCTGTCGTGGTATGTGGTGTTGCCTGCAAGATATCTTGACGATTCGTCGCCGCGGGTGATGAAGGGATTTGTAACTGCGGTGTTGGTATCGTCAAGCTTCCAGGGCTCGGAAACCTCCCAGTTGACGCTTTCGAAGGCGGCGCTGTAGTTGCCGGGCTTCTTCTCAACGGGTCTTACCTGCGCGGGAATGCTGTGCTTTCCGACAGCGTCATCAGCGCACTCGCGAGAAATCTTCTTAAAGCTTACGTTATCAAGCATAAGCTCTGCCTCTGCCGAGCCGTAGGCGTAAAATCTTATTGCGGAAATATCGTTGAAGATTTCCTTCGTTTCGTCGTGGGAATTATAGAAGTTGTTGCTGACAACGAAGAGATTGTCGTCAAGGTAAACCTTAATTCTCGTGGTGTCGCGGTCGCCGACGTAGTATTCAATGCGGAGCTTTGCCCAAAGACCGTCGTAGTAGCCGCTGTTATACTGCGAGCCGTCGCGCCTCGGCTGAGAGTTAGCCGAATAATCCTTGAAGTAGAGGTTCTGCGTTGCGGCGCTGCTTGAAACTGTGGTTAGATATGCTCTCTTGCTTGTGTTATCCTTATCGATAAAGTAAATCTCAAAGGTATCGCTTGAATAGCCGCCGAGCGCGAAGTTGAAGGCGATATCTGCCTCAAAGACGTAGCAGTTTCCGTTCTCGTCGGCAATCTCGGTAAGTCCGATAACTATCTCGTCGTTGCCGCCGGGCTTTGTGGTGAACACAAGCGCGTTCGACTTCTCCTCACCGCGAATAACCTCGCGGATTTCGGTAGATGCGCCGTTGGACTGGTGAATTGTAGTAACAGACGAGGGAATGCTAGACGAGAAGCTCTCCTCGAAGGTTATCTTGCTTGCCGTGTCCTCAGGGTTATCGACCTCGGGGGGCGTTGCCGCCTTGAATATCTCGTTTACGCACTCGAAGATAACGTTGTCAACCGAGCTCTGTGCGCCGGATACGGTAGAGAAGGAGAGCGAGCGGATAGCTCCCGTATCATCCTTTGCCGAGTAGCGCATGCTCGATACGGCTATACATTCGTCGCCCCTGTAAATCTGAACGACGCCGCGCGCGTGGAAGTAATCGAAGGTCAGCTCTGCCGCCTCTTTTGCGGGGAAGACGGCTATAGCTCGGGATTTTCTTCCCGACTCGGTAAGCTCGTAGAGGCTTACAGTCTTGCCGTCGCTTACCGCATCGTAGGCAATAACGCATTTTCCGTCGGAGTCAAGAAGGTTAAGTCTGTGCTCGGTTGCCTTTCCCGCGGTATCAAGCTTATAAATAAGTCTTGTTACTGTGTAAATCTCGGAGCGGACGTTAAGAGGAACGGTAATCGCGCCGCCCGCGGGGATTGCGGCAGCCTTGTTACTAAGCTTCGCGCCGCCGACAAATCCGACACCCTTTTCGAGTCCCGAGTCAAAGGTGTAGGTAATTCTGTCCTGCTCGGGAGTCGTCGCCTCTGTAAAGGACTTGATAATTTTTTCTACCTTAATATTATCAAGCGACACAGTACCCACACCGCCCGCAAGAGGCGTAATTTTTGCCTGACCGAAGCGGTAGTATTTTATATCGCCCGATACTGCCGTGCTCATTGCCGCGAGCACTCCGTTAATGTAGATAAGCGAGGCGCGCTCTGCGTGGTAGTATTCCACGCGAAGCTTGAATTTCTCGCCGACAGGCACCGAGATGCTGTCAAGCGTTCCGCCTGCCGAGCCGCTTCCCGACTCCTTTGCGGTGACAAACTGCTCTTTACCCTCGGTGTAGACCGAGAGAATAATACCCGTCATATATCCCGCCTGGGGCTGATAGTCGTGGAGCGAGAGTCTGAGAAGGTCGCCGTTTGCCGCAGAGCTTATCGAAATATCAGTTTCAAGCACCGCGCAGTTGGTGTTCGCGCCGCGGATATTTGCGGGGATAAGAATATTCGACGTTGCGGAGTCTGTCTTTACGGTGGTAAGCGACAGCTCCTTGCCGTCTGTGCCGTCAACAACTGTGAAGCTATCCGTGCCGTTTTCTGTGAGCGTCAGGTCGGAGTGGATTTTTCCGTCGTTGAAGTTATAGGTCTTTGTGCCTCTGTCGTAGGGGTCTGCGTTGACGGTTATATCAGCGTCAACAGGCTCATAGTCCTTCTCGGTCTTGTAGCACTTGATGTTGTCAAAGCACATAGTTGCGTTATAGCCGCTCATAACGCTGAAGGCTATCTGACCGAACCACGGGTCGGGCTCGCCGACACCCTGGGTAATCTTCACACCCTTGTGGTCGTAGTAGTTGTCGCTGACCGCAACCACCTCGCCGTCAATATAAACTATCGCGCGGGTTGTATAATGGTCGGCGGGGTAGTACTCAACGCGAAGGTTGAACCATTCGCCAAGCTTTGCCGAGGCGCAGAGGTTCTGCTCGTATGTGGGACTGCTCTGTGACGAGGAGTCTATGAGGTTAACCCTGTCGCCCGAAACCTTCAGTCCGAGCATATAGCAGCGGTTGCCGAGAACTATCTGAGAGAAGTATCCGCTTGCCGACTTTACGAGAATATCTGCCTCCAGCACCGAGCACTCTGCCGTCGGGTGCTGGTTCTGTATAGCGACGGTGAAGTTATCGTTCGAGCTGTCCCTCGTGCCGTTCTTGACGGTTGTTGACACAAGCTCGAGGAAGTAGCCTCTGTCGGGGTCACTTTCGTCGTTTCTTATCATAAATCCACCGGTGCTTCCGTTGACGAAGGTTATACCGGGGGTTATGGGCTTTGAATCGACAAGCTCGTCGTTAAAGGTTATAGGCTCAACCTCGTTTGAGAGCTCGTCTTTGACTATCGAGCCGAGCGACTCGAGCGTTCTTATGTATTTTATAAAGTGACCGTCATTGTACCTTCTCGGCTGAAGGTCGCGGCAGCCAATGCTTATGAATATGTTGCCAAGCGTTGAAATCGCAATCTCCGAAGCGTTGATATCGCCCTCGTTGGTGTTGGGAACAGCCGCGAGCATACCCTGGCTCGTCGCTGACGAGGTCGTTCTGTAGTAGCCGAAGGAGCCGTCCTCCTTACGGAACTCCGCGAACTTTGAAAGGGTTACGCGTATTGCCGTCGGAGCGCAGTCGAGAACGCTCTCGAGGATAGGCTTTGCTTCGTCCTCTGAGTTGAATTTCTTGATGTTGTCAACGAGCATATTTACGGTGTACCACGTATTGTAGATATCGCATACGTGGTGTACCTTCTCGGTGGAGTTCATACATTCCATAGCCGAGATAGCCGCGTTTGCAGCGTTGGGGAACTCCCTGCCGACGTCCTTGTAGAAGGAAACCGCTTTGAACAGACCGTTTACCGCGTGGTAGTTGGTATAGGTCTGGTAGTGTCCGGTTTCCGCCACCTGATGCTCGTTGAACCAATCTATCGTAATATCTATGAGCGAGTAGGTCTTGCCCTCGTCCTTGAGCTGCTTATCTCTTGCGATAAACTGACCTGCCTGCGCCGAAATCTCGTTTGCAACGTTGTATGAGCTCGTTGCGAGGTTCTTGGTCGCAAGATACGCGCGGAGCGTTTCGTCGCTGACGAGGTGAGAGGGAACTGCCGAGCTTGTGTCCGAGGTGGCAATAACCTTTGATGCCGCCGCCGTCGCCGAGCCGCCGAGCCTTTCGGTAAGCGCGCTTACGGGCAGAAGCGAGGAGTCGCCGCCCGTCGCGTTCTCAAATCCCACAAGACCCGAGGGAGTTGTGTACTTCGGTGTGATGCCGAAGCTCTTGAGGAGAGAGGTTGCCCACTTTTCGTCCCTTGCGCGTCGGCTCGTCTTCTGGTCGGTCAGCTCCTTGCCCCACTGCGGGTGGTAGAAGAAGCCGTTCTTGTCCTGGAGTCCGACGATAAACGCGCCTACCTTTTCCTTAAGCCAGCTCGGCGTTTTTCCGTCGCCTTTGGTCATACCCGTCGTTCTCATAAAGGTGAGCGCCTGATAGGTGGACTCGATATCGGGAAGGTAACCCTCGGTATCGCGCGCGGAATTTGAATAATAGAAGCCGCCGATTTCGGGGTCGTAGAGGTTAGCCATCCAGTATATGAAGTTATCCTGGAACAGAGGATAGTAGTCTTGAAGAGCATCGGAGATTTCCTTGCCGACCTGCTTTTCAACCGCCGCCCAAGCCTCGGCACTCTCGATATCGGCGAGAGCGTCTATGTAATCAAAGATTTCAACAACCTCGCGGTACTGCGTGCCCTCCTTCATATAGAGCTCGTCTTGGACGTAGTGCTCGTAGAAATAGTCTATCGCGTATTTCTCGGCGTATCCAAGCTCAAACTCGTCGTAGGCAACTGCAACCGACGAGCCGTCGGAATATATAAGAACTCTCGGAAGCACGAATTCCGCGTCATCGTCGGTTCTGATACGCGAAAGACGCTTGTAAGCCGTCTTCGAGATTTCTCTGTCGGTCTGACCGAATACAATCTCGTGCTCCGCTACCTCGCTTCTGTCGTCGGACATCGAAACCGATTTAACCTTACCCTGGAGCGCGTTGAAGATATCTGTTACGTCAGAGCCTGCGACGTCTTTGGCAAGCACGAGCTTAAGGTCGCTCGTCCTGTCGTAAATAAGAGTGCCGGAGTGCGTGCCGTCTGCCGAGCCGCTGTCGGTACTGCCACCCGAGCTGTCGCCTGCGCCGCTATCACCCGAGCCGCCGGAGCTGCCCGAGTCACCGTCCGCGCCACCGTCGCCACCGATGCGGCAGGAAAACAGCATTGCCAGCACCGTAAGAAGCGTCAGGAGCGAGATAATAATCCTTCCAAGTTTCATAAGTCTTTCTTTCCTTTCGTTTTATGTGATTGTATTACCGTCCTTTCGCGGGTAATACGCAATTAATACGGAATAAATATACTTTAAGCTATAAAGATTTCTAATCCTTTTGATTTAATTTATGTATAATATAACATTATCTGTATTGAACTTAATTGGATTTTGCGGTGCGTATTAATCTATTTAAATTATAAATCAAGAAAACTGAAAAATCAACCTACAAATAGTAGAGTTTCTCTTGCAGAGGTCTACTGTGAGTAGGATTTTCACAAATTGTTCCAATCAACAACCGAGGAATTGTGCAACTTGCCTATAATCCTTAATTGACATTTATGTATAAGCAATAAAAGCGGCTTCAAAAAAAGTCGCAAAAAAATGGAAAATCTTCTATATATTATTAAGGAGGACACTGAAATTTATCCTTGATTTTGCCAACCGGGGCTTGGAAAACGAAAAAAGCGAAGGCAAAGGGTCAAATCCCAAAGCCTTCGCTCTGTGCGGAGAACGCTCCGCGATATTTATTTTAGAATGTTCGAAATCAGTGCGCCGATTTCCTCGGAGAACACGTCGGCCGGCTTCTCCTTGCCGCCCCTCACCCAAAGGTAAATAGCCGCTGCGACTCCGCCGACGCAGAGGGAGGCGGTGGTGTCTGCTGCCACGCTGAGCTTCATACCGCCCGCAATGCTTGAGTTGAGCCTTTCGAGGGTGTCGGCGTGATTCTGCTCAATGATTATCGTGAGCATCATAGGGAAGAGCGTGCTGTTCATAAGGTTGTTCACAGCTGCCTCGTGCTCGTTTATGTATTCGACAATCCTCTTTGCATAGGCAACGTAATAGCTTGCGGAGGGGTACGGCTCCTCGGCTTTGTATATGAGGGTATCGAACCTGTCGCGCAGAGCGTGGGTAAACGCGGTAAGAAAAGCGAACTTATCGTCGTAGTGCTTATAGAAGGTTGCGCGTCTTATATTTGCTGTGTCGCACAGCTCTCGAACGGTAATGGCGTCGAAGGTTTTCTCCGAGAGCAGAGTCATCAGTGCATCATACAGTCCTTTTTTTGTTTTTTTGACTCGAAGGTCCTCTTTTTTTGCCATTACAGTGCCACCTTGTTTGAAAATATATTAATAAAAGTATACTCTCAATCTCGGAAAATGTCAAGGCTTTAATAAAAATTAATTATTCTCGGGTTTCCGTTCAACTTTTTTGTTTATTTTTTAACAAATCCGTCTTGACTAAACGAAAGAATTGTGCTATCATAATTGGAGAAATAAATATCCAAAAGGAGAAAAAATAATGGCAACCTACAACAAGAAGAACATTCAGGACGTAGAGGTAGCGGGCAAGACCGTGCTTGTACGTTGCGACTTCAACGTTCCTATGAAGGACGGAGTTATCACATCCGACAAGAGAATAGTCGGCGCGCTTCCTACCGTAAAGTATCTTCTCGATAACGGCGCAAAGGTAATTCTTTGCTCCCACATGGGCAAGCCCCACAACATTTTCACCGAGGGCTTCGGACTTACCAAGAAGGAGAAGAAGGCAGTTGAGAAGCTTCCCGAGGCAGAGAGAGAGGCAGCAAAGGCTGAGTACCTTGCAAAGGCTCCCGCATCCGATAAGAAGAAGCTTACCTTGAAGCCCGTATGTGCAAGACTTAACGAGCTTCTCGGCGCAGAGAAGGTTACCTTCGCAGAGGACATCATCGGCGAGGACGCAAAGGCAAAGGTTGCCGCACTTAAGGCAGGCGAGGCTGTTCTTCTTGAGAACACCAGATTTGATGCCCGCGAGGAGAAGAACGGCGCTGATTTTGCAAAGGAGCTTGCAAGCTACGCAGACCTCTTTGTTAACGATGCTTTCGGCGCAGCTCACAGAGCTCACGCTTCCACCGCAGGTGTTGCTGACTATATCCCCGCAGTTTGCGGATACCTTATCGAGAAGGAAATCTCGGTAATGGGCAAGGCACTCTCCAACCCTGAGCGTCCCTTCGTTGCAATTCTCGGCGGCGCAAAGGTTGCTGACAAGCTCAACGTTATTGACAACCTTCTTACTAAGGTTGACACTCTTATTATCGGTGGCGGTATGGCGTTCACCTTCGCTGCTGCAAAGGGACTTTGCGTAGGTAAGTCGCTTCTTGACGAAACCAAGATTGACTACTGCAAGGAAATGATGGCAAAGGCAAAGGAGAAGGGCGTAAATCTTCTTCTCCCCGTTGACACTGCGATTGCAGACAGCTTCCCGAATCCTATCGATGCACCCATTGACGTTGAGTACGTTGACGTAGACAAGATTCCCCAAGACAAGGAGGGTCTTGACATAGGTCCCAAGACTGCAAAGATGTTTGCAGACGCAGTTCTTTCGGCAAAGACTGTTATCTGGAACGGCCCGATGGGCGTATTTGAGAACCCCACTCTTGCAAAGGGAACCGTAGCCGTAGCAGAGGCACTTGCGGCAAGTGATGCAATCACCATAGTAGGCGGCGGCGACTCCGCGGCAGCCTGCGAGCAGCTCGGCTTTGCACCCAAGATTACTCACATTTCTACAGGCGGTGGCGCATCGCTTGAATTCCTTGAGGGTAAGGACCTTCCCGGCGTTTCCTGCCTTCTTGACAAGTAATTTTTGGCATAAATCGTCGTTCTCGCACAAACTCGACGTAGGTGTCTACGCCTTCGGTGCGAGAACACCGATTTCTGCTCAAAAATTCCATTGTCAATTTTTTGAACGGTGCTCGCTGCTCGTCATAGGTTTCTACGCCTTGCGTGGCGAGAAGCGAAAATTTCTTTCGAAAAATTCCGCGGGTAATTTTGAACTATGCTGATAACGCCTGCGGACAGTCTTGCCGTAGCTCCTTCTACGGCTGGCAACTGCCCTCGGCGATTTCTGCACAAAAATTCCGTTAATCTTAAGAAAATCAAACAACTTTATGTAAGACCGTCAGATTTTGAGGGAGATTTGTTGATTTTAGCCCGAAGGCGTAGAAATCTACGCCGAGCGGTGAAAATCGGCGAATATCGCCAAAAGGTGACGGTCTGTGCATGACTGAAGCTGATGCACTGCCAAAAAGACGAGCGGTGAAAATCGGCGAATATCACCAAAAGGTGACGGTCTGTGCATGACTGAAGCTGATGCACTGCCAAAAAGACGAGCGGTGAAAGTCGCTAATATCACCAAAAGGTGACGGTCTGTGCATAGATTCGCGGATTTTGATATTCGCAAAACTAAAATACAATTTGTAAAGGACAAACAAATGAGAAGAACAGTAATAGCAGGAAACTGGAAAATGAATATGACTCCGAAAAAGACTGCGGAGTTCATCAAGGCTCTTGCTCCTATGGTAGCGGGAAAGGACAAGTGCGATATCGTGCTTTGCGTTCCTGCGATAGATATCCCTGCTGCGGTTGAGGCGGCAAAGGGAACTAATATCAAAATCGGTGCCGAGAACGTTCACTTCAAGGCATCGGGCGCGTACACCGGTGAAATTTCGGCGGAGATGCTCGTTGAGGCGGGTGTTGAGTACGTTGTAATCGGTCACTCCGAGCGCCGTCAGTATTTCGGTGAAACCGACAAGACGGTTAACCTTCGTACTCTTGCGGCTCTCGAGGCTGGACTTAAGGCTATCGTTTGCGTAGGTGAAACTCTCGAGGAAAGAGAGCTCGGCTACACCGAAACGCTTCTTAAGTATCAGACCAAGATGGCGCTTACCAACGTGAAGGCAGAGCAGCTTAAGAACGTTATCGTTGCCTACGAGCCCGTATGGGCTATCGGTACGGGTGTTACCGCTACCGCTGAGCAGGCAGACGAGGGCAACGGCTTTGTAAGAGCCGCGATTGCCGAGGCTTTCGGCAACGATGCGGCAGAGAGCATCACCGTTCAGTACGGCGGCTCTATGAACGACGGCAATGCCGCGGAGCTTCTTTCGAAGGTAAACGTTGACGGCGGACTTATCGGCGGCGCTTCGCTCAAGACCGACAAGTTCACTGCAATCGTTGATGCGGCTAACGCGTAAGGCGAAAGCTTCATACACAAGAAAAGCTTAATACACAAAAAACGGCACACGGGTCTGCATTTTTTCGCTCCCGTGTGCCGTTTTGTTTTCTGTTATTTCGCTTTTTTTGCCTTGATAGATGTAAATAAATGTTTACAATTATTTGACGTATATGTGGTAGGTTACAGTCTTGAAATCTCCTGCGGAAAACTCGGGAAGAAGACCCACGTTCATAAGCGTCGAGCCCGAGAGTGTTGTGCCGAGCTCCTCAACAAAATACTTCTTGCTTTCGTCAAGTCCGCGAGCTACGAAGCGCTTGACTGTCGAGTTAGGTCTGCCCATTCTTCTGTAGAGCGTCATTTTCGCGCAGCTCTTATCCTTTGACACGAGCATAAATCCGAAGAAGTTACCCTCGTAGGGGGAGTCGAGCCTGTAGAGGTCGCCTGCAAGAACGAGCTGCTCGCATCGCTTGTATTCGGCAATCTGCTCGCGGACAGCGGCTCTGTCGGAGTCGTCAAACAGAGAGGCGTCAAGCTCGTATCCGAACGCGCCAAGCTCTGCAATATCTGCTCTCGTTTTCATATCGGTTGCTCTTGCGGTCTGGTGGTTTGGAACGACCGACACGTGACAGCTTGATGCCGACAGCGGATATGCAATCGAGGTGCCGTACTGAATAAGCGTTCTCTCCTCGGCATCTGTGTCGTCAGAGTTCCATATCTGGGGAAAATATGCAAGTGTGCCGAGGTCAAACCTTGCGCCGCCACCTGCACAGCCCTCGAACATCACGTCGGGGTGAGCATTGACAATCCTTTCGTAGAGGTCGTAAAGACCCAGGGCATATCTGTGAGCAAACTCGCTCTGTCTGTCCTTCGGGAGTCCAAGCGAGTAGAATTCAGTTACGTTTCTGTTATAGTCCCACTTTACGTAGCTGATATCGTTTCCGTCTATAATTTTGTTAACCGACTCTACGATATAATCCCTGACGTCATCTCTCGTAATATCCATAACGAGCTGGTGGCGGGTGAGGCAATTTTCTCTACCCGGGGCTTTTATTGCATAGTCGGGGTGCGCTCTGTATACGTCGGAGTCGGGGCTTATCATCTCGGGCTCAAACCAAAGTCCGAATTTCATTCCCGCCTCTTTAAGGTAGCTTGCGATAACTCCGAGACCGCCGGGCAGCTTCTTCTCGTTGACAACCCAGTCGCCAAGACCCGACTCGTCGGTATCTCTCTTGCCGAACCAGCCGTCGTCAAGAACGAAGGTATCTATACCCGTGCCGCGAACGCCGTCGATAATAGCCTTCAGCTTCTCGGTATCGAAGTCCATATAAGTACCTTCCCAGTTGTTTATAACAATGGGGCGCGCCTTGTATACGAAGCTCTCGTTTACAAGATACCTGCGTACCGTGTCGTGAATTCTGCGGCTCATACCGCCGATACCGTCGGGGGAATATGTCAGAAGCACCTCGGGAGTTTCAAATATCTCGCCCGCCGAGAGCGCCCAGGAGAAATCAAAGTCGTTAATACCGCCCGTCACGAGCAGCTGACCGTCGCCCGTGCCCTCTGCCTTAAGAACGAATGACGAGGAATACACAAGGCTTACTCCGTACGCCTCACCAAGCTCCTCGGTAGCACCGCGCGAGATGAGAGCCATAAAGGGATTTATCGCAGCAGAGGAGGTTGCGCGCTTTGAGTCAACCGAGCTTACGCCGAAGTGAACGGGGTAACGCTCAACCTGGTTTTCCCGTCCCCACGCGCCGTGAAGCGAAAGAAGCTCGTAGTCCTGCGAGGGCAGCGAGAATGCGAAGGAATAAGCTCGGCGAAGGGTTAGCGCCGGATTTCCTTCATTCTTATATATAATCCTGCGCGCGACGGCACCCGTGTCCTCGAATACGGTGTAATAGAGGTCTGCGCCGAAGCCCGAAAGCTTATCCTTAAGGTGAATGACGAGCGTCTCTTCGCCGCGCGTCGAGGGCATACCCGAAATTTTCGGCTTGTAAGCAAGTATCTCGTAGCCGTCGTAGAGTAGCTCCGAGAGTCTGTCGCCGCATTCGTTTTCGGCAAGCACCGTCGGCTCTCTGTAGTCGCCGCTTCCGAAGAAGGAAAGCTCGGTGGCAAAGTACTGATAAGAGGAATACCCCGCATCGTCAAGCCCCGGCACTGCAGCCGCGCAGGTTCTGCCTGCAATCAGACCGCGGGTGTATGTGAGAGGCTCTCTTGCGATTTTTCTTCCGTAATATAAATGCTCGGCATAGCCAAACTCGTTGATATAGAAGGCGTACGTCGTATCTCTGCCTTCAAGATAAAAGGTTTTTGTACCTTCGTCGAAATATATAGCCATATCAATCTCCGGATAATGCGTTATCGGACGTCGCACCGCGTCAGCGTGAGCACCGATTTGCTGCCCTGCTATAGGCCTCGTGCCCGTCCAAATAGATTATACAGTTTACTCGAAACATTGTCAAGGACATATTCGGGGCAGGTTGGTCCTTTTTGGAAATCACCTGTTTAATCAATTCTAATAAATTAGAAAACTCTTAAAACGAGGGTGATTGTTAACAAACGGTACACAGGATTTTTGTTGAAAATAAACAAAGCGCACTTTTGAAAATCGTGACAATTGCCACTTGGCATTTTGAAAAAAATCTGATATAATGATAGCGTTAAAAAATATATTTTTAAGGAGAACCAAAATGGCAGGTCTTTCACTCAGACACATTTACAAGAAGTATCCCGGCGGCGTTACTGCCGTATCCGACTTCAACCTTGAGATTAAGGACAAGGAGTTCCTTATCTTCGTTGGTCCTTCGGGCTGCGGTAAGTCCACCACCCTTCGTATGATAGCAGGTCTTGAGGAGATTTCCGAGGGCGAGCTTTACATAGGCGACAGATACGTTAACGATATCGCTCCTAAGGACAGAGATATCGCGATGGTGTTCCAGAACTACGCTCTTTATCCTCACATGACCGTATTTGACAATATGGCATTCGGTCTTAAGCTCCGTAAGGTTCCTAAGGAGGAGATTAAGAGACGCGTTGAGGAGGCTGCAAGAATTCTTGACATCAGCCACCTTCTCGAGAGACG
>JAFUQP010000003.1 GCA_017472305.1 Clostridia bacterium | reverse complement strand
TATTGTCTTAGCTTCTTCTTACTTTTTGAGTTATCTCAATGTGTTTCTTGACAAGATAGCACTTCGTAACTTCCGTTACTCTGTGCCGCACAATTTGTGCTTTTCTTCTTTTCGTGTTGTTCAATTTTCAATGAGCAATTTACGCTCCTCCGAAGCGGAGCCTTATTATTTTATCATAACCAAAATAAAAAGTCAAGCCCTTTTTTCAAGTTTTTTTGACTTTTTTGTATTATTGTGCAAAATTAATAGAATAATTAGAAAAAGGAGGTCGATATATGGCGTCAATATTAATAAGAACCGTCATTATATATATTCTTCTGACTGTTTCGCTTCGGATTATGGGAAAGAGGCAAATCGGCGAGCTTGACGTTGGGGACTTGGTTTCAACGCTTCTTGTGTCGGAGCTTGCGGCTATTCCGATTGACGACCCCGACATTCCGCTTATGAACGCCGTTATACCTATTCTTCTCGTTATTTCTCTCGAAATAATTTTGTCTACGCTAAAAAACAAATCGGCGTTTCTCAAGCGGACCTTCGACGGAGAGCCTGTATATATAATATATAATGGTAGACTTCTTCAAAGCAACCTTCGCGACAACAGAATATCGCTTGACGAGCTTCTCTCGGAGCTTAGAAGTCAGGGGGTGTTCGATATTTGCGAGGTTGAGTATGCGATTATCGAGCAGAACGGAACGCTTTCGGTTAAAAAATACGACGGAGAAAGCATCGCACACACACTACTGATTGACGGCGAGATACTGACCGATTCGGTTTACAGGCTCGGTCTTGACAGGCGGTGGGTCGAAAAGCGGCTCGCGGAGCTTGAGATGACCGTCAGTGAAACCTTTCTTATGACGGTTGACGGCGACGGAAAGACTACAGTTATTAAAAAGGAGCAGGAAAATGAAGATTAAAATTTTTGCAGCGGTTGCAATAATTACCGTAATAGGTGCTGTTGTGATAAACACTGTTGTTCTTAACAAGGAGATTTCCAGCCTTGCACGGGCGGTGAGCGAGTTGAATATCAGAGGAGTCACTCCCGAGGAGTCGAAAGCGAGAGCCGACGCACTCTTCACCGAATTCAAGAAAAAGGAGCCCTATATCAGCATAACCGTCAGCCACGACGACCTGACTAACATTGAGGACGGATTTGCAGAGCTTATCGGCTACCTTTCGGTTGAGGATAAGGACGGAGCAGAGGTAACAAAATACAAGCTCGAAAACGCGCTTCTTCACTTACGCAGGCTATCGGGTTTCAATATTGACTCAATTATTTGATTTTTATATTGACATTACGCTTTTGTTGTGATATAATCATTTTGCAATTTTAGAAATTGAGATTTTCTCACAAAGGAGAGCCAATGAAAAAAAGCCTGATATTAGAGCTTCAAGCCAGCACCGAGTTTATGAGCAACACCGAGAAAAAGATAGCCTCGGTCATACTCTCGAGCCCCGAAAGCTTTACCTTGATGTCACTTGGAGAGCTTGAATCGGTTGCCGAGGTTTCGCAAGGCAGCATTATAAACTTTTCAAACAAATACGCGGGTGGCGGCTTCCCTGCCCTGAAGATGGCTGTTGCCGCCTCGCTCGCGAGCAGAGAGGAAACGCCGCTCAGCGTAATAACCGGTGAGGACAGCGCACACACGGCACTAAAAAAGGGGGCTGTGGGAATATCCGCGGCGGTACAGAATACCGCAAACATCAATTCGGGTGAGGGTCTTGAGGGTCTGGCGGAATTGATATTAAAGGCAAAGAGGATTGACATATACGGAATTTACCGCTCGGCGATTGTGGCATCAGACCTGAATATGGAGCTTTTAGAGCTTGGAATTCCGTCGAGCGTTGTCAGTGACGTGCTTACCTGCGCGCTCTCGGCGTCCTTACTTCACGAGGGCGACCTTGTAATCGCAATTTCCTCCTCGGGAAAGACGAGGGATATACTTGACGCTGTCAAGATTGCAAAGGAAAACGGAGCTAAGGTTGCCGTAATTACCGCCTATAAAAATTCTCCCTTAGCGCGGCTTTCCGACCTGTTGTTAATCGCGGCGTCGAGCGGCAGCTCGCACTTCTCCTTCGAGAAGGAAATAAGAATGTCGCAGCTCGCGCTTATTGACGCGGTATGCGCATACATACAGCACAGAATTGATAAGGACGGCGACAAGAGATATTACACCGCAAAGAAGATACTCGAGCTTCACAGCGAAAGAGATTGATTTTTGCATTTTTGACTACTATTATTTACATATCGGAGATATAAAAATGAAAATGAATGTTAAGGCAAGAAACGCCTTCTATCTCGGCACACTTTGCACCGTTGCATATTTTGCCGTTTATCTTGCCAGAAACATATTAAGCGCGGTAACTCCCGCGATGGTGAGTGAGGGATACACCGAGGCGCACATCGGCTCGATTTCCTCTTTGTTCTTTACGTTCTACGCGGTAGGACAGCTTATTAACGGAATTGTCGGCAACAAAATCAATGCTAAATGGATGATGAGCATAGGACTCCTCGGCGCAGGTGCTGCAAACCTTGTGTTCTCAAGAATTACCCCCTACCCCGAGGCGGCAAGTCTTGCGTATGCTTTTGTGGGCTTCTTCCTTTCTATGGTATACGGCCCTATGACGAAGGTTGTTTCGGAAAACGTTGAACCGCTTTACGCAACAAGATGCAGTCTTGGCTACACCTTCTCGTCCTTCCTCGGCTCACCCGCGGCAGGACTGCTCGCCTCGCTTCTTGCGTGGCAGACGGTATTCGACGTAGGAAGCGGTGCGCTTATCGTTATGGCGGTTGTTTGCTTTCTCTCTTTCTCGCTCTTTGAGAGAAGCGGCCTTGTTAAGCACAACAAATACAAGGGTGAGAAAAGCGAAAGGTCGAGCGTAAGGGTACTCTTCAAGCATCAGATTGTTACATACTCGCTCGTTGCTATTCTGACGGGAATTGTCAGAACCTCGGTTGTATTCTGGCTTCCGACATATATTGCTCAGCACCTCGGCTTCACTCCGCAGGTGTCGGCGGTGATTTTCACAGTTTCCTCGGTGGCAATATCGCTCTCGGCTTTTATTACTGTTTTCGTTCACGAGAGGATGGGCTGCAAAATGAACCGCACCGTTCTCGTTATGTTCTCTGCCTCGGCGCTCTTCTTCCTCCTGACTTATCTTACCGGCACGCCGGTGCTTAACATTATCTGGATTGTGCTTGCGATAATCGCGGCAAACGGCTCCTCGACGGTGCTTTGGAGTATGTACTGCCCGAGCCTATACGAAACAGGGCTCGTTTCAGGCGCTACCGGCTTCCTCGACTTCCTAAGCTATATGGCGGCGGCGCTTGCAAACGTAATATTTGCGAACGCGGCATCCTCGATAGGCTGGGGTAACCTTATACTCGTGTGGTGCGGACTTATGGTTATCGGAGTGCTTATCTCCCTTCCCTACAGAAAAATTATAAAGCCTTCAAAGGTCGGCAAATAAATAAAAAAGCGGTCAGCGTGTCATCCCACAAGGACTCAGGCACGCCGACTGCTGTTTTTTTAATTCCGGGTTAGCCAATGCCGACTTAAATTGAGCAGATTCGATTCAAAGTGATATTGGCTACCGAAGGGTTATCGGAACAAGGTCATATCGAAAAAATATCCCTCGGTACGGAGTATCGAATAATGCTCCGAGGTAAGGTCAGATGATGAGAGAACGTTGCATCTCTCACGGAGAAGCTTTACAACATACTCGGGGTTAAGGAAGGACGAGGGGTCGGCGGAGAGAATAGCCGAAATCTTGATTTTTCCGTCCTCAAAGCGAGCAGTCGCCGAGTGAACAAGAGGCTTTATGTCAACTACAGTCTCGCCGCTCTTGGTTTTCTTGAGTATTTCCATTTTTTCAGAGGCGAGCGCTTCGTTACATTTCCCTGCCAGCTCCTCGGACGCGCCGCTTGTCACAAGCTCCATTTCATACTTGAGCCAGCGAAGGGCGGTAAAGGGGCTCTCGGGATAGTACGCCTCTGTGCAGACGAGCTCGTCTGTCATATTTGCGTTAAGCCTTTCGAGAGCGAGGTCGGTATCAACTCTCTCGGTGAGTCTCAAATCCATAAACTCGAAATGGCTCTCGGTGCCTATTGACAGAGGGGCGGCAAAGACCATCTTCGGCTTTGGATTAAAGCCCTCGGTATACCAAAGCGGCAGTCCCGACCTTACGACTATTTTATTCATAGTTCTCACAAGGTCAAGGTGGGAAATATACTGTAGACGTCCGGTTTTGCGGAATTTTATACGAATAAAGAGCTTTTCGGGAGTTACCTGCACCATTTGTTCTTACCTCCAAGCTTATTTGCACCGCAGCCAGAGCACTGCTCGGCGCAGGACGGCGTAGTCTTGCCCTCGTATGCCTTATCGCGCTCACGGCGAAGGTATGCCTTGGTTACGCCGATGTCGATTATATCCCACGGAAGAACCTCGTCAAGCCCGAAGCCGCGCGTTGTATAGAAGCTCATATCAACGCCAGCCCTATCGAGCGCCGATACCCATTTGTCGTAGTCGAAATTCTCATCCCACGCCTCAAGGGTTACGCCCTCGTTTGTAAGAAGCTCAAGCACGGGTGCGAGGCGGCGGTCGCCTCTTGCAAGAAGCGCCTCGATTACAGATACCTTTGCATCGTGATAGGTGTATCTTATACGGCGGTCGGTTATCGCGTTCTTTAAGTGCTCCTGCTTATTCATAAGCATCTCGTAGCTGTCCTGCGCCTCCCACTGGAAGGGGGTGTGGGGCTTCGGGACGAAGCAGGAAACGCTCACGGTAACACCGACGCCCTTCGGGCGCTCCTCCTTCGGCATACGGAAGTACTGACCGACAACTCGCTTTGCAAGCTCGGCAATTCCCTCGATATCCTCTAGAGTTTCGGTCGGCAGTCCGTTCATAAAATAGAGCTTTATATTGCTCTTGCCGCCGCGATAGGCAATATTCACCGAGCGAAGAAGGTCCTCCTCGGTAACGTTCTTGTTTATTACGTCACGAAGCCTCTGCGTGCCTGCCTCGGGGGCAAAGGTAATTCCGCCTGTTCTGACCGAGGATACCTTCTGCATAAGCTCCTCAGAGAAGGAGTCTATACGGAGCGAGGGCAAGGACAGGCTGACTCTCTTTTCGTCTGTCCATTCAAGAAGCGAATCGGTGAGTCTTGGCAGCTCGGAGTAGTCGCTGATTGAAAGCGAAATCAAGGAAATCTCGTCGTAACCCGTGTTGTCAAAGAGGCAACGCGCCTGCTTACAGAGAACCTCGGGTGACTTCTCCCTTATCGGGCGGTAAACCATACCCGCCTGACAGAAGCGACAGCCGCGAATACAGCCGCGATAGACCTCGAGGACTATTCTGTCGTGAACGGTTTCTATGTAGGGCATAACGAGCTTCTCGGGATAGGGCGCCTTGTCCATATCCTCAATTATTCTCTTCCTTATTTTCTTCGGAGTATCGGGGTACTTCGGCTTATATTCCTTTATAGTGCCGTCGGCATTATATTCGACCTCGTAAAGCGAGGGGATATACACTCCCTCAATCTGCGAGGCGCGGCGGAGAAAGGCGGATTTCGTATAGCTTCCGTTCTCCTTCATTTCGATATAAAGCCTGCATATCTCGACGAGAACCTCCTCACCCTCGCCGACGTTGATAAGGTCGAAAAACTCGGCAAACGGCTCGGGGTTGTATACGCAAGGGCCGCCCGCGATAACCACGGGGTCACACTCTTCCCTCTCCGAGGCGTAGAGCTTAAGTCCCGCGAGGCGGAGCATACCGAGAGCAGTGGTATAGCACATCTCATACTGGAGCGAGAAGGCAAGCATATCGAACGCCTTCATAGCATCGCCACTCTCCTGTGCCGTGAGGGGTATGGAATACTCCTGCATTTTCTCTCTCATATCGGTCCAGGGCGCGTAAACGCGCTCGCACCATATATCCTTTTCTCGGTTAAGCACGTCATAGAGTATACGCACACCGAGGTTTGACATTCCTATCTCATAGGTATCGGGAAAGCAGAAGGCAAAGCGGCACTTCACCTCGTCCTTATTCTTTTTTACACTGTTATATTCTCCTCCGACGTACCTGCCCGGCTTGGATACCGATTTAAGCACCGAGGACATATTTTTTTCTAGCATTTCAAGTCCTTTCAAGTAAACCGAGGGAGCGAGCATAACTCGCTCCCTTTGTATGGCTATAGGCAAGCGAAAATTTGACCCTGCCCACGTCAACCGAGGCGCTCCTCCTCATCAAAGCGAAGCTCTGAGCGGCTCTTATCCTTAAGGAAGGTGTTTCGGCTCACAAATCGAAGCACAAGACACCAGGCTATCTGCCATGTGCCGAACACGAGGGCGGGAACGCCCGTCATACCCAGCACCGAGAGCACAGAGGCAAGCACCGTGCCTGCCGCCATAGCGTACAGCTCGCTCGTTGCAAGCCTCTCTGAAAGCTTTTTATACTTTTTTGAGAGGAGTATTACGTTTATGGCATTGATTTTATCGCCGAAGGTAACGAGCTGCGCTCCAACGCGGCTATACAGCTTATCCTCGGTTATGGGGGTGAGCTTCTTGACAATTCTTATACTGTCAGCACCCGAGGTAAGCGTTTTTATAAGCTCGGGGGAAACGTTCGGGTCTCTTGTGTAAATAAGAGGAATTATTCCCTCCTCGCGAAGCTGCGGCAGGAGCATTGTGAATTCCTCGGAGAAGGAATACCTCACGTAAAACTTTGCAAGTATCTCGCTACCCTCTGCGGCATACATTATTCTGATGGTATCGAGGCCGTTCTCCTTCCGTTTTCCTACGTCGGGAACAGGTATGCCGTGACGGCTCATATATTCCTCGCTGCCTGCGTAAATTCTCGTACCGCCGACCTCACCGGAAAGTCCGTCTGCTTCAATCTCGGGGTTGCGGGCAGGTGTATGTGTCGCCGCACCGTCGAGCGAGCGGGAGAACATCGACAGAAGCGGTCCGCCGACTACCGAGAATAGCGAGCACATTCTTCTCATAGTCTTTTCCATATTCTCGCTGTCACAGTAGAGCATAAAGCGCTTGAGGTTTACGTCGTCCTCACCGAATATCTCGCTGTCCTCAAAGGCGACAACGTCAACCTCGGAAAACTCACCGAGCGCACTCTCGCCAACAGCGGCGGATAGCTCGCACCTTGAGGCAAGCTGGGAGTCCCTGTAGGGAAGCTTATGCGAAAGCACGGCAAAGCTCGGGATACCGAGCAGCATAACGAATGTAAGCGCACTTACCGCTGAATAAATTCCTCCTACAAGGAAATAGCAAATAAAGGCGGTAACGAGCGCCGCGCCGAGGGGGATTGCTATAACCAGAGCCGCAGCTCTTCCGCCCTCCGACACTCTTGAAACGTTTTTGTTGAAATCGGTAATGAAGCTTGCTCTGTAGAGCTTTGCCGTAACCGATTTGTACTCGTCAACGGCGCCGTCGAGGGCAAGGTTTTCCTCGGGGAGGTTTCTCGTGGGCTTCTTATCGAATATACGCTTCTCGCCGTTCTTTGATATGAGCTTGAAGGCAAGGAAATCGCCGTCGCGCCTGAAATATGAGGCGAGAGCCGCAGCTACCGTACCGACTGAGAGCATAAAGCCGAAGAGCGGATAGTCAAAGAGTCCGCCGCCCGCAAAAATCACTGCAGTATATACGGTGAGTAAGACAAACGAAATTATAACAGAAAGCTCGGGAAGCACCCTTCCTTTAAAGAGCAGCTTAACCGCACGGACTGCCTCGGGCAATACTACGAGCGCCGAGCAAAGCGCAATAAGATAATCCACGACCGCCGCAGCGAAGGGCTTAACGGGCATACCGAATATATCGCTTGTGAACATACCGAAGGCAAAGGCAATCTCAAAGCCGAGAAGCAGCACCGAAAATGCAATTGCCGCAACGAGTCTGATTTTTATGCCCATAATGCTATCAAGGAACTTATCCTTGAAGGCGTCACGCTGTATCGGAAGGGTGAACTCGGAATAGGCGGCGCGACGCGTTTCGGGAGAGGCAGATATGCAATCCGGCGCGCTCTCCTCGGGAGCCTCCGAAAGAATATCTGAGTCTGACACGTAAACTGCGTCGGGCTCGGGGTCGGGAATTGAGAACTCGCGCTGCTCTTCCCTCTCAGGCTCTTTTTGTTCGGCAGGCGCAAGTTGCTCTCCCTTATCGGGCTCGAGCTCAGCACGGGAGATAATGCTTTCTATCTCAGCCCTTTCGTCCTCGAGAGTACGCTCGCGCGGAGCCTCCTCCCTCTCGGGATTCTCTGCGAATTTATATACGTTGAGGCGGTCGCCGCTCTCCTCGCGAGTGGGTGACTGCACGTCAACCACAACTGCCTCCGCTACCTCTGTGTCCATTTCCTCGGTGGGGTCCACCGAAGGCTCGGTAGCCTCGTTTTTTGGTGTCTGCCTCTCTACGGCGGCAGACGGCTTGTCCTCGACAGCCGCGGGTGTGCGACGGGGACGGGGGTCGTTCTTCATACGGTAGGTTTCGCTCGCTTCGGTGAAGCGCGGAACGTAGGTCGTTCTAATCTTCGCGGTAGCCTCGGCAAGCGCGCTGTACTCCTGCTCCTCCACAGCACAGAACACGTCGGGAACCTCCAGTGTGGGCGACGTCTTCGGCTCTGACTTAATTTCTTTTGTGTCTGCCGACGTCTTTGACGCAGGTGTCGGCTCGCTGCCCGATACGAATTCAAAGACCGCCTCGCCGCGCGGTGCCATACCGCCAAGCTCAAGGGCGTCGTCGGGCTCTATGTTATTATAATTTTTATCGGCATTTTCGAGTATTTTCTCTATCTCCTCGCCAAATGGCTTCTTATCCAAGATTATTTACCTCCTAGTCGAGAGTATGTCTTTGACGTGCGATATCGGCAAGAATTACCGATGCGGCACAGGAAACGTTCATTGAGTTCACACTGCCGTAAAGGGGAATTGATACGACGAAGTCGCACTTCTCCTTCACGAGTCGGGATATGCCGAAGCCCTCGCTTCCGAGGACGAGTCCGACAGCCCCCTTCATATCGAGGCTGTAGTAGCTCTCTCCACCCATATCGGCGGCATAGAGCCAAAGCCCCTTTTCCTTAAGCTCATCAAGCGTTTGGGCAAGATTAGTTACCTTGCAAACACGCATATGCTCTATAGCCCCCGCAGAAGCCTTCGCAACCGTTGTGGTGAGTCCTACGGCGCGGCGCTTCGGTATTATTACTCCGTGTGCGCCCGAGCACTCTGCACTTCTGATAATCGCACCGAGGTTGTGAGGGTCCTCGACTCCGTCGAGAATTACTATAAACGGCGCTTCGCCGCGCTCCTTGGCATAATCAAGAATATCCTCAACAGAGTAATACTCGCGCTCTGCGGCAATGCATACGACACCCTGATGCCTTGCGCCGCCCGACATTCTGTCAAGCTTGGTTTTATCCGCGTCGAAAATCGGAATTTTCCGTTCGACGGCTATCGCAACGAGCATTTTCACCGAGCCCTCGCGGTCGCCCGTCTGCACGAACATCTTCTCGACTGCTCTGCCGCTCGAGAGAAGCTCCTTGACGGCATTTCTGCCGCTGACAATGCACTCGTCAACCTCGACGGGCGCCGTCCTGTACTCCTCGCGTCTGTATTCACCTTTACCGTTTCTTTTATTCTTGAAATCCCGATTTCCCTTTTCCATAGCTACCTTCAAAAATTCCGTATTGTCCCGACTCCCGTTCCGGTGTCGGAATTTGGCGAGTCTCGCCTGAATAATATAGTTAATTATACCATAAAGCAAAGGATTTGTACAGTATTTATTTAAAAAAATAAATTTCATTTTATACGCGCGGAAAAAAAGAGAGTTTTTCATTGTAAAATGAACTTTTTGGTATTGACAAGAGGAGAATAAAGGTCTATAATGTCAGTTGACAAAGTCAATTCAAGCTGCCGAGCAGGAAAGGAAAGTGAAATGATTAAGTCGGATAAGCGTGACCTGACCGAGGGTCCGCTGTTCTTTAAAATCATAGCGTTTGCCATACCCATAATGCTTACGGGTATTTTACAGTCGCTATACACGATGGCTGATAATATCGTGGTCGGCAAGTTCTCGGGTGACCCGAACGCACTGGCGGCGGTCGGCTCTACAAGCTCGCTTGTCAACCTCATAATCAATATGCTGATAGGTATTTCGGCAGGTGCCAGCATCGTGGTTTCTCACGCCTACGGCGCAAGGCAGGATAGGATGCTCTCGAGAGCCATTCACACTGCGATGTCCTTTTCGGTTATTGGCGGTCTTGCGTTTATGCTGGTCGCGCTTCTCGTTTCGCGCCCCGCGCTTGCTCTCATGGGCACGCAGTCGGCGCTGATTGATTCGGCTACGCTTTATATGCGAATAATTGCCTGCGGAATTCCCGCGCTCGCGGTATACAATTTCGCCGCAGCTATCCTTCGCTCTGTCGGCGACTCGAGAACTCCGCTTTATATTCTGTCAAGCTCGGGTCTTATCAACGTTATCCTCAATCTGTTCTTCGTTATAATATGCGGTATGTCGGTTGACGGAGTCGCCTACGCGACAATTATCTCACAGTATCTGTCCGCAGCAGTTGCGACAGGTGTGCTTGTAAAGCGCGGCTCGCTCTCCTACGGACTGCGTTTTAAGGAGCTGGGAATAGACGGAACGATACTCGGTCGTATTCTCCGCTTTGGAATTCCCGCCTCGCTGCAATCCTCTCTGTTCGGTATTTCCAACGTAATTATCACCAGCGCAATAAACGGATTCGAGCAGGCTGTAATCTCCGCAAAGACCATTGCCGGAAATATCGAGGGCATAATTTACGTTACTCTCAACAGCTATATGCACGCGTCTATGACCGCCGCGGGGCAAAACTTCGGCGCCGGAAAGCGCGACAGAATAAAAAAGTCCGTGCTTTACTGTCTGATTCAGGTCACGGTAATCGGTATCGTCGGCGGATGCATTATGCTCGCATTCGGCGAGGGGCTTGCAAATCTCTTTGTTGACCCGCTCGACCCTGCCAAAGACGTTGTAATAGCAAGGGCTATGGACCAGATGTCGATACTTCTTACCACCTACTTTATCTGCGGTATAATGGAGTCGCTCTCGGGCTCGCTCCGCGGTCTTGGCTATTCCATCTCACCTATGGTTATGTGCATTGGCGGTGTATGCGGACTGCGTATTCTCTGGGTTCTCACCGCCTTCAGGCTCGATACGTTCCATACGCCGGTCGGTCTGTTTACCATCTACCCGATATCCTGGGCGGTTACGTCGGCAATGCTCGCACTGGTTCTTGTGTTCGCACTTAAAAAGCGCAAAAATGTAAATAAAGATTTACAAAAAGAGGCAAATAGCCTTTAGCCGAATAAAAGATAGGCTATGAAATCTTAAAAGAATAAAAAAAGCAAAAAGGATTTGGCTCTCTGCCAAATCCTTTTTGCTTTAATGCTTGCAGGTATCGGAATACTAAATTACTCCGCTCTCTTTGCTGCAAAGCACTCGCTGCAGTAAACAGGCTTACCTTCGGTGGGCTTGAAGGGCACTTGGCACTCCTTGCCGCACTCAACGCAGACAGCATCAAACATTTCTCTTGCACTCTTCTGCGCGTTCTTCTTAGCGGCACGGCACTCCTTGCATCTGGAGGGCTTGTTCTCAAATCCTCTCGATGCATAGAATTCCTGCTCACCTGCGGTGAACACGAACTCGTTGCCACAGTCTCTGCACTTCAATGTTTCGTCCTGGTACATGTTTTTTCTCCCTTGATAGGTATAAATATTATTTGCCCTTAGACGGATTCCAACCGACGCCTTTGTCACCAACGCTCTCCCTTAAGCTACATGGGCATATTAACTTTTTAAGCTCCGAGAGGAGCACTTACAAATGAAAGCCGAAGGCTAAAGCGGCAAAATAGCGTTACGCACCGCCAACAAGCCCCGAAAACTCTGCGCGCAGCCTTTTAAAAAGCCTTGCCTTAGCGTTATCAACCGATTTCGCCGTTTTACCAAGCCGCGCCGCTATATCCTGCGTCTTATAACCCTGAATATGGAGCAGGAGCACCGAATACTCGTACTCCGACAAAAGACGCGAGGCGCCCTTCATAATAAGCTCTATTGACTCACGGTTCGCAAGTCCCGACTCAATGCTTTCGAAGTCGGCAAGCTCCTCTGCCTCATAGGGCAAAATCTGCGGCTGTGCCTTGCTCTTACGGAAAAGGTCCACGAGTCTGTTGTGAATGCATATACGCGCGTAAAGACCGAAGGTTACGTCTTCTTGCCCGAGGTCGTAGCGCATAACTGCCGAGTGAAGTGCTATACAGCCCTCCGAAAACAGCTCGTCCCTATCGTACGCTCCGTCAGCAAATTCCGAAATAACCTTCCGTATCATTGGTGTGTATTGGGTCAACAGAGTTGAAAATGCCTCTTCGTCACCTCCGCGGCATTCCAAAATCAGTGAGTGCAGCTCTTTGTTATCTTGAGTTTTCATTTGTAAAAACTTCCATTTGGATATATTATAACTATTAATTCACATCTTGTCAAGGGTTTTGTCAAAAAAAATATACATTTTTTCTCAACTTTGTACAATTTCGACGAAGCCCCCTACCCTTCTTTTGTACATTATGCAATTCTTTGGGTAAATTTTCCACCGGTTTACATTACGCAGAGTCCGAAGGTCTTGAATTTTTACTCTTTTCGGTCCAAAAGAACAAGATTTTATTTAAATAATTCGGGCTTTTCAGCAGTGGTGTAACAGTGCGGCAAGGTCAATTCCGAAAAATCGGTGCAAAATAATAATCAGCCCGGGGCAGTCGGATATGACGGCACTCCGCGGCTGATTTTCATTCTTTCACACCGTATCTTTCAGAATACCGGCGTAAGCTTTTGTAAATATCAAATTTATTCGAATACTCAGGAAAGAAAATCCAGACGTCCCGTCGCCGCAAAGAGCGTTCCTCTGTAAACTCCGTCGGGCTTGTTTTCAAAATTCTTCTTAATCTTCTCGGCCTCGGCACGGGTTGTGACGGTAAGCGATACGCTCATAATTTCCTCGCGCTTATCTCTTGCCTCCATATGGACCGAGAAACGGCCTGTGGGTGTTTCGGTAATATACGAGCGAATGGTCGCCTCGCTTCTCGATAGGCTGATGTGCTTCGTTGCCGAGCGAAGGCTGCGCTCGCGGAAGCCCTTGTCGAGGGTATCGTAGAGCTCGCCTGCAACTGCCCTGCCCTTATCGGATATCATATAATAGGTTTCCGAGTCAATTTCCTCATAGAGAAGATGTCCCGAGTCGGTGAGCTCGGCAAGACATTCCTCAAAGTCAAGAGAAATATCGTCTACGTTCTCCTCGACAATCCTTTTTACCGTCGTATGGTCTATTGGGTACCTTATGTTATCGAGAAGAAAGAGTATGAACACCTTAAGGTCGGTGATAGTATTCAGACCGAATTCCTTATGCTTTTTCATCGGGGGCTCCGTTCTGCCGAAATCGGCGAAGTTTTTTCTTGGAACAGCAGTGTTTTGAATAAATTCTATGCTGTAGAGTTTCGTTTTCGGAATAAATTCTGCGCTGCAAAGCTTCGTTTTCGGAATAAATTCTGCGCTGCAAAGCTTCGTTTTCGGAATAAATTCCGCATTGCCGTCAAGACTTGACTAAAAAAGGATTTGACAAATGAGAAAAGAAGGCTTTGACGGGAGTAGAGCTTACAGCGACCTTGCCGCCGAGCGCGGGCGCGCCACGGAAGGTATACGCGGCGTTGAATTCCTGCGCGAGGACAAGGGGGAGTTTGTATGGGAGAAAATAAGAATAACCGATAGCGAGGGGGAGCGCGCGATTGGCCGTCCTATCGGAAGATACCACGCGCTGCACACCGAAAGGCTATGCGATATGTCGGCTGATGCAAAAGAGCGGCTTATCTTGGAGCTTTGCCGCGAGATAACCGATTTTTTCACCTACGGTGAAATTTCCGACAAACGGATACTCGTCGTGGGACTTGGAAATCCGAGGCTTACCCCCGACAGTGTCGGTCCGCGGGCAGTAGAGCGCGTAAACCCGACTATGCAGATAAGGGTAGCCGAGCCTGAATATTTCGAGGGGCTGTGCTGCTCGGAGATTGCGGCTATTGCTCCCGACGTAAGCGCCGAGTGCGGAATTGATTCGCTGACGCTTGTCAGGTGCTTATCACGCGAGATTTCGCCGAGCGCGCTTATTTGCATCGACTCAATACTCACCTCGTCGCCCGAGAGACTCGGGGCAACATTTCAGTTCTCCGACACGGGGATTGTACCCGGCTCGGGAATAGGAAGGCGCGCCTCGGCTATAGACCGAAAAACGCTCGGAGTACCTGTAATTGCAATAGGTGTGCCGACGGTGATTGATGCTGCGGCGCTTACAGAAAACGCAAGCGATGCGGTATCTGGTATGCTGGTTTCGCCGCGCGAGATAGACGCTATAGCCTCCACTGCGGGCAGTGCTATCGGTGACGCGATAAACCTCGCATTCGGGCTGCATTTCTAGGTCAGAGGGATTTATTAAAAGCTTTCCGAAGCCTGAATATCAGCAAAAGCGCGCTCGTCATTCTTACAAAGCTACGGGCAAACGGGAATAATCAGAATACGAAGTCGAACTCGAAGTCGTAGATGCTTACGGTATCGCCCTCGGACACGCCCGCCTCGCATAGCTTCTCGATTACGCCGTTTTTCTGAAGAACACGCTGGAAGAAGTTAAGCGAGTCGAAGCTATCGAAGTTAATCTGCCCCATAAAGTTATAGAGCCATTCGCCCTCGACAATGAATTTATCACCCTCGCGGCGAACGTAGGTTTCCTTCGCGCCCTGAGTGCTTGCAACCGCCTCGTCCTCGGGGGAGAATTCTGCCTCGTAAAGTGTGATTGGTGGGAGAGTTTCAAGTCGAGCCTTTGTTACTCTAACAAGCTCGTCAAGTCCCTCGCCTGTATATGCAGAAACGAACACCAGCTCGTATCCAAGCTCCCTTACGTGCTCGACAAAGCTGCGAAGCTCCTCGCTCTCGCGGTCCACCGAGTCCATCTTATTCGCAACGATTATCTGCGGCCTGTTTGCAAGCTCGGGAGAATATTTCACAAGCTCTCTGTTTATTTTATCTATATCCTCGATAGGGTTTCTTCCGTCGGTGCCTGCAACGTCAACGACGTGCAAAAGAAGCCTGCACCTGTCTATATGACGGAGGAAATCGTGGCCGAGTCCGTGTCCCTCTGACGCTCCCTCGATAAGTCCGGGGATATCGGCAGCAAGGAAGCCTCTGCCCTCGCCGATGCTTACAACACCGAGGTTAGGGCTCAAAGTTGTAAACTGATAGTTAGCAATTTTGGGCTTTGCAGAGGAAATTTCCGAAAGAATAGAGGATTTTCCGACGTTGGGGAAGCCTATAAGTCCGACCTCCGCAAGCATCTTAAGCTCAAGCAGAACCTCGCGCTCCTCGCCCTTCGTTCCGCTCTTTGCAAATCTCGGAATCTGACGCGTGGGGGTGGCGAAGTGACGGTTGCCCCAGCCGCCTCTGCCGCCCTTACAGAGGACGTACTCGCGGTCGGCACCCATATCGAAAATAATTTTGCCCGTTTCGGGGTCCTTGATAAGAGTTCCCTGAGGAACCTTGATTATGACGTCCTCTCCGCACTTGCCGTGCTTCTTTCCGCCCTTGCCGTTCTCGCCGTTCTCGGCAATGAACTTTCTCTTATAGCGGAAGGCGAGGAGTGTGTTTGCGCCGTCGTCAATTCTGAAAATAATATTGCCGCCTCTGCCTCCGTCGCCGCCGTCGGGACCGCCTGCAGAAACGTATTTTTCTCTGTGGAAGGTTACGGCTCCGTTACCGCCGTCGCCTGCCTTAACGTAAATTTTAATGTTATCTATAAACATATAACGGTCACCTCGATTACGGCTTGGTTGAGTCGTCGCCCTTTTGTCTGACTATCAGCTTTATGGGAGTTCCCTCAAATCCGAAGGTATCGCGCAGACAGTTCTCAAGATACCTCTGATAGGAGAAGTGGAACAGCTCCGCGCTGTTGCAGAACACAACGAAGGTTGGGGGAGCTACAGAGGACTGCGTCATAAAGTAAATCTTAAGGCGCTTGCCCTTGTCCGAGGGGGGCTGAACTCTGTTGGTTGCATCGTTGAGAAGGTCGTTGAGAACGCCCGTGGTAATTCTGCGGCGGCTCTCCTCATAAACCTTATTAATAAGCTCGTAGAGATGCGCTACGCGCTGTCCCGTAAGCGCCGACACGTAGATTATCGGTGCGTAGGGCATATACGCGAGAGCTGTGCGGATATTCTTATTATAGGTATTTACCGTGCTGTTTTCCTTCTCGATAGCGTCCCACTTGTTAATAACTATAATGCAAGCCTTGCCTGCCTCGTGGGCAATACCCGCTATCTTCTCGTCCTGCTCGGTGATGCCGTCCTTGGCATCTATAAGAAGAAGGCAGACGTCGGCACGCTCTACCGCCATATTGGCTCGGAGAACCGAGAACTTCTCAATTCTGTCCTCGACCTTCGAGTGACGGCGAATACCTGCGGTATCTATAAAGTTGTAGACACCGTGCGAGTTTTCTACCCTCGTATCGACGGCATCTCTCGTTGTGCCCGCGATATCCGAAACGATAAGCCTGTCCTCACCGCACATACGGTTGATAATAGAGGATTTTCCCGCGTTGGGCTTACCTATTACCGCAACGTTGATAATTCCGTCGTCCTCGCCGTCGTCCTCGTCGAAGCTGCACTCCTCGAGCACCGCGTCAAGAAGGTCGCCCGAGCCCGTGCCGTGGAGCGAGGAGAGCGCGATAGGCTCTCTTTCAAAGCCAAGCTCGTAGAACTCGTAGAACTCGAAGGGCAACTCACCCACTCTGTCAACCTTGTTTACCGCAACGACAACCGGCTTGCCGGATTTCTTAAGCATTACCGCAATATCCCTGTCGTCGGCAAGAAGCCCTGCGCGGATATCGCACATAAATATTATCACGTCGGCGGTTGCAATTGCAATCTCCGCCTGATTACGCATCTGCTTTGGTATAGTATCGTCGCTGTGAGGCTCAATTCCGCCTGTGTCAACAAGCAGAAAACGCTTGTCTGACCACTCTGCCTCGGCATAAATTCTGTCACGTGTAACACCCGGGGTGTCCTCTACTATCGAGCGGCGCTCGCCTATAAGCTTATTAAAAAGCGTACTCTTGCCAACATTAGGTCTGCCGACAATCGCTACTATTGGTTTTGCCATTTTTTACGTTCCTTTCCTATTTCTTTGCGACCCTTGGATGCTACTCCGCCGGGGCGCCGAATATTGCCTCGCAAAGCTCGTAGCCGTCCTTGCCCGAGGGGGTAACTCTGACGCCGAGCCTTTCGCTCATTTCCGTGAGTGTCATTCCGCAAAGGAATACGTCCTCACCCGAGCGAAGCGCGTTGTCGGGTATCAGAAGCTCGTCACCAAGCTCCCGTCCCGAGAGCTGCTCACATATATCGCGTCCCGTGAGAAGGCCGGATACCGTGATGCTTTCTCCAAAGAAATTATTTATGATTTTGTAAACGTTTATTTGCAAATTCGGGCAAATTTCCTGCAATTTCGCACAAAGGCGCGAGATTGTCGGCTCTGATGCTACACCCGTTACAAGCGATACGGTGCGCGAGCGGTCAAGCCTTTTACCAAAGCACTGTATATCCTCAATGCACATACCGAACTCGTCAAGAAGCGAGCGGAGCATACCTACTCCGTTCTCAATCTGCGGATATTCCTCGTAGTAGTCGGCATCGGGTATAGGAAGCCCTGCCTTGAGATAGAACTCGTCTGCGGCATAGACAAGACGGGTGCCGTGCGCCGCCTTATGCTCCTCGCCAAAGGAATTGATAAGCGAGATAACCTCGCTTGCCTCCTCTGCCGAGAAATCGGTCAAGGGATAGAGCTTGTCCCTGAATTTCGTAAGTCCCGCGGGCACTACCGCAACACTGCTGACGTAAGGGTAAAGAGAAGCAAGGTCGGAAAGTGAGCGCCTAAGCTCCTCGCCGTCGTTTATACCCTTACAGAGCACTATCTGTGTTGACATATAAAGCCCCGCGTCGTAAAAGGACTTAAGATACTTAAGAACCTCGCCCGAGCGCTTGTTTTTCATCATTTTTACGCGAAGCTCGGGGTTTGTTGTATGAACCGATATATTAATCGGCGAGAAGCGCATCTTGATTATACGCTCAACGTCGGAGTCGGTCATATTCGTTAAGGTGATATAGTTTCCGTGAAGGAAGGACAGGCGCGAGTCGTCGTCCTTAAAATATAGGCTCTCGCGAAGCCCCTCGGGATTCTGGTCAATAAAGCAGAAGATACAGCCGTTCTTGCAGGTCTGCTTCTTATCCATAAGCGGTGTTTCGAAGTCGAGGCCTATATCGTCGTACTCGCCTTTTTTTATTGTGACGGTATATTCCTCACCGTCCCTTGCAAGGCGAAGCTCGACCGAGCGCTCGGTGAGGTAAAACCTGTAGTCGAGAACGTCGCGTATTGAGTTTTCGTTAATCGCTATCAGGTCGTCCCCTGCCATAATTCCCGCGCGTGCGGCTCGGCTATGAGGTAACACCTCGGTAATTTTTACCATTATCTGTCTCCGTAAGCTGTCGTATTTCCTTGTCGGCAACCGACTTTTTCTGTTACAAAATTCTATCTTCCCTTGAGAGTTCTTTGTTGCCTTCCCTCAAGCATATTTTCGGTAATGCCGTTTTCGGCAATGTAGGCAAGAGCCTCGGGTGAGCCAAAGCGGCCTGCCGCAAGCATAAGGCGCACCGATTTATCTCTGTCAAAGTCCGTGCCGAGTCCGTCAACGTAGCACCTCGCGTAGAGATACTTGCCCTTGGCAACAAGCTCCTCAACGTAGGTTGAGTCGTGGCGCGACGCCTCACGAAACCACTCAAAGGCAAGTCTTGCATCCTGCTTTACCGCCTCGTAGCGAAGCGCCTCGTCCTCCTCGGAGAACTCGCACTCACCCTCGAGCAGCATATATCTGTCGCGGTAAATCGGCGTGTGATAGGGTATGAGGCTGATACCTATAACGTCGGGCTCGAACATACAGCCCGAGGTGTACGCCATACCGAGGTAAAGCTGCGCCTCTACCGCGCCCTGCTCTGCCGAAATCTTCATATATTCGAGTGCCTTTTTATAGTCCCTTGTTACTCCGTCACCGTGGAGATAAAGCATAGCGAGGTTGTATGCCGCCTCGCCGCCCTCGAGGTCACGGGCATAGGCAAAGAAGCTCTTCGCCTCGGTCGGGTCGCGCGTTATGCCGAGTCCCTGCCAGAGGCAATAGCCGTAGTTGAACGAGGCGACGGCATCTCCCTCGCGCGCGCCTTCAAGATACATTTCGGCGGCAGCCGTGTATTCACCGTTTATAAATTTTACGTCGGCAACCGATTTCTCGTACACGGCGCGCCTCCTTGTCTGATTATTTTGCTATCTCGAATTTCGTTCCCTCTCGGGTGTCAAGAAGGGTTATTCCCTTCGCGAGAAGCTCGTCGCGTATTGCGTCGGCAGTAGCGAAGTCACGGTTCTTTTTAGCCGCGCGGCGCTCCTCAATTTTTGCGTTTATATATGCCAGAAGCTCGTCTGACACGTCGGGTGTGCTTTCGGCTTCATTTTTCTGATTAGCCTCGTATTCCGCCTTTGCGGCGTCTACAATTCCGAGGTCGAGAACTCTCTCAAAATCAGAGATAAGCGCAAGCTTTGTTTTGTTGTTGGTGTCAAGCTTGAACACGTCATAAAGCGCGGTTACCGCAAGAGAGGTGTTAAGGTCATTATCAAGAGCGTCGGTAAAGCGGCGCTTGCCCTCCTCGAAGGCAACGGCATCAAGCTCTCCGTCAGGAGAGGAAAGAAGCGATGCTACTCTCGACACGAGCTTATTGTATGCCGTTCTCGCGTTCTCGAGGTTTTCCCAGGAGAAAACAAGGTTCTTTCTGTAATGCGACTGCAAGCAGAAGAAGCGGTAAACGAGAGGATTGAAGCCGCGCTCCTCAAGAAGGCTGACGGTAAGGAATTCGCCCTTGGACTTCGACATCTTTCCCGAATTTGTGTTAAGGTGATGCACGTGGAACCAGTGCTTGCACCACTCGTGGCCGTAGGTCGCCTCGCTCTGCGCTATTTCGTTTGTGTGGTGGGGGAATGCGTTGTCAATTCCGCCGCAGTGGATATCAAGGTACTCTCCTACGTGCTTGCCTGCTATGCAGGAGCACTCGATATGCCAGCCGGGGTAGCCAACACCGAAGGGAGAGTCCCATTTCAGCTCCTGGTCCTCAAACTTGGATTTGGTAAACCAGAGAACAAAGTCTGCCTTGTTTCTCTTGTTTGTGTCCTCCTCGACGCTATCGCGTACGCCAACCTCGAGGTCCTCCTCGCGGAAATCGTTGAACACGTAGTATTTATCAAGCTTCGAGGTATCAAAGTAGATGTTTCCGCCTGCCTCGTATGCATAGCCCTTTTTAAGAAGGGTTTCTATCATCTCGATAAACTCGGGGATACAGCCCGTCGCGGGCTCGATTACGTCGGGGCGCTTGATATGAAGCTTGTCGCAGTCGGAGAAGAACGCGTCGGTATAGAACTTTGCTATCTCGAGAACCGTCTTGTGCTCGCGGCGAGCGCCCTTGAGCATTTTGTCCTCTCCCGTATCGCCGTCGCTCGAAAGATGTCCGACGTCGGTAATGTTCATTACGCGAAGCACGTCCTTGCCGAGATAGCGAAGATACTTCTCGAGCACGTCCTCCATTGTATAGGTACGGAGATTTCCGATGTGCGCGAAGTGATAAACTGTAGGTCCGCAGGTATACATCGATACCTTGCCAGCCTCTCTTTCACGGAATTCGTCCTTCGTTCTTGTAAGTGAATTGTATAACTGCATAGCTGCCTCCTATATTGCACGAGAGCCGTCCAGGCTCGGTCAGAGCGGGATTACTCTCAAATAAGCATAATAACTCGGCTATCATTTTAACAGAAATGCAGAGCTTTGTCAAGTAATTTAATAAATATATTAAAAATATTTATTCTCCCCTATTGTAATTTCGGGAAAAATTTGATAAGATATATGTGTGAAAATATCGACAGTTCCGTATGGAGGTTATACATAGATGAACGAAAATAACGAAAACAAGAAGCAGGACGGCGGCTACTCGAGCCTTACGGGCTTCCATAGGGCAATGCCTATTATACTTGCAGCCCTGGCGGTATTCGTCGCGGTTTGCTATATTACGGACGGCACGGGTGTGCTTGGCGACGGTGTCGGGGCGGTGCTTATCGGGCTGTTTTCCGCGGGTGCTTACGCTATTCCCGCACTGCTCGTCATACACGCAATATTCTATGCCGAGGACCTCGCAGAGGGCAAAATACTCTCGCGCACGATTTTCTCTGTTATAACGCTTCTCGCCGTTTCGGTTGTTGAATACGCTATAGTTTTCTGGGGCAAGGATTACGTTTTTGCACCCGTGGAATTTTTCACAGAGGGCACGGCAGGCGGATTTATCGGCAGTATTCTTGCCTTCGGGCTTATTAACGTGCTTGGGCCTGTGGGAATTATTATTCTCGCTGTGGCACTCGTCCTCGTTTACATATCCTTCTTCTTCTCAAGGCGCGACGGCGCGGTAAAGAGAGCATTTATCGCGGCTCTTTCGGCAATCGTTAACGCTCTGTCGGCGGTTGAGGGCTTCTTCAAAAAGCTGTTCTCGAAGAAGGCAAAGCAGAGAAAAACGAGAAAGGAGCGCGAGGCTGACAAGAGAAGCGCTGAGCTGCTTGACGACCAATTCTTCGAGGTGGATAACGGAATGCGCGAGCTTCGCATTAGCGAGCTTGGTATTCACGAGAGCAAAAGCGGCGAGGCAATTGAGAAAAATCCCACACTCCAGGAGAGCGTAAGACACAAGTCGGCATACGACGGCGAGCCTACGGTAATCAGCTTTTCCGAGAGGGCGGCAGAGAAAAAGACGCCCGACCTCTCCTACGGAGAGAGCATTCGAAGAAGCGAGCCTTCCTTTGAAAAAAAGGCAAGCGCGGCACCGACCTATGAGAAGCCCACGGAGTCCTTTGGCGACGAGAGCGCAGATGCAATATTTACAAGGGACTTTGACCCTTACGATTTTATGAATGCCGAAAAAATCGCCTCAAGGCCCTCGAGCAAGGCGCAGCCGAGAGTGCTTTCTACGGGAATTTCGGTAAACGAAAGACCGCTGTCCTCTGTTTCCCCCGAGGAGCTGGAAAAAGAGCGGCGCAGAGAGGAATTTGAGCGCAAAAAGCAGCAGATTATCGCAGAAAGGCGCAGGCGCGAGGAAGCGCTTCGCGTGCACGTGAGCGAGAGCGCCGGTGTAACCGTTGAAGCCGAGCGCACGGCAGAGCCCAAATCGGTCGAGCCGTCGAGAATAGAGAGTGTAACGGCAACCGCACCCGCAGTCGAGAAGCCCGAGAGTGCTGTGAGGGTTACCGAGGTGTTCGGCGGCGAGTCACTTCACACGCTTGGCAAAGAAAGGGTAGGTCAGAACAGCGAGGAGAGAGCCTACGGCACACCGCCTAATACAAGTGAGGCTACCGTACACGAGCTTATGACGAAATCGGTCGCATTCAGGGTCGAAAACAAGCCCGAAAGCGCTGTTCCCGAGCCTACCGAATACGGCAAAATGAGCTTCACCTTCGACAAGGGCGAGCACTCTGACACCGACAGCGCGTCTGAGAAGATTGCCGAAATGGTTGCATTAAGCAATCCCGCCTACAGAAGAAACTTTAACGCTACGTCTGTAAGAATGGAAATCAGAGATAGCGCGGCTTCGAATGAAGCAGATAGTACGGCAAGCGAAGAAGGCGCACCTAACATAGGCGGAAGCGCGGCAAATGAAATATCCGATGCACAGAACCTAAATGCAAGCGTGCCGTACGGTGCGAAAAATGAGGCTTACAGCGCAGCTGGTGTCCGCTTTGAGGACGCGAGCGCGGATTATGAAAAAGAGCCCGCCTTTGCATCGGCAGGCACCTACGATGCTACGCCCGCAGAGCCCGTAATTAAGCGGTTTGAGGCTCAAAGCGAGCCTGAGGCACCCGCGTTTAAGCAGATTGAGGAGCAGAGCGAGCTTGAGACACCCGCGTTTAAGCAGATTGAGGAGCAGAGCGAGCCCAAAGAACCTGTATTCAAGCAGTTCGAAGCTCCGATAGAGCGCATTGTTGAGCCAACGGTAACAGAGAGTGTTCGTACAGACGCGGACGTTCTGAAAACCGAGCGCACCCTGCTCTCCCCCACCCCCACACCTGCCGCAAAAGAGGCTGCAAGCCCTGAGCGCGACAGCAGATTTACGGTTATTGACGAGGATATGCCGCTTATCGACCCGAAGGCACAGGATGGCGGCATCAGCGTAAGCAACTGTGACGAGGGAACATTCCTTGACTTCGGCGACGGCGAGGACGGGGAGTCCGAGGACGGCTCGGACGGTGCGATGAGCTTCCCCGAGGGCGAGGAAATTATCACCGAGGAAATCCCACCCGAAGAACAAAATCCCGACGTAATAAAAATGCGCGAGATGTTCCCCTTCCTGAACGATGAGAGCGAGCCCGAGGACGACTCCGATGAGGAGTACGAGGAGCTTTCGCTCGGTGACGACGAGGAGTCATCACTTGACTCAGTCGATCCCTTCTCCGACGGCGCTGAGCTCCAAACCGAGGAGAGCTTGGGTGACGAGGACGGTGCCGAAGACGACGCGCCCCCCTTCGATATGCCGGCGGCTATGACTCAGAGGACAGCTCCCGAGGTACCGGCGGCACTTGGCGGTCTTGTAGCTCCGGTAAAGGAAGAGCCGAAGAAGGAAAAGAAGCCCGATTACTCAAAGTATGTATTCCCCCCTATCGACCTTCTCGGTCTTGATGCTGAGCGTGACGACGAGGGTATTCAAGAGGAGATACAGGACAATGCAGACAAGCTTATTGACACGCTTGCCTCCTTTAACGTTACCGCCTCGATAAAGGGCGTTGACAGAGGACCGCGTATCACGAGATACGAGGTTGTGCCTGCAAGAGGTGTCAAGACGAGCAGCGTTATGAACCTTCAGGACGATATCGCCCTCAACCTTGCGGCAGGCGACATCAGAATGGAAGCTCCTATTCCCGGAAAGTCGGCAATAGGTATCGAGATACCCAACAAGAAGCCCTCGACGGTAAGACTGCGTGAGCTTATCGAGGCTGAGGAATTTGTCAGCGCGAAGTCGAAAACCAGCGTTTGTATCGGTAAGGACGTTGCGGGTCAGCCTGTATTCAGCGACATTGCAAATATGCCTCACCTTCTCGTTGCCGGTGCTACCGGTATGGGTAAATCGGTCTGCATTAACTCGTTAATGATAAGTATACTTTACAAAGCGCGCCCTGATGAGGTCAAATTCATTATGATTGACCCGAAGCAGGTTGAGTTTACAATGTACAACGGAATCCCCCATCTTCTCGTTCCCGTGGTGTCTGACGCAAAGCAGGCGGCAGGCTCTCTTATGTGGGCGGTTGAGGAAATGGAACGCCGTTACAACCTTATTAATTCCCTGTGCGTGCGTAATATCGACGCGTATAACGATAAGGTTACAAAGGACAAATCGCTCGGCGAGCCTATGTCGAGAATTATCATAGTTATAGATGAGTTTGCCGACCTTATGGCGCAGGTAAAGGACCCTGTCGAGAACCTAGTTATGAGAATTGCCGCGAAGGCAAGAGCCGCGGGCATTCACCTTATCGTAGGTACTCAGCGTCCGTCGGTTGACGTTATCACCGGCGTTATCAAGGCAAATATTCCCACGCGCTTCTCCTGTAAGGTGGCATCAAACCGCGACTCTGGCACGGTGCTTGACTCTGCGGGTGCTGAAAAGCTTCTTAACAAGGGAGATATGCTTCTGAAATTCACAAACTCCACAAAGCCGATAAGAGTTCAGGGCGCGTTCGTTGCCGACAGTGAGGTTGAGAATATTATGGCTCACATCAAGTCGCAGGGCGGCGCAAGCTACGACAGCAGCGTTATGGAAGAAATTGAGAGGCAGGCGCAGAAGTGCTCGAAGAAGGGCGGCTCGTCTGACGACGATTACGACGATGACGGTGACAGCGGCGAGGGCTACCTCAACGACCGTCAGTTCCTTGATGCGGTCGAGGTTGCGGTCAACGCAAGGAAGATTTCAACATCTCTTATTCAGCGTAAGCTTTCTATTGGCTACGGCAAGGCGGCAAAGTTCATTGATATTATGGAAGGTATGGGAATTGTTTCCGAGCCTAACGGACAGAAGCCGCGTGACGTGCTTATTACCGCTGACGAGTGGTATGAGAAGCTCTCGAGAATATCGCTTGACTAAAATCCATAAATCAAAAATATCAACTATCCTACCGAAAGGAAACAGAATGATTATCGTATTACTTGCAGAGGGCTTTGAGGAAATAGAGGCTCTCACTCCCGTAGATATGCTCAGACGCGCCGAGTGCGAGGTTTATACCGTCGGTATTGCCTCTCGCGAGGTTACGGGAGCGCACGGAATTAAGGTCGTGGCAGATAAGAGCTATGACGAAGTTGACCTGTCGCTCGTTGATTTTGCAATATTCCCCGGGGGTATGCCCGGCTCGCTTAATCTCGATGCGTCGGAGTTTACCGACAAGGTAATCGGCGCGGTTACCGAAAACGGCGGTCACCTTGCCGCAATATGTGCAGCTCCGCTGTGTTTCGGCAGGCGGGGACTGCTTCAGGGCAAGAGGGCTACCTGCTTTCCGGGCTTTGAGGGAGAGCTTCTCGGAGCTACCGTTACAGGCGAGGACTTTGTGACAGACGGCAATATTACAACGGGGCGCGGAATGGAATATTCCCTGCCCTTCTCAAAGGAGCTTGTCAGAATTGCAAAGGCAAAGAAATAGCGTTTATTACGCTTTTTGCAAACCAAAATTTACATTCAGGAGTCAAAAATGGTAATCAAGCCCAAAGAAAGAAATATAGTTTACAGATGTCCCGACTGCGGAAGCTCGATATTCGGGCTTGTCGGCCGCTTCGCATTGAAGGCAAATATGTTAAGGCTTAAGTGCAGCTGCGAGAACTCACTCCCTCTTGATATCAACGTGACAAACGACAAAAAGCTCAGGCTTTCCGTCCCCTGCCTCTTCTGTAGGCAGCCGCATAACTACGTTGTCAGCGAGAACGTATTCTTCGAGCGCGACTTGTTCCTTCTTAACTGTCCTTACACAGGTATGGATATCGCCTTTATCGGTGACGAGGACAAAATTCAAGGCGAGCTTAAGAGAACCGAGGCGGAAATCCAAAGACTTATGACGAGCCTTGAAGCCGAGGAGCTCTCGGATATTCAGCCCACAGAGCTCTCAGACGACGAAATTCTATGTGACCCCGCGGTATTTGATACTCTCAAATTTCTAGTTTGCGACCTTGCAGACGAGAACAAAATAAAATGCCCCTGCGGTGACGGAAGCTACAATATCCGTTACTTTGGCAAGGGCGTTGAGGTTTATTGCGAGAGATGCGGCGCAACTCACGCCTTCTCGGCTACTACTCCATCTATGGCAGAGGAAGAGCTGTCTATTGACTCTCTTGAGCTTAAATAATTTCAGCTATAGTAATTGAGAATTCCGCGGTAGAGTCCTATTGCAAACAGATTTGGCGAATAGGCTAGCAGCTCCGCATCGTACGGATTGCTTATAAAGCCCATTTCAACGAGAAGCGCGGGCATCGAGGTTTCCCTTAGGACGTAGAGTCCCGGGCGGTATATTATTCCTCGGTTACGAAGTCCCGTTGTCAAGGTCAGCTGCTCGAGAATTTCCTCTCCGAGTCCTATAGATACAGTTGAGCTTGGGCTGTAGACGAGCGCCTCGTTACCTGTGGCACTCGGGTTCGCGGCAGAGTTTACGTGCAGGGATAGGAACATATCGGCACCAAATTCTTCTGCCTCTCTTACTCTTTCCACAAGGCTTGACGAATTGCTCGTGCCGAGGATTGTGTCCTCTGTCGGGCGTGAGAGCCTTAAGACAAAGTCGGGGTTTGAAGAGAGAAGGTCGTAAAGCCTTCTGCCTATCTCGTAGGTTATGTCCTGCTCGTAAAAGCCGTTGCCCTCCGCCCCCGTATTAAATCCGCGCGGATTATGTCCTTGGTCAATATATATTCTTGTTGCCATTTTCTACTCCGTTTTTCTTTTTTTGCGAGGAATCTGTTGCGGTACTCCTCGCGCTATTCCCTAACAGTGTATGCGAAAGGCATTTTTTTGATATGAACGAAATGAAAAGACTCTTAAGCTTCGTCAGGCGCGCCGTGGACGACTACGGTATGATTGACGAGGGCGACAGGATAGCGGTTGGTGTTTCGGGCGGAAAGGATTCGCTCGCGCTTTTATCGGCGCTTGCCGAGATGCGGCGGTTTTATCCGAAGAAATATTCGATTGTCGCGGTGACTGTCGATATGGGCTTTGAGGGGGCGGACTTTACCCCTATCAAGGAGTTTTGTGAGGCGCTTGACGTTGAATATACGGTACAGAAAACCGATATTGCGAAGATTATCTTCGACGTCAGAAAGGAGTCAAACCCCTGCTCGCTTTGTGCTAAAATGAGGCGCGGCTGCCTCCACGCAGCGGCAGTTGAGCACGGTTGCAACAAGGTCGCGCTCGGTCATCACTTTGACGATGCTGTCGAAACATTTATGCTCAATCTGTTCTTTGAGGGACGGCTTGGCTGCTTCTCGCCTAAAAGCTATCTGTCAAACAGAAAAATAACGCTTATCCGTCCGCTTCTCTATGCCACCGAAAAGGACGTCAGCTATTTTGCGAACAGGCGCGAGCTGCCTATAATAAAGAGCCTTTGTCCCGAGGACAAGACCACCGAGCGCGAGAATATGAAAAGTTTGCTTCGAGAAATCGAGCGCAACAATAAGGGGCTTCGCCACAGAATATTCGGTGCTATGTGTAAGAGCGGAATTGACGGCTTCAAGATGACGGGCAGATACCCCGACGCGGGAAAAATCGAGGAATAGAAAAGTCTGTTTTGCTTAGAAGCAAGCTGCAACCGATATTTACAAAGGATAGAAGTGCAACGCTTTTAAAGAGAAAGCACCCGTGAGCCGAGGCTCACGGGTGCGCTTTTTGTTATTTTTGGGATTAGACTTGTGACTGACTTGTCGGAGTTGCCTACAAGAAAGCTATTCAAGTTAATCCGAAGCTAACCTGCAAATCAGGTTGCAGGGGTTTCGTCAGCTGCGGGAGCAGCTACGATAGTGAAGGTTGCGGTGAACTCTGCCGACTCCTCGGAGGTTACCTTGATAAGGAGAGTACCCTTGGTTTCGCCTGTAGCGAGAGCAGGAAGCTCAACGGTAACGGTCTTTGCATCGTCCTCTACTGCAACGGGCTCGGTTGCACCGTCAAGGTAAACGATAACCTTGGTGCTGTCGATAGTGAGAGTGCCTGCTGCGGTGTAGTCAATCTGGAGCCAACGCGCAGAGCCGTCTGCGGGAACGTTAACTCTTACGCCCTTAGTGGTATCAAGAAGCTCCGCGGTATTAAGAACGGTAACAGGCTTGAGGGTTACGTCGCCTGCGGTATCGCCAACGGTAACCTTGATGTATGCTGTGCCGGTGCCCTTTGTCTTCGCGGTATCATCGTCAGCTGCAAAGATAATCTTTCCATTCTCGTATTTTGCATCAACGCCATTGATTTCAACTGCGGTAGCGCCTTCAACGAGGATAATCTCGCCAGCCTTTGAGGTATATACGAACCAAACGGAGCCGTTTGCCTCGACCGGAACGGTAGCCTCGGTCTTTGCAAGAGTTTCAATGGTTGCGATAGAGAATTCCGAAGCAGTCTTATCGGCCACGGTTGCTGTGAAGCCAAGCGCAAAGATTACGTAGCCGTCCTCGTCGGTAACGGGTACAGAGATAACACCGTTCGCGGTGTTGACGGTCGAGCCCTTGTAGGTTATCTGCGCCTTACCTGTTTCGTCAAGAAGGAAGATGTAGCTTCCTGCATCAGCAGGAACCTTGTACCAGGTGGTACCCTTCGTAGCTGCGGGAGCGGTGGGAAGTTCTTCGGTCTCGGTAACCTCAACAAGCTTGATTACAAGGTCGGAGTTCTCGTCACCTACGGTGAGAGAGAATACGGTCTCGCTATCTGAGGTAGCCGCCGCGATAATTCCGCTGATTGCGGTTACGTCCTCGCCTATTCCGCCAAGAATTGCATCAGCGTTTTCGATAAAGACGTACTTTCCTGCGCCCGAAACCTCAAACCAAGCGGTCTTGCCGCCCTTAACGGTTACGGTGGCAGTGCCCTCATTAAAGGTAAGGGGAGTTACGGGCTTGATAGCAGTTTCAGCCGCGCCTGTCGCGGTAAGCTTAATGTACTTTGTGCCTGCAGCCGCACCGAGAGTTTCACCGAATGTGTATCCTTCTGCAGTTACGGTAGCATCATCTATAAGGAGATACTGACCTGCGGTGTAAGCTATGGAAACCCAAATGGACTCGCCTGCGGGAATCTCGATATCGGTTTCGTCGTTTATAGGAGTTATGAGCTTAACGGATACGTTTGCTGCAAGTGCATCAGCATCGCCGGCGCCAGCGATTACCTTGAATACAGCGGTCTCGCCGTTTTCGTTGAGCTGGAATTCTATCTTCTGGTTCTTGGGAGTATAGCGATGCTCGCGGTAAACTACCTCTGCGGTGTCACAGCCAACATCAATAATTACGTACTGACCTGCCTTGTAGTCAATTTCGTACCAAGCAGACTTACCCTTTTCAATAGCTGCCTCGAGAGTGTTGTCAGAGGGCTTTGCGAAGGTCTTGACTGTTACAAGCTCGGTTACGGCATCGGTGATAGGAGAGGTACCTACGTTGGTAACAGAGAACGCCGCCTCGCCCGCGTCAAGAGGAACGATTGCAACGCCTGCGCCTGCATCAACCGAGAAGCTTTCATCACCGTAAGCAACAGATACGGTATCATTTCTGATAATGATGCTCTGTCCAGCCTCTGCGGTAAGAGTGTAGTAACGGGTCTCGCCAACCTTGAGGGAAATCTTATCGAGAGCGTCAATTGCCTCGGGCTTCTCGGGAACGGTACCTACAGCAGGACCGATAAGAACAGTCTGATACTGCTTAGCGTCGAACTCGCCTGTAGCATACTCAACGACGTGTGTTTCGCTCTCGTACTTGAAGGATACGGGAATCTTTACAGTTTCGTCAACGTCGGGGGTATTGGGGTCGTCGTCAACACCGAGTGCGGGAAGGTCAAGAACTGCCTTACCGAGAGAGTCGGTAACAACGGTAATCTTAACTTCCTCGTTTTCGGGAGTAGCGGGGTCATTAGGAGTAACAACATAGGTAATCTCAACGCCCTTGAAAACGTTGCCGTCTTCGTCAGCCGCAGTGATTATGTAGCCTGTGGGCTTAACGACAGTAAGAGTTGCCTCGTAGTTAGCAAAGTCAACCTTCGTGTCATACTTAAGGGTGGTCTTGCCGTCTGCGTAGGTACCCATTACGTAGCCTGTGGGAACGGAAACGACCTGTGCCTTGAGGTAAGCGCTTTCAACAACCGAGAAGGTTGCAACAGCCGCGTTATCTACAGTCGCGGTAGTTCCCTGCTTCTCGCCCTTCTGTACGCCCTTATCGTCGTACTCGACAAGCTTAACAGTAACGCCGGGAACGGCATTGCCTGCCTGGTCAACCACCTTTACAGTATAGGTCTTGATAATCTGCGCTGCGGGGGGAGTGGGGATAGGCTCAGCGGGAGTATTGCCCTCGTCGCCGCCGGGAGTGCCGCCACCGCTGCCGGTGTCGCCTGTGTTACCGCCGTTGCCGGTATCGCCTGTGTTACCGCCATTGCCGGTATCGCTGCTTCCGCCGTCGCCACCGTCACCGCCGTCATCATCGTCGCCACAAGAAGCGAAGGAGAGGGTCACGGAAAGGGCGAGCATAAGCATCAACAAAAGACTGATTAATTTCTTAAACTTGCTCATAAGTCCTCCAAGAAACTGTTCTTTTTTCTCATAAAAGATGTTCCGAGCACACGCGCGGCGAAGGGGCCCTCACCGTCGTATGCGCATAAGTACACCTATTAATGTAATAATTATATCATTTAAAAGAATTTTTTTCAATAGAATATCTGAAATTACTGAAAGTTTGTATAAATGTTAAAAGGTTAGATTAAAGAATATGATTAAATGTTCTAAAAAAATTGAGTATTTACTCCAAATATTCAGAAAAAAAACGACGGAGAGTGTCCGTCGTTTTTTAGTAGTCTGTTCAGTTAGCTCTAGAAAGAGTGATTGTTATAGAGGTTTCGCCGTCAAAATAGTAGTAGTCGTCAGCATCCTTTCCCTCAGGGTAGCTGTAGCCCGAAGGCATAGAATTAATCTGTACGTGGTATTCCGCGGTTACGAAATCAGCAAAGACAACCTTGCCGTCTTCACCCGTGGTCTTGGGCATAAAGCAGTTAGAGCCCGAGCACATCTGAATAACGACGCCTGCTATGGCATTACCGTCGGGGTCGAGTACAGTAACCGTCCAGTCGGGAAGGTCAACCGCGGTGTAAGTAAAGGTTGCGGTGCCGTCAACGAGAGTCTTCGTTTCAGGAATGAACGGATCGTCTCCCCTGTAGTCAACAGGGAGTCTAGTCACAGTTGCGCTAAATTCGGTTTCAACTTCGGTAGTAATCTTTGCCCTGCCATTTGAGTCAGTAGAAACAAGCTTCTTATCTGTAGAATCAGCGAGGTTGGTAAAGAGAACGTCCGCGCCTGCAATTCCTTTATTGCCGCTCTTTACATAGACGGTGTAGGTGAAGTCCGCACTGCCGCCTGCGCTGCCGCCGTCGCCCGAGCCGCTGCCCGAAGTGCCGTCACCCGAGTTATCTCCGTCATCCGAGCAGGACGCGAGAGCAAACGCCGAGGTAAAAAGCATCATAAGCGCAAGAATAAGTGATAATATCTTCTTTAAGCTTTTCATAATATTCTCCAAATTGTTTTATTACCATATTAGTATAACAGAGAGGGGGGATTTTTTCAAGAGGGTTTTTCCAAAATTTGAATGAAAATTTCGGTTAATTTTTATTTTTGAGCATTTTTGACAAAGTTTAGGAAAATTTTTGTATTTTGGCGCATCGGCGATTTTGGGAGATTTCGGGAGATTTTGGGAGATATTCGGAGCTTTGGTTTTTTAATTTAAATTTCTTCAAAAAAATTTCCAAAAACTGTTGACAAGCGAGCCACCGTGTGTTATAATATACGGGCTTGAAAAAAGTAAAGCGTACAGTTCGGTCCGTCCGAAGCTTACGCAGAACAAATTTGGAGGAATACAAAATGTCTACTTTTATGGCAAACGCTAACACCATCGAGCGCAGATGGTTCGTTATCGATGCGGCAGGCAAGCCCCTTGGCAGAACCGCCGTTAAGGCTGCGGATATTCTTCGCGGCAAGCACAGACCCGAGTTCACCCCCCACGCTGACTGCGGCGAGTTCGTTATCATTGTGAATGCTGACAAGGCAATTCTCACCGGTAAGAAGCTTGAGCAGAAGTACTACCGTCACCACTCCGGCTACATCGGCGGTCTTAAGGAGATTCAGTACAAGACCCTTATGAGCACCCGTCCCGAGAAGGCTATGGAGCTTGCTGTTAAGGGAATGCTTCCCCACAACACCATCGGTGCGAAGTCCTTTACCCGCCTTCACGTTTACTGTGGCGCAGAACACAACCAGGCTGCTCAGAAGCCTATCGTAGTTGACTAATAGGGAGGATAGTGAATAATGTATACTAGTGCAAAGCCTTATTTCTACGGAACCGGCAGAAGAAAGAAGTCGGTTGCTAGAGTTCGCCTCTATCCCGGTACAGGCGTTGTTACCATCAACGGCAGAGATATCAGTGATTACTTTGGTCTTGAGACCATGAAGCTTATCGTTAACCAGCCCTTCGGTGTTACCGATACCGTTGGTAAGTTTGACATCGTTGCAAACGTTAAGGGTGGTGGCTTCTCC
>JAFUQP010000027.1 GCA_017472305.1 Clostridia bacterium | reverse complement strand
TAAATCGAACCCGCCTAAAGTGCCGAAAATCCGCGCTATTTCTCGAAAGCTCACTTGCAAAGTCCGCACTTGGCTTCGCTCCCTTTCAAAAAATATCATCAAATTTTCAGCACTTTAGGTAAGAATTATTTTAAGAGGACGGATTTTTCGCGAGAAAAGCCAAAAAGGTGAAGTAATATGCGGATATTACGAAGCTTTTCGGCGCATTATCGCGGAAAATACGCCTCTTAAAACGGGTTCGATTTAGGTTGGCATTGGCTAGCCGTTTCTGCAAATAACAAAGCCGGAGCCTCACCGCTTAGTCAGAGTGAAGCTCCGGTTTATTTTTTCAAGGTCAGCCTATGACGTAAGGCTCCTTATTTCTTCTTGCGGAAGGGCTTTGTAAGCTTTCTTCCGAGGTGAGCAAGACGGGCGCGAATTCTCGCACTCTTTCTGAATTTCTTGATTTTTCTCTTTAGCGATGTAAGGCTCAAATTGTCAAAGCTGAACTCTCTGCCCTTCTTCAACAGCTTCTCGTGCTGCTTGAAGGTGTAAAGTCCTACGTTAGCAACGAAATCGCGCACGTCCTCCGACTCAAATTCCGCCGCCTCCTGTCCAAACCAACCGAGGCTGTCGGCGTATCCCGAGTGAAGAAGGTCCCAGAACTTCTCCTTTGCATCGCTCCAAAGAAGATTGTAAATCTTATAGCAGCGGCTCGCCGAATGGTTAATAAAGGAGCTCATAAGCGGAATATACATTCCGTGCTGGCGCAAAAATTCCTTTATCTTAAGGTGAACCGCGGGCACGTGGGTATAATACTTCTTAAATAGCTTCGAGCGCGACTGGTCGGAATAAATTCTGTGGTGAACCAGCACCTCATCAACCCTTCCAACCCTCTCTGCAAGCGAGAGCGCGCAGCACACGAAATATACGTCCTCAAAGACGTAGAGCTCGGGTGCGAAGGTCAATTCCTTCTCCTTTAAGAACCTTGCACTGAAGAGCTTGTTCCAGACGTAGCCCGAGGCACTGCTGAAGATGTAGTTCGGATACTCACTCTTCGAGGCTACGGCTCCGTCCTTGTATATATCGCCGTGGTCCTCGTCTATCGACGGGAAGAACTTAAGGCTCTTGTTATTGAAAAGGTCAAATCTTACAATCGTTATGTCAAGCTCGTCCTTGACTGCGCGGTTATAAGCACGCTCGACAAGCTCGGGGTGGTAGAAATCGTCGGCATCAAGGAAAAGAATATAATCTCCCCTTGCTCTGACGAGTCCCTTGTTTCTCGCGGTAGAAACTCCCGCGTTGTTCTCGGTAACAATCCTTACCCTCGCGTCACGCTTCTGGTATTCCTTAATTATCTCAAGTGAATGGTCGGTGGAGCCGTCGTCGATACAAATTATCTCAATTTCCTTTAGCGTCTGGTCGAGCACGCTGTCAAGCGCAGGACCGAGATAATCGTACGCGTTATATATCGGCATTATAACCGACACCTTTATATCATTACTCATATAATAGCCCTTGTCACGATTTATTTAAAAGGTCAATAAGGTCAATAAATGCAAACAGTTGTATACCAACAGTACTACATATAGTATTTTATCACTTATAGTAAAAAAAGTCAATAGGCAATTGTCATGAGTATGCGCCTAAAGAGGAAAATTCGTGAAATTATTGTCAACTGAACAAAAAAAGCGAGATGGACACCGCAAGTATTGCAGTTATCCACCTCGCATTTGTGTTTTATTCGTTTACCGATACGCTGTCGGCTGCGGGAGCCTCGATTACAAGAGAGTCGCCCGACTCCTCGTAAACGGTTTCCTCGTCACCCGATACGGTGTACTCGGTGATGGCGGGCTCTGTTTCCGCCTCAAGGTTTTCAACCTCGACGGAGCGGTACTTTCCAAGTCCCGTTCCTGCAGGAATGAGCTTACCGATAATAACGTTCTCCTTAAGTCCGAGAAGCTTATCAACCTTACCGTTGATTGCAGCCTCGGTGAGGACTCTGGTGGTCTCCTGGAAGGAAGCCGCCGAAAGGAAGGACTCGGTCATAAGAGCTGCCTTGGTGATACCGAGAAGAAGGGGTGCGCCCTCTGCCTTGCGAAGAGTGATTTCGCCTGCGGCAATTCTCTCCTCAATTTTCTCGTTAGCCTCGCGGAACTCGATAATATCAACCTTGGTGCCGACGAGAAGGTCGGTGTCACCGGCATCCTCAATCTCAACCTTACGGGTCATCTGTCTTGTGATACACTCGACGTGCTTGTCGTTGATTTCAACGTCCTCGCCGCGGTACACCTTCTGAACCTCGCGAATGATATAATCGTAAACCGCATCAATACCGCTCATATGAAGAACGTCCGCAGGGTTAAGGAAGCCTTCGGTCAGCTGCTGACCGCGCTTAACCTCCTGTCCGTCCTCTATGCAAAGGCGCATACCGAAGGGTATCTCGTATATGACCTCCTCTGCGGTAGGCTCTACGGGGTTCTGAATGATAACCTTCGAGAGCTTCTTATCGGACTGAATACGTGCAGTACCTGTGAATTCGGTAACTATAGCAGTCTTCTTGGGTCTGCGAGCCTCGAAGAGCTCCTCGACTCTGGGAAGACCCTGAGTAATATCCGAGCCTGCGACACCGCCCGTGTGGAAGGTTCTCATCGTAAGCTGAGTACCGGGCTCACCGATAGACTGCGCCGCGATAACGCCGACAGCCTCGCCGATTGCAACGGGAGTGCCGTGTGCAAGGTCAGCACCGTAGCAGTGTACGCAAACGCCGCGCTTTGCAAGACAGCGGAGAATGGTACGAACCTCTACCTGTGTGATGCCTGCCGCTATGATATCGTTAGCCATATCCTCGTCAATCATAGTGTTGGCGGGAACAATAAGCTCACCGGTTTCCTCGTTGACAACGTCGGATACGGTGTATCTTCCGATAAGACGGTCGAAGAACTTCTCAACGACGGTCTGTCCCGAAACGATATCCGATACTATAATACCCGACTTCGCGCCGCAGTCCTCCTCACGGACTATTACGTCCTGGGAAACGTCGACAAGACGTCTGGTAAGGTAACCCGAGTCAGCGGTACGGAGAGCCGTATCCGAAAGCGACTTACGGGAACCCTTTGCACCCATGAAGTACTCGAGCATTGTGAGTCCCTCACGGAAGTTTGATTTAATGGGAATTTCGATAGTCTTACCGTTGGTCGCAAACATAAGTCCGCGCATTCCGGCAAGCTGTCTCATCTGCTTCATCGAGCCACGGGCTCCCGAGGTACAAATCATATTAAGCGAGTTGTACTTGTCGAGGTTCTCGATAAGAGCGTCGGTAACCGCGTTTGTGGTCTTATCCCAAACGTCGATAACCTGCTTGTAGCGCTCGTCATCGGAAAGCTCACCCCAGTTGTAAAGCTCGGTGATTTCGTCAACCTGCTGCGAGGCAGCCTCGAGCAGCTCCTTCTTCTTCGGAGGAATGGTCATATCGTATACCGCGATAGAAAGCGAGGAGCGAGTGGAGTACTTGTAGCCCATCGACTTGATTTCGTCAAGCACCTTTGCAGCCTCTGCAAAGCCGTGGTATTTGATAGTAAGGTCAACTATTTCCTTGAGCTTCTTGCTCGTGGTAGCAAAATTGATTTCAAGACCGAAGGGGTCAACGCTTCTGTCAACGTAGCCGAGGTCCTGAGGAATTCTCTGGTTGAAGATAAGTCTACCGTAGGTAGCGTCGATAAGAGCGCTCTTCTCCTCGCCGTCTATAACCTTGGTAACCCTTACCTTGATTGCCGCGTGCATACCGAGTCTCTTGTTCTCGTATGCCATCTCAACCTCGTTGAAGTCGCGGTATACGTTGCCCTCACCCAGCTCACCGGGGTGGTCGATGGTGAGGTAGTAGGAGCCGAGGACCATATCCTGAGAGGGAACGGTTACAGCCTTACCCGAAACGGGCTTAAGAAGGTTGTTCGCAGAGAGCATAAGGAATCTCGCCTCTGCCTGCGCCTCGCTCGAAAGCGGAACGTGAACGGGCATCTGGTCACCGTCGAAGTCGGCGTTGAACGCGGGACATACGAGGGGGTGAAGCTTGATTGCTCTGCCCTCTACGAGAACCGGCTCGAATGCCTGTATCGAAAGACGGTGAAGTGTAGGCGCACGGTTAAGGAGAACGGGGTGCTCCTTGATTACGTAATCAAGCGCGTCCCAAACCTCGGGTGCAACCTTATCTGCCTTCTTCTTTGCATCTCTTATGGAGTTAGCCTTCTGGGTTTCGATAAGCCTTTTCATTACGAAGGGCTTGAAGAGCTCGAGAGCCATCTCCTTGGGAAGACCGCACTGGTAAATC
>JAFUQP010000026.1 GCA_017472305.1 Clostridia bacterium | reverse complement strand
GCCACCTCCACCTTGGCAAGGTGGCGCTCTACCAAATGAGCTAAATCCGCGGAAATGGTGCCTCCGGTCGGAATCGAACCAACGACACGGGGATTTTCAGTCCCCTGCTCTACCAACTGAGCTACAGAGGCGTACGGAATGGCGACTCGGATGGGGCTCGAACCCACGACCTCTAGCGTGACAGGCTAGCGCTCTAACCAACTGAGCTACCAAGCCATTCCGAAATGACTCTTGCGAGTCTTGGTGGAAAGTACATGGGCTTTGGAGATGCAAGCATCTCCCGTCAAGTTTGCTTACGCAAACGTTGCGTGCTCGGCTCACGCCGAGATGTTCGAGCCGATATGCTCGGCTAAAACCGCTACCCACTTATTTCCTTGGTGGAAAGTACAGGGCTCGAACCTGTGACCCTCTGCTTGTAAGGCAGATGCTCTCCCAACTGAGCTAACCTTCCGTCGTGACGCTTAAATATTATAGCAAAGCCAAAAGCATTTGTCAAGTGTTTTTTGAAAAAAAGTTTAAAAAAATTTAGAGAGAGTTTTTTCGTGCAATACTGTTACCAAATAATGGTCGATATTGCTTTGAAAGTGGTCTTTGATAAAACATATTTATGCTTATGGCATTGACTTTGCGTTAAGCTTTATTAAGTTGTAATAAAAAAGATATGCGTGCAGGTTGTTGGTGAGAGCACCCATATCTTGATTCGTTATATCGACTCTATTGCAAAGACGACCTGCTCCTCTGCCTCGAGAAGAAGGGCGACTGCGTCGGGGTTGGTCTTGAAGTCGTGGTTGTGAATGTTAGCCTCTATGCCGACGTTGCCTACGGTGCCGCTTCTCGGCGAGGTTATCTGCACGTCGGAAATCTTGAGGTTTTTGTTAAGAAAATCAACGGTGCGCCTGACGTCCTTATCAGACTTTATTTCAACGTAGATACCGAAGCGGCTGTATTTTTTGTTTATCGTATACTCGAGCCTATGTACTACGGTAACCGTGAGAACGGCGCAGAGGAATGCTATAAGCGCGCCCTCATAGAAGCCCGCGCCGAGCGCAAGTCCGATAGCACCCGCGCACCAAAGACCTGCCGCGGTGGTAAGTCCCGTAATCTGGAAGCGCCCCTTTATCAGGATTGTGCCGACACCGAGAAATCCTATGCCGGATACGACCTGTGCAGCAATTCTCAATGGGTCGCCGGTTGTGCCGAGGACGTCGCCTGCGTAGAAGCCTATCATAGAGGCGAGGGTTGCACCGAGGCAGACGAGAATATGCGTTCTCATTCCTGCGGCTCTTCCTTGCTTTCCTCTCTCAAGTCCTATAGTGCCGCCGCATATCATAGCAAGCACCAGCCTTATCGCAACCGTAACAATATTGAAGTCACGTAAATAATCAATTATTTCCTGCATAAAAAACCTTCCTTCCCACAAAAAAACACACGTAGTATATATATTATCACTTCGAGGAGAAAATGTCAAGTGTTAAATCGAAGTTAAATCTCTGTTAAATGTTAATTTTTATATTTTTCGTAAAAAAGCAGAGCAAAACAAATATTTAACCTCGTTTTTACCAAATAATACTTGAATATTCTCACAAATAAATGTATAATAAATTATATGATAAAAACAAAAAACGGAGACTTTATGCTGGGCTACGAAGAAATAAGGAAAAACGAGGAGATAAAGACCTATATATCCAAGGCCGACGAGTCGCTTTGCGCTCTCGGATATACCGAGCATTCCTTCGCTCACGTTTGCAAGGTTGCGGAAACCGCGGCGGAGATACTTACCCTTGCGGGATATGACGAAAGGACAGTGGAGCTTTCGCGCATTGCGGGATATATGCACGACATCGGCAATATTGTGAACAGGATAGACCATTCGCAGTCAGGAGCGCTTATAGCCTTCAGAATTCTTGACAATATGAATATGCCTGCCAATGACCTTGCTGAAATAGTTACGGCGATTGGAAATCACGACGAGGGAACGGGAGTTCCTGTGAGCCCTGTTTCGGCGGCTCTTATTCTCGCTGATAAGTCCGACGTGCGTAGAAGCAGGGTGAGAAATCAGGATTTTTCCACCTTTGATATTCACGACAGGGTGAACTATTCGGTTGAAAAATCAAGGCTCGAGATAGATGCCGAGGCAAAAATCATTCGTCTTGTTCTCAGCATTGATACGTCAATCAGCTCGCTTATGGATTACTTTGAAATATTCCTCACCCGTATGACACTTTGCCGAAGGGCGGCGGAGAAGCTTGGATTTGTTTTCAAGCTTACGATAAACGAGCAGAATTTTATATAGAATTAATGAGGTCGGGTTTCGGGCGGAGAAATTTCTGCCCGCCTTCGACGGAACGGAGAATAAAATGGATTTAGAGGCATTGAGAAACAAAAAAGGCTTTATCTGCGATATGGACGGAGTTATTTATCACGGTAACAGAATAATTCCGCACGTTAAGGAGTTCGTTGAGTGGCTTGAGAATAACGGAAAGAACTATCTCTTTCTCACCAACAGCCCCGAGCGCTCGCCGCGCGAGCTTGCGCAGAAGCTCAAGAGAATGGGGCTTTCTGTAGGAGAGGAGCATTTTTACACGAGTGCGCTTGCGACGGCATCATTCCTTAAGAGCCAGTGCGAGGGCGGCTCGGTTTACGTTATAGGCGAGCCCGGACTTACCTATGCGCTCTACGAGGCGGGCTTCAGTATGAACGACGTCAATCCCGACTACGTCGTATTCGGCGAAACGCGCTCGTTAAGCTACGAGAAGATTGAGAGAGCCGTGAGGCTCGTTATGAACGGCGCAAAGCTCATAGGCACTAACAGTGACCTGACGGGCCCCTCGGAGGGCGGAATAGTTCCCGCCTGCCGCGCGCTTATATCGCCTATTGAGATGACTACGGGAAAGCAGGCGTACTTTGTCGGAAAGCCCAACCCTCTTATGATGCGCCACGCATTAAAGAGGCTCGGCTGCAACCGCGAGGAGGCGGCAATAATCGGTGACAGAATGGATACCGACATCATAGCGGGTATTGAGAGTGAGCTTGATACCGTTCTTGTTCTCTCGGGTGTAACGAGTGCCGAGGGAATTGCCGAGTTTGCATACAGACCGAGGTACGTGATACGCGACGTCGGTGTGATTGCGGGCATTGAGGACTGAAGAAATTTTTAGAGAATTTTGCCGCAGCTTGCCGAAGTCAAGTGCGGACTTTACGAGGCGGGGTGCGGTAAAAGGCACGAAAATTTATCGCCGTAGGGCTTATGTGTTCGACTCCGCTACGGCTACTCTTTTACGGAGATTTGCATTGCCGCATATTTTTATGCTGCGGCGTGAGGGATAACGAAAATTAAGGAGAGCTTATTTGTGATTTACTTACTTGAGGACGACGGAGCTATAAGAGAGCTTCTCACCTATTCACTCAATAAAACAGGCAATGAGGCAGAGGGCTTTGGCACTCCGTCGGCTTTCTATGCGGCACTGTCAAGAGAGCTTCCCGACCTCGTGCTGCTTGACGTTATGCTCCCCGAGGAGGACGGACTTTCGGTGCTTTCAAAGCTCAGAGGAAACCCCGAAACCTCGAAGATACCTGTAATTATGCTGACCGCAAAGGACTCGGAGTTCGACAAGGTTATGGCACTTGACGCGGGCGCTGACGACTACGTGACAAAGCCCTTCGGTGTAATGGAGCTTGTTGCGAGAGTAAAGGCTGTGCTTCGCCGCAGCTCGCCGAAGGCTCCGGAGGCTGAGTCGGGAAGCTATTCGATTGACGGCCTTTCACTCTCGGTGGAAAGGCACGAGGTAACGCTTGACGGCGAGGCGGTGACGCTGACGCTTAAGGAGTTTGAGCTGCTTCGGACGCTCTTTATGCACAGAGGTGCTGTTCTGACGCGCGATTCGCTTCTTCGCGAGGTGTGGGACTATGAGTTTGACGGCGAGAACAGGACTGTTGACGTACATATAAGAACACTCCGTCAAAAGCTCGGCAAATACGGCGAGCTTATTGAAACCGTAAGAGGCGTGGGCTATAAAATTCCCGCGGCGGCGAAATGACCGGTAAAATATTCAAAAGTATATTTCTCTCCTGCCTTGCGGTGTTTATACTTACCTTTGCCTTGACCTTCGGATTCTCCTACAAGTACTATATTGACAGAACGGGGGAAATGCTCTCGGGCGAGGCGGAGTACGTAAAGCAGGGGCTTCTGACCGTCGGGGACGAGTATCTTGACGGAATTGAGGAGTTCAGCGCGAGAGTTACTATAGTAACCGCTGACGGTACGGTAATCTACGACAGTCTTGCCGAGGACGGAAATCTCTCGGCGTTTGAAAACCACAAGGACAGAGAGGAAATAAAAGAGGCGCTCGAGAGCGGTGAGGGAGAAGCCGTCAGATATTCCGACAGCCTCGGAACGCGTAGCGTGTATTACGCTGTGCGGCTCGACGACGGCAGAGTATTAAGGCTCGCGACCGAGCACTATACGGTCCTGTCGGCTCTTATGAGCATTTTCGGCCCTATTCTCGTTCTGTTCTTCTTCGTCCTGCTCTTTGCCTTCCTCATAGCGAAGAAGCTCTCCGGAACAATAGTCAGACCCATCAATGAAATAGACCTTAACAAGCCCGAGAGTGCCGAGGTTTACGACGAGCTCAAGCCGATAATTCTGAAGCTTTCAAGTCAGAACTACCGTGTGTCGAGGCAGCTTGATGAGCTGAAAATGCGTGAGAGCGAGTTTGTTTCCATAACCTCAAATATGAGCGAGGGAATGATGGTAATTAACTCCCGTGCCGAAATTCTGACGGCAAACGGAAGCGCACGCGGACTTCTTCATTTCAGCGAGGAGATGCCGCACTCGGTGTTGAGTATTGAGGGCGTTGTTGGGCTTCGCGATGCAGTAAGCTCGGCACTCGGCGGCAAGAACGGATATGCCGAGATAGACAGAGGGGAAAAGCACTACAGCCTCATCGCTACACCGGTTATAGGTGACGGCTCGGTTGAGGGTGCGGTGATTGTCATTATAGACGACACCGAAAAGGAGCACAGAGAAAGACTCAGAAGGGAATTTACCTCGAACGTTTCCCATGAGCTGAAAACGCCGCTTACCTCGATTTCGGGCTTCGCTGAGCTTATAAGATGCGGTATGGCAGACGGTGATGAGGCAAGGCATTTTGCCGATAATATTTATAAGGAAGCAAAGCGACTTATAACCCTCGTCGGTGATATTATCAGACTTACCCAGCTTGACGGACGCGAGATGCCGTACGACGGTGAGATAGAGCTTAAGACTGTTGCCGAGGAGGTTGCGGAAAGGCTCTCGCAGGTTGCAGAGGCTCTCGGAGTTGAAATTACCGTTAGCGGCGAGCATTTGAGTGTTCCCGGTAACGAGCGCGCAATAGAGGAAATAATCTACAACCTTACCGACAACGCACTGAAGTATAATAAGCGCGGCGGCAGGGTAGAGATAAGAATATTTATGGACGGCTCCTCTCCGACACTCTCGGTCAAGGATAACGGAATAGGAATTCCGAAGGATAAGCAGGACAGAGTGTTTGAGCGCTTCTATCGTGTGGATAAGAGTCATTCACGCGAAATAGGCGGCACGGGACTCGGACTTTCGATAGTCAAGCACGCGGCTCTCTACCACAAGGCAGAGCTTTCGCTCGAGAGCGAGGAGGGCGTCGGCACGGAGATAAGAGTAAGGTTCAGAGGCTCTGAGGAAGAGGAACAACCAAAGCCTTAAAATGCGCGAAAATGTATTGGGAAAAGCAAAAAACAAAAGAAACCCCTTGTTTTGTAAAGTAAAGATTACAAAACAAGGGGCTTTGTGAATTATAGGCTCTTTTTACATTTTGCTGTTTTACGAATTTAAGGTGTTCGTTCCTTTTCTCTTTTCTCGCTTTTGCTTTCCCGTTTTCTTGCTTTAGGAAACTCAACCTCACCGATAAGCGTGAAGCCAAGCACGAGAGCCGCGCCGACTATCTGTGGCAGGGTGAGTCCTTCCTTAAGTATGAAGGCAGAGCATAAAACGGCAACGAGGGGGTCGAGGTAGCTGAGTATCGCAACATCTCTGCCCGAGAGGCTCGGCAGAGATGAGAAATAAAGGCAATAGGCTATTCCCGTGTGAACGATACCGAGAACGAGGAGCGCTGAAAGCTCGGGGAAGTGAAGGCTCGTAAGATTAAAGCCTCCCGTCAGGGCAACGTACGGGAGCATAACAACCGTCGCGACGAGAAACTGAATAAGCGTCCTCTCTATTCCGTCAAGCTCACCCATACGCTTGTTGAGAAGTATTACCACCGCATAGAGGCAGGCGGCCGACAGTCCGAAGCCTATACCGACAAGGTGATTGCTACCTGCCGTAAGGTCGCCTGTAAGAGTGATGAGCAGAATTCCGGCGGTCGATATGGCAAAGCACAGCCAGCCCTTCGCCGTCATTTTCTCCTTAAACAAAAGAGGAGAGATGACTGTAACGATAATCGGAGCGAAATAATAGCTTACCGTTGCCACCGAAACAGACGTGTGCTTGTACGCCTCAAAGAGAAATATCCAGTTAAAGCCTATCGCGGCACCGGAAAGGCAGAGATAGGGCAGAGCCTTTTTTATTCCGGAAAGGTCTAGCCTTCGTCTTGTGATTAAGAGATAGGCAGAAATCATCAGCACCGCCATAACCGCTCTGTAGAGCGCAAGCTCACCCGAGGCAAGAGGCACGTATCTGACAAGCAGACCTATCGTACCGAATATCACCATTGAGGATAGGAGCATTATACGCGAAAAAGCCGCGTTTTTATTCAAATTATGCATTTTTATACTCTAAATGTAAATATAAGTTTGCGTTATCCGAGCAGAACGTCGGTAACGAGCATAAGGCAGAAGCCGAAGAGAAGGGCATAGGTAGCGCCTCTCTGATGTCCGTGAGCGTGTGTTTCGGGTATCATCTCGTCACTGATAACGTATAGCATGGTGCCGCCCGCAAAGGCAAGCGCAAACGGAAGAATTCCGGTGGCTAGGCTCACAGCGAAATATCCGAGCAGCGTTCCGAGTACCTCGACAACACCCGTGAGTGCCGCAAGAAGAAAGGTTTTTCTCGGCTTTACGCCCGCCGCAAGCATAGGCGCGATAATAACCATGCCCTCGGGGATATTCTGAAGCGCAATTCCGCCCGCTATAAGCAGTGCGTCTGCCGTGTTTCCCGAGCCGAAGCCAACGCCTGCCGCAATACCCTCGGGAAGGTTATGTATTGCTATGGCGGTAACGAAGAGCAGTACCTTGTTGAGCTTCTGGTTGTTGTGCTGCTCGCTTTCCTCGCCAACCATACCGTGAAGGTGAGGAACAAGCTTGTCCATAAGGTTTATACAGGCAGCACCTGCAAAAATACCGACGACAGCGTACACAAGACCGAAAGCTCCTCCGTATTCAACCGACGGAATAATCAGTCCGAGCACTGCCGCAGCGAGCATAACTCCCGCCGCAAAGGCAAGCACTATGTCACTTGCCTTATGTGAAAATTTCTTGAAAACAAAACCGATAACCGCACCGATGACGGTTGCACCGCCAACTCCGAGCGCGGTAAGTAATACCAGCTCCATATTTCCTCCAAACAGAAACGGATGGTAGCCAATACCAACCTAAATTGAGTGTGATGGCGGGGTCAGAGCCAATGCAAATTCAGATTGAATCGGATTGGAATCTTGCCCCGCCACAAAAAACGATTATTCAGCTTCGCTGAACATATCCTTGCCTACTCCGCAAAGAGGGCATTCAAAATCGTCGGGAAGGTCCTCGAACTTAGTTCCGGGCTCAATTCCGAGGTCGGGTGCGCCAACCTCCTCGTCGTATTCCCATCCGCATGCATCGCAAACGTACTTTTTCATTTTTTTATTCCTTTCGTAAAGCGTATTTTATCCCTTTCGGGAAATAGAACTGCTGTTAAGCCTCTGCCATCCAAAGGCCGTGAAGGTTGCAGTATGCGTAGACTGCAATAGCCTTCTCACCCTCTGCAAGGTGGAAGGTCGCCTCGGGTGCCTCGTTTGGCATAAGGCATCTTCTGTGGCCGCCCTTATCTGTGAGAAGGTAAATCCAAGCAATGTTATGCTCCTCGGTCATCGGGTGAATTACAGAGCCTACCGAAACCTTGACGGTAGCGCCCTCAACCGATACGACGGGGATATGCTTTTCGCGGCTTGCCTCAACCGTGCCTGCCTCAAGCTTTGTCATCTTCTGTCCGCAGCAAACGGGATTTACTCCCGAGAAATGAATCATTCCTACGAGATTGCCGCACTTCTCGCATAGGTAAAATCTGTTTTCACACATAAAATTATCCTCCTAAATTTGTGTTTTAAAATAAGCTTTTGAAAAATATTAAACAAGCTCGCCGGCGAGCGCCTTTATTTCAGCTATCGAGGAGTCGGAGAGCGCTGAGAGAAGCTTTACGGTAGCCTGGGTGTAGGTAATATCCTTCGAGCCCTCGAGCATAGAGCGCATAACCTTTGCCGCCATTGGTGCCCAGCTTCCGTTTTCGATAAATCCTACCGTTCTGTTCTTGTATCCGCGCTCGGTGAGGTTGTGAATAAACTCGCGCATAAACGGGAAAACGTCGCCGTTGTAGGTGGTGCTTGCAAGCACGAGCTTCGAGTAGCGGAAGGCGTCCTCGACGTTCTCTGCCATATCGCTTCTTGCAAGGTCGGTGACGACTACCTTCGGGCAGCCGAGTGAGCGAAGCTCCTCTGCGAGCAGCTCTGCCGCCTTCCTTGTGTTTCCGTATACCGAGGCATAGGCGATAAGCACGCCCTCCTCCTCGGGGCGGTAGCTTGACCAGGTGTCGTACAGTCCGATGTAGTAGCCGAGGTTTTCTGTAAGGATAGGTCCGTGAAGGGGGCAGATAATCTCAATATCGAGTGTCGCCGCCTTCTTAAGAAGCGCCTGTACCTGAGCACCGTACTTACCGACGATACCAATGTAATATCTCCTTGCCTCGCACGCCCAGTCCTCGTCGGCATCAAGCGCGCCGAATTTACCGAAGCCGTCGGCAGAGAAGAGAACCTTATCAAGGCTGTCGTAGGTCACGATAACCTCAGGCCAGTGCACCATAGGTGCTGTAAGGAAGGTGAGGGTGTGTCTGCCAAGCGAGAGGGTTGAGCCCTCGCCGACGACAACTGCCTTTTCCTTGATATCCAAGCCGAAGAAATTCTTTATCATAGTAACCGACTTCGCCGACGTTACAACATTTGCCTCGGGATATTTGTTAAGAAAGGCTACAATATTCGCCGAGTGGTCGGGCTCCATATGCTGAACGACGAGATAGTCGGGTGCGCGGCCGCTTGTGGCTTTCTCAACCTTCGAGAGCCACTCCTCTCCAAAGGCGGCGTCTACGCTGTCCATAACCGCGATTTTTTCGTCCAGTATAACGTAGGAATTATATGACATACCCTCGGGAACTGTGTACTGTCCCTCGAAGAGGTCGATTTTCCTGTCGTTTACACCAACGTAAACGATGTCCTTTGTAATATTCATAAATACTCCGTTCCGTTAAGGTGACAAGTCTTAACTCATTGATTAAATCTATTGTAACATTAATTGTCGATTTTTTCAAGTATTTTATTCAGTTTTTCGATAAGATTCGTACTGCCCTCGGTATTTAATCATAGCGATAATTATTGATAGCATAGTCAGTATATCACCGATTGCCGAGCCGTATGCACGGGAGTGGATATTGTAAACGAGCCAGAAGGGCGAGCCGAGAAGCGAAAGACGGCGCACCGCTCTTTCACTCGACAGCCAGAACGCGCCCGTGTGAAGAAGAACTCCTGCTATCGGAAGAAGACTGTAGGGGCTCTCGTACAGAAGAAGTCCTATGGCAATTATTGCTACGTTGGTGATTATAACCGTCGCCGCTCTGTGTCTTGAGATGAAGCCCGTGCGGCTTCTTTCGGCAAGTATAGAGGCGAAAACTCCAAGCACGTCGAGAACCGCTCCTGAGATTGCTCCGAGCAGAAGATACTGAATTATATATAGGCATCTTGATACGGTGTTGCAGATTATTATATCTCGCTTTTTCTTAAGCTGGTAGCTGAAGAGAAAGGCTGCAACTGCAAGTATACCGACCGCCTGCGGAATTATAGGGTGCATGTTTATTATTCCTCAAATGCTATGGATATTCCGTTAACCTCTACAGGCCCCGTTACCCTTATCATAAGATAATGCTCGCCGTTCCTCGTTTCGGTTGACAAAGCATCACGGTGCTCGGGGGATATCTTCACCGATACCTCGGGCATAGTGACCTCGTATTTGTTCGTAGTGATTATGTTCTTCGGGGTGAGGGCGGCATTCTTTCCGAAGCTCTCGTCAAACGCATTGCAGGCTTTCTCTATAGCTTCCTCTGCAACACCCGAGTATTCAAGCACCGACTTGACGGTTGACTTTGTCACGGTGAGGGGCTCGGGGTCGTGCGATTCCTTGTGTGCCTCTACCATCTCGGCAATCTGCGCGTGTACTGAGCGTACAACCTCGTAGCTGCACTCGTCCGAGAGCGCCTCTGTGAGCACCTCTGAGAAGGTTGCCTTCTGTGCCTTCGGGGGCATTGGCGCCTCTGTGCCGAAGATTTTCTCGGTGAAGCTCGGGTGACTGTCCGAAAGGCTCTTCGTGTAATAAAGCGCGCCGTAAATGTTGCTCGCTCTGTCGTCAAATGCAGGGAACATAAAGCCTATCTCGGGAGAGGAGAGCAGTGAGGTAGCCGCCGCACTGTGGAAAAGACTGTCAGCCTCGCGGAAGGCAAGCGCCTCTGCGGATTCCTTTATGGGGCAGACGGCACATATTACGTATGAGAACTGCGTGTAGGAGTCGTCGGATTCACCGTCGGAGTGCTTTTTCGGTACGTCGTAGACGTCGTTTGCGAGCAGAATGACGAAGTTGCCCTCGAATTTAACGCATTCGATTACCTTATTATAGAATTCGTCAAGCACATCTGCATCCTTAAGCTCCGTATCCCGAAGCCTCATAAGCAGTCTGTGCTCCACGCTCTCGGATACCTGCTTTGTGGTAAAGCATACGTCGGTGAGATTTGTGCCAAGGCTTCCCGAAAGCGTTTTTTTCATAACCTTCAGCAACATTTCCGTGACTGCGGAATCGCCGAGCGCGAGTGTTTGCGATATTTTTGATACTATCTGTCCGTTTCCGTTGACGAAGCAGCCGACGATTCTCGGTATATTGCTTCTTTCGGGACGGAATCGCCTTTTTATCTCTCTGAGCTCTCTCTCTGTCATATCATTCTCCAATCTATCTACTGATTTTAAATAAATTTTCGGTATCGCTTTGCGACGATTTGGAATAAGGCATCCAAATCGCGAATTTCTTTGGCGTGAAATGCACTTAGCTGCAAAGCATATAAAACTGAACTTCCACGCAAATTTTTCTGAAAACATTTTATCATAAACTTAAAGAAAAGTAAATAAGTTGACAAATAAATTTTGCTATGTAAAAATGTTATGGAATTTTTTCGTTAAGGACGGACTTGGGGTAAAATCATAAAGCCTGAATAAAAAAAGCGGAGTGCTGTAATATGCATCTCCGCTTTTCGTTGCATTTTGGCTTATTTCAGAAAATACTCAGTCCGATTTTGCTGCTCAACAGCTCGAGAGCCTTAACGCCCGCAAGGCTGTTGCCCTTCGGGTCGAGGGCGGGCGAAAATGCACCGATGCCCATTCGAGAGGGAACGCTTGCCATAATTCCGCCGCCGACGCCGCTTTTTGCCGGTATGCCGACGTTGAGGGCGAATTCTCCGGAGCCGTCATACATTCCGCAGATTGCCATAACGGCATTGACGGTTCTCGCATATTCTGCGGGAATGAGAAGCCTGTCCGCGTCCGGTAGCCTTCCGTGATTGGCAAGCACGAAAGCAATTCTTGCAAGGTCACGGCAGCTGACCTCTACCGAGCATGCCTTGAAATACACGTCTAGCAGCTCGTCAACGTCGCAGTCTATCATTTTATATGCTTTAAGCATATAAGCGAGCGCACGGTTTTTGTATCCCGTTTCCTTTTCGGATAAGTATACCTCTTGGTTTACCGACAGTGACGGGTTGCCTGACAGCGTTCTTGCAAGTGAGAGCAGGCGCTCGAATTTTTCGGTGTGGGTTTCTCCTCGAATGAGCGTACAGAGCGCGATTGCACCGGCGTTTATCATAGGGTTAATATGCTCGCTCGTCAGTGCCAGGTCGCTGTAGTTGAAGGCATCAAACGGCTTTCCCGTCGCCTCTACTCCGCACAGGAGCTTAACCCTTTCGATTCCGTTATCCATCAGTGCAAGCAGCAGAATAAGCGGCTTTATTATGCTTTGAACCGTAAATGGCTTGTCATAATCTCCCGCAAGATACTCCCCGCTTTTGTCGATAACGCATATACCGAAATTATCCGGGTTTGCCTTTTGTAGCTCGGGAATGTAGCTTGCAACTCTGCCGAGCTTTGTGTAATGGGAGCACTCATTGATTATTTCTTCAAGCAGCCTTTTCATTTTTTACTTCCTTGAAACACAGTTATTCGCGCTTGACGGCAAGCCGACATATGCGAGCTTCGTATATTATATCATAACAGAATTTAAAATGCAATAGCTTTATCTGATTGGCAAGAGGATGTGTGAGAATCCGCAGTTCTCGGGACAAGGAAAGCTCGCCCTCAGGGCATCGAGCCCGTCGGGCGGGAACCGGGATATTGCCGCTCGCGGTATAATTGAATTTTATTGCGTGGCTTTGTTATGACTTAAATACAATATGCTCGCTCGGCCAGATACCGCTACGCGGTATGCGACCCTCGCCGATGGCGAGGGTTCGGATACGGTTTCGTAGGTAAAAGCAAAAGGGCACTCGATGTGAGTGCCCTTTGCTTTTGGCTGCGGAACCAGGATTCGAACCCAGACGAACAGAGTCAGAGTCTGCAGTGCTACCGTTACACAATTCCGCAAGATTTTTAACGCTCGTATATTCTATCACACAAATTTGGTTTTGTCAAGTACCTTTTTTGCGATTTTTCAACTTTTTTTGAAAAAGAGAATTCTCTATCCCGAAAATACGTTGAAGAATGGCTGGCGGTATGTCCGTAGTTCAGTTGTTTTACGGCATAAAAAGTAAAGCAAATTCGTCTTTTTTGTAAGAATGGCGGTGTGTAGTTTGCACAAAATTTGTAATGCACGCTTGTGCATAATGCGGAAGTTTTTTGCAGAAACGAATTTATGCTTGACTAAAAAATTTTTATATGCTATTATTATAATACAAAAACCGTGTCTTATTCTCATGGTTAAATGAAAAGGAGAAAAAATATGAAAAGCAAAATCATAACTCTGTTGCTTGCTATGATCGCTATTCTCGCTATGCTCGTTTCCTGCGGCGGCGGTGGTGATGACGGCGGCGACGGCGGCGACGGCGGCTCGACGGGCGGCGGCACAACAGGCGGCGGCTCCGGTAACGGCGGTGCTACCGGTGGCGATGTTTCCGGCGATAAGTACGAGAATTTCGAGTACACCTACGACTGGACAGCGACCAAGCTTATTGCCCAGATGAACATGGACGACAACGTTGGAGAGCTTTCCTCCGGTACACGTCAGTACTATGCGGGTGAGCTTCCCGGTGCATCCTCTTCTGTTGACAAGAAGGTTGCTGCAAGAAATACTCTCGCAGAAACCACCACTAAGGTTGACGTTGAGTACGCTTACCTCGAGGACGATACCGGATTCAGCTGGGGTAACAGCATCGGCGCTATCGAGTCTGAGGTTAATGCAGGCGGCTCTACCGCACCCGACATATACTGCAACCATGCGTACGATATGACCTGTGCGGCTACCAAGGGTCTCTTTATGAACCTTCTCTCTACCGACTCTAAAGACTACGCGAACAAGAACTACTTCAAGTTCGTTCAGGACGGTTACGAGTATGAGAGCGACAACTACTTCGATGCAAGCGTTGGTGAGGGTTACTTCTATCAGTACATGCGTTCTCTTTCGCTTACTCCCGACACCAGAATTTACTGCCTTGCTTCGAACTACTGTGTAGACCTTGTTCGTGCGTTCCTTGTTGTTCCCGTAAACGTTGATATGATGAACACCAAGTTCAACGATAAGATCAACAACACTCCCGCAGGCGATACCGACGGTGACGGCTTCCACGACATCCGCGACTTCTATAACCTTGTTTGGGGTGGCGACCAGAACGGCGGCAAGGATCCCGGCTGGAACTATGATGCGGTTGCAAAGTATTCCAACGCAGTTTACGCTAACAACAACACCGCTAACTCCGGTGCTGATATCGGTGACCAGCTTGGCTTCGTAGCAGGTGCGTCCTCGGGACTTACTGCTTCGGGCTTCCTCTACACCACCACCGTTAAGATTCTTTCTCAGAAATCAGACGGAACCTACTACTACGCTGATACTAACCCTGCGCTCGTTGAGATTTCCGGTGCTCTTAACGACCTCTTCTCGAAGAACACAGGCGTTATCACCCTTAAGAAGGACGACCTTAAGAGTGCATCTGCTTTCGTTGACACCAACGGAACCGAGCTTGAGGCTATCCGTTCGAGATTCTCGACCGGTAACATTCTTTTCGGCGGTATTATAATGGTTGGTTCTCTTGAGGATAGCGTATACCAGAAGATGAGAACCGAGGGTAACATGGCAGGCTTCGGTATTGTTCCCGTTCCGCTTTACAAGGCATACGAGGAGGGTGTAACCGAGTACCAGACTCTCGTACATAACGTAGCAAGAATCTGCGCTATTTCCGCGGCTACCACCGAGGCTTCTCAGTGCACTGCATTCCTTGCATACCAGTCTGAGCACTCTGAGGATATCCTTAACGAGTACTACGAGGTTAACCTTGTTGCTACCGCAGGCGGTCTTGCAGGTGAGTACTCCGAGAACATGCTTGCGTATATCCGTAACCACGTTAACGATTGCTTCGATAAGACCTACGAGGACGCTATCGCACAGGCTAACCTTCAGAAGGATAGCAACGCGATGTCCTACAGATGGCACTACATCCTTTCTCAGAAGAACTACCAGTACACAGGTCTTTCCGCTGAGTACGGACAGTACAAGGGCACAAAGCAGCAGTACCTTAACAACATTTGGGCTGACTGGTGCAAGCTTTCCGAGGCTAAATAATATTTACGGTCAGAATTTTGGGAGTGCCGCAAATGCGGCACTCCCTCTTTGGTAAATGGTTATATTCCGCGGGCTTGGTTAGAAATCTACATTAATATATAAGAGGTCTGAATGAGAATAGTTCTGGCATCAAAATCACCGCGCAGGCGAGAGCTTCTGTCCGCGCTTTATCCTGATTTTGAAATAATATGCGAAGAGGTTGACGAGTCTTTAGACGACTCTGTACACCCGCGCGACGGAGTACGAATACTTGCAGAGCGCAAGGGTAGAGCCGTTGCTTTAGGACTACCCGAAGACACGCTGGTGCTCTCCTCCGATACCCTGGTGGAGCTTGACGGAAAGCCTCTCGGTAAGCCGCAAAACGCCGAAGATGCATATTCAATGCTCTCTTCACTTTCGGGCAGAGCACATAACGTGCATACCGGAGTTGCCGTGCACTATTGCGGCAGAGTTTATTCCGGGGTCGATACCACGGCGGTTTACTTCAAGAGCCTTACCGATGAGGAAATTTCCGGCTATATTTTCACGGGCGAAGAGCTGCTTTGTACCGAGGGAGTAAAATGGAATACGCATAACGGCAATCAGCCCGAATGGTATGACAAGGCAGGCGCTTATGCTATACAGGGTATGGCAGGCCGCTTCGTTTCACATTACGACGGTGATTTTGATACCGTGGTAGGACTGTCAATGCGCCTTGTTAAGGAGCTTATTTCGGAGGCGACAAAAAATGACTAAAGCCGAAAAGCGACGTAGGCTAAGTGCCGCGATACAAATTCTTGCAGAATGCTACCCCGAGGCAGAATGCGCTCTGAAATACGGTGGTGACCCGTGGAAGCTGCTGGTTATGGGGCGGCTCTCGGCGCAGTGCACAGATGCGCGCGTGAACGAAGTTTGTAAAGAACTGTTTGCAAAATTCCCAAATGCCAAGGCTATGGCAGAGGGGGATATTGCTGAAATAGAGAGAATAGTCAAGCCCTGCGGCCTTTACCGAATGAAGGCTGATAACATCAAGGCAGCATCGAAAATGCTAATCACGGATTTTGGCGGTGAGCTGCCGTCAACCATGGAAGAGCTATTGCTGCTGCCGGGAGTCGGAAGAAAGATTGCTAATCTCCTGCTTGGAGATATATTCGGTAAGGATGCTATCGTATGCGATACGCACTGTATAAGAATTTGCGGCAGGTTAGGTATGTATCCCGAGTCGGAAAAGGACCCGACGAGGATAGAGAAAATACTTCGCTCTCTTATGAATCCAAGCGACGGCAGTGATTTCTGCCACAGGATAGTTATTTTCGGCAGGGAAATATGTACCGCACGCTCGCCGAAATGCGAGGGCTGTCCGCTCTCGTCGGTGTGCAGAAAATACGAGCGCGAAGGGCAGGGCAAAGTAAATGGATAAGCTGAAAATATCCCTGCCGATTATAGTTGAGGGGCGATATGACAAGGCGACTCTGTCGGGCTTTGTCAGTGCGAACATCATTACTACCGAGGGCTTTTCGGTGTTTAATAATAAGGAAAAGCAGGCACTTATCCGCCGTATATCGGGTAATGGAATAATAGTTCTCTGCGATTCCGACGGCGGTGGCAGACAGATACGCTCCTTCCTTTCGGGAATACTCCCGAGGGATAAAATCCATCATCTTTACATACCGAAGGTTGACGGCAAGGAAAGTCGCAAGAGCCACGCCTCAAAGGAAGGCTTACTCGGCGTTGAAGGAATGAAAAGAGAGGTGCTTGAACGCTTGCTGAAGCCCTTTTCGTCTGGCAATAGCACCGAAAAAAGCTCTAAAATGATAACTAAACTTGACTTTTTTGAGGACGGCCTGTCCGGGGGCAAGGGTGCATCACAAAAGCGCGCGGAGCTTTGCAGGCTCGCTGAGTTGCCTTGTGATATGACGGCAAACGCACTGCTAGAGGCTATGAATCTGCTCTATTCTTACGAGGAATATAAGGATTTGGTTTTGAAAATCGAAGGAGAATAATAATGGAATATATCAAAAATCCTCTTTACGGCAAGAGGGTTGTATTTGACGGTGACAGCATTTGCCAGGGCTCGCCCTCGGCGGGCATTTTGCCGTGGGCAAATCTGATAGGCGATAAAAACTGTATGGAGTGGAAAAACTATGGCGTAGGCGGAGGTACGGTTACCGCCGAGGTGTACGTTGCGTCCACAGGAAACCCCCGTCACTGGGTAAGCCGTACTATTGACAGAATTCACAACGAATACCCAAGCCTTGATTATCTTATTCTTGAGGGCGGTACCAACGACGCAGACCTCTTGATAGATGAGCCTGAAAGATTTGGCGAGCTCGACCCTGCCGATTTCAGCGGAAATTATGACGATACCACCTTCACGGGAGCCTGCGAGAGTCTGTTTTACAAGGCTACAAGCTATTATCCCTGTGCCAAGATAGGCTTTATAGTGGCTCATAAGATGGGTAGACCTGCCGGTGGATACGGTGCGGATTACAAGCGCCGTAAGTTCTTCTTACGCGCGATAGAGGTATGTAAAAAATGGGGAATTCCTTACATAGACCTCTGGGAGTGCGCGCCGCTTAATCCGAGCCTTGAGGCGTATTATGACCCAAAGCTTTCGGGTGCGGAAAACGAGGCGGCGGGAAAGTGCTATATTGACGGCCAGCACCTCACCACTCACGGCTATAAGGTCCTCACGGATAAGATTGAGGCGTGGATGATGACGCTTTGAGCCTCTCTGCGGGTTGAAATGCAAAGTAAAAAGACCTATGACATACTAACCGTGTGCCATAAGTCTTTTTTCTTTTCAGCTCCTCTTGTTATGGTAATGAGGTGTCCGCTTGGGCTTCGTGCTTGTCGTTGCCTTTTTTTGTGCGGTGCGCTCGCCGCCGCGCGGCAGACTGCTTTTCCTTTCTGCAGAGCTTTTCTTTTTCTCTGCCGAGCTTTCCTTTTTTTCTTTAGGGCCTTTCTTGTTTATTACACTGCCTTCGTTCTTCTTCTGCTGCTTTTCTTTTGCGCCGAGCGCCTCAAGAAGAGCCTGACAGGCGAATGCGCGAGCATCCTGCTTGCTCTTGCCGACGCCTCTTGCGGACGCTCCCGATAGGCGACATTCAACGACGTATTCTCTTTCGCTTTCGGTAGAGCTTTCGCTCTCACCGAGGTCGCGGAATTCGGGTGAGGGAAGCTTGTTTTTTTGCGCGTATTCCTTAAGACGAGCGACCTGCTCGGTCGGAACTACGCTCGGCTTTGCTTCTTTTTTGTTCTCGGCTCTCAGGCGTGCAAGGGCTGCCTCAGCTGCCATAGAATCGGCGAGCTTTGTGTTTTTGCCCTTTCCGACGCCATAGACCTTATCGCCGATGTAGCAGGCTCTCTCGTAGACCTTTCTGTGGTCGGGGCCCTCCTCTGATACGGTTTTGTAAATGGGGGCGGGAAGTCTTCGTGATTTGTCGGCGCAGTACTCCTGAAGTGCGTTCTTGTAGCTTTGAAGGCTTGCGGCAGACGTTAGGTAGACCGATACGTCGAGTATTTTCCTGACAACCGATATAACCGTTTTTATATCCATTCCGCAGTCGATATATACCGCGCCGATGATGCTCTCAAAGAGGTCCTCCATAACCGAGGGCTCGGAATCTATCCCGAGCTTTTTGTCCCCCTCTCCGAGAAGCAGAAATTTCTGCAGCCCGAGAGCCTCGGTGCTTTTCGCAAGGTTCTTTTTATCGCTGAGCTTTGAACGAATGTTTGAAAAGTCGCCTTCCGTGAGTGCTGTGCGTATGCCGCGGGAATATCTTTCGGTTTTCTGCTCCATTAAGATAGTTACTATAGCCGTCGACAGAACGCTGTCACCAAAGAACTCCAGCACCTCGTTTGAGGAATATTCGTCTCCCTTTTTGCCGCGCCTTTCGTTTGCAAAGCTCGTACGGGTAAAGCTTTGGGCGAGTAGGCTTTTGTCGCGGAAGGTGTAGCCCAGTATTTTTTCTATTTTAGGTATGCTTTTATTAAAATCCATTGTTTCTCCGAGTCTGAAAATTTTCTTGAAACTATTTTAACATTTTATTTTGCTTTTGTCAATAATAGTCTGCGTGAAGGTATCAAGTCGCTACAAGAAGCACAGAGCCCGCGCAAATTACGGACCGATAGCTTCCGAATATATTAACTAATATTAACGCGCGCGCTATTTGCTTGACAAAATATTACAAAAATGATATTATATATGTTGGTTTGTTTTACGCATAATAAAAACAAAAGGAGAACGGAATGAGAGACGATAATCGCTCTGCGCTCACAATACTCGAGAACGCGCTCGATATGATTCTCAACTTTGCTGCCTTCGTTTCGGCGTATATCCTGCTCTATCCTATCATAGACACCTCGCTTGTGTCTATCAACAATTCAAAAACGCAGATTCTCGTATTCATTGCGGTGATTTTATCCTCGCTGGTTTATCAGTTTTTTAACGTGTATAAGCCGATACCCTACGTAAACGCCCATTATTCCATATCGGGAATACTGCTTGCAAATACGGTTTTTTTCGGCTTTGCTATGGTTGGCACGGTCGTTTTCTTCAATGATGCAAGACTGAAGTTCATTCTTTTGTGGATAATCACCTCGGCTGTGCTTTCAACGGCTCTGCTCGTTTTCAAGAAGAAGGTAATTATTTTCTTTGTCAAGCTATTCAGAAAGCAGCGTGACATTGTGCGCAAGGTGATTATTATAGGTAATAACAGCGAAACGGCAAGAGCCTTCGTTAAAGAGGTTATAGACGATAACCACAACGGCATTATGGTTGTCGGACACGTCGGCGGCGAGATGAGCGACGTCGGATGCGAGATGCTCGGCGAGCCCTCGGAGCTTGAGGAAATACTTGACAGGTACACACCGGATTATGCGGTTTTCGCTGTTGACAGCTATGATAAAAAGAAGCTGATAAGGCTTGTGAATCTTTGCGATGACAGATGCGTGAAGGTGTATTTCCTTCCCGTAATCTACGGCTTCTTCAAGTCGGCAAAGCAGCTTGAGAGAGTTGGAAGAATTCCTCTTATAAACGTCCATTCAAACCCGCTTGACAACCGCTTCAACGCCTTCATTAAGCGCGCGCTTGATATCGTCGGCTCCGCGCTGCTTATAGTTCTGAGCTCGCCCGTTATGCTCTTTGCGGCTATCGGTATCCGTCTTGGTGACGGCGGCCCCGTGCTTTTTAAGCAGGAGAGGGTCGGACGAATGGGCAAGCGATTTACGATGCTCAAGTTCCGCTCGATGAAAGAGGGCGCCGACGTGGGTGCGGTATGGACTACTGACCTTGACGAGCGAAAAACCCGATTTGGAACGTTTCTTCGCAGAACCGCTATAGACGAGCTTCCGCAGCTCTTCAACGTTTTTCTCGGCGATATGTCGCTTGTCGGACCGCGCCCCGAGATACCGTCCTTCGTTGAATACTTCAAGAACGACGTGCCGCTTTATATGGTTAAGCATTACGTCAAGCCCGGTATGACGGGTCTTGCTCAGGTCAAGAGGCTTCGCGGCGATACCTCGATAGAGGACAGAATCCAGGCTGATATTGCCTATATTGAAAACTGGTCATTCTGGCTTGATATTCTCATACTTGTAAAGACACCCTTTGTAGCATTCAACAAAAACGAAAAATACGCGGGGGACGAAAAAAAGTGAGAGGAAAGAAAATACTTTATGTTGCCTCAAATATGCAGCATATAAACAACTTTCACTTGGATTATATCAAGGCTCTTCGTGACGCCGGTGCTGCCGTTGTTGTGATGGCACGCGGCGAGGGGGCGGATATTGATATCCCTTTTGAAAAAAAGCTCCTTTCGCCAAAAAACCGCGAGGCAAGAAGGCTTATCGGACAAGCCCTCTCTACAGGGGATTACGATGCCGTTATTCTGAACACATCTCTTGCCGCCTTTCACGTAAGGCTTGCGATGAGGAAAAAGAAAAGGCCCCGCGTTCTGAATATCGTACACGGGTATCTGTTTTCGAAAAACGTTAATCCTATTAAGGCGCGGCTTCTTCTCCTTGCCGAGAGGGTGACGAGAGGGAAGTGCGACGAAATAATTGTAATGAACCGCGAGGACCTCGAGATTGCCGATCGATACCGTCTTGCGGGTAAGGTCACACCTTCTCGCGGTATGGGTGCCTCGGTGCGCGAGGTTATCACCCCTGTTGACAATATCAGGCGTGAGTATTTTCCCGAAGGAAGCTTCGTTATGTGCTTTGTCGGAGAGCTTTCACCTCGCAAGAACCAGGAATTTTTGCTCTATGCTCTTCGCAGAATAAAGGCGGAGATTCCGAAGGCTATGCTTTGCCTTGTCGGCGACGGCACAGAGCGTGAGCGGCTCTTGCAGCTTGCGGAGCGGCTCGGCGTTACCGAGAGTGTGGTACTCGTCGGTAACAGAACAGATGCATGTGACTTTATGAGGGCATCTGATTTGTACGTCAGCGCAAGCAGTATTGAGGGTATGCCGTTTAATATCATAGAGGCACTCGGCGCATCACGTACGGTTCTTGCCTCGCGCATTAAGGGACACGAGGATATTATCACCGACGGAGTTGACGGATATCTGTATGAATTCGGCAATATCGAGGATTTTGTAAACAAAGCTTTGCATATTTACCGAAACGGAGCGCTGAATCCCGCAGCGCTTGCCGAAAAATACGAGAAATACTCAAAGGAAAGTGTTTTTCCCGAAACGCTTCGGCTTATAGAGGAATTCTGCAAGGGATAGCTGTCGGATAAAAACGGTGTTTCTTTTGGCAGATTGAATTGAAACGGAAAGGAGGAGTCCTTCGTGAAAAAAACTGCATACCGAAATAACGAGGGAACTTTCAGCTCCTTCTTTACAGGGCCGATATACCCGATAGTTATAGCGATTATTATGATAGCGGCGTATCATACCTCGGAGGAGGTTACGCTGAACGTTCTGAATCTTGGACTTGCATCGCTCGGGCTTCTGACAACTCGCAGCATAAAGCCGCTTATACCTGTTTTTATATGCTATCTTTATCAGTTCTCGCCCGAAACGGGAATTGATACGCTTGAGGGGCTTGGCTGGCTTCTTTCGGGCTGGCGGCTTGCGCTTTATATAGTCAGCTTCGGCATATTCATTCTTGCAATAATCCGCAATATGAGAAAAAACGGAGCCCTTGACTCCGAGGAGCTTCGGGCAATTCCGTACCCGTTGGCGGCGCTTATTCTTTCGGTTGCTTTCCTTCTTAACGGTGTGCTCGGCGGCGAGTGGCTGCCTGCAAGCCTTGGATATGGCTTCGCTCAGATTTTGACCTTCTTCGTATTCTTCTATCTTTTCTATCTCGGACTGAAAAATGAGGACGGCCGTGCTCTTGCATCTTATCTTGCATACTGCTCGGCGATTTGCGCCGTTGTAATTTCCGTGAATATGGTATCGTATATAATCACGGACGACAGCTTCCTTGTTGACGGAACGTTTTTACGCCATCAGTTTAAAATAGGCTTTGGAAACGTTAATACGGTAGGGCAGAACCTAGCCGTGCTTATCCCTATGATTTTCTACGGTGCTATGAAGAACCGCGCACCGCTTCTGTATTTTGGTGCGTCGCTTCTGTGCGTTGCGGGAATTGCCGTAACACTTTCGCGTAACGCGTGGATTATCGGCGGCGTGGCTTTTGTTCTTTGCTTTATTATTGCGGCGTTCGTCGGTGAGAGAAAACGGCTGTTCAGAGTTCTGCTCCCGCTTTTTGCACTTGCTTGCCTTGCAGCTATACTTCTCTACGGTGACGTTCTCTACGAGCTCTTTAAGGTCAATTTCATTCGCGGATTTGACGACAATGGCAGATTTGAGCTCTGGAACTACGGCATTGAGGAATTCCTTACGGCACCGATATTCGGTAAGGGCTTCTATGCTCTTGACCTCTTTGAGCCGTACGGCTTCCCGCTTATGGTTCACAACACCGTTATCGAGCTGCTTGCGGCTATGGGCGTGTTTGGACTTCTTGCCTACGGTTTCTACAGAATAGCGACGATTAAACCCTTCTTGAAGCACCCCACGCTTGCGAAAAGCATGCTCGGACTTTCAATTCTGATAGTCCTTGTCGGCTCGCTTCTGGATAACTTCATATTCTATATTCCGCATATGCTCTATTACCCGATAGCGCTTGCAGTTGCCTTCCGCATTTACAACGAGGAAACCGAAGTCGGAAAAATGTTCGGCTATGGGTGGTATTGAGATTTTTCTTAATCAGTAATTTCAAAGTCAGCTTATTTTCCAGAATATAAATGTAAAACAACCGCCTTTCGGGACGGTTGTTTTATAACACTGCACATAATCGGATATAATAATTAAGGCAAAACAAGAAGTCACGGAAATTTTTCTCAAAAAACTTTCAATAAACTATTGACTTTTGGATTTTCTTATGATATAATAGGCAAGCGCGAGAATTAAGAGGGACGAAATATGGCGGATTAGCTCAGCTGGCTAGAGCGCCCGGTTCATACCCGGTAGGTCGTTGGTTCAAATCCGACATCCGCTACCAAAACCCTCGGCCCGTTGGTCAAGAGGTTAAGACACGGCCCTTTCACGGCTGTAACATGGGTTCGATTCCCGTACGGGTCACCAATCCCAGAAAAGCACCATATAGTGGTGCTTTTTCTTTTTCTGGGATTGGTGACCCGTACGCAGGAATCGAACGCAATCCGTGTCTTTGACACGGGATATGGGTTCGAAACATTGCTCCGTCGCTTCCGTGTCGGAAGCTTCATAAGACGGAGCAAATTCCCGTACAACTAGTAGAAATGAACAAAGCAACAAGTAGGTTTGTCACAAAAAGCTGTCACGCGCACCCCATTCCCGCACTTGGTTGCCGTTCAGAGGATTATTTGTGCTGCCTTCCTTCCGAAATGAGCAAACCTGTGTATAATAATTTAAGCCCTTGCGTGCCAAACGGCACGCAAGGGCTTTGTTTAACGCGTTTTGTCGGAAAAGGTAAATAATAGTTTGCAAAATTTGCCCCAAACCAACTTGACGCTTGCTGATTTAGCGCTTAATAAAGTTTGTTCTGACGCCGGGCTCCTTCTCGGGAAGTCCGTGCTTCTCGCGTCCGAGCGCTATGCTCTTTATAAGGAACGCCATATTTCTTCCGAGATTTCTCATACAGAGCATTCCCTCTTCGTCATACGCTGCGTCCTCGGCGTTTGCTCCGTGGACTTGGTTCCAATAGCTGCTTGTGGCTATTGGCATTCCGCTTATCGAGAAATACTTGTTGAGTACGTCGAAGGATGCGGTTGTTCCGCCGCGCCTTGCACATACCACTGCTGCGCCGACCTTCATTGTCTTGTCAAACGATGCACTGTAGAAGAGCCTGTCGAGGAAGGACAGAAGCGTGCCGTTTGGCGCGGCGTAATACACGGGCGAGCCTATAATAAGTCCGTCGGCTTCCTTGAATTTCTCGGCGACTTTGTTCACCTCGTCGTCGATTACGCATCTGCCAAGCTTCCTGCAGGAGAGGCAAGCCGTACAGCCGCGAACGGCAAGAGTGCCGATGCTCACAATCTCGGTGTCAACGCCCTCGCTTTCAAGTATCTTCTTCACCTCTGAGAGCGCCGCAAACGTCGTGCCCTCCTTGTGGGGTGAACCGTTAAGTATAAGAACCTTCATAATATTTTCCTTTCCGTCCGCTGTGCTATGAATGGCATAAGCTCTGCGGACAAACAAAATCATCTTTTGTGACGGCAAAACGGCAAAAAAGACAGCACGTTTGCCCTGCTGATATATTTTATCACATCCGAAAGTCAAATTCAACTGTCGAATTGTACAATTTTTGACCGAAATTTCTTACATGAAAAAATTAAAAAATATTAAATTTCCTCTTGCAAGTAGAAACCCTTTATGTTATAATAGTTATGTTAGTATTATTATATTATGCGTACGTGTATTTTAGAGAACGGAGGGTACCGTAATGGAGGAAAAATTCATAAGCCTGTTATATCCTACAGAAGAGTCGCGCCTTTATCACGCTACCCGTGAAAATCTTCCCGATATTTCCGACGACGTCTGCTACGAGCTCGGACTTGAGGAGATATTCAATCTCAAAAGTGCGCGCCTTTCGGATTTCTTTACCTCTGACAGTGAGGTGATTCTCTACCGTCAGCAGGTGTTTGACGACGTTATGAGAATTCCCGAGCTTAAGGAGCTTCTCGCAAAAATCAATCCCGTGCTTGAGGATATAAGCGAGCTTCGCAGGCTCGACAGGGAGAATACCTCCACAGGTGACTCCTATCTTTATAGCATAACCGAGGTTGAGCTGTACGTTTCCTGCATCAATATGCTTCGCGAGGGATTTCTTCCGATACGCGATAGGCTTCAGAGCCGTGCCTTCAAGGCGCTTTCCGAGCTTTCAATCGAGCTATCCGAGTCAGAGTATTACGTTGAGCTTAACAAAAAGCTTGAGGCACTTGCCCAAAGGGTGCACGAGGTCAGGAGCATAACCGTCGGAGTAAACCTCGACAGAGAGCTTCGACCGGTATCCGCGGGAGTTATCTCGATAAACTCCGAGGAATTCAAGTCGGGCAAGGTGCTCGATAAAATTCTCCGTCTTTCCTTTAAGAACGACGCCTTTACCTGCATTGCGGAGCTTTCTCCCTTTGGCAAAGGACAGAGCGAGAACAGAAAGGAAGCTCTCGTTGGCGCATTCAACTCGGCTATCGAGGAAGTTTTCCGTTCCTCGGTGCGCGGCTGGCGCGCAATAGTCGGCGAGTATGTGCTCGACAATACCGATTTCCTTCTCCGCCTTCTTCCCGAGATAGAATTTATCTCGCGCTCGGCAGACCTGATAAAAAGGCTCTCGGAGCACCCCGGCTGCAAGGTGTGCACGCCCACTCTCCGTCCTGCAGATGAGAAGGCGTTCGCGGCAAGCGAGCTTTATAATCCTCGCGTTGCGCTCGCTATAGACGATGAGATAGTAACAAATGACCTCGAGTTTGACTCCGAGGCTCACATATACGTGCTTACCGGTCCTAACCGCGGCGGTAAGTCGGTTATCACGGTAGCGGTCGGCGCGGCACAGGCGCTTTGTCAGCTCGGTCTTCCTGTTCCTGCGGCAAGCGCCGAGATATCCCCCGCAGATGCGATATTCACTCATTTTCCCGAGGGTGCTGACGATACGATTGACAAGGGAAGGCTTGGCGAGGAGTGTGCAAGACTGCGTGAGATATTCGACGCGGCGAGTGGCAACTCAATGTTCCTTCTTGACGAGTCGCTATCCTCGACCGGCGCGTATGAGGCGGCGTACATTGCCTCTGAAATTCTCGCGGGCTTTGCCGTTATGGGCTGCCGCGGAATATTCTCTACTCACCTGCACGAGCTTGCCGCCTCGGTTCCCGAGATTAACGAGCGCTCGGTAAGCATGGGTGGAGTTAAGATTGACACGCTGGTTGCGGGCATAGAGGAGGGACGCCGTTCCTTCAAGATTGTCAGGGCGAAGCCCGACGGAAAGTCTTATGCCAGAGATATTGCGGATAAGTACGGACTTTCCTTTGACAGCCTTATATCCAGGCTGAAATAACCGCAGGAGGGCTTTAATATCAGACCTTGACGGAAATTCTCGTCTTGGTCGGAGGTAAAAAATGAAGGTAGTAATTGGAATTGACGTCGGCGGAAGCACGACGAAGATAGTAGGCATTAAGGACGACGGCAGCGGTGCAAGGAGCATTATAGCTCCGCAGGTCGTTAAGGCTAACGACCCGATAACCGCGGTTTACGGTGCGTTCGGAAAGTTCACCGACGAGAACAGACTGTCTATTTCGGATATATCGAGAGTTATGATGACTGGTGTCGGCTCGTCGTACGTTAAAAGAAGCCTCTACGGTCTTGACTGCGTAAGGGTTGAGGAGTTTGACAGCATAGGCAAGGGAGGACTTTACCTCTCGGGTCTTGACGAGGCGCTGGTAGTCAGTATGGGCACGGGAACGGCTCTCGTGCACGCGAGGCGCGGCGGTGAAACGAAGTACCTTGGCGGTACGGGTGTCGGCGGTGGAACTCTTATGGGGCTCTCGAAGCTTCTTATCAAGGCGGAGAGCATTGACCATATTGTAGAATATGCAGACGAGGGCGAGCTTGCTAACGTTGACCTTCGTATAAAGGATATCACTGCGGAGAACGCACTGTCCGCGCTGTCGCGTGACCTTACCGCGGCGAACTTCGGTAACGTTTCGGACGTTGCTACAAAGTCGGACATTGCTAAGGGCATTATGAATATGGTTTATGAAACCGTGGGTATGGTTTCGGTATTCGCCGCGCGCTCGGTTGGAGTCCGTGACGTGGTGTTTACCGGTAACGCGACTGAGCTTGCCTTCTGTCATTCCAAGTTTGAGGAGATTAACGGCATGGGCTACGGTGTGAGGTTCGTTATACCGAAGCTCTCGCGATTCTCGACGGTTATAGGTGCGGGACTTCTCGGATTTTAATCATTTACACATTGACGGCGGATATCGCCTACAGGACACCGTGGGGTGACCCGAAAGAAAAAAGAGGAGTTGGGAGCAGTCGCTCCCTTGGATTAAGCCCTTGAATATAATGAGATTTCTCGTTCCCAAGAGCCTCGTTGAGTACGTCACTGTCGACAGTACCGTAAGGCAGGCGCTTGAGAAGATGCGATATCACCGATACGCGGCAATTCCCGTGCTTGACGGTGAGGGCAAATACGTCGGAACGCTCAGGACCGACGACCTGTTAAAATATTTCCTTGGCGATGGCAGGGGAGACCTGCGTGTTGCCGAGCGCGACGGAGTAGTCGGGATAATTGACGAGAGCTACTGCGCTCCGGTGTACCACAGCGCTTCTATGCACGAGCTGATAGAGCGTGTCAAGGAGCATAACTTCGTCCCGGTGGTTGACGACAGAGGCTGCTTTGTCGGAATTGTGCTGCGTAGGGACGTGCTGAATTATTTATTGAAGTTTTACAATGAAAACGATGGGGGTAAGGTGTGATGGCTGACGACGTAGTAAGAAACGGCGGTCTTATCGCGGACGAGAGTCCTGCGGGTGAGGCTCTTGCATCACAGATGACAATTTCTGATAAGCTTAAGGAGGCTCGCGGCAATATAAGCAAGCATAGCCAGGAAGAGCGCTTAAGAATCAGCGAGGAGGAAAAGAGCCGCCGTCGCTCCGAGCAGGAGAGAGACGCGCAGGCTATCGAGAGCGAAAAGAGAAATCAGGCGCTCGAGAAGCGCGCAGCGCGCGAGGAGAGCGATGCGCTCGCCGAGTTCAAGCAGAACAGAACTGCCGAGAAGCGCGCGGCAAGAAATAAGCAGAAGGCGATTGCCGAGCAGGCGATGCGAGAGGAAGAGGAGCGCAAGGCCCGCGAGGCTCAGAGGGCGAGCGAGATTGCCGAGCTTCTCGAGCGAGAGCGCGCAGAAGCAGAGGCAAGACGTGCTCGTGCCAAGGCACTTCTCGAGAGAAGAGCGCAGAGCACAGCTCCCGCGAGCGAGCCTTTGGCAGAAGAAGCTCCCGAAGCAAAAGAGCCCGTAGCGGCAATAGATAACGAGAATACCGTCAGCGAGGAGGTCGTCACCTTAGCCGAGGAATTTGCTCCTATGGCAGAGGACGATGCGGCGGTTATGCCTATAGAGGAGGCAGCCGAGATTATCGAGGTTGAGGATAACCCCTATAACGTGCTTCCCGAAAGCGCGGCGGACGAGTCGGTGGCAGAGTGCGAGAGCGCAGAGCCTGAGGCAAAAGAGGCAGAGAAGCCTATCGCAAGGCGCGCACCCGTCACCGATGCGGAAAGGCGCGAGGGTGCAAGGGCTCGCGTGCGTGAGTTCCTCGGATACGATTACACCGAAGAGGAGGAGCCCTCGGACGATGGCAGAATATTTGTAGGTGAGCCCGAGCCCGACCCGTTTGAGTTGACTGTTATTGGCCCTGATGACCTCGAGGAGGACGACGGCATTATTACCGTGTCTATGGACGACGAAAAAGAGGACGACGGCACTATAACAGTTGGTGACGAGGATACTGAGCCCGAGGGCGAGGCTGCCCCCGAGCAGTACGGTCAGTATATGCAGTATCCGACCTACGACCCCGAGATGCTTCGCGCATACGGAGATGCGTGGACGGATTACATCAACAAGCAGAACGAATACTATGCGGCAATGAACGGGCAGCTCGCAGAGCCCGCTCCCGCTCCTAACGCGGCAAAGCCTAAAGCAAAGCCTGCGGCAAAGCCGAAGGCGAAGCCTGCCGACCCTTCCAATACCCCCAAGGAAGAAAAGTCGGCAGAAAAGGACGGAGCTCGCGTTGCAGCAGCCTTTGTTCCCGTGAGCATAGAGAAATCTCCCGAGCCTGAAAAGACGGTTGACATTCCCGAAAGCGAATCCCCTGCCGATGACGTAGCAGAGTATGTCGCGCCTATCGACGAGGTGGCAGAGTGCGAGAGCACGGAGCCTGCTGCCGAGGAGTGCGAGGAGCTTTACGCTGAAGCTCCCGAAGCTGTCGAAGAGCCCTGCACCGCGGAAGAGCCTGCCCCCGAGAACGTCGAGGGCGAGCCCGAGAAAGAGGTTTATCCCGGTGTTACGGTCGAGGAAACAAAGGACGAGAGAGTACGCGGTAAGGTTCGTGCATTCGAGTTCACAGGCAGACGCGCCGCACCTGAGAGTTGCGAGTGTGAGGAGCCCGAGGCCGAGCTTCCGCCTCTCAATATCGACGACGATATAGTTGCTAAAATTCTCGAGGAGGGCAGACTTACCGAGAACAAAAAGCAGCTTAAGAAATACATATCGCATTCGGATAAGGCGGCAAAGAGCTTTGCACGCGATATAAAGAAGCGCGACAGGCTTCTTGACAAAAAGACCGATGAGAACGCAACGCCCGAGGCGCTTGTCGGAATTATCGGCACCTACTCAAAGATACTCACAATCCGCGCAGATAACTTGTCTGTAGCGGCAAGGATTAAGAGCACAAAGACGGTTAACAAGGCATCCTCCGAGCTTTCCGAGGCTATTGAGGACTACAATTCGAGAGTCGGAGCCTATAAGCTTCTTACGGGCGAGAGCCTCACGAGGCTTTCATCCTTCCTTCCCGAGCATCTCGCGGGCGGAACCGGCAGGGCGGTTATCCCGAGGCTCTACTACCGTGACAGCTACGTTGAGCTTCCCGTTGACGAGAGCGGTGCTCCCATAAACGAAAACGACAGAGTTGCTACCGAGGTTATCAATCCTCCCTCGACAGCCCTCGAGGCGCTTGGCGGACTTGAGTGCAACTCGAAATCCGACGTATCCACGCTCGTAAAGCGCGGCTCGGCAGCCGATTCGAGGCTCGTTTCGGTCAGAAAGAAGAATGAAAAGACCGTAGAGCGCAACACCGTCGATATTGAGCGGAGCCTCGAGAGCGAGGAGCGCATAATCTCCTCACGCGATTCTGCTGTTAAGGCGCTGAACGCGAAATACTCCGAGGAGAAGAGAAGCGGTAAGAAATACAAAAAGAAGCTTCGCAAGATAGATAAGAAATACGGCAAGGCTTTAAGAGCCGTAAGAAAAGAGAGAGCGGCTCTCGGTCTTGAGAGCAAGAACGCAAGGCTTACCGCCGAGTGCTTCGCTATCGAGAGAGAAAGAGTTATTCTTAACTCAAAGCTTCTTGCAGAGGTAAGAGCCTTTGCTTCGGATAAGGCAAAGACCGGTGTTAAGCGAGAGCTCGTTTCTTCGCTTATGTCCTTCGATAAGTGTGCGAAGACCTGCTCAGACGTGTTTGACAAGCCCTTCAGTGCCGTGAGTGTTACGGTAGCCGACGAGGTCGCAGACGGAAAGCTTCGCAGCTTCCCGAAAATTGCCTGCCGTAAGGAGCTTTGCGAGGTAGTGGGCGACGAGATAAGAGTCGTCGGCGACAGACTTAAGGCAAGAGAGCTTGACGTTGATATCAAGCCCCCGAAGGCAGCCGAAACCAACAGCTTCGACGATGAGGACCCGCTTCAGAACGGTGCTTACGTCAGAGAGGGACTCCTTCTTAAGGAGCTCGCTATAAGAGGCGAGACGGTCACAGACAGAAAGGGCTTCAAGAAATTCAAGAAGCACGCAAAGAACACGGTAAAGCTTCTCGAAAAGACCGTAAAGCAGAGTGACAAGGCAATATTCAGAGCGCACGGTAAGAATGACGCTGAATTTGCCATAGCCGAAAATATCAGAGTACGCGGCAAGCTTCTCGAGGCGAGAAAGATGATTCTCGTCATAGCAAAGAGAGTCGGAATTAAGGTCGATAAGGAGCAGGACGCGCTTTATACCGGTATTGAGGCATACAACAACAGAGTAATAGATTACCGTTCGGTAACCGGACAGAAGTTCCGCAGAATTTCGGCATTCCTTCCCGAGAACGTTATGAAGGACGGACAGGAAACCGATATTCCCGAGGTTAGCTACTCGGAGCATTACCTTGAAGCGTTTGCGAAGGATTCCGAGACCATGAAGGGATATACCGACCCTTACGGAAAGAGCGCGGGCTTCGTTCCCGTAGCCTATCCCAACAGACGCTACACCGAAAACCCGACGGTTATGACGACTGTAATAAATCCCCCCTACAGTGCATCCGAGAAGATTGAGCTTGACTCGGTTGACACAAGGGGCGAGTACAGAAGCACACGCCGCCGCGATTATTTCATTCTCAGAAGACTCGACAGAGCCGAGAGACGACTCGAGAGAAGAAAGAAGAAGAATAACCGCAGAGCCGCGCGCTTCGAAAAGAAGCTTCTCCGTCTGAATACCAAGCAGGATAAGGCGGTATTCGCGCTCGAGAGCATAGTTCCCGAGTCGGAGAGAGAAACTCCCGAATACAGAAAAAGACTGCTTGCCGCTACGAGAAAGCAGAGGCGCGCGCTTCTTAAGCTTAAGTACAGAAGGTCGGGCGCGGCGCTCTCCCGTATCGCAATGCAGATTGAAGCCGAGGAGCTTGTTATCTACCGCGAGAGAGTTGCGGTATACGCAAAGAAGCTCCATAACGTCCGCGGCTACGGTAAGCCTGCGGTAATTTCGACGGCTAAAGAGAATCTTCTTAAGGCCATTCGCGAGTATAACAGACGCGCGGCGGAATTCTCGGTAACTGCAAGAGAGCCTATCGCGAGAATATCCACCGAAATCATTGACAGTATCGTAAGAGAGGGTAAGGTTTACACCTTCCCGAGGCTTCTTCTCTGCCGCGAGATAATTGAGAACGTGGCAGGCGACAGACGCTCGATAGGCGATAAGTACAGATACGGAATGCCCTACAGCGTAAACGCACGCGGTGTAGGTGTTAAGACGGGCACGAACTTTATCGCAATGGGTCTCGGCTCCTCGCTTGTGACGGTCGGTCCCGACCTTGAGCCTGTGTTCGGCTCGGTAAGCTCCGACTTCAAGTATATAGGTGTACCCGACCCCAAGCTGGGAAGGGAAGCAAGACGTGCTCCCGGCGACCTCGACAAGCTTGCACGTGAGGAGGCGGACAAGGTCAAGGAGGACACGGTTGATATCGAGGACGGAGTAAGCTCCTACACGGTAGCGCCCGCTTCCTTCGAGGTTGGCGACATAGAGGACACTGTGACCGACGCTCTTGACGTAAAGAGCCGCTCGGTAAGCACACCCCGCGAGCTTGCGTATCTGCTTCGCAAGTCCAAGAAGGCAGAGCGCGCGCTTCTTCGCATAGTAAAGCGCGAGGAGCACAAAATCAGGGCTCTTGAGGATAAGCCTCTTGACGGTATCAAGGGAAGACTTCGCCACGCTATAGCACACGACTCGGCGGCAAGGCACTACGCTCGCTCCCATAAGCTTGCAGAAATCCTTCCCGAGTGCTACGGCACCGACGGCGAGCTCTATGCTCTTACCGACGCGCTCGGCTCGGCACTCTCTCATCACGATTACTCTACCGTAAACGAGGCAGTTTACAAGCTTTCGGAGCTGCTTTCCGCGCCCGAGCACAGGCTTGTGGATATGTCTATGCTCCGCTACGAGGAGCTTGTAGCGGAATTCACTCCTCTTCACGGAGAGGTTTCGGAGCTTTGTGAGCTCTATATGAGCAAGAAGCGCCCGAGGTATTCCAAATTTGAAAAGAAGCTTGATAAGAAGCTTAAAAAATACGACCGCTACCTTTCTGCTAACCTTACGGCGTATGCCCTCGGAATCTGGAGTGAGCAGTATCCCGAGCTTGCCGAGCAGCATGAAAGAAGCATTGTACATCTTGAAGCACTCATCAGTGCGGTTACCGAGGCTCTTGAATCGGATAAGCGCATTGTAGCAGAGGAAACCGTAGGAGAGGTCAGACGGGCTCTTGACGAGTCGGCAGCACACATAATTGAGTGCCGCGTGGATAAGCTTTCCGCAATCGGAAGCCTTGTCAACGTAAGACGAATGAATCTCTTCGCTGCCGCAAAGATTGAAATAGGCTTCGGCTCTGCGCTTCGACTTGCACTTGGAGGTCACGGCTTCCGTCCGAAATCCCGCGCAAGACTTCGCCTCTCGGAGATTATTGGTGTTTACAACCGCGAGGTTGGCTCGCTTGATAAGTATCTTGGGGACGAGAAGCTCTCGCTTATATCCCCGCTTCTTCCCGAGGAGGTTGCCTCGAGGAGCGAGTCAGCGGCTATTCCCGAGCTTATCTCCTGCGAGAAATTCACCGAGGCGTTCTACAGAAACGGCGAGCTTCTCTCAAGGCTGCTTGAAAGAAGTGCAACCTACCGCTCGGGCGCTGACTGCGGATTTGTTGAGGGGGATATCAACCGCCTTGAGTCCCGCGGTACACAGCTGACACTCTCCGCCGATGCAAGACTCTCCTCGAAGAGAGATTACAGAAGGTTCAAGAAGCGCTATCTCTCGCTTCGCACATCATACGACAGGCAGCTCTCGGCACTCGACGAGGCAATTGATGCGGCGGTTGACGCGCTCGACAGAATAAGAGATAAGAAGATAAGGAAAACCGAACGCTATAACAGACGCGTTCTCCGCACGACAGAGAAGGTCAAGAGAATTGACAAGTGTCAGAGGAAGCTTTCGCGTGTTCTTCTTAAGTACAGACGTCAGATTGCAAAGCTTGATAAGCGTGCCCTTGCGGTAAGCATTCTTTCAAGAATTCACAAGGGTAAGAGCGTTATCACCGACGAGCTCGGAGTAGCAAGAGGCTACGAGGGCATTATCAGATGCGGTGCGGCAGAGAGGGCAAATCTCGAGCGCAGACGCCTGATACTTGCCTGCCACTTCTTAAGAGCACTCGCAGAGCGTGCGAGCGAAAGACATCGCCTCGCGTTTATTTCCGATGCGAAGGGCGAGCTTGCGTTTGCTATGGCTCACTATAACAGAAGCGTAAGAGTAACGGCACAGGAGCTTTGCGAAAGCGGTCTTCTTGAGGTGTCGGGAAGCCTTGTCGTTGACGTTATGGACACCGGCCTTCTTATGGAAGATATCGAGGCGTCGATACCCGAGATATCCTATCTCCGCACCCTTGCCGAGTATCTTGGCGAGGATATGAGACCTATTCGCAGAAGAGTGTAATGGCTCGACAGACTGTGAGCCGCGAATTTTCACGGCTCACAGCCCCCAAATTTAATAATTAAAATTTACATATACTGGCAATCCGCAGCGACATGCGGATGCGCCGCGAAAGGAACAGTCGTATTATGAAGGAACAACTCAAGAAGGGAACTACCGTTGAGTCAAAAGACACGGCGGAAATAATGGACGACGCAAACGTTAAGGGAATGACTCCCGCAGAGCTTATGCAGTATCTTTCCGCGAGCAACAAGAAGATAGGAAAGATGCACAAGGAGCTCGAGGGTCTGATGGACAAGAAGAACCGTCAGCCCGACAGATACGAGCTTATACTTGACTGTCTCGCAGCCGAAAAGAATATTATAGACGAGTATAGCGATAACCTCGTTGCCGCAACCGACGTAGGACACACTCAGGTTGCAAAGGAAATCAAGAACCGTATGCTTCCCGAGCTCAGAAGGTACAACAGACTCGTTGACGAGTTCAAGCGTGCAACCGACCAGTCTTTGACTATGGCTCCCTATTCCATACCCGACGATATTATGGCGGGAAGAGATTACGCGGTTCTCCCGAAGATTACCTATGATATTGAAGCTCCCGCTGACGAGGGTACGCTTATTGCTACTATGTCCTCTAAGGACGCGCAGAGAGTTATCGCCGAGGGCGACAGAGCAATGGCTCCCGTAAAGCGCGCGCTTTCGGAGCAGATGGCTGTTATCAAGGAATCCGAGGGCGACGAGAAGTCTATAGCAATTATCGAGGCTATGGGACTCCAGAAGCAGCTTATCGACAGCGATACCGAGCTTCTTCTCACCCTTTGCCACGCCGGCGTGGTTAAGGAAACCGTAGGCGTAAAGAAGCGCCTCACTCAGTATGCGGCAGCATATAACGGACTTGCTGACAGCTATGAGAAGCACAGCGGCTCCGAGGGACTCACAAGAGCTCCCGCGACTCTTGCCGACGATATCGCAGGCGGAAAGCCCTACGTAGTGCTTCCCGAGCTTACCTACACGGTAGTTGACCCCACCAACGGCAACAAGACCACCGACTACGAGAACGTTAAGAATAACATCAGAGCGCAGGCTGAAAACGAGGCGGCGGTTGCTAACGCGGCTCTCGCTGCTATGATAGCGGAGCAGGCTAACAAGGACCTTCTCGTTTACACCAAGAGAGCAGAGCAGAGAAGCGCGGCTCTTGAGAGCGAGGTTGACCTTCTCGCCTATCGTTTCGGCAGAGATACCACAGACGTCAAGAAGCGCAAGAAGGAGATTGCAAGGGAGGTTGAGGCTATCCGTCAGGAAACCAAGACCATACTTAAGTTCGAGGAGGCAGACAACAAGCGCTACTACGCGGTTGTTGAGAATGACCCCGACACAATGAAGCTTCCCCGCCGCGCAGACAAGGCGAAGATTGCAAGACTCCGTCAGGAGATTATCGACAAGCTCAACGAGAGAGATGCCATCAACGGCAAGCTCCTCGCTATCTACAACGGCACTACGATGAACAACGGCGTCGTTGAGAACGAGAACGTCAGAAGAATCAAGGACGAGGCTGCCGCAAAGCTCTATAAGAAGGACAGAAAGATTGCCAAGAAGATAGAGAAGCTTCCCGCAACCCGTGCAGAGAAGGATAAGATGTACGAGGTTATGAACGACAAGCTTGATGCGGCATCTACGATAGCTGCCGCAAAGCACCGCCTTGCAACCGAGAAGCTTTCCCGTCAGGATAAGAAGGCGCTCAAGCAGGATATTGCAAACTGTGAGGCTATTATGAAGCAGTGCGACGGAAACGTTGACTGGATGGCTGCAAAGGTTACTAAGCGCGCGATAAACGGCAAAAGTGACGGAGGAAGCGGCTGGCTTATCGGCCTTGTGGTAATTCTCATTCTGCTCGTTGGAGGCGCAGGCGCGTTTCTGTTTATGAATCCCGATATTCTCGCTTCTATAAGCGAAATGCTCGGCTTGTAAGGAGGTATAGCTATGAAGAAGAGATCTGCAAAGCTTAGCGACACTGCTATTGCAAGGCGCGAGGGAATTGCCGCGGCTGCCCTCGAGAGCCAGAGACTTGAGCTCACCCGCGAGCTCGAGAAGCTTATGGTGAAGTATTCAAAGCTCACAGGCTATAAGGAGCTTCGCCAGCGTAAGTATAAGGTAGGCGCAGCGCCTAACGATTGGCAGAAGTAATCGTTTTCGGGGTTTTTGTACCGAAAATGCGGAGATTTTCGGAAAAGTGAGAGGAAATTTTTCAAAACCTATTGATTTTTTCCGAAAATATGCTATAATACTTATAGAAAAATATGAAGAAATGAGGAGTGACCGAAAGGCCACTCCTCGTTGATTGTAAACGCGAGAGTAAAGGACGCAGGGCGGTGCTTTGGGAAAATGCGTTTTCGAAGCCCCAAGCCTTTATCTGAAGCTCGCGCCTCTCACGCGCGTGATTAATAATATTGTAAGAAATTTTCGGCAGTGCCTAGTATAATGCCGAAAAATCATTAAGTTAAGTGTTAGTGCAGTCGCCCCTAGGCGACGGAAGGGATATTGATATGAAAAAAAGCGTTAAGGAAACGGTAAGAGAGGCAATACTTCCTACCGTAACAGAGCTTGGATATCTTATTTGGGATATCACCTATTCAAAGGTCGGCGCAGACTATCACCTCGAGATAACCATTGATAACGAGGCTGGCATAAACATCGAGGACTGTGAGAAGGTACACAGAGCAATTGACCCGATACTTGACGAGTGCGACCCCATCGAGGGCTTTTATTACCTTGAGGTTTCCTCGCCCGGTATTGAGCGCGAGCTTCGCACCGAGGAGCATATTGCAAGGTGCAAGGGCGAACGCGTTGAGGCAAAGCTCTTTACCGCAAAGAACGGGAAAAAGAGTATTGTCGGCACGCTCGGGGAGCTTTCCGACGGTGTCGTTACAATTGATACTCCTGACGGTGAGGTAGCCCTTAAGAGAGAGGAAATATCGAAGCTTACAACTCTGTTTTTTGATAATTAATTTAAAATAAATAAAAAAGACACTAAAATGAAAGGACCGTAGAAATACGGGGTACACGGGAAAAATGAACGCGGATTTCTTCAACGCCCTTGACCTTCTTGAGAAGGAAAACGGCATATCAAAGGAGTATATGATAGCGCAGATTGAGCTTGCGCTTGCAAACGCCTGCAGAAAAGAGGTAGGCCCCACAACTCAGATAAGAGTACAGCTCGACCCTAACAAGAAGGATATGAGAGTATTCCAGCAGAGAAACGTAGTGCCCGACGGTGAGGTTACCGACGACAACTGCGAGATTTCTCTTTCCGCAGCAAAGGCTATGAGCCGCCGTCACAAGCTTGGCGGTGTGGTTGAAACCGAGCTTAAGACCAAGGACTTCAGAAGACTTTCGGCGCAGGCAGGTAAGCAGATGATAGTTCAGGCTATCCGTACCGCAGAGCGTGAAAGACAGACAAGAGAATACGAGGAGAAGCGCGAGGAGATAATAACCGCTATTGTTGATAAGGTAGATACCGTAAACGGCAACCTTATCCTCGATACCGGCACAGGATATGCTACCCTTATGAAGGAGGAGCAGATTCCCGGCGAGTTCTACGACGTTGGCGACAGAATCAAGGTATTCGTTTCCGAGGTCAAGAGCGGCGAAACCCGCGGTCCTATAGTTTCTCTTTCGAGAATTCACCCCAACTTCGTAAAGCGCCTCTTTGAGCTTGAAATTCCCGAGATTGCAGAGGGAACAATAGTTATCAGAGGCATTGCCCGTGAGGCAGGAAGCAGAACCAAGATTGCCGTTGAGTCCAGAGATGAGAACGTCGAGGCAGTAGGCTCGTGTATCGGTAAGGGCGGTATGAGAATTAACGCAATACTTAACGAGCTTGCAGGTGAGAAGGTTGACATAATCAAGTACAGCGACGATATCTGCGAGTACGTAGCAGAGGCTCTTTCTCCCGCGAAGGTTCTTGACGTTTACCTCGAGGACGAGCGCAGCTGCCGCGTTACCGTTTCTCCCGACCAGCTCTCGCTTGCTATCGGTAAGGAGGGTCAGAACGCGAAGCTCGTTGCCCGTCTTACAGGCTGTAAGATAGACATTAAGGCTTAAAGCTATGCAGACCGAAATAAAAAGGAAAATACCGACCAGAAGATGCACCGGCTGCGGTGAGCATTTTCCCAAGAACACTCTCATAAGAGTTCTTCGAACCCCCGAGGGCGAAATAATCCTTGACCTGACCGGTAAGAAATCCGGCAGGGGCGCGTATATATGTAAAAATACCGCCTGTCTTAAAAAGGCAAGGAAGGCAAAAAGGCTCGAGACTTCACTCGAGTGCCCGATACCCGAGGAGGTATACGACAGAATGGAAGAGGAATTGAAGGTTGGACAGTAATAAGAATTCGCGCCTTGTCGGTATGCTCGGATTTGCTATGCGAGCAGGCAAGGTCGTGATAGGAACAGACCTGGTATGCAGAAGCATGTCAAAGTCGGGAAAGGACAGACCCCGTCTTATCCTTCTTTCCGACGGAGCGTCACAAGGAGCTAAGAAGAAGGTAAGCTGCAAGGCAGGGTTCTACGGAATAGAGCTTGTCAGCGTGCCTCTTTCACCCGAAGAGCTCGGCAGATTGCTCGGTAAGAGCACGACGCCCGTAACAGTCGCAATTACCGACGACGGCTTTGCAAGAGAAATCAGCCTTGCTGCCGAGGCTTCTGAGCATACTGAAGAAGAAAACTGAAAGGAAGCTTCCGATTTTTCGGAAACAGGTGAACCCTATGCCTCAATTACCGATTAAGATTACACAGCTATCAAAGGATTTTAACATAAAATCAAAGGATATTCTCGACTCCTGCAAGGAGCTTGGACTTGACAAGAAGAGCGGCGGCTCGCTCGACGGCGACGAATTCGAGCTTTTCGTTGAGCTTCTTACCTCGACTCACCAGATAAAGGACCTCGACGCGTACAGAGACGGAAAGACGAAGATTTCCTCTCCCGCCGAGAAGAAGCCTGCGCCTGCTCCCGCTCCCCTGAAGGAAGAGCCAAAGCAGGAAGTAAAGGCAGAGTCAAAGCCTGCACCTGCACCCGCGCCTGCAAAGGCACCCGAGCGTCCCGCCCTTCGCGAAAGACCCGTGTCACAGCAGGGTACAGCCGACAGACGTCCCTCTGACAGACAGGACAGAAACGGCGACAGACGTTCCTTTGACAGACAGGATAGACAGCAGTCTAACAGACCTACCTACAACAAATACACAGCGCAGCCCCAGGAGAACCCCTTCGCAAAGAAGTACGACAGTATGAACAGAGCGGCACAGGGCTTCAGGGCAGACGGCAAACCCAATAACAAGGATTGGCAGAAGCCTTCATCAAAGCCCGCGCCTACCGTAGAGGCAAAGCCCGCGGTACAGGCACCCGTAGCAAAGGCTCCCGCAGCTCCCGCTGCACCTACGGTTCTTCCTGCACAGAAGGCGCAGCTTGAAAAGCAGCAGAAGCTCGAGCAGCAGAGAGAAGCTGCCGCAGCGGTAGCAGAAAAGAAGCCTAAGAAGGAAGAGAAGAAGGCGCAGAAGCAGCAGTTCAAGACTATCGCTCCCACCATAGACCGTTCGGCGGTTAAGGGCGGTGTAAATATCGGCGCAGAGTTTGCGAGCCAGTCAGGCCCCAAGACCCGTGTAGTTGATATGAGAACCTCTGACGTCAACCTCTCGAAGTACGACGACAGATACAACGAGCAGTACTACGCTATCCTCAACGGCACAGACAATAAGAGCTCGAAGCAGAAGCTCAAGAAGCAGGACAACAAAGGACAGAACCAGAAGAGCGCAAAGGACAAGGAGCGCGCAGCGCAGGAGCGTATCAAGAAGATGGAAGCCGAGCGTGCAAGAAACAAGCAGCTCGAGATTACCGTTCCCGACGAGATTACCGTTACCGAGCTTGCCTCCAGACTTAAGAAGACCGCGGCAGAGGTCATCAAGAAGCTTATGTTTATGGGCGAGATGAAGGGCCTTAACGATACCGTTGACTTCGCTACTGCTGAGATTATTGCAGACGAGTTTGGCGCTAAGGTTACCCGTGAGGTAGTAGTTACCATAGAGGAAAAGCTCTTTACCGAGGCAGAGGACAGCGCCGAGGACCTTATCGAGCGCGCACCCGTCGTTTGTGTTATGGGACACGTTGACCACGGTAAGACCTCGATACTCGACGCTATCAGACACACCAACGTAACGCGCGGAGAGGCAGGCGGTATCACGCAGGCAATCGGCGCTTACAGAGTAAAGGCAAACGACAAGGACATCACCTTCCTTGACACCCCCGGTCACGAGGCATTCACCGCTATGCGTATGCGCGGTGCGAAGTCGACCGACATTGCAATTCTCGTAGTTGCGGCAGACGACGGCGTAATGCCTCAGACTGTCGAGGCTATAAACCACGCGAAGGCTGCGGGAATTGATATTATCGTAGCAATCAACAAGATGGATAAGCCCACCGCCAATCCCGACAACGTACTCAACCAGCTCACACAGTACGAGCTCGTTCCCGAGGCTTGGGGCGGCGACGTTATCACCGTGCCCTGCTCGGCGCACACCGGTATGGGAATTGATGAGCTGCTTGAGAGCGTGCTTCTCGTAGCAGAGGTCAAGGAGCTTAAGGCTAACCCCAAAAGACGTGCGGCAGGTATCGTTATCGAGTCGAAGCTCGACAAGGGCAGAGGACCCGTTGCAACTGTTCTCGTACAGAACGGAACACTTCATCAGGGCGACTACGTTATTGTAGGAAACGCTGTTGGACGTGTTCGTGCAATGGTAGACGATAAGGGCAAGACAGTAAAGATTGCAGGTCCCTCCGTTCCCGTTGAGATTATAGGTCTTGACGATGTTCCCCAGGCTGGTGACGAGCTCAATGCGGTTGAGGACGAGAGAATGGCGAAGAGCCTTGCAGAGCAAAGACGTGAGAAGCTCCGTCAGGAGATTCTTGCAGCTAACTCGAGAGTCAACCTCGACGAGCTCTTCGGTCAGATTGCGGCAGGTGTTCAGACTCTTAACATCGTAGTTAAGGCAGACGTTGCAGGCTCTGTTGAGGCTGTTAAGGCGTCGCTTCTCAAGCTCTCTAACGAAGAGGTTAAGATTGCCGTAATTCACTCGGCAGTCGGCGGAATTACCGAGTCCGACGTTATGCTTGCGACCGCTTCCAATGCAATTATCGTAGGCTTTAACGTTCGTCCCGACAAGAATGCGCTCGACTCTGCGGAGAGAAACAAGGTAGATATCCGTACTCACAGAATTATCTATGAGATTATAGACGAGATAGAGGCGGCAATGAAGGGTATGCTTGCTCCCACCTACAAGGAGGTTCTTCTTGGTCATGCGGAGGTTCGACAGACCATTAAGGTTCCGAACGTTGGCATTATCGCGGGCTGCTATATCCAGGACGGAAAGATTACGAGAAACGCGCAGATAAGAATAGTCCGCGACGGTATAGTAATCTTTGAGGACAAGATAGCCTCGCTCCGCCGCTTCAAGGACGACGTCAAGGAAGTAGCCGAAGGCTATGAGTGCGGTGTTGGCATAGAGAAGTTTAACGATATCCGTGAGGGAGATACTCTCGAGGCGTTTATAATGGAAGAGGTTTCGGCAGTATAAACCTTCGGTGGTATAAATTCCGCAATACGTCGTTAAAGCATCGACTCGCAACGCTCGACATAGGTAACTATGCCGTCGCGTTACTCGCTCGCTTTGCCTAGTCTTGCGAAATTTCTCCTCACCGAAACCTTCGGTGGTATAAATTCCGCAATACGTCGGTTCGCTCTGCGGAGCGTGGCTCGGTCAAGTAGCCGTATGAAAATAAACCGTCGTATATAATTGCAAATAAACAAAAAAAGACAGGGTTACGTCAGGTAATTGCTTGACGATGCCCTGTCTTAATTTTTTTGTATTTCATACGTTCAAAAATCTTTCGTGAAGGATTTTGTACCTGGGGTGTTCTGCTTATTGTACAAATGAAAAAAACTTCCAAAAAGTTGTTCCAAAGCTCTTGACTTTTTTTTAGTTTGTGGTATAGTTAAATCAGTAAGTCGAAAGATTTACTCTGCCGCATCTTTCGGCAGACAGAGAGAATTATAAAAATCCGGGAGGAAAATTTAAAATGGCACAGAACAAGGTTAAGTTTGCGGTTGTCGGCATTGGCGGTCTTGGCAGATCCCATATGATCGGTATCAACAACAACAGTGACGTTGCAGAGATTTATGCTGTATGCGACAACAACGAGGAAATTCTTAACAGAGTAGCTAACGAGTTTAACGTTGAGAGAAGATATCTTGATTTCTACGAGATGATTAAGGACGGCGGCTTTGACTGCGTGCTTCTTTCGACCCCCGACTCTATTCACAGAGAGCATGCTGTTGCAGCTCTTGAGGCAGGCTATCACGTGCTTTGCGAGAAGCCCCTTGCACAGACCGTTGAGGACTGCGAGGCTATGGTTGCAGCTGCGAAGAAGAGCGGCAAGAAGTTTATGACAGGACAGGTTTGCCGTAAGGCGCCCGGCTTCATTAAGGCAAAGGAACTTGTTGACAGCGGTGCTATCGGAGAGCTCTTCTACGTTGAGTCGGAATATGCTCACGACTATCAGTTCCTTGGCAAGGCTTGGAGATGGGACCCCGTTAACCTTCGTTACTCCATTATAGGCGGCGGCTGCCACGCTATCGACCTTCTTCGTTGGATTGCAGGTGACCCCGAGAAGGTTATGGCTCTTGCTAACAGAAAGGTTCTTAAGGACTGGCCTGTTGACGACTGCACCATCGCTATTATGCAGTTCCCGAACAACGTAGTCGGTAAAATCTTCTGCGGTATCGGCGTAAAGCGTGACTATACTATGCGTACCTGCCTCTACGGTACTAAGGGTACTATTATCTGCGATAACAGAAACCCCACTATCAAGCTCTACCGCCACGCAATTACCGATAACGGCGAGCACATCTATCCCGACAAGGATATTCCCGTTGATATCGCTCACCACAACGTATCCGCTGAGATTAAGGATATGTGTGATGCTATCCTCAACGACACAGCGCTTGAGTGCGACGTTTACGAGGGTGCTAACACTGTTGCGGTTGGTATTGCTGCTGTCGAGTCTGCGGCTCAGGGCGGTATGCCTGTTGCTCCCCGTTACTCGAAGAGATAATCAAATTCGGTCGCATCTGCTACCGTACATTGTCTTAAGTAAGTAAAAATCCGAATAATTACATATCCCGACGGCTGCCTTGTGCTTTGCCGTCGGGATTTTTTCTTTGGGTAAATGAAAAAAGATGCTTACCTTGCTTTTTATTCTCATATAAGCAACCGATTTACTATACAACAAAAGTTATAGTAAGTATATCTGATTTGATTATTTACATTATTCTTGAGTTATGATAAAATTGTATCAAAGGGGTAGGACTTGGTTGATTTCTATCTCAAAGTCATTTTTTATAGAAAGAGGCAAGGAAAATGAAACAGGTTAGATTTGCCGTCGTTGGCGGCGGAATGGGCAAGTCGCACATCAAGGGAATATCCGAAATTCCCGAGGCGACTCTTACTGCGTTTTGCGATATAGATGAGAAGATTGCAAAGACTGTTGCCGAGGCTAACGGTCTTGATAAGTATTACACCGATTATTACGAAATGCTTCGCGACGGGGGCTTTGACTGTATAGTGCTTTGCACTCCCGACCAGATACACAGAGAGCAGTGCGTTGCCGCTCTTGAGATGGGTTATCACGTGCTCTGCGAGAAGCCGCTTGCGCTCAATATGGACGACTGCCGTGCAATAGACGCGGCGGCAAAGGCATCGAAGGGCAAGTTTATGGTAGGTCAGATTTGCCGTAAGACTCCGGGATTTATCAAGGCAAAGGAGCTTATCGACGCAGGAAAAATCGGTGATATCTTCTTTATCGAGTCGGAGTACGCGCACGACTACGCACACATCGTATCTCCCTGGAGATGGGACACCAAAAATCTTCGTCCCGCTATCACAGGCGGCGGCTGTCACGCGGTTGACCTTATCCGCTGGCTTGCTGGCGACCCTATAGAGGTTATGGCATACTCCAACCACAAGGTTCTCCTCGACAAGCCTGTTGACGACTGCACCGTAGCTATTCTCAAGTTCAACGATAACGTTATAGGCAAGGTGTTCTGCTCTATAGGCTGTAAGAGAAACTACACTATGCGTACCCTTATCTACGGAACAAAAGGAACTATTATCTGCGATAACCGTTCGGCGTCTATTCAGCTCTTTGAAATGGGCAATCTTGACGAGAACGGACACGAGAAGTACGAGCCTGTGCAGTACCCCGTTGACATCAACCACCACAACGCAACAGGTGAGATTAAGGATATGTGCGACATAATTCTCGGTGACCTTCCCGTAACCATTACCGCTGCTGAGGGCAGCAATACCGTTGCGGTTTGCGAGGCTATTCTCAAGTCCTGCGCCGAGGGCACACCCGTATCTCCCGAGTATATTGTATAAATCCTCTGTTTAGAATTTTTCTTATAAAAAGCCGCGCCTAAGCGTGGCTTTTTTGCGTGCGGGTTTTATTTGGTCTAGCATTTATTGGTTGTTTTGCCTTATATACAGCGTCGCTTTATTGTGCAGAATGCGCCTTGCATTTTTTTCTTAAAATGTGGTAAAATATATATGTAAGAGTTTACGAAAGCTGCTATTTTGGGTTAACATTGGCTAGCCGAAAAGGCGGCACAGAGAGGGCGATTTATGCATAATATAGGTGAAAAAATCGTATATTCCGGCGCGGGAGTTATGAGTGTGGTTGATATAAGAGAGGAAGCGATAGCGGGGGAAAAGAGGAAATATTACGTTCTCCGCGCAGACGGCGCGCCCTCGTCCTCGCTTACCTTCGTACCTGTTGACAACGAGAAGCTCACCTCGCAAATGAGAAGGCTACTTTCGCGCGAGGAGATTGAAGCGATAATCGACGAGGCGCGCTCGCGTCCCGACGAGGAGTGGATACCCGACAACAGGCAGAGAAGCGAGCGCTTCAAGCATATTATCGAGTCGGGCGACAGAGCGGGTATGATTTCAATGATAGGCGCGATTTACAAAAACGGCGAGGCAAGAGAGGCAGAGGGGAAGAAGAATTTCCTTGCCGACGAGAACGCAATGAAGCGCGCCGAAAGGCTTCTGTACTCGGAGTTCTCCGCGGTTCTCGGGATACCCGAGGGCGAGGTTGTGGAGTATATCAAGAGCCGAATGACAAAGTAAATAAAACGGAGAAAGTCAAGGTGTGTTACCTCGGTTTTCTCCGTTTTTGTTTTAGGGGTAACTTTAACCCCTCTTTTTTTATTATTCTTTTCTAAAGCAGTTTATTCGGGGTATTCCTCGTTGTAATAGGGTGAGAGTGCTTCCTTAAGGAACCAGCTTTGTCCGCCGTCTGCCGATTCCTCTACGTTGCCGTCGCCGTTGTAGCGCCAGTCTACGTTGTAGAACATAACGTCACATTCCGAAAGCTCGCTAATATCCTTGATAGCCGAGCTTGAATATTCTGCCGCGCTTCCGTGGAAGTATATCTCGGTATTGCTGTCAAAAATCAGCTATTTCGTCTTAACGAAGCGGCAAATAGGCTTATATTCGCAATAGGCGCAGGCGTAAACGCCGCCTTCGGTTTTGGACGGTGTGGCGTCGAGCCTTCCCGACTTCATTCCCTCTGCGGCAGAAATTACCCTTTTTCCAACCTTTTCAAGCAGCTCCTCAAAGCTCTCCTCGGTGAAGAGAAGCTCTTTTTTCGAGTCGGGAATTTTGTCCTTAGAGCGAGCGGAATAGAGCGGCGTGTGGCGAAGCCCCATTGCCGAGATTATTTCCTCGTCGTAAAGGACCATACCCTGCCTTGCCTGTGCTTCCATTACCGCCTCACGGGCGAGCGCGTCGTCTGGGCGGGGTACCGTCTTGTCGCTGACGTCGGTTTTTACGTATATAACTCCTGCGGGAATTATCCGTCCTTTGCCTGTGATGCCGAGCCTTTCCTTGAAGGCTTCGCTCTCGGTTTTCAGTATCGACTGAAGGTACAGGAACATCTGTAAATTTTTTCCCTCGTCAAGGTCCGACGGAGAGAAGCTCTTCTTTCCCGTCTTGTAGTCCACGACACGAACGTAGACGTCCTCGCCCTTCTTGTAGGTGTCAACTCGGTCGATTACACCGTAGACGTATATCGAGTCGCCGCTCTCGGTTTTAAAGCCGACGGGCGCGGGTGAGTCCTCCTTGTCGCGCGTGATTGCAAGCTCGAAAAAGCGTGGCTCAAACTCCGACTCCGAGAACTCCTCGCAGAGGCCGTCAACGACGGGAATTGCCGCGCGGCAGAGTCTGTCAAGCTTGACCCTGACCTCGGGCTGTGACTCTGTCGTATCCTCGCCGAGAGCAGAAATATATTTCTTTGCAGCGCGCCTTGTGAGTGAGTGCTTTTCTTCCTCTGAAAGCTCACCGGGGCGCCGTCCCTCGGTATGCAGAAGCGAGAAGAAATTCTCGAGTATTGCGTGAATGAACGTGCCTATGCCGGGTGCGTCGAATTCCGCGCGCTCCTCGCGTGAAAGCTTTACGGTGTATCGGCAGAAATGCGCTAAGGGGCAGCTTCGGTAGCTGTCGAGCCTTGACTGCGTGAGAGCCTGCTCCTTGCCGTAAATTTTTCCTGCAAGGCTCTCTGAGAGCGAGAGCGCGGTGTTTTCAAGACCTCCCTCGCTTGCCAGAAGCGCCGCCTCGGCTCCGGAGCTTATGAGCGCCTCGCGGAGCGACGGATATTTCTCGGGCTCAAAGGACATCGCGTCTGAGAGCGCGTCAGAGCTTGAATAAAGCCTATCTTCGGCAGAGAGTCTTTCGGTGTCGATTATTCTGACAGAGCCTCCCGTAATTTTTATTATTCGTCCGATAACCTCAGAGGGAGAGGTTGCCTTAAATCTCGTGTTGGCGGTAGAGTAGAGAAGCGTTATGCTGCTTTCGGCATAGGAGAATGCGCGCGAGAAGCTATATAATTCTCTTGCGCCGTCTATTTCGAGAGTCGGCTCTATGGAGAGCCCGAGCGAATGAAGCCTTGCCTTGTCGCTCTCGTTGAAATAGGAGTCGTCGCTTGTCTGCCTCGGGAAATTGCCGTCGGTAACGCCTATTATATAGATATGCTTTTTCGTGTAAAGCCTTAACATATCGGCACTGCCGAGGGTGACTGAGTCGCGGAACGCAGGAATTCGTCCTACCTCTGCCGTGGAGAAGAGAATTTTTAGCTGCGAGAGGAAAGCCTCGGGGGACGCGGGAAGCTCGCCCGAAACCTCAACGAAGCTGTCAAGTACGTCGGAAACCAGTCCCCAGAGCTTGCGGTTAGCATCTGCCGCCTCGAATTCTCCGAGTGCCTCGAGCGAGTCTGCACGCTCGGCGAGCTTCTCCTCGCAGTCAAGCGACAGCAAAAGCTCAAGGAGTGCCGTCGCGTGCTCTCTTACCGTGCCTGCCGCCTCGGTGGCTTCCTTGAAAATCACAAGCGGACGTATAAGCTGCTCGCGAGCGGAGTTTATCCTTACGAGCTTTTCGTCAGTTCCTCTGCCCCTGTGGGTGGAGAAGCCCTCGGGATTCATATTCCAGGCGATGCCGTCGGTAAATCGCTTGCCGCTTATCTGCCATTTGTTTACGTACATTTCAAGCTCGTCGCAGGCATCTCGCGATAGCCCCGACAAGCCGCACTTTGCATAGGTTAGCACGTCCTCGCGGCGAAAGCCCGAGCGTACGGCAGAAAAGGCGGTATATATGAGCTTGATAAGCTCAAACGAGGAAACGTCGCGCTTCCTTGAGGAGAAGGACGGCACGCCGGCGCGTGTGAGGGCGGCATCGAGAATTCCGTCGTAGTCGGATAGCGAAGCTGTCACCACAGCAAAGTCGGAGTAGCGTGCGCCCGCCATAACCCTTCGCCTGATGTCCGAAGCAACAAAGCTCGCCTCGGCATAGGGGGTTGGCGACTTGACTATACGTATCTCCTCGGGGTTTTGTAAAGTTATATTTTCATTTTCGAAGGTTTTGAACCACAATAGCTCGGCTATTTCGGATAGAGTAGGGCTGACGCCCTCGCGCAGAGCTCTGTTTCTTGTGAGCTTTACCGAAACCGCACCGAGCCTTGCAAAGCTCTTGAGCCTTTCCTCGCATTTCTTTATCTCCGAGTATTCAAAGGCGTCCTCGCGCAGGAGTGAAAGGGTGAGATAGACCGTGACGGAGCATCTTTCGGATAGCTTTTCAATCAGCGCATACTGCGGCTCTGTAAACGAGGTGAAGCCCTCGATAAATATCTCTGTGTCGGATAGGTATTCGCTATTTTCCGAAAGCATTTTGACAAGTGCTGACACGTCGTCTGCGGCATCGGTATATCTTTCGGCGAGAGTGTCCTTGTAGAGTGAGTATATGCTGACAAGGTCAAAAAGCTTATCGGAGAGCCTCTTGTCCCCGTCAAGCTCGCCTCCCGAAAGCACGGCTTCAAGCGCCTCGGGCGATATTCCGAGCGATTGCATCTCGCCGACCGCCCCGAGCGCACGCTCCACGGCGGCAATCGTAATTTCATTTGAGCCCTTCGTCATAGAGAGGCTCGGGGATAGCTCTGTGAGAGTGCGCCACATAATCAAAGCGCGCTTGCCTCTGTCACAGTATTCTCCGCCGATACCTCCAAGCGCTCTGAAGGCGGAGTTTGCAAGTCTTGTGAAATTGGTAACCTCAAAGAAGAGGGGTGCGGAGTCGGGAAGCGAACGCGCAAGGCTGCCCTCAGATAGCACGGTCTGCTGCTCGGGCACTATGAGAAGCGACCTTTCCGAGGCGCAAATACGCTCGCGTATTCTCTCTACGGCATCGGTGTGGGACGAGGAATAGAAGCCGCCCTTGACGATATTAAGCATTTGCCGCTCCCCCTTCCGAGAAGTATTTTTTGCCTATTCTGTAGCCTACGCCGCGTGTTGAGAAGATGACCTTCTCGCCGCCTGCCTCTAGCTTTTCTCGAAGATAATGAACGTAGACGTTAACAACGCCGCCGTCTGTTCCATCGCCCCAAACCTCGGAGAGCAGATCTTCCTTTGAAACTGTTTCGCCTCTCGAGCGAAGAAGACAGGAAAGCAGCGCTGCCTCTACCTCTGTAAGCTTGATGACCTTTCCGGATAGCCTTGCACATCTGCCCTCAAGCGTAAGTGAGCAGGACTCCTCCGACTCTCCTGAGAGAAGCGCGAGAAGGCTCCTTTGCGAGAAGGGTATTTTCAAATCTTCACCGTCCCCTCGCGAGAGGGTTATAACATTTATGCCCGAGGCGACGGGCGCTGTATCTACGTCAACAAGAGTGAAATCCGCGCTCACGTCCGAGGTTATTTCATAGCTTCCCTCAAGCAGAAGAAATATTTTTTGATAAAGATATCTGTCTTTTGTAATTATTCTCACACTAGGCATTGTATATCTCCGGTTCGGTTTTGACGTTCTAATTTATTAGAATAATTATATTATATTTTTTGAGCTTTGTCAAGCGAAAAGACGGGCGCGCGCTCGCCGAACTAATATAAGAGCAAGAAATGCAATATTCAGGTCAATTTATGCAATTGGTAGGGAGAAGGATATATAGTATAATTAATATGTCAAAATTTGCAAATCAAGGAGTTAAAGCAATGAACAAAGAAATGATTAACGAGCTCTATTCCATAGGTCTCATTCCCGTTATCAAGATTGAAAATCCCGATGATGCAGTACCGCTTGCAAAGGCGCTTATCGACGGTGGACTTCCTGCAGCCGAGATTACCTTCAGAACCAAGTGTGCGGCTGAGGCTATTAAGAATATTACCGAGGCATATCCCGAGATGCTTGTAGGCGCAGGCACCGTTCTTACCTGCGAGCAGGTTGACGCTGCTATCGCGGCAGGCTCGAAGTTCCTCGTATCCCCCGGTCTTAACCCCAAGGTAACCGCATACGCGCTCTCCAAGGGTATTCCCATGCTCCCCGGCTGCTCCAACCCCTCTGACGTTGAGGCTGCTCTCGAGCTTGGACTTTCTACAGTTAAGTTCTTCCCCGCAGAGGCGGCAGGCGGACTTAAGATGCTCAAGGCTATGGCTGCTCCCTACGGTCAGCTCACCTTTATGCCTACCGGCGGTATCAGCGCAGATAACCTTCTTGAGTACCTCAAGTTCGGTAAGATTATAGCTTGCGGCGGCTCCTTTATGGTTAAGGACGACCTCGTTAAGGAGAAGAAGTGGGACGAGATTACAGCTCTGACGAGAAACGCGGTTAAGACCATGCTCGGTCTTGAGTTCATACACATGGGCATCAACAACGAGAACGCAGAGGAAGCAGAGCGCGGAGCAAAGCTCTTTGAGCTTATGTTCGGCATGCCTCTCCGTCAGACCAGCAAGTCTATCTTCGCAGGAGATGCATTCGAGTTTATGACCGGAAAGGGCCCCGGCAAGTGCGGTCACATAGCAATCCGTACAAACTTCGTTGACAGAGCTATGGCTTACTTCAAGAGAATGGGCTTCGAGTTCGACGAGTCCTCGATAACCTATGACGAGAAGTCCGGAAAGCCGAAGTTCGCATACTTCAAGGACGAGATTTGCGGCTTTGCAATTCACCTTCTTCAGAAGTAATAGCTGATTTGGCTTAAATAAAAAGCTCCGTGGAGTGTTTTTGCTTCCACGGGGCTTTTTCTGTTTTATTTTTTACTTTTTGCTTCTTCGCTTTGAGATGATTCTCCTCCGGCTATTGAGGCTTTCTTCTCATTTTCCTTCTTATGTGCCTTTTGCGCCTCTTTTTCCTTTTTCTGCCTTGCCTTCTTTTCCTTGAATTTGCTTGCAAGGCTCTTGAGTCTGGAGCTTGGCTCCCGCGAGGGGGGTGAGTCGGGTGAGCTGATTCCGACTATTTTCTTTACTACAGAGCCTACCGCCACAACCGGCTTTGCAATTTCGCCAACGTCGGCAGCCAGAGCCTCGTTAAGCATTGCGGTATAGTGCTCGACGGCAATGGTAATAAGCTCTATTGAGAGGTTGATTATCCATACGATAATGGTTAATGTAGTAAGAATAATCGAAAAGGCGGTGAGGTGATTTGTCATCGAGTATACGCCGTATAGGGTGATAGCGAGCGTCAGTGCCTTCGAGGACAGCTTTATCCATTTGAAGGTGTGCCTTGCGGTTGTCTTGACTTCCTTTGAGAGCTTGTCATTTTTCTTGTAATAGACAATATAAATTACAAAATAGACGAGTGATGCTCCGAGAAGAAAGGCGTTAAGATATACAAATCCTATCGGCGCGAAAATCGCGTAAATAAGGTAAAGCACGTAAACGAGCTGTCCTGTGATATTTGAGATATCAACGGTACGCTTAAGGTCGCTTACGATTTTATCAAGTGTCGCTCTTGTGTAGATGAACATAATAGCTTCCTCATTTGGTTAATGCGTAAAAGGCTATAGCCGCGGCTGCACCGACGTTAAGCGAGTCTACTCCGCGGGACATAGGGATTTTTACCGTATAGTCAGATAGCTCAATCGTTTTCTCCGAGAGCCCCTCGCCCTCCGTGCCGAGGAAAATTGCAAGTCGCTCCTCCGAAAGAAGCCCCGCGTCGTCAATAGACACGGTATCGTGGCGAAGCGCCATTGCCGCGCACTTAAAGCCGTGACGCGCGAGAATTTCCAAACCGCACTCGGGCCAAGATTTGTGAGAGTCGCCAAGGACGGCATAGGGGACAAGCAGGGCAGTACCCATACTTACACGAAGCGCACGGCGCGAGAGCGGGTCGCAGGCGGTAGGCGAGAGAAGCACTCCGTCTATACCGAGGGCTGCGGCGCTTCGGAAAATCGCGCCGACGTTCGTCGAGTCGGTGATGCCTTCAAGGACGGCAACGCGCCGTGCGCCCTTAAGAATTTCATCAGCAGAGCGAGCAGAGGGGCGTTTCATTGCTGCAAGAGCGCCTCGTGTCAGCTCAAAGCCGGTGATAGCGGTGAGCAGGTCGCGCTCCGCGGTATACACGGGCACGCCCTCGCATCTGTCTATGATACTGCGAACAGCACCCGAAAGAAGTCTTTTGTCGGTAAGTATTGACACGGGAACGCAGCCTGCATCAAGCGCAACCGATATAACGGTAGGGCTCTCCGCGATGAATATTCCGCGCTCCGGCTCAAGGCGAGAGCGGAGCTGCGCTCCCGTCAGTCTGACGTATACGTCAAGCTCGGGCGCGCCGATATCGGTGATTTCTATAATATTACTCATTTTGCGGCAAAATGCAAACTTAAGCTTACTACCTAACGGTTTTTATCTTCATAATATCATACGGCGTTGCCTGATATACGAAGTAGTTAAGCCAGTTTGTGAAGAGGAGCGTTGCGTGTGCGCGCCAGGTAATCACGGGGGGCTTTGTGTCGTCGTCGCCCGGGAAATAATGCTCGGGAATTTTCGGGTTTATACCCTGCGCTACGTCGCGGCGGTACTCCTTGTTGAGGGTGTCGGCATCATACTCCGAGTGGCCCGTTATGAATATCTGTCTGCCGTTTCTTGTCGATACGGTATATACTCCCGCCTTCTCGGACGAGGAGAGAATTTTAAGTCCCTTCGTCCTTTCGATGTCCTCGCGCCTTACCGTCGTATATCTCGAGTGAGGAACGTAGAACACGTCGTCAAAGCCGCGGAAAAGGATAGAGCGCTTATAGTCTACCTTGTGCTCGTATACGCCCGAGAGCTTTTCGTCCATAAGATATTTCTGTATTCCGAAATGGTAGTAGAGTCCTGCCTGTGCTCCCCAGCAGATATGAAGGGTTGACTGCACGTGAGTCTTTGACCACTCCATAATCTCGCACAGCTCCTGCCAGTAGTCTACCTCCTCGAACTCCATCTTCTCAACGGGCGCACCCGTGATAATCATTCCGTCAAAGTATCTGTCGCGAACCTCGGAGAACTCCTTGTAGAAGGCAAGAAGATGCTCCTCGGCGGTGTTCTTCGACTTGTGGGTCGAGGTGTGCATAAGCTCGATTTCAACCTGAAGGGGGGTGTTGCCGAGAAGCCTTGAGAGCTGTGTTTCGGTATCAATCTTCGTCGGCATAAGGTTGAGTATAAGAATTTTCAGCGGACGAATGTCCTGCTTAATCGCCCGAGTCTCGGTCATAACGAAGATGTTTTCGTTTTCAAGAGTCTTGACGGCGGGAAGCTCGTTCGGAATTTTAATGGGCATAGTCCTTTTCTCCTGTTAATTTCAGATAGAAGCGAGTGCTGCCTCGAGGTCCTCAATAAGGTCCTCTGCGCTCTCAATTCCGCAGGAATAGCGGATAAGGTCAGGCGATACGCCTGCGGCACGCAGCTCGTCGTCATTCATCTGTCTGTGAGTTGCGCTGGCGGGGTGCAGGCAGCAGGTGCGCGCATCGGCAACGTGGGTTTCAATTGCGCCGAGCTTCATATTTTTCATAAATGTCTCGGCAGCGGCTCTTCCGCCCTGGACACCGAAGCTTACGACGCCGCAGCTGCCGTTCGGCATATATTTTTTCGTCAGCTCGTAGTATTTGTCACCCTCGAGAGATGGGTAGGTAACCCAGGATACCTTCGGGTGATTTTTAAGGAACTCGGCAACCTTCTTTGCGTTCTCGCAGTGGCGAGCCATACGAACGTGCAGGCTCTCGAGTCCAAGACCGAGAATGAAGGCGCTCTGAGGCGACTGTGTGCAGCCAAAGTCACGCATAAGCTGCGCTGTAGCCTTGGTGATGAACGCGCCCTCCTTGCCAAATCTCTCGTAGTAGTTTACTCCGTGGTAGCTCTCGTCGGGAGTGCAGAGGCAGTCAAACTTGCCGGATGCTGCCCAGTCGAATTTACCCGAGTCAACGATACAGCCGCCGACGGCACTGCCGTGGCCGTCCATATACTTGGTCGTGGAGTGAGTAACGATATCTGCGCCCCATTCGAAGGGACGGCAGTTGATGGGAGTTGCGAAGGTGTTGTCAACGATAAGCGGAACGCCTGCCTCGTGTGCGACCTTGGCAAATCTCTCGATATCAAGCACAGAGAGCGCGGGGTTAGCAATTGTTTCGCCGAAGAATGCCTTGGTGTTCGGGCGAGTTGCGGCGCGAAGCTCGTCCTCGGTTGCGTCGGGAGAAACGAAGGTAAACTCAACGTTCATACGCTTCATAGTAACGGCAAAGAGGTTGTAGGTTCCGCCGTAAATTGCGCTCGAGGCAACCACGTGGTCGCCGGCAGAGGCAATGTTGAACACTGCGAAGAAGTTCGCAGCCTGACCCGACGAGGTAAGCATAGCGGCGCTTCCTCCCTCAAGCTCACAGATACGCGCTGCAACTGTGTCGCAGGTGGGATTCTGGAGTCTTGAGTAGAAATAGCCCGACGCCTCAAGGTCAAAGAGCTTGCCCATATCCTCGCTCGTGCCGTATTTGAAGGTGGTCGACTGAATTATCGGTATCTGCCTCGGCTCACCGTTTCCCGGGGTGTATCCACCCTGTACGCATTTTGTTTCAATTCTTAAGTTTTTCTTGTCCATATAGAACACTCCTTCTGCCGCATAGCGGCTGGTAAAATATTACGGTTTAATCTTGGTCTTGCACTCGGATTAGCGGATATCCGCAGTTTTTGTAACCTAAGCTTTACATAAACTGCTTTTTTGAAATAAAAAAACGCCGTCTCAAAACAAATGAGACGAGCGAAAAAACACCCGCGGTACCACTCATATTGTGCAATGCACCACTCATAGGCTCACCTAAGCCCTGCGCCGATAACGCTGCGCCAGCGTGCCGCCCTAGAGACAGTGTCCTTCGAGCCGCCTGCTCGGGAGCCATAAGAATCCGATACCGTATTACCGCCTCACACCAAACGCGGCTCTCTGTGAATACTCCTTCGGTTCTCTCTCCGTCATTGCCTTTCCTAGGTATTTTAACATATTTTCGCGCGTATGTCAAGTAAAAATCGCTGTGAATTTCTAAAACTTGCACAAAAATCCCTATTTATTTTTGGTAATTGAAAAATTTATACTTTTATGCTACAATTAATATACTGATTTCGGTGTATTGTATTACCGTTTTGAGGTGAAGTGATATGAGAACGAAGATTAAATATGCAATATCCTCGCTCCTTTTACTGATAGTGGCGACGTTTTGCCTTTTTGGCTGCTCTTTTTTGGATTTATCGGGTAACGTTTACTATACCGTTACTCTCGACAGGGCAGACGGGAGCGAAGCGGAGAGTGTTAGCGTAAAGGAAGGGCGCAAGCTTGAGATGCCCTCACAGCCGCTTCGCGAGGGATATAAATTCCTCGGCTGGTATGAGGGAGAGGAGCTTTTTGACTTTGATAAAAGGATTAACGGGAACACCTCGCTTACTGCAAGGTGGCAAAAGAAGCACACCGTCAGCTTTGACACAAGCGGATTTGCCGAAATAGCCTCGCAGACAGTGCTTGACGGCGAGCGCGCTACCGCGCCCGAGCGCCCGAGGCGCGAGGGATATCGCTTTGGCGGCTGGTTCTCGGGTGGCGAGGAGTTCGACTTTTCAGAGTCTGTTTCCTCCGACCTTAGCCTCACCGTCTATTGGATAAAGCGTCCGAAAAACCTTATCTATGACTGCGAAACGCAGCTTACTGTGATTCTTCCCGAGAATTATATGGATATCGCATCTCCGATTATGAGGGTAATCAAGGGACTCAACAAGCGCCTCTACGAAATTCCCGGTCAGTATACGGCGGAGAATATTGAGAAGAGCGAGCACGAGATTGTTATTGGCAGAACGACGAGAGAAATATCCTCGCTTGCCTACGCGGAGCTTGAAAAGCTGACACTCGAGGGCTACGAGGTCGGTTACCTCATTTACTCTGACGGCTCGTCGGTTGCGATAGCCTACGGCGACTCTTATATGAATGTCGCGGCGGCCGCAGCTCTATCTTATTTTGAGGAAAATCTTCTCACAGACGAGCTGGCGTTAGCCCCCGGGGTTAGTCATTCTGACAAGGTTGACGTCGTTGAGTATCTTAGCGCTATAGACGAGGAGAAGCGAGAAGAGCAGTGGGCTGTTCTTGAACTCCATGCAGGCAAGGATATTGCCGACGCGCTCCGCGATTTCTACTCGATATATGAGCCGACTATGATTGATTGGTACGCAAATCTCTACGATTCCTCGGTCGGCGGATATTATTACTCAAACTCGGCAAGAGATAACCTCTACGTAAACTACGGCTCGGGGCAGTATCTTCTTCGCCCCGATGCGGAAAGCACAAACCAAGCGCTGAGCTTCATTAGCTCCTCGGGCCTTATAGGTGTGAAAAAGTATTCGCAAGCGCTCCCCGAGTGGATGAAGGAAGAGATTATTGCCTTCATTCGCGGGCTTCAGGACCCGACCGACGGATATTTCTATCACCCGCAGTGGACGAAGGCTATGGCACAAAGCCATATCTCGAGAATGGGCAGAGACCTCTCGTGGTGTACTGGTATACTCTCCTCACTTGGCACGGCGCCCTACTACGATACGCCTAACGGATATAAGGGAATACTCCCCTCGTCGGCTATGACAACCCCGATGTCGGAGAGCCGCGTTATGGCGGTATCGCGCGTTGTCGCGACGGCGGCAGTGCCGTCAAGACTTGCATCAGAGGAAGCCTTCCGCGAGTACCTTGCAGGCTTCAACCTAAACGAGGACTCCTACCCCGTAGGCAATGAGCTAGCCTCGCAGGCATCGCAGTTCGTCGCGAGGGATAAGCAGCTCGAGGCAGAGGGCGCGGACTACCGTATTTGCGATATTCTTATAGAATGGCTCAACGCGCATCAGTACGAAACCACGGGACACTGGAACGCGGTTGCCGACTACGAGGGAACTAACGGACTTCTGAAGATTTCCTCGGTTTACAATACCGTTGGCGCACCCTTCCCGAACGCCGAGGCGGCAATGCGCTCGGCAATAGGCACTATAACCACCGAGGTACCTGCGGGAACTGTTTGCTACCCGTATAACTGCTGGTTCTCTATATCCAATATAATGTCAAACCTTCGTAAGCACGGCGACGAGGCAGGCATTGCTAACAAAATCCGCCTTGAGCTGCTTGAATGTGCCCCCGAGGCAATTGCCGCAACGAAGGAAAAGGTCTTGACCTTCAAGAAGGCTGACGGCTCCTTCTCATATACCACAACCAAATCTGCCCAAACCTCGCAGGGACTTCCCGTAGCAATACCGAACACCAACGAGGGCGACGTGAACGCTACGGGTATCTGCTCAACGGGAACGCTCGGCAATATCTATTCGGCACTCGGCTTGTCCTCGTATAAGGTCTACCTCTACGGCTCTGCCGATTGGTACAGATACTTATCTATTCTCGAGGCAAACCGCGCGGCTGGCGGCTTCCCGAAGGACGACAGTCTGCCAAGCTACTCGGGAGTTTATGACTTTGACGAAGAGGAGAGCGGAGCGCTTCCGGGATTTGTTTCACCGACTATAGTGACAAGCGGCGGTGAGGCAAGCGTTGTCGAGGAGAAGCCCGGCGACAAGGCTCTCTATTTCAAGACCGCCGCGGGCGGTAACGACGAGATTGCCCTTTACGTTATAGACACAAAGAGCGAATATACGACTACGACCTTTGAGGCGAAGCTTCGCATTGCAAGCAGCACAGGCAGCGGCACGCTCTATCAGCTGATGTTTGACGATATGAGCGGCAAGCACGCCTATATGATTAATATGACCTATCAGTCGGGCAGGGTATCTATGTACGACTGCTCGAGCACGGGTGACGGCGGCACCAGAAACCAGAACTCTATAAGTCAGAGTGCCGCGGGCATTAACGAGGAATTCACTATGAAGGTCGAGCACGAAAGGCTCACCGACGGAAGCGTTAAAATGCGGATTTATATAGACGGCACAAAGGTGCTTGAAAGCTCGAACTACTACAACTCACACAAGTCGGGCAGCACCCCGAATTACAAAATAGACAAGGTGCGCTTCTATTCGCAGAACAGCACCGTCGCAGAGCTATACCTCGACGAGGTAAGCTTTAAGCAGTCTTAATCGGTTTTATATCGGTTTTCGGCTGTATTAAAAAAGCAACAGCCCTTTTTCTTCGAGCCTCAAAACGCAAAGTTAAACTTACACAAAAGCGAAGCCTTCCCCATAGAGAAGGCAAAAACGAGAGCCTCGCGCAATGCGCGAGGCTCATATTATTTATTGGTAGAAATTAATCTGCAACAACGTGCTCAAACTTGAGGTTGTCAAGGTATGCAGTGCCGTTGAGTGTCTGTGCTGCTTGTGAATTACCGTCAAGGATTATATAAGCGTTTGTAATTGCGCTATCGTCTACATAGGTATCAGCGTCGTAAGGAACGGTAAATTCCGAAACAAGGTTATTGTTTGCATAAATGTTAACAGAAAGACCGTTGGTTTCGTCATAAGCGTAGGTTACGCGGAGGTTAAACCAAGTATCAAGTCCTTGAGATAAGAATGTACGAGAATCTCCGCCTGCATGAGTTCTGATAACGAGTCCTATGTTACCCTTGGTATCACCTGATGTATTGGAGTTGTTTCTGAGAACGATATCGTAAGCGGTGTTTCCTTCTGAATCTGTGAATACAAGGTTGAAGAATTCGACGCTTGTTGCATTCGTCGAGGGGGAAAGCATAAAGTCGGCGGAGAATTCTACCATGTCTGCGCCTGCTTCAGGTTTGGTTGTATCGCTAATCTTAAGAATAGTTTTCTTCGTGTATGTACGAGAGAGGCTCATAGAAAGAACCTTTCCTTCTCTGCCTTCAATTTCTTCAATTGTAGGAGCGATTACGGGATAAGTGTTTCCAAGATTAATAGTAGTGGGATGCGTATCTACTGACTGAATGGTATCGGGAAGTATGCCGTCCTCGAAGGTTTCAAAGTAATCAGAGGGCTCAATATTTGCATTTCCGTTTACTGTGAAGGACTCGCCCGCTGCTATAACTGTAATTGCGCCGTTAACGTCCATTGCCCAGTTGGAAACGCCCTCGCCAACAGGAGTGATTATCGTGCCGTTTGCATATACACCCTTGGTTGTGCCGTTTTCGTCGAGCGTGCCGCCCTCAATCTGTACGTAGGAGTAATCCTTTGCAAGAGTGCCGTCAAACTTGCCGTCTGCCTTGAGCCATTCCTGAATGCTGGTTGCATAGGTGATAATGCTCTGGTATCTTGCAGCCTCAGCCGCGTCAGCGCTGTTCACAACGCCCTCGAGCGCATATTCAAGAACAGAGTAGCTCTCAAGCGCGGTCTTAACCTCTGTGCCCTCAATAAATGCCTCGTAGTAAACTCTGTCTGCTACGTTCTTTGCGGGGGTGCCGTCAAGAACGAACATAGCGCACGCCTTACCGCCAACCTCAATGGTTTCGGTCGTGGTGAGGACGGTGGGGTCGTCTGTCTTTTCGCCGTACCATACGTTGAGCTTAACCTCTGCAAGCTCTGCGTTCTCGTAGCTGACTGCTACAACAAGTGTGGATACCTCCATATAGGAGATGCTCTTTCCCTCGATAGCTACTGTGGAGTCTGCATCAGCTGCGCTTGCAGAAATACCCACGATGCCCGACACGAGAAGGGCAAGCGAGAGAATAAGTACTAAAAGCTTTGTCTTTTTCATTTTTGTTACCTTTCTGATTTTTCTTTATTTTTGTTAGTTAGTGCCAGGTTCCGGCTCCGCCCGGGAGATTGTTCTTTACCTCGTCGTAATCAATGTCCTTCGAGGTAGCTATCACGTCGCCCGAGTCAAAGAGCGAGACGGTTAGCCTTGGGGACTCGTATAATTCCCCTCGAGAATTACTTTTCATATCCTAGTCCTTTCTTAAGATTTTTTATGTGTATGCGCTAAAAAACAATTTAAAAGTAAAGTAAAGTTTGCAAAAACCGAATATATCCAAAATGCCTAACCCGTCGGTATTTCCGACGGGAATATGCTTTTCGTTCGAGGGAGTGCCCGAGGGCACCCCCCGTATTGCCCTTCTTGGGCTTTGGCGGTACGGTGAAAGGAGCCCGTACTTACGGCAGGTGTTGCCGCGGTCGCCTTGCTGGGCTTATTCTGTGGCTTCGGCTTCCTCTGCCTTAACCCTTCCAAGCGTTACGTAGGACACCTCTGCCGAGCCGTTTACAGTATGCGCTCTGTCTACTCTGCCGTTGAAGACAACGTATGCAGAGGTAACGTCCGACTCGTCAATATATACGCCTGCGTCGTACGGAGTTGTGTAGGTCATACTCAGCGTGCCGTTGCAGTATACGTTTACCTCGAGCTCGTCGGTGCCTGTAAGTGCGTAGGTAATCTTAAGGTCAAACTCTGTACCGTTCGCGCCTGCAAGGAAGGTTCTGCTTTCGAGAGCGCCAGACGAGGTTCTTGCTACAATTCCAAGATTGTCGCGAGTGCTTGTGAGTCTGAATACCATATTGAAGGCGGTCTTGCCCTCGGAATTTGCTAAAATGAGGTTGAAGAACTCGGCATTTGTGCTGTTCGAGCCCCAACTAATCTTCAGCTTCATATTAAGCTCGAGCATATCGGCGCCTTCCGCGGCTTCGGTGTTCTCGTCTATCTTAAGGATAGCCTTCTTCTGTCCGTAGGTGCCCGGAAGGGTTACTACCTTGTCTGTCGTTTCACCAATGAAGCCGACCGTCGGAGCATTTACGGTATAGGAGTTACCGAGGCTGTTTGCCGTCGGGTGGGTTGTTGCTGCCGAGAGTCCGTCGGGGAGCTTATTCGGGTCAACGTACTCCATCTGACGGAAGGACGTGTCGTTGAAGTATGCGGTAAATCCGCGCGACTGGTAGCTCTCAAGCTCAAGCACTGCGATATCCTTTGCCGATACAACCTTGTTTTCGTCATAAGGAACCGTGCTGCTTACCGCGAGGGTGCCGTCAACGTAGAACTTGAATACAATGCCGTCATCGCTGTCAGCATATTCGAGTCTCATATTCCACCACTTGCCGACACCGAGAGGAACTATAACAGTGTTATAGGTATATCCTGTGCCGCTGCCCTTAAGGTACTGGTCCTGAACGAAGATGTTCGTCGAGCTTGCGCTGTCACCGAGAATAATCTTGTGTGCAATGTTGCCCTCGGCATCCTTTAAGTAGATATAGAGGTAATTGTCGTGGCTTGTATTGAATATCTTCACGTCGGTCGAGAAGATTACCGTATTCGCCGACTCGTGAGTCTTGGTCAAGGCGAAGAACAGCTTATCAATATTGCCTGCGGGAGTAACGAAGGCGAGAGCCTTGTCGGCGTTACCCTCCTTCGACTCTACTATCTCGGCAGAGAGGCTGCCCGTTGAGGAGAGAGTGCCTGTTACAGCGCTGGGAAGATTTGCTCCCACAGAGCCGTCATAGGTCAAATTTTCGCTCGAGTTCTCGGGATTTTCTCTGTCCTCGGAGCTCTCGATATCAGCCTTGTCGTCAATCTTTACGTTCAGCTGCTCAACTGTCAGATTGTCAAGGTATACTGCCGCCGCGGTGCTTGCCCAGCTGGTAAGCTTTACGTGGGTGATATTCCTTGTAGCTATAGCGGAGGAGAAGGGCGCGTAGGCGGTTGCCTTAAGACGCGAGCCTGCATAGAGCTTTGAGAGAATTTCCTCGTCACCGTCGCCGTCGTAGTCGCGGCCGGTGCTTGAATATTCAATCCTAAGCTTTATCCAATCGCCGCACTCACCGATTTTAACCTTCGAGTAGTCCTTCGAGGTCGTCGCGTAGAGTGTGCCCTCGGCGTCGTATTCGAGAATTATCTTATGAGCGGTCTGCGTTCCCGCGAGGAATTCAAGCTCGAACGCTCCGCCGCCCTCGGTGGGAGTGACGTTGATAAAGGTATCTATTGCTACGGCATTGAAGCTCGCTTCCTTCTTTGTTATACCGAAGGTCAGAGCATCCTGTGAGTCCTTCGGGGTTGTCAGGGCGAGAACTCTTGTATCCGTGCCGCGCTTTACCTTCGGGAAGGTCAGTGTTCCCGAGCCGAGAGTAGGTATAATTCTGTTCGGGTAGCTTGACTCGGTGCTATGCTCGAAGGTTCTTGTCGCCAGGGTGTCCTCGGCATTCGTTTCGGGGCCCTTGTCTATTTCAACAGTTGACTGCATAAACACGAGGTTGTCAAAGTAGACGGTAGTGTCTGCGGCTCCCCAGGAGAAGAATCGAAGTCCCTGAACGTTCTTTGTTGATGCGTAGGTGTTGTTGTAGGGGTAATAGCCCGTAGCTATGTGAGTGCCGTTGACGAACACCTTGACAAGCAGGTCGGCAACACCGTCCCTGTCGTAGTCGATGTCGGTCAGAGAGTAGTCGAGCCGTATCCTGAACCATTCGCCCGTGTTGGCAATCTTGATTGAGTTGAAATTGCCGATAGAGCGCACGCTGACACTCGTGTCGGTGTAGTCAAAGAGGAATCTGAATACGTCTGCACCCGAGCCGTTACGGAAGAAGCAGTCGAACGAGCCTGAGCCCTGTCCTGCCTTGAACATCATATCTGCCTCGAAGGTCACCGCGTTGAAGGAGAAGGCGGAGTCGAGGAGAGTGAACCTTAAGGTTTCGTTACTGTCGGGTACGGTCTTGAGGGCAAGAACGCTTTCCTCGACTCCGTCGCGGTTGATTTTTTCCACCGCAACCGAGGCATCGGGAAGCACAGTGTTATAGGTTACCTCGTCGGGAACCTTTCCTTCCTCGTATGCGCCAAAGTCTACCGGCTCAATAACCTTTACGGGGTCCTTGATAACCGTACCGAGCGACTCGAGAATGCTTACCCAACGGAGTCTGTCTGATTCGGTGTAAATCGGAACAAGCTCCTGCTCAAGAATTTCGAATATGTGGTGAGTTATACCGATAATGAATATTGTAGTAGCGTTGACGTCGCCCTCGTTGGTATCCATAACCGCAACGGGCAGTCCCTGCGAGGTCGGACCCGAGCTCTTCTGAAGATAGGAGAAGGAGCCGTCGGTCTTTAAGAACATTACCGATTTCTGTGTCGTTACCCTGATAAGCTCGGGGTAGGAAAGGAGCATCTCTGCGCGAAGCTCCGCGAACTGCTCCTCAAGAGCCTCCTTGCCCTCTGCCGCGCCGTAGTTCTTTACGTTGTTCATTACGTTGACTATGGCGTACCAGGGGTTAAGAACGTAGCATACCGTTATCGGGTCACCGGGGTCGGTTATCGTTTCTATCGCCGCGCGGATTCCCTTTACCGCGTTGGGGATTTCACGCTGAATTCCGTTATAAGCGCCCGAGATTTTTAGAAGGCCGTTTACTCCGTCGTAGTCTACCTCGTTGTAGACCGTCCAGAGTCCCGTTTCGGGATTCTGCTTTGAGTCAAGCCACTCCTTCAGTATGTCGCATAGGCTATAGTCTGCTCCGTTATCGCGAAGCACCTTATCTGCGTTGTATATCTGCTTTGACTGCGACTCAAGGGTGTTACCCACCTCGTAGGAGTCTGCCTCGATACGCAGCGTCATAAGATAAGCCTCAAACGCTTCGCGGCTTCTCATATGAGAGGGAAGAGCAAGAACGGCAGCGGCAGACGAGTTGAGCCTCGATACCATAATTGCAGACGGGGTGCCGAGCCTTACGGTCGTTCCCCTGTAGCTTACAGGCGCGCCGCTTATCGGCTTGCCGTTTGCGTCTATGCCGTCACCCTTGTCGCCAAGAGGCGTGTCGTAGGTTGGCTTATAGCCAAAGCGCCCGAGGATCTGCACTCCCCACTGAAGGTCGCGTCCGCGCCTCGACAGATATTGGTCGGTAAGCTCTTTGCCCCATTGCGGGTGGTAGAAATAGCCGTTTTCGTGCTGAAGCCCCTTAACCCATCTGACGATGTCCTCGGCAATATGTGCGGGAACTACGTCGGCAGGGCGGTCGCCTATACTCTTCAGCATACCGACGCTCTGAATGAAGCTGAGTATCTGTCTTGTTGACTCGAGGTCGGGCGCGTACTGGACGGTATCTCTGCCCGAGTTAGAGTAGTAAAATCCGCCGGTGTCCGGGTCGTAGAGATTAGCAAACCAGGAGATTACGTCATCGGAGAAAATGCTGTAATGGTTTTGAAGAGCAGCTATGATGTCCTCAGTCAGGTAGTAGGCGCTGGAGCCTGCCGCCTCAATTTTGTCCGAGAGATTTTCAGAGAGGTCGGCGAATACAAGCTCGCGTAACTCCTCCCACTTCTTTGCCGTTTCCTCGGCATCAAGCTTTGCCTGGTATTCTATGTAATCAAAGCTTTCGCTTGCCAGGCTGCCGACCGAAAGCTCGCCGTCCTTCTCGATATATCTATCCGAGAACTCCTTGCAAGCCACACTCTCCGAGGCGGGAAGTGGATAGCTTCCGTCGTCAAAGGCTATTGCCACCGACTCTCCGTCCGAGTAAATCATATAGCCTACAAGCAGCTCATCCTCGGTAGGATTGAGCCTTGATAGCCTCTTGTATGCGCTCTTTGAGAGCTGACGGGTTGTAGGTCCGTAGATAATCTCACCCCTTGTAGGTGCAGAGGAGTCGTCGGACTCTCTGACGGTCACGCCCTCTAGCGCCTCAAGCGCCGACTTAAGGGCGTGGTACTCCGCGCTCTTTGCGTAGCCCTGTCCGGTAACGAGGGTTATAGTGCTTCCGCTTGAAAGAAAGCCGCCGCGCGTGACTGTATCTGTCGAGCCGCCGCCCGAGCTGCCGCTGTCGGTTGAGCCGTTTCCTCCGTCGCCCGACGAGCCTCCGTCGCCTCCCTGAGCGCCCGAGCCCCCGTCACTGCCGCCGTTTCCAATGCTACAGGACGCGAGCAGTGAAATGCTTATTATAGCCGAAATGATAAGCAACAGTATTCTTCTTATCATATTTACGTTTCCTTTCTGACACTCATTTTGCCGTCGGCTTTACCGAGTGTCGCGAATTTAGCGTTGTCCGTTTTATTACCGCTTTGTTGCGTAGAAAAATACAATCCTACTGCTACATTTATATAATACCATTTTGACGGTGCGGTTGGCTATAAATAATTTGTCCAAAAATACAGAAAATTTGTTCTTCATTATGCAAAATTAGTTAAATATGCTAAATTTTTGCAAGAATTATTAATCTTTTGCACAAAAATAAAGTGCCCGAAGCATTTCGGGCACTGTGCGTTTGAATGTTATTTGCGTTTACAAGGAAATACCGTTTTTGCGGTTTTTCTCGAGAATATTAAGATATCTCATTCTGTCCGCCTTGTAATAAATCGGCAAAAGCTTGTAGCCGAGCACGGTGAATACGTGACTCGTCGTTGCGACAATGCAGATGTAGGTCGCGTTCACGTCGCCCTCATTCGTTCCGTAAATAGCCACGGGCAGTCCCTGTGAGTTAGGGCCTGAGAGTCTTGGCATATAGGAGAAGGAGCCGTCGGGCTTGTGGAAGATTTTAAGCTTCTTAATCGTAGCTCTTATAAGTCTGGGAGCGTTTAGGAGCATCTCGCGCCTTATTTTCGTAACAGCGCGGTTGATTTCTTCCTTGTCCTCTGATGAGTTGTACTTTTCAATGTTGTCAAGCAGCGAGGTCATAGCATACCAAGGGTTAAGAACGAAGCAGACGGTGGTAGGCTCTATAGGAGCCTCGAGTATCTGCATAGCCGAGCGGAATGCCTCGACTGCGTGAGGGAACTCCTTATGTACTCTATGATAAGCGTCCATAATTTTCAACAGTCCGTTTATGCCGAGGTAATCGATCTTGTCGTACTGCGTCCAGAGTCCTGTTTTTGGATTTTGCTTGCTTGTAAGCCAATCTGTCATAATGTCGGCAAGACGGTAATTCTCGCCGCGCTCTGCAAGCACCGAGTCCCTGACCAAAATCTGGTCTGCCTGCGATTCAAGAAGGTTTCCTACGGTGTATCCGTCGCCATTTACGTCAAGCTTTGAAAGATACTCCTCGAATGCCTCTCTGCTGCGAAGATGCTCTGCGACAGCCGAGTCTCTGTCTGCGGAGGCTGCACTGTTAACCGATTTTGCCTCAGCACCCTTTCCGTCACCCTTGTCGCCAAGGGGGGTGTCATAGGTCGGCTTCTCGCCGAAGCGCTGAAGTATCCTTGATGCCCAGGTAAGGTCTCTGCCGCGTCTGTTAGGACGCGCGTCAATCATTTTCTTGCCCCACTGGGGGTGATAGAAATATCCGTTTTCGGGGTCTTGAAGGCTTTTTGTAAACTTAACTATACCTTTTGTTGCCCATTCCGGCATAATTTCGCGCTGCGAGCTTATTCCGACACCGAGTCCCGAGCCCGACATAAACTGCAAGGATTGATAGGTGGACTCTAAGTCCGGACGGAAGCAGGCGGTATCTCTTGCGGAATTTGAGTAGTAGTATCCGCCACATTCGGCATCAAAGAGGTTTGCAAACCAGTCGACAGCACCGCCTTCGAAAAGCTCGTATAGCTCCCCGAAAGCCTTGACGGTTTCCTTTGCCAGCTCCTCGCCGACGTCGGAGGTGAGCTTCTCTTCAAGCCTTTGCCAATTATTTGCTTTTTCCTTTACATCAAGTGCTTTTTGCTTTTCGATATCCTCGGCACTGTATACAGGATATTCTTTTTCGTTATTCATCAGCTTCTCCATTGCTTTCTGCGGCTCGATGCCGCCTTGCTTGCCCGAGAAAAGTCGGAGCCGCTTCGGTGATAAAACGGTACATTTTAATAATAGCACATTTTTTCTGGCTTTTCTATCAATAAATTGCTCAATTATAAAGAAAATTTGTTCTTATCTGAATAAAAAATTACTCTTTTTTTGAATGGAATTGTGAAAATACAAAGGGTGAAAGCGATAAGGTGAAAAAATCACCCTAGTGCTTACACCCTTACGGTAGTATTTTTTAACCGTTATTTGAATAAATCGAGCGCGATGTTCAGCTTTCCCTTTCGCGAGATGCCGACGACTCCTCGGTAAATAAACCTTCCGAGTCCTCTGACGCTGATAATCTCGCCCGGCTTCGGGATATAGGACGTGCTTTCGGTGCTTTTTCCCGATACGAATACAAGTCCCTTTGAAAAATATGACTGCGCCGATTCTCTCGAAAGCGAGAACGCCTTTGCAATCAGCCCGTCGAGCCGTTCGCCGTTTGCCTGCACCGTAACTCTTTCGGTTTTGTACAGCTCGCCCTCGGGCAATGAGTCGGCAACCGACACGCAAAGCTCGGTATGCCTTGCGCGTGAGAGCTCTGATATAATGTAATCGGCAATATCTTCCTTGACGAAAACGTATGCACGGGTATCTCTTATCACTATGTCGCCGATGAGTCGCCTCTCAATTCCGAGGTTGAGAATTGCGCCGAGATAATCTCTGTGCGTTAGCCTTTCGGCAAATCTTTCGCTCCTCGGCTCAATGAGAAGAGGGGTTATCGGGAAGGGAAGCGAGTAACCAAGCTCCTCCTCGTCGCCAAATCTGACCATTACCCTCTCGCAGCCGTCAGCTCCGCCGAAGAGCGTAAATTTTTGCCCGACGAGCTCGCCCTTAACCTCCGAAAAAGCCGATTGCTCCATAAGACCGAGAAAGTCGGTAAACAGGAAAATTCCCTGCGAGTAGGACTTTCGTGAAAGCTCTGCGAAGCGCTTTTTCAGAAGCTCTCTTTCGTCGCTCATACCGTCATATCAACGGGGTAGAGAATTTTAAGCTGGTTAATCTTCGACTCGTAAGCCTTCTGGCGCTTTTCAAGAAGAAGCGTTTCCTTAAGCTCGCCTGCTATCTCCTCATACTTCATAGGCTCTGCCGCCTTCTTTCCGTTGAGCTTGATTATGTGATAGCCGAACTGTGTCTTTACGGGCTCGGAAATATCTCCTACCTCCATAGCGAATACCGCGCTGTCAAACTCGGGTACCATCTGTCCCTTGCCGAAATCGCCAAGCGAGCCGCCCTCTGCCTTCGAGGGGCAAGAGGAATTCTCCCTTGCACAGTCCTCAAAGCTGATTTCGCCTGCCTTGATTTTCGCAAGAAGCTCAAGCGCGCGCTCCTCGGTGTCAACGAGAATATGAGATGCGTTAACGCTTTCCTCGGAAACAAACTTGTCAGCGTTAGCGTCGTAGTAGTCGCGAGCTTCCTTGTCGCTTACCGAAACACCGCGGAGAACCTTTTCTCCCGCGTAATTTGAAAGAAGCTTGTCCTTTACAGCTGCGAGCTGTGCCTTGAACTCGGGCTCTGCCTCGAGAAGGTTTCTTTTTGCATCAAGAAGCAGAAGCTTCGTGCTGACAAGCTGGTTGAGTACGGCACGACGTCCCTCGGGATTGTTGTACGCCTGTCCTCTCTGACCGAGGCTGTAAATAAATTCGTTTACCTCGTCGTCGGTAACGGTGAGAGTACCGACAGTTGCAAGAATTTTGCTCATTTTCTTTTCCTACCTTTTATATTTATTATTATTTTGTGTTTCTTAAGCCCTTCGGATAGTGGTTTTTTAGCACACCCGAGGATAGCTTTCCGCCGCCGAGCGGCGCGCCCTCGTATAGAACGGCGGAGTATCCCGAGCCGGAAAGCTCAGGTGCCGGTATTTCCTCTCCGCGAAGGTACTTTGCTATTCTTCCGTCGTCTGCCTTAAGGTCGAGCCTCTGCTTAAAGTGCCTTCCGTATACCGAGAAGAGCTGATGATGAGGGAAGAGTATTCCCTTACGAACCTCTCCGACCGTAACCCCTGCCATAAAGACCGAGCGGGGCGGCAAGGGAAGTGAGTGCGAAACTAGCGTTACGTATTCACCCTGCTTTATAAGCCTGCCCTCGGGACGGGAGATAAACGCCTCGTCAAAGAACTTATTCACAATCGCCGTTTCCTCTTTTGATGGGGATTTTGCGACCTCTTTGTAAAGTATAGTTGGCAAAATTGCCGTGTTTTCGTCCCTTTGCATCAGTGCAATGAACTGTCCCTCGCCGCATGAGATGTGCGGATAGAAGCGGCGCGTAAGGTGGAACGGGTGACCCTCGTAGCCCTTCGGTGTAATGCCCGGGGCTGTAGCGTGGATAAGGCCGTCACTAACAGGCAAAAGCCTGAAGTCCCCGTGCTCGTCAAGGAATTTTCCGATAACCTCCTCGTTTTCCTCGGTCGAGTAGGTGCAGGTCGAATAGAGCAGATATCCGCCCGGGCGAACCGTACCCGACAGATTGTTCAGAATTTCGCTCTGGCGCTTTGCCGATGCGAGAACACCCTCGGGGCTCCACTCGTCGGATGCGTAGCCGTATTTTCTGAACATTCCCTCTCCCGAGCAGGGGGCGTCAACCAGCACGAGGTCGAAATACCCCTCGTACATCTTTCCGATTTCCGCAGTGTCGAGCGAGGTAACGACTGCGTTCTTTATACCGAGTCTTTCAAAATTCGAAACTATGATTTTCGCCCTTTTAGGCATATATTCGTTCGAGAGAAGAACTCCGTCATCGCCTGCTATAAGCGAGAGCTGAGAGGACTTTCCGCCTGGGGCTGCACAGGCATCGAGTATTCGAAGTCCGCTACCGAAATCGCGTGCGTTGACCGTTGCCATAGCGCCGGGGTCCTGCACGTAAATCATACCCGAGTGGTGCTCGGGCGTAAGCCCTATTCCCTCGCATGACTCGGGAATAAAGCCGTCACGGGTGTAAGAAATCGGCGTAAGAGCCCCATTCCACACCTCTTTGAATTTTTCTACGGAAGCCTTCGGCGTGTTAACCCTGACTCCCTTTACAGCATTCTCTGCGAGCGCCGCGTAAAAGGCAGGGTATTCCTCGCCGAGAAGCCTCTCCATTCTTTCCGTAAACTCCGAAGGAAGCATCGGTTTACCTCCGTTGCCTGTTATAAACACAAATATTATACATAAAATATCCCCCGATGTCAACGATTAGCGGCCGAAAGAAAATAAATATTTTTCAATCGACCTAAAATTCTTGCATTTTCGCTTTATTTATGTTAGAATAAATAATGAATAACTATAGGGGGAAAAGTTTATGATTATAGACCTCTGCCATAATAAAATAATTGAGCTCACCGTAACCGACGCCTTCCGTCGCAGCGTTGAGTCTGTTCTTGTGCCGAAGCTTTCCGAAAGGTACGGCACCGGGCTGCAAAAAATACAGATGTACGAGGATTACCTCAAGGACGGATTTCTCGAGGGTGGCATTCAGCATTACCCCCTGACAGTAGTCGTTGACGGTGAGCCTTCTACCCAGTGGATTAGCTGGGAGGTGAACGGTGATTTCGAGGACGGTGTGCCTTATGCCTACAACGGCGACGGCAGTATCCCGTTCAGCCTCTCCGACACCGCCCCCGAGGGCTATGAAGAAAAGCTGTCGGGCAGAAGCCGTTATTTTGAGGACGGGCTCATAAAAATCAGTCTTTCCTCGCCGCATCCAAGTAAGCTTTTCCTCGCGGGAAGATACTCGCAGACCTTCGTTGACGAGATGGCTCGTCAGCTTACCGCGGCTATCCTGTCAGCGATGTCGCTTGAGTCGCTTGGCGACGGAGTAATAGAGCTTTCTATGCCCTTTGCTCCCGAAACCTATATGGAGCACACCTCTGAGAACGTGACCTACAGGCGCCTGCTTCTTCACAACAAGTCCTCAGCTCCCAGAGATTTCTGGATTAAGTGGACAAGACTGAACAGCGCGCAGGGATACAGCGTTTCCGACGTTATAAGCTCGGATAGCGTGAAATTTGAGCTTGGTGAGGACGTATCGCAGAAAATCAGAGAGAAGGAATACCGCTTCCTTCTTCGCACCGGCAAGGACAAGTACCATAACTCAATGGGAAGAAAGAACATAACCGAGTGGCGCGAGCTTATCAAGCGCGCGATAAAGCGCGGTGACCTTAAGAAGATTGAGCTTCAGGTTGAGGATAGTGCCGCATCTCTCGATATTGAGAGGCAGTTTGCCGATTTCCTCGAGAGAGCGCCGAAGCCGACTGTAGCCGCCGCAACTGAAATCAGCTTTGACGAAGCAGCGATAAACGAGATTGCGCCTGCTGGAGAGAGTGAAGGCGACGAGGTTGACGAGATAACCAGACTTGCACTCGAGGCGCTTCGCGGAATTAATGAAAACCGCCCCGCAGAGGTAGTATTCCCCGAGGAAGAGGCCGCCGAAGAGGACGGCTCGCTCGAGCTTGAAGAAGAGGACGGCTCACTGGAGCTTGACGGTGATGAGGACGGCGTAGTTACGTTTGAGGACGAAACAGAAGACGAATATGCGCCAAAAGCAGAGGACGATGAAGCGGACGTCGAGGATTCGTATGAAAGCGAGGACAGAGAAGAAGCGGAGTCTGAGGACGATGGCGAGTATCGCAACTATGAAGAGTACGGCGAGATAGAGGACGAGGAAACCTTGACCGAGGAATACGTTGACCTTGACGGTGAGGAATCGGGCATTCCCGACGACGAGTACGACGAGGACAGCGAGGCTTCTGAGGAGAGCGAGATACTTGCAGAAGAGGCATCGCTCGAAGGCGACGCGGACGAAGCCGAGCTTTCTGAGGTCGACGAGGACGAGCCCGCAGAGGCTTTTGTCGAGCCTGCTCGGGCTGAAGAGTCGGTAGAGGCTTCTGCCGAGAAATCTGCTCCTGTGGAAGAAAAAGTTGCACCCGTGTCTGTAAATCTTGATAATTACGTTACCCGTGACGAGCTTATAAGAAGCATCAGAGAGGAGCTTCAGCGCTCTGTAAGAGCCGAGCTTGAGGCGAAGATTCGCCTTGAGTACGAAACCGCGGCAAGACTCCGTGCAGAAGAGGAGGCGGCGCGCCTTCGCCGTGAGTGTGAGGCAGCGAGAATTTCTCTTGATAAGCAGGAGCTTGAGGTACGCAGACTCGAGGCAGAGAGAGCCGAGCGCGAGGAGGCTATGGTAGCCGAGTGTGAGAAGCTAAAGGCACAGCTCGAGTTCCAGCTTAAGCGTGACTCTCTTGAACGCGAGAGGGTAGCCGAGGCAGCAAGGCTTGCTCTTGAGGAGCAGAAGCGACTTGCAGGCGAGCGTCAGCTTGTAGAGGATATGAAAAATGAGGAGCTTGACAGACTCGCGCGAGAGCGTGAGGCGGCTCGTATAGAGGAAGAACGCAGGAAAGAGGCAGAGAGGCTTGAAGCCGAGAGGGCGGCACGCGCCGAGAGCCCTGTGACGGCGCAAAGCGCAGCTGACGTAGACCGAGAGCCTGAGTACACCTATATATCAAAGACAGTAAGGCTGCTCTTCAGACGCAGCGTTGACCCCAACGTGACCTCGCGCATATACGAGATAATCAAGGCGACCGTAGAGTACTACGGCAAGGAAAACGTATATATGAAGATACGCGCGACAGTACCCACGACCGAGTCGGTAAATCTTGAGTTTGTACGTATTCCCAAGGAAGAACTAGAGCTACTCGGTAATATAATCAAGGTACTTGGAAATAGTGGTCTTGGCATAGCCAAAGCCATAGTCGATTAGGTAAAAATTGGCTACAATTGCCGTTTGCGCGGTTTGCCGTAGACAACTACGGCTTGCACCTCTCAAGCGACAATTCTATCTCAATTTTTCCACTAATCGAAAGCGGATAGAGGAGAAGTTAAGTTTAACAATAATCGCCGAATTTCCGTCTTGCCGTAGGCAACTACGGCTGGCGACAAAAATTCGACGGTTCTATCTCAAATCTTCCGTCAATCGAAAGCGGATAGAGGAGAAGTAAAGATTAGCAATAATCGCCGATTTTCCGTCTTGCCGTAGGTAACTACGGCTGGCGGTATGAGGAACGTCGCTCTTCCTGAATTTAAGAAAAAACAGCCCCGAATGTAAAGTGTGAATTACATTCGGGGCTTTGTTATGCATTTGTTCTGTTGATATATCTGAGCTTTTTGCTTCAGGATTGTTATAAAGGCTTCAACCTACTGAACTTTAATATCGGCACTTGAAGCAGAATGGCTCACGATATCGGAAATATCAGAACTTGTAGCCTGGGAGATACTCCTTGGTGTTCTCGAGCATCTCAAGGAAGAGTGCTCTTGCCTCGTCCTTCGGGATAGTAACGAGGGGGTCGTTTGCGAACGCGAGGAATGCACGCTCGATGTCGCGTGTGAGAGCCGCCTCAACGACGGTTTCCTGTGCGCCGACAATTCTTGCGATGAGGGGGTAAATCTCGATAGGAAGGGGACCTGCCATAACGGGAGTTACCGAGTCGGTGGTGAATACTGCGTTGGTTTCAACCACAGCACCGAGGGGAAGGTTGGGAATCTGTCCGACGTTGGGAATGTTTACGTTGGTTACCATAGTGTGAAGACCGAGAAGAGCTCTTATCTGGTTTACGCCGTCCTCTCCGGTTTCCTTAAGTGCAACGGGCTCCTCGCCGCTGACAAGCTTTGCGCTTCTTTCAAGACGCTCCTTGAGGTTGTTCTTTCTCCATTCGACGGTAGTAAGTCCGAAGCAGTTCTCGGTAACCTTCTCGGGGCTCTCGAGATACCACTTGCCCTCACAGAACTCTGCAAGGTGACGGTCGCCTGCCGCTGCTATGTAGCCGTAGCGGTTAAAGAGGTCGAACTTTACGCAGTGTCCGCATGCAAAGGAGTTGTTAAACCAGTTGTCGTCCTTGCCGATAGCGAAGCCGGTCTTTGCGTACTTCTCTGCATATTCCTTGTAGATGGGGAAGAGGTCTATGCCGTGATAGCTTGCCTTAGTAAGCCAGGTGAAGTGGTTTACACCGGTAACCGAAACCTTGATATCCTCTCTGGGAATTTCTTCCTCTATACCGAACTTATCCTTAACGATGGCAGCAAGAAGCTTCTGCGTACCGAATACCTCGTGGCAGCAGCCAAACGCCTTGATTTCGGGGAACACTCTGTAAAGCGAGCGTACGATAACCGTCATGGGGTTGGTGTAGTTGATGACCCAAGCATTAGGGCAGTGCTCCTTGATTGCAAGGCCTATTTCCTCAAACATAGGGATAGAGCGAAGAGCTCTTACAATTCCGCCGGGGCCGCTGGTATCGCCTACCGACTGGTAGATGCCGCACTTCTCGGGAAGGTGAACGTCGCTCTCCATCTCGTCGAAGGTACCGGGGAGAATGGATATTACGACGAAGTCAGCACCTGTGAGTGCCTCGCCGAGTGTGTCGGTAGCCTTGTAGGTCCATACCGACTTTGCGCCCTCTGCCGAGTTGAACTTGTTACCAATAATCTCGTTGTTCTTTGCTGCCTCGCGGTCGATGTCGTAGAGTCTAACCTCTCCGCTGATGTCCTCGGCTGCAACAAGGTCACTCATAAGTCCCCAAGCCCAGCCGCGCGAGCCGCCGCCGACGTAAGCTATCTTAAGCTCCTCGACGCCCTTTGCCGTATACTTCATAATCAGTCTCCTTTAAAATGCCAAAATGGCTTGATTTACGACTATATTATATATCAAGTCTGTCGTGTTTTTCCTTGACATTATTGACTGATATATGCGAAATCTTGAATAATTTGCTCGCGAAACGGAAAAGAAAAAGCGCTATATTTTCTTTAGGAAATTAAAATGTCCCAAAAAGAAATACTAAAGTATGCTTTAAGTAGAAAAACCCGTAAGGAAAGTATTGATTATTCCTCTATAGAAATAGTAATATAGGTTTTGTTGCCGTAATAGCTTGTCCTCTTGCGAGCCTCGACTCCGAGCGAGGAGAGCACCTCGAGGGACTGGCGCAGTGTATTCTGGAAGGCATCAATTCTCTTAAGCCTTTCTGCCTTACCTACGGTGCTTGGGGCCTCGGAGCAGTACAGCAGGTCAACGAGAGCCTCGCACTCGGCAACGTTCATTTTCTCGCGGCAAACCCTATCGAGCACCGCCTCACGCACCCCCTCGTCGCGGAGCCGCAAAAGCGCCCTCGCGTGCCTCTCGGATATACCCGAGTCGAGAATTTTTTTCTGCATATTTTCGCAGTGATTTAAGAGCCTTAGCTTGTTTGCTATGTAGGACTGACTAACGCCGAGCCGCCTTGCCATCTCACCCTGCGTAATACCGCACATCTCAAGCGTACCCCGAAGGGCACGCGCCTCGTCGAACATATTCATATCTATCTCCTTTTGTAAAGCTGAAAAACTTGGACAAGCCTAGAATAGCATAAAAAATCCGCAGCACGACTCGCAATACGTCGAACTGCGGATTTTGCGATAAATTATCGGAATTAGCTCAAAAATGTAAACCTTATTTGTCAAATATCGGCATTTTTCTCGAGATTTCGTATGTAGTGGAATATATACTGCTGAGCAACTCCCGCGTATTTTCCAAGTGAGGTGTGGTCTAGCACACCGTCAAAATACACGTCGATTGCGCGCTTCATCCATACGTCAACCGGGAATGCCTCGAGATTTCCGAAGCCGAATAGAGCAGCACACGAGGCGACCTTGTCGCCAACACCCTTTATGCGCTTCAGCTGCTCCAGAGTATACTCGTAGCTCATTGCTTCTGCAATTTTTTCAAGAGATATCTCCCCCGAATACACCTTCTCTGCGGCATCGAGAAGGTACTTGTAGCGAAAGCCCGGGTGAGAGGGCAGCAGCCCCTCGGGAAATTTGACAACACTCTCTGCCGTCGGGAATGAGTAGCAGGCACCGCAGGCGCGGCAGGCTTCCTCGCTTGGCGAGTCGCACTTACCGAGAGGACAGCGTGAAAGCCCGTTTTTAATCGCGAGGTTTTCGCCGTATTCTGCCGAGATCGCTCTGATAATTTTTCTTATTCTCGGTATGTTATTATTCTGCGATATAATGAAGGAAAAGAGTGTTTCCCAGGGCTCCTGCCTGAGGATTACCACACCCTCTGCGGCATCTGCCGCGCGCATAAGCCACTCGGAGTCTGTGCGCGAGAGAATATCCTCTTTGATTTTTTGATAATCTGTGTTAAGTGTGAAATAGGGAACAGCGACTTTCTCAAATGTCTTGTCGTCGGTGTAGAAAATCAGCTCTCCTGCATCTCTCTGCCCGACAAAGAGCAGCGTATCGCCGATAACCGTCATATATTCGACGTAACCCTCACGCTCCGAGGTCCTCTCGTATCTGAACGCCTGACCGCACTCAAGGGTATCGGTAAGGCTGCATTTGCCGAAGCCGGATACGACTATAGCCTCTCTATCGCCTATTTGCTCGCTTTTTTTATGAAACATTTATCTTTTCCTCTTGAAAATTGTCTTTTTGTATTGTATAATATTAGGTGAATAATTTTCTTTAATATATTTTAGCACGTTTTCCGACTTATTTCAAGTGTTAATTCGGAAATTCGGGCTGAAATGAGAGGTGCAGCTTGGAACAGATTTACACCATACCCGTCAACGAGGCGTTTGACCTCGTTTCTCGGAAGCCCGAATGCGGCTGTCCCCTTTGCGTTCTTTACAGGAAGCTTCAGAGGGACGAAATCGACATAATACTCGGTGCTTCTATGATGGAGCCCGACATAAGAATCAAGACAAACGAGCAGGGCTTTTGTCTGAATCATTATAACATTATGCTCGGCAGAAAGCGAATGCTGGGTATGGGGCTTATGATGGAGAGCCACCTTGCAGAGGTAAAGAAGCTGCTTGACGGCAAGTCGCTTTTCGGTAACCGCCGCCGCGCGGCGATTGACTCGCTCGGTGAGCTTGAGTGCGACTGCTACGTCTGCACAAGAATTGAGAAAAACCTCTCGGCAATGATTGCAACGACAGTCTATCTTTGGGAGAGCGACGGAGAATTCCGTAAGAAGTTTGCGAGCGCTCCGTATTTCTGCCTGCCTCACTACAGAAGAATGCTCGACTATGCCGAGAAGAAGATGCATAAGCGCGTATTCCCCGATTTTTACGAGGCGGCATACAAAACAGAAAAGGCGTATCTTGAAAGCCTATCCTCCGAGGTGTCCTGGTTCTGCAAGAAGTTTGACTACCGCTACGACGAGGAGCCGTGGTACAACTCAAAGGACTCGGTGCAGAGGGCAATAAAATTCCTTTCGGGCGACCCGAAGGACGAACAGTGATTGGGAGAACGTTATGATAATTGAAAAAATAGTCATAGGCAGCTTTGGTCTGATAACCGATTTGACGCTTGAATTTTCCGAGCGTGTCAACGTAATAGAGGGACAGAACGAGTCGGGAAAGAGCACTATTGCCGCGTTTATCAAATATATGCTATACGGCTTTGACGACCGCGACGTCGGCGAGGCGAGCGAGAGAAAAAAGAGAATAAACTGGAATACGGGTGTCGCCCAGGGCTCTATGTACGTAAGAGTCGGGGACAAGCGTTATCTTATTTCGCGCTCGACAACTCCCGTGAGCGGTACGGCAAGGGAAACCTACAAGGAGGAGGCGGCGATAATCGACCTCGAAACCGGTACTCCCGCATTCGGAAAGCTCTCTGCGGGTGACGTATTCTTCGGAGTTGACCGCGAGCTCTTTGACAACACTGCCTTTATCGGGCAGGTCGGCGATACCGGCATAAACGAGATTACAGTGCGAGAGTGTATAGAGAACATTCTTTTCTCTGGCAGTGAGAGGCTCAACTGCGAGCGCGCTATCGCTAAAATTAACGGAAAAATGACGGCTCTCCTTCACGAGGGCGGCTCGGGCGGAGCTATAGTTGACCTTATCAAGCGCGAGGAGTCGCTTGAGGAGAAGCTTGCTGCCTGCGAGGAGGATAACCGCCTCGTTCTCGAGAGAGAGTCTGAGCTTCATAAGATACGCGAGCGCCGCTCGGTTGCGGAGGATAAGCAGGCGAAGCTTCACGAGCTTAACAGCTGCTACAGCAACGTTATGCTTATACAGACCTTCGACCAGCTTCACGGACTGGAGGAGCAGCTCGAGGAGAAGACCGAGGCGTATAACGCCTTTATAGCAGACAATTCCAAGGACGGCTTCGTGCCCGACGAGGAGTACCTTGCCGAGCTTTCGCTTGCGCGCAAGGAGGTTAACGAGTCTTACAGAAACCTCGGCGACGCCGAGGATAGCTACACCGACAAGAAGCGTGCGATAGGTATTACTCACGAGATTGAAAATGCGATAGAAAAAAGTGACGCTCACGGAGGCGAGGCAGAGCTTTCGAGGCACGCCTCGGCATACCACAGGCGCTCGGCGCTCTCGCTTATGGCACTTATTTTATCGGGACTTCTCGCCGTTGCCCTTGCAGTATTTGAGATACTTGCTATCAGGGAAAGTCAGGGCGGGCTCTTTATCGCTATCTATGCCGTCGGCGCGCTCTCCGCTATTGCAGGAGGTGTGATTTTTGCTCTGGAGCTTATGAAGAGCTCCCGTGCCCTCTCCGCGCTTGAAAAGGAGTTCGGTACAGGGAATTACCGCGACCTTATAGGAAAGATAAGCGTAATAGCCGAGGCAAGGTGCAGACGCGACAGCATCAAGTGCGAGCAGGAGTCTGCAAAGAGCGGAGTTGCCGATGCAAGGGAGCAGTACGAGGCGGCAAAGCTTCGACTTACAGCGCTTGTCAGAAAATGGAGCGAGGACTCGCCGACAAGCGAGCTTGGCGGATATCTTGACGGACTCGAGGAGAGAATACGCGATTTTCTTAAGAGAAAGCACGAGCTTTACGAGGAAAAGACGGGACTTGAGATAACCGTAAGAGAAATCAGAAGAACTCTTTCCGATAAGAGCGAGATTGACGTAAGAGCACAGGTATCGCCTCTTAAGAGAAAGGCTCTCTCGGGAGTTAATTACGACGAAATTATTACCGGTATCTCCGAGATAAAGGAAAAGATTGACGAGGAGGACCGCCTAGCCTTTGAGGTTGAGAATGAGCTTATGCTTCTTAAGGGCAGGGCAGGTGACCCCGGTGACTATTATTCGAGAATACAGTCGGTATCCGAGCGCCGCCGCGAGCTTCAGGAGAAGCACAAGGCATACTACCTCGCCCTCGATGCGCTGAAGGGCGCCGGAGAGAACCTTCGCCGCGAGATTTCGCCGAGGCTTGCCGAATATGCGACTAATATGATGAGCACTATGACCGACAGGAAATACACCGCCTTCGACGTTTCCGAGGGACTTAAGGTTTCCTTCATTGACGGGGCGGGCGAGTCGCGCTCGGTAGATTTCCTTTCGGGCGGAACGAGAGATATGGCTTACATAGCAATGAGGTGCGCTCTTATAGATATGCTCTATACCGAGAAGCCCCCGATAACCTTCGACGAGAGCTTCGCGCATCAGGATAATAACCGCGCACGCGCTATGATGAAGGCGATAAAGCAGCTCTCCGACGAGGGCGTTCAGAGCTTTATCTTTACCTGCCGTAACAGAGAGGCGACCCTTGCCTCGGAGCTTGTTTCGGGTGCAGGAATATATAAGCTCTCCGGCACGCAGTATATTTAACTATTATCATACGGGCGGTGTTTATGGAAAAGAAAAAAGTATTACTTGTAGGAAGCTCCAATATGGACCTTTCGATGAACCTCTTTAAGCTCCCCGAGGCGGGAGAAACGGTTATTGACGACGGTGGCGTAGCCTATACCCCGGGTGGCAAGGGCGCGAACGCCGCGGTTGCCTTCAGCCGTCTTGGCGCTGATACAATCCTTTGCACGAAGCTCGGTGCCGACGCTCACGGACAGAGGCTTTACAATTTCTATAAGGACGAGGGTATAAACACCTCGCATATCAAGGTTGACAGAGATAACCCGACGGGGCTTGCGGTGGTTATCAAGGAGGGCGACGGTACAAACAGGATAGTCGTTTATCCGGGCGCAAACTCTGCAATCACCCAGGAGAATATTCTCGAGGCGTTCGCCTCGGAGCCCGATGCTCTTTATCTCGGCTTTGAGATACCCTATCCGCTCGTTCTGACTGCGGCCAGAATTGCCTCGCAGCGCGGTATACCGATATTCGTTGACGCAGGACCTGCAAGCCGTGATTATGAGCTTGAAAAGCTTCCTGAGCTGGAGGTGTTCTCGCCTAACGAAACCGAAACCTACGAGTATACGGGAATTATGCCCTTGAATATGGAAACCTCGCTTCGCGCGGCTATCAATCTTCACAAGAGGGTTAAGTGTAAGTACATAGTAATCAAGCAGGGCTCGCGCGGTGCGTTCTTCTACGACGGAAAGCGGTACAATACCTTCCCCGCCGTTCGCGTGGATAACGTCGTTGACACCACTGCGGCAGGAGATGCATTCACGGCGGCGCTTACGCTTGAGTATCTGAAAAACGGAAACGATATAAGAGGCGCTATTCAGTACGCGAACGCGGCAGGCGCGATAACCGTAACGAGAAAGGGCGCGTCGTCCTCTACTCCCACAGCCGAAGAGGTTGAGGCGGTAGTAAAGACGCTGATTAAATAAAGCCCTCGTACAGATTTTGCGCGCTTGTAGCGAGGGAGCGGAGCCCTTTACCACGGATTTAGCTATTGAACAAACATAAAAAGGAGAAGCAAATGAGTATTCAGAAGCGTATTATGACCTATCCGTCAAGCGACGGGAGCAGCACCGTTCACGCAGAGCTGTATCTACCCGAGGGGAGACCGTCGGCAATAGTACAGATGGCTCACGGTATGATGGACCACATTGGACGCTACGGGGAGCTTGCGGAGTACTTTGCGGAGAGGGGAGTTGCCTTTGTCGGTAACGACCACCTGGGTCACGGAGCAACCTCGTCGGTCGAGGACTACGGCTTCTTCGCCAAAGAGGACGGCTATGGGCTGGTTATCGAGGATATGCACAAGCTCAACTCGCTTATAAGGGAAGAATTCCAGGGAGTTCCGATTATTCTTCTCGGACACAGTATGGGCTCGTTTCTCTCAAGACTTTACGCAGTGAAATATCCCGAGAGCATATCGGGACTTATCATACACGGAACAAGCGGAAAAAATCCGCTGCTTCCCTTCGGCAGAGCGCTTGTTAAGATTTTGAAGCTTATACGCGGCGAGCGCTACCGCAGTAAATTCGTGTGCTCTATGGCAGACGGCGGCTACAACAAGCGCTTTGACCCTGCCGAGGGCAAGTGGGCGTGGCTTACGAGGGACGTCGCAAGAGTTGACGGCAGAAGCGAGGACGCGAGAACGAACTTTATCTTCACGCTTTCGGGCTACGGCGACCTCTTTAAAATGCTCACTCTCTGTAATAAGAAGAAATGGTACAGGGATTTCCCGAAGGAGCTGCCTACGCTCGTAGTCAGCGGAGAATGTGACCCTGTCGGCAATTTCGGTAAGGGCGTTTCCGAGGTCTACCTCGGGCTTAAGTCGGCGGGTGCCAAGTGCGTATCGCTTAAGCTCTACGAGGGCGCGCGCCACGAGCTCTTTAACGAGATTAACTCGGACGAGGTGTTTGCCGACCTTCTTGACTTCGTCAAAGGAGCTGCGGTTTGATATTCGCTTTATCGCTTACAGGACCTACCGCCTCGGGTAAGACGGCACTGTCGCTTGCTCTTGCCGAAAGACTTGGGGCTGAGATTATTTCCTCTGACTCGATGCAGATATACAAGGGTATGAATATCGGCACCGCTAAGGCCACGGCAGAGGAGCAGGCTAGGGTAAAACACCATTTAATAGATTTTCTCGACCCGAGAGAGAGCTATAGCGTTGAGCGCTACCGCACAGATGCTATGTGCGCGATACGCGACGTACATTCGCGCGGAAGGCTTCCTATGCTTGTTGGCGGCACAGGACTATACGTTTCTGCTCTCGTGCGCGGCTCGCTCGAGGACTCGCCCGAGTCGTCACCCGAGTTCCGCGAGAGCCTTCTTTCGCTCGCTGAGAGTGACTCGGGAAAAGAGGAGCTATGGCAGAGGCTTTTATCGGTTGACCCCGAGTCGGCAGAGAAAATACACAAAAACAACGTGAAGCGCGTTATCCGCGCGCTGGAAATATATGAGGCGACTGGCAGAAGGAAGTCGGAGCTTGACAGAGAAACGAGGATGGCGCACACCGAGGTTTGTGTCGGAATGATAACCCTTGATTTTCATTCGAGGGATACTCTTTATTCGAGAGTCGATAAGCGCGTCGATATAATGATGGAAGAAGGGCTTCTTTCAGAGGTTGAGGGGCTTTACCGAGAGGGAATGCTTCTGCCCGAAACCACCGCCGCTCAGGCGATAGGCTACAAGGAGCTTATAGAGCACATTGAGGGGCGCTCGTCGCTCGACTGTGCGGTCGAAAGTATTAAGCTTGCGACGAGGAGATATGCAAAGCGCCAGCTTACCTGGTTTCGACACGTCGAGGGGGCAAAGAGGATTTTTGCCGACAGCGAGGGGGGAAGCATGAAGGGCGAGGAGGAGCTTTTATCCGAGGCACTTTCGCTTTACGGTGAGCTGTTATCGGATTTTAAGAAAAAAACTGCGGCTGACGCTTAAAGCGTTCTGCCCATTTAATTTAACTGTTATAAAGAAAGGCAAATTCAATGAAATCAGTCGAACTGAAAAACAAGCTGCGCGAGGGCGCACTTAAGAGCTACACAAATCTTTACACCGATATAGCAAGACAGACCGAGAGAATGATAGCGGCTGTCGAGTCCTTTGAGAGGCGCTACGGCTCTGACAGAGAAGTAATGCTCCTCTCTGTGCCCGGCAGAAGCGAGATAATCGGCAACCACACCGACCACAACAGAGGAAAGGTTATGGCAGGCGCTATCGACCGTGATATAATCGCGGTTGCCGCAAAGAACACCACGGGAACAATCCGCCTTTATTCGGAGGGATACCCCGAGGATACCGTTAATCTTTCCGAGGTGTCCGACCCGACAAAATTCAGACATTACACCTCTCACGCGCTCGTAGGCGGAATGGCGGAGGGCTTCAAGCGGGACGGATATGAGATAGGTGGCTTCGATGCCTACACTACCACCGAGGTGCTTAAGGGAAGCGGTCTTTCCTCGTCGGCGGCGTTCGAGGTTATGATAGGAAATATTTTCAACCACCTCTATAACGGCGGCAGTGTTGACAACAAGGAGATTGCGAAGCTCGCACAGTTCGCGGAGAACGTCTACTTCGGTAAGCCCTGCGGTCTTATGGACCAGATGGCGTGCGCTGTCGGCGGATTTGTATATATTGATTTTGCCGACGAGAAGAATCCCACGGTTGAGCCGATAGCCTTCTCTCTCTCCGACGAGGGTTATGCTCTCTGTATCGTTAACACAGGCGGAAGCCACGCAAATCTCAACGAGGATTATGCATCTGTGCCTTCTGAAATGCGCGCTGTAGCGGCAGCACTCGGCAGAGAGGTTCTTCGCGGACTTACCGAGGCTGATATAATTGAAAAAATTCCCGCGCTTCGCGAGAAGGTCGGCGACAGGGCAATACTTCGCGCGCTTCACTTTGTAAGAGAGAACGGCAGAGTTGAGGAGGCACGCTGCGCCCTTAAGTCGGGTGCGCTCTCCGACTTCCTTAATATAATACTTCGCTCGGGACGCTCGTCATTTGAGTACCTTCAGAACGTTTATACAAGCAAGCTGCCGACAGAGCAGGGACTCTCGCTCTCTATCGCCGTGACCGACGGATATCTGTCGGATAAGGGCGGAGCGTTCAGAGTTCACGGCGGCGGATTTGCAGGTACTACGCAGGCGTTTATAAAGCGCGAGCACCTCGACGGCTACGTGAGTCTTATGGACGGCGTGTTTGGCAAGGGTGCGGCAATGCCGCTCTCAATCCGTCCTCTCGGTGCGACAAGGCTCTTCTGATTTTCAAAAAAATATTCGCGTCTGTTAATTGTCCGAAATATAGGACACTAAAGGTGATACAATACAGACACAACAACATAGAAGGAGATTTTCAAAATGGCAGCAGCAAAGACAAAGAAGGCAGCTCCCGAAAAGGATGCTGTCGTACACGATAAGAAGGCGGCGCTTGAAACCGTAATGCAGAGAATTGAGAAGGAGTGCGGCAAGGGCTCGATTATGAGACTCGGTGAGAATGCCTCGATGAACGTATCGGCGGTATCGACCGGCTCACTCTCGCTTGACTTCGCGCTCGGTATCGGCGGAATTCCCCGCGGAAGAATTACCGAGATTTACGGTCCCGAGTCCTCGGGTAAAACCACCATTGCGCTCCACGTCATAGCAGAGGTTCAGAAGCAGGGAGGCGAGGCTGCGTTTATCGATGCGGAGCACGCTCTTGACCCTGTGTATGCAAAGAAGCTCGGCGTTGATATTAACAACCTTCTCGTATCACAGCCCGACTGCGGAGAGCAGGCGCTTGAAATTGCCGAAACGCTCGTTAACTCGGGTGCTATCGATATTATCGTTATAGACTCGGTTGCAGCACTCGTTCCCAGACAGGAAATAGAGGGCGATATGGGTGCCTCGCACGTTGGCGTTCAGGCTCGCCTTATGTCGCAGGCGATGAGAAAGCTTTCGGGCGCTATCGCTAAGTCAAACTGTATAGTTATCTTTACAAACCAGCTCCGTGAGAAGGTTGGCGTTATGTACGGAAACCCCGAGGTTACCACGGGCGGAAAGGCGCTTAAGTTCTACGCATCTGTAAGAATTGACGTAAGACGCGTTGAGTCCTTGAAGAACGGCAGCGAGGTTTACGGCTCTCACACAAGATGCAAGGTTGTAAAGAATAAGGTAGCTCCCCCCTTCAAGACCGCGGAGTTTGATATTCTCTACGGCAGCGGTATTTCCAAGTCCTCTGAGATTATCGATATGGCGATTCAGCTTGAGATAATCGAGAAGAGCGGTGCGTGGTTCTACTATAACGGCGACAGGCTCGGACAGGGCAAGGACAACGTAAGAAAGCTCATTGAGAGCGACAAGGAGCTTATGGACAAGCTCGAGACTCTCGTTCGCGAAAAGGTACAGTCGGGAGAGGGCTCTGACGAGGCGGCGCTCGGCTCTGACGACGACTTTGAAATTAAGGACTTCGACGATGAGCTTTAATAAGACACAGTCGGAGAGAGTAAGCTCCCCCGACGGTGCAAGGCTCCTCTATATCAGGGGCACTAAAGAAAAAAATCTCCTCCTTCTCGGTATTGCCGAGGAGGGGGAGACTGCCCGTTATACGGTCAGTGAGGCGGTATACAGAAGCATCGGTTCACCGCTGCGCGGAGATAGTATTACGCCCGAAGCGCTTACCGATATAAGGGATTTTGACGAGGGCTACAGAGCCAGAAAATACGCGCTCTCGCTCCTTGCTCTTGCTGATAATAACGAGAGAGGACTCGCGCAAAAGCTTGTGCGCCGAGGCTTCCCACACGAGAGGGCGACAGAGGTTGCGCGAGAGATGGTGTCGCTCGGATATATTGACGAGGAGCGACAGCTTGAGAGGCTTATCCTTGCCGAGGCATGCGGAAAGCTCTCGGGGCCGTCGAAAATCATACCGAAGCTCCTATCCAAGGGCTATCAGTCCTCGCTCGTACGGGCGACGCTCAGCTCGCTTTGTGAAAGAGGCGAGATTGATTTTAAGAAAAATGCTAAAGCGCTTCTCGAGAAGCTCGGGGCTGCCGACCTGCCTCGAGAGGAAAAGAAGAAAATTTTATATAAGCACGGATACAGAATATGCTGAAAAGATTCATAAGCTATTACAAGCCACACCTGCCGCTTTTCATTCTCGATATGGTATCGGCAGTTATAGTCGCGGTATGCAACCTCGTCTACCCTACGGTTGCAAAGAACATTATCAACGGCTTCACTACAGGCAGTATTACCGTTGACATTATCATTTTTAATGCCGTTTTGCTACTTATAGTTTACATTACGAAGGCGATTTTCCAATATATTATAGGATATTACGGCCACGTAATAGGTGTAAGAATGCAGGCGGATATGAGGCGCGACCTCTTTAAAAAGTACGAAAAGCTCCCCTTCTCATACTTTGACGACCATAAGACGGGCGACCTTCTCTCAAGGCTCACAAGCGACCTCTTCGACGTTTCGGAGCTCGCGCACCACGGTCCTGAGAACGTATTCCTGGCAGTTCTTATGCTTGGAGGCTCGTTTATTGTCCTGTCGCAAATCAATCTCACGCTTACTCTGATAATGTTCGCGATAATACCCTTTATAATTCTTTTCACTGCGCTATCGAGAAAGAATATGAGAGCTGCAATGAAGAACTCGAGAATTCAGATGGCTGAAATCAATTCGGCTCTTGAGAATTCCATCACGGGCATTCGCGAAACGAAGGCGTATACCGCTGAGAATAGTGAGATTTGCAAGTTTGAGCGAGAGAACCGCCGCTTTGCAAAATTCAGAACCGAGGCTATGCATTCGCTCGGCTTCTTTGACGCTATAATGCAGTTCCTCTCCGACCTTCTCTACCTCGTCATTATTCTGGTTGGCGGCTTGTTCCTCGTACACGGATATATCGACGGCGGCGAGTTTGCGGCATTCGTTCTTTATATTTCGATGTTCTTGAATCCAATACAGCGCTTCGTCGCGCTCTTTGAGCAGCTTCAGGAGGGTATGAGCGGCTTTGTTCGCTTCTCTGATATCCTTGACGAGCCTGAGGAGCCTGACTGTGGCACCGTTGTAATTGACGACATTAAGGGTGAGGTAGTATTTGACAACGTTACCTTTGATTATGCGGGTGAGGCGGGCGAGAAGCCTGTTATCCGCGGCTTGAGTCTTGCGGTCGAGGCGGGCAAAACGCTTGCGCTCGTTGGACCCTCGGGCGGTGGAAAAACCACGCTCTGTCACCTTATCCCGAGGTTTTATAACGTTACCGAGGGAAAAATTCTGGTTGACGGCACTGACGTCAGGGATATAACGCTTGAAAGCCTGAGAAAAAATATCGGAATAGTATCGCAGAGCGTGTTCCTCTTTGACGGAACGGAGCGCGAGAATATTGCCTACGGCTCTGACTCGGCAAGCGACGAGGAAATAATTGCCGCCGCACAAAAGGCGAAGATACACGATTTCGTTATGACGCTCCCGGAAGGATACAACACCCGTGTTGGTGAGCGCGGTGTCAAGCTCTCGGGCGGTCAGAGGCAGAGGGTGGCGATAGCCAGAGTATTCCTTAAGAACCCGAAGCTTCTGATACTTGACGAGGCAACCTCTGCACTTGACAACGCAACCGAAATGCAGATACAGGCAGCCCTCGAGGAGCTCTCGGTCGGCAGAACGGTAATAGTCGTTGCCCACAGACTCTCAACGGTCAAGGGCGCTGACGAGATAGCGGTGCTTGACAGCACCGGAATTCTTGAGCGCGGAACTCACGAGGAGCTTCTTAAGCTCGGCGGAGAATACAAGAAGCTTTACGAGTATCAATTCAAAGCATTGAACAACTAAAGTTTACAAAAAGGCGCAAAAATGAAGGAAAACAACAATTTCAGAATGGGACTGCGCGACGGCTTGCCGATATGTCTTGGATATTTTTCGGTATCCTTTGCCTTCGGTATTATGGCTGTATCCTCGGGACTTTCGGTTGCCGAGGCGGTTCTCATTTCACTCTTTAATCTAACCTCGGCAGGACAGCTCGCGGCACTTCCGATTATCGCGAGCGCGGGCAGCCTCATAGAGCTTGCCTTGACTCAGCTTATAATCAATCTACGCTATTCTCTTATGTCGGTTTCACTCTCGCAGAGAATGTCTGACAGTGTAAGGCTTGGCGACAGATTTGCCGTCAGCTTTGCCAACACCGACGAGATTTTTGCCATCGCGGTATCAAAGGAGCTGCCCGTGGGCAGAAAATATCTCTACGGTCTTATGATACTTCCGATTGTCGGCTGGTCCGGCGGAACGCTCTTTGGAGCTATTGCGGGAAACCTTCTTCACGAGCTTATAGTAAGCGCGCTCGGCATCGCTATTTACGCGATGTTTATTGCGATTGTCGTTCCGGTTGTCAGGACTGATAAAAACACGGCACTGTGCGTTCTTCTTTCGGTGGCGCTATCCTGCCTGTTTGCCTTCCTGCCGGCGCTTAGGGCTGTGCCCTCGGGCTTTGTAATTATAATTTGCGCGGTTGTGGCGAGCGCTCTTTTCGCTTTCCTTTGTCCGGTTCCCGACGAGCGTGAGGAGGTAGCTGAAAATGCTTAATTTCACACCGAGCTTCTTCCTGTATCTTCTTGTTATGGCGGGCGTTACTTACCTTGTAAGAATGCTTCCTATGGTACTGTTCAGAAGAAAAATTGAGAACAGATATATCCGTTCCTTCCTTTATTATATGCCCTACTCGGTGCTGTCTGTTATGACCGTGCCGGCTATCTTCTATTCGACAGGGCATATTACCTCGGCGGCAGTCGGCTTCCTTGCAGCGCTTATTCTTGCTCTGAAGCGTAAGAGCCTTATCACCGTTGCGGCTTTTGCCGCCATTGCGGTACTGCTTGCCGAAATTGCTATCGTCTATATACCGGTAGCTATAATTTGAATTTAACGGTAATATGATTTTAACGAAAAAACAGACTTCACTGTGTAGCTAATAGCTCTCTGAAGTCTGTTTTTATTTGCTTTGTAGTTTTTGCGCCTTAAGGACTACGCCTCGCTTGAATAAACCGTCATTGAAACGCCGGTGTCACGAACGAGGATATCCTTTGGCATAGAGATAAATCTCGCGGTAACGTAGAAGTCACCGGCAGCGCCTGAAATATTCATAATCTGAATAAAGTACACGGGAAGAAAATACTCTGTCGGAAGAAGAATGTTCAGAGCGAGAAGCACACCGCCGAGTAAAATCACGGGCGCGAGCGCTATAACAATATAAGGAAGCTTTGCGAAATATGCGTCACTTCCTGCGTAGGCGTACATCAAAGTAAAGCCGAATCGCGGCTTTACCCTCGAGAAGCCGTACATAAACACACCGTGGGTTGCCTCGTGAAGAATTATGTAAACAAGCGTTCCTACGCCTGCAATAAGAAGGCTCACGATAACAAGCGGAAAGTTCAGGGTCCAGCCGCGCGCGGAACTGTCTGCGATAAGATAAACCTCAAGTGACGGACCGAAGATAATATAGGCTGTGACCATAACCGCCGCAATTAACAGAGCAAGACCGTTAACGAGTAAGGCGAGCTTTTTGTTTTTCTGAAGGTCTACCGAGAGAATTTCGCGGTAGCCGTCGGGAAGTGTGGCTGTTGATTTCATAGCTATCTCCGTTCTGCCGACGAGGGCGCGGCTCTATAATAAAAGATATATGAATATTTTAGCATAACTTAAATAATAATTCAATAGTAAATATTAATTATAGTAGAATAAATATTTTTTAATTAATTTTTGAAAACCTATTGACAAAGTGAACTTTTGGTGCTACAATATGTTGTAACTGTGCAAATGGGGGTACTGCGCCCTTTTGACAGTGAGGAGAATATACCAAGCCGAGCATTTTTTTTGCGAGGTGAGTGTATAGATTTTATTATTTGAGGAAGGAGGAAAATCATGCCAACCTTTAATCAGCTCGTAAAGAACGGTCGTTCCGACAAGGCTTACAAGTCCAAGTCGCCTGTGCTTCAGAGAGGCTTCAACGCACTCAAGAACACTGCTATCGACCAGTCTGCACCGCAGAGAAGAGGCGTTTGCACTAAGGTTACCACCGTAACCCCCAAGAAGCCTAACTCGGCTCTTCGTAAGATCGCCAGAGTAAGACTTACCAACGGTATGGAGGCTACGTCCTACATTCCCGGTATCGGTCACAACCTTCAGGAGCACTCGGTTGTTCTTATCCGCGGCGGACGTGTTCGTGACTTGCCCGGTGTACGTTACCACATTATCCGTGGTACCCTTGATACTCAGGGTGTTGCAAACCGTAAGCAGAGCCGCTCCAAGTACGGAGCAAAGCGTCCTAAGGCTTAAAAGGTACGCCTTAAGACAGAGTGCTAACGTGCTGTGATGTTAAAGCTGTTTAGATTTTCCTAAACCCACATATATTGCAAAACGAGCACTAACGAATTTAATATTCGAGTACCTGTGATATCATAATTTAATGAAGGAGGGAAGTACAGTGCCTAGAAGAGGTCAAATTTCCAAAAGAGACGTTTTACCTGATCCGTTGTACAATTCCAAGCTTGTAACCAAGCTTATCAACAACATTATGTACGACGGCAAGAAGGGCGTTGCTCAGAGAATTGTATACGATGCATT
>JAFUQP010000025.1 GCA_017472305.1 Clostridia bacterium | reverse complement strand
CGGAGAGTGATTGCAACGTACTCGAAGCCGAACTTGTCAGCGAGCTGCTTTGCAACAGACTTGTAGCCCTCGTGGTTGAGCTTACCGCCGTAGATGTCGGTAGCCTCTGCCTCGATGCCGAATACGTCCTTTGCGTCCTCCTCGTTGGAGATGCATACGTCAACGTACTTGCAAAGCTCGGTCATAGCCTCTCTTGCCTCAGCTCTGGTCCAGAGCTTGCCGCGGTAGTTAAGGTCGCAGGAAATCTTAACGCCCTTTGCCTTTGCAGCGGCGCATGCGTCCTTACAGATTTCAACAACGTTTGCACCGAGTGCGGGAGTGATGCCCGTGAAGTGGAACCAGTCAGCGCCCTCGAATATCTCGTCCCAGTTGAAGTCCTCGCGAGATGCCTTGGAGATTGCGGAGTTAGCGCGGTCGTAAATGCATACGGAGCCTCTCTGGGAAGCGCCCTTCTCGTTGAAGTAGATACCTACTCTGTCGCCGCCGCGAACGATTTTGGTAGTGTCAACGCCGTATCTGCGAAGGCTGTTAACAGCTGCCTGACCGATAGCGTGTGCAGGGAGCTTGGTTACGTAGGTCGCATCCATGCCGTAGTTGGCAAGAGATACGGCAACGTTAGCCTCACCGCCGCCGAAGGTGAATTCTACGTGGTCGCACTGAACGAACCTCTCGTAGTTGTAGGGCTGAAGACGGAGCATAAGCTCACCAAAGGTTACAACTTTCATTTTCTGAAAATCCTTTCGATTTTATAATTTTTTTAGTTTCAGTCGCATATATTGTAGCATAACCGAAGAAGAAAATCAAGTGCTTTATATATAAAAAGCCTTAATTATAATAAAAAAACGGAGACCGAGGTCTCCGCATAAGAGTTAAATTATTGACTTTGAAATTTCCGAAGCGCACTTCTGACAAATCTTCTTGTTTCTGTAGTCTATAAGACTGTCGGTTTCACCGCAAAAATGGCAGACCGAGCGATACTTGGTAAGTATTACGCGCTCACCTTCCATAATCATTTCAACCGGATCGGAGTTTGCTATTCCAAGCTGAGTGCGGTACTCCTTGGGAATTACGATACGGCCAAGCTCGTCGATATTTCTCACTATGCCCTGTGATTTCATTGATAGATTAACTCACTTTCTCGAATATTGGCGGCTTTTGCCGTTAAGAACATTTTACCACATTAAAGCAGTGCTTGTCAAGAAATTTGTGCATATATGACTGTAAAAATAATAGAATAAAATGTCATATTTTTTGTGAATTATTGTACGATAAGTGACACTTGGATAAAATATGTACTATTATTTAAAATAAAAATTATAAATAAAGGATGTAGAGCCGTGCGGCTCTGTGGGTTGTGAAATGCTAGAAACAAAAAGAGAGGGAAGGGCGAGGGCGGTAATCGGGCTTTTGCCGAGAAAAATCAGAGAGGAAATAGAGGGGCTTGTGAGGACGCGCAGAGGCGGTCTTTCCGAGGTAAGGGAAATCAGGCTTCGCCGAGAGGGGCGCTCTCATATAGTAATAGGAAGGGAGCGGCTGCCCCTGTATTCCGTTATCAGCGGAGAGGAAACCGACACGCTTGTTACCGCCCTTTGCGACGGAGCGCTCTACGCGCACAGAGATAGCATTGCCTCGGGGTATTTGTCTATGCCCGGCGGCGTGCGCGTCGGCATTTGCGGATATGCAAAATACGAGTACAAGTCCTTTGTCGGGGTGTCGGATATTCGCTCGCTTCTGTTCAGAATTCCCGGGGACTCCTGCGAGTTCTCCGAGGAGCTTTACGAGGTATATAAAGCTGGAATAGGTCACGGAATGCTGATTTATTCTCCGCCGGGAGTAGGCAAAACAACGGCGCTTCGCTCGCTTGCCGCGAGTATTGGCAGCGGAAGATGGCCTATGCGCGTTGCGGTTATCGACGAGAGGTGCGAGTTTGACGAGGATGACTACCGCTGTATGGAGGTTGACGTCCTGAAGGGCTATAAGCGCAAGACGGGAATAGAGATTGCCACGCGCACAATGTCACCCGACGTCGTTATGATTGACGAGATAGGCGGGGGTGACGCGGAGAGCGTATCAAGCGTTATAAAATGCGGAATTCCCTTGATTGCCACAGCACACGCCGGCAGTCTTGAGGAGCTATTCTCGAGGAAGGCTCTATTTCCTCTCTTTGAATGCGGTGCGTTCGACGTATTCGTCGGCATATCGGAATCGGGCGGAAGATACTGTCTGAGCGTTGACCGAAAATGAGCCCGTATCTTCGGATATTCGGCTCGGTGCTTATAGTGCTTGCGGCAACGGTTGTCGCACGTGGGTATTCTCGCTACTGCGAGGCGAGGCTTCGGACGCTAGAGGGCTTTCTTTCCTTTCTTCTACATATAAAAGGAGAGATTAAGCGAACGCTGACGACACCCGAGGGCTTTGTGAGGGACTTTAAGTGCGAGGAGCTTTCGGAGTGCGGATTTCTTTCGGCGGTCGGCTCGGGTGAGCCATTGCACGGGGCGTTCCTTTCGTCGCTTCCGAAGCTGAAGCTCGGCATAAATGCAAGGGAGCTGCTTTCGGAATTTTTCGAGGGCTTCGGCAAGGACTATGCCGAGGGGGAAAGAATACGCACCGAGAGCTACGCGCAAAAGCTCGAGCGGATTGCCGAGTCGGAAAGAGAGAGCCTGCCAAAAAACGTGAAGCTTTGCCGCGCATTGCTTCTTGCGGGGGCACTCGGATTGATAATACTTATTATTTAGTCGGTCTGGGACGACCGCGTGGAGTAGATAATGGACGTTGAACTTATTTTGAAGGTCGCGGGTGTTGCAATGATTATAACCGTGGTCTGTCAGATTATGTCGCGAATGGGCAGAGATGAGCAGTCGGGGCTTGTTTCGCTTGCGGGAACGGTGCTTATCCTGATACTGCTCGCCGAGAGGGTAGGTGCGCTGATTATGACCTTAAAGGGCGTTTTTGGATTATGATACCGAAGATATGCGCTCTTGGGCTGCTTTTAGCCTTCGTAGGGGTTATGCTCTCAGAGGTTGGGTATAAGTCAAAGAAGCTCTTTTCGGTGCTTGCCGCCGTGGCGGTGCTGTCGCTTCTCGGTGGTGAGATTTCCTCGGCTCTATCCTCAATTATGTCGCTCGGGGAGATTACCGGAATATCCGAGATAGCTGCCACGGCACTGAAGATTGTGGGGCTTGGATATGTGTTCGGTGTAAGCTCGGATATCATTAAGGAGCTGTCCGAGCCTACGCTTGCTTCCTTTGTCACGGTTGGCGGAAGAATAGAAATACTGATTGTCGTTTTGCCGTATTTCGTTGAAATAATAGAGCTGGGGATTGAGCTGATAAAATGATAAAACTGCTGAAAATGTTAAGCGTAGTTGTCATAATCGGTGTTTTCTCGCTTAAATGCTCTGCCGCCGAGACGGACAAGTACCTTGAAGAATTTGAAGAAATCCTTCCCGAGGAATATAAGGAGAGCGCAAGCGACGGTGAGGCGCTTATAGAGTCGCTCGGCATTTCCGCCGTGCTATATGAGATACGGTCGGCAATTGTCGGCGAGGGGGGCAGAGTTGGCAGCTTTTTTCTGTTGCTTCTCGGGCTTGTCACGCTTTCCTCAGCTGTTGCACTCGTGCCCGCCTCTCACAGAAAAATATGCGAGGCAGGTGTCGGCGCGCTCTCCTCTATAGCGATATACAGGAGCATATCGCCGCTTTTTTCGGAGCTGACTGCGGCACTCTCGGGCGCAAGCCGCTTTCTTACGGAGCTGTCGCCGGTTTTAGCCGCGGTTACGCTTGCAGGGGGCGGCGTATCGGGCGCTTCGGTGCAGAGCGCGGGAATGGCTGCGGTGCTGGCGTTTGTCGGGGGTGCCTCGACGGCTCTGTTTTCGGCGGTGTCCGGATTTGCTCTTGCTATGAGCCTGGTTTCTTCCTTCGGGGGAGAGGGTGCAGGCTCGGTGCTTGGGGCAACGAAGAGCACCTTTAACTGGCTTCTCGGAATTGCAACGGCTCTGCTTATGGGAACTCTTTCGCTCCAAAACCTAGTTGCCACGGCACGCGACAGTGCGGGTATGAGAGCGGCAAAGTACGCCGCCTCGGGGCTGATTCCCGTTGTCGGCGGCACGGTGTCCGGCGCGCTCTCAACCCTTGCCTCGGGGCTATCCTACGTCAAGGGGGTTGTCGGTGCGGGGAGCATTTTCGTAATACTGTCAATCGGGCTATCACCGCTTGTACTCCTTTTACTTTACAGGCTTGCGCTCTCGCTCGCGGTATCTATGGCGGGGCTTCTGGGTGCGGGCGAGGCACAGAAAACTGTCGGAGCGTACAGATTTCTCCTCGACACTCTGATTGCCCTCTATTCCTTATCAATGCTTCTGTACGTTTTTATGATTGTACTGTTTGTGAAAAGCGGGGTGGCGCTTTCGTGAGTGAATATCTTGTGATGCTTTTCGGCACTGTTGCGCTCCTCGGTATATTCTCGCTTATTGTCTACAGCGAGGGCGACGCTGCTGTGCGCTTTGGCTTTGCGGTGCTTCTTATTTACAGTGCTACGGTGCCGCTCGGCAGACTCGTTCTTAGCGAGGAGATTGAATTTCCTTCATTTGACGTAAGCGAGGGCGAGAGCCCCGAGGAGCTTTATCTTACGGCAGAAAAAGCCTTTTGCGAGGGCGTCAGGTCACTTGTAGCCAAGGAGCTTTCGCTTGACGGAGATGATTTGCGGATTCTTGTCGAGGGCTTCGACTTTGAGAAAATGTCTGCCGAGCGAATAAGAATAATTCTTTCGGGCAGGGCGGCTCTCGCCGACTATAAAAAAATAGAAGAGCTTATCGAGGACTCGGAGCTCGGTGAATGCGAGGTGGAAATTGAAATCGGATAACAGCTTCAAGGAATTTTTGCTCTCGGGCAGAGGGATAGTATCGGTCGTTATTATGCTGGTCGTCGGGGTTCTGCTCATTGCCGCCGGGGAGTGGGACGGCGGCGGTGCGACAGAGGTGGGCGAGGAAGCGCGGCTTTCGGAGCTTTGCAGCGCCACCGAGGGGGTTGGCGAGTGCCGTGTTATGATAACCTATACCGACTCGGGCGAGGTGTTTGCCGTTGCGGTTCTTTGCGACGGGGCAGGCTCGAGCGAGGTTGAAAGAGATATAAAGGAGCTTGTCGGCTCGCTTTACGGAATAGGCGCAAACAGGATAACTGTACTGAAGCTTGAGAAATAGAAATATAGAAAACAAAAACAGGAATATCGGTAAGCGCTCACGCATACCATTAACCAAGTAACAAATTTATAGGAGTGTGCATACTATGAAAAACGAAAAAATCAAGAAAATCTTCTCCGGTAAGGCTGCAAAGGGTATTGCCGTAGCGTCCTGCGCTCTGCTCATCGGGCTTGCGGTTTATCTCAATTACCGCTGGTTCTACGACCCTGCAAGCTCGCTCGGCTTCGGCGACAACAATATGGACGACAGCTACGGTGACTCGACCTCTACCGGCGGCGACGCATCGGGCGAGGAGCAGAACTACTTCACCGCAACCGCTCTCGACAGAAAGGAAGCGCGCGACGAGGCTATCGACGTGCTTAAGCTCGTGACCGAGAACACCGAGGCAACCGAAGAGGCTAGAGCAGAGGCGGCAGAGAAGATTTCCAAAATCGCCGTAGATATCCAGAATGAGGCAAGCATTGAAACTCTCGTAAAGGCAAAGGGCTTTGAGGAGTGCGTTGCCGTAATCTCCGAGGATTCGGTGAGCGTTATAGTGTCGGCAGAGGAGCTTCAGGCAGCCGAAACCGCGCAGATACTTACCATTGTTTACGAAACCACGGGCATTTTACCCGAGAACGTGAGCATTATTAAAAAGGCGTGATTATTTCAAAAGCAGGAACGGAGTTTGACTGTCCGTTCCTGCTCGCTTTTTGGCGCTTGGCTAACATTTACAAAAATTACATCGCTTTTAGGTACATTTTAGCCAAGAAATTTTCATAAAGCTGTTGACTTAACTAATTTTATGTGCTAAAATATTAGCATATTTTTATTTAAAAAATATTTTGTGCTGCGCTGTCCGCGGCAGAAAGAGGTAAGAAATGCAGAAGCTTAAGGTTGGTATTATCGGCGCTACCGGTATGGTAGGTCAGAGATTTATAATGCTCCTCTCGGAGCACCCCTATTTTGAAATTAACGCACTCGTTGCAGGTCCTCGCTCGGCAGGTAAGCCCTACTCCGAGGCTGTAAAGGGTAGATGGAAGATGCAGGCAGACTGCCCCGAGAAGATTCTCGGTATGACGGTTATCTCCTCTGACGAGGTTGAGCGTGTCGGCGAGCTTTGCGACTTCGTATTCTGCGCGGTTGCTATGACCAAGGACGAGACTAAGGCTCTCGAGGAGAAGTACGCAAAGGCTGAAATTCCCGTTGTGTCCAATAACTCCGCTAACAGATGGACTCCCGACGTTCCTATGGTTATTCCCGAAATCAACGACGCGCACCTCGAGGTTATCGAGGCTCAGAGAAAAAGACTCGGCACCAAGCGCGGATTTATCGCAGTTAAGCCCAACTGCTCCATTCAGTCCTACGTTCCCGCACTTACAGCCCTTCTTAAGTTCGGTATCAAGGAGGTTGTAGCAACCACCTATCAGGCAATCAGCGGAGCAGGCAAGACCTTCAACGAGTGGCCCGAGATGATAGACAACCTCATTCCCTATATCGGAGGTGAGGAAGAGAAGAGCGAGCGCGAGCCTCTCAGAGTTTGGGGTAAGGTCGAGGACGGCAAGATTGTCCCCGCAACCGCTCCCATCATTACCACCCAGTGCCTTCGCGTTCCCGTAAGCGACGGCCACACCGCGGCAGTATTCGTACGCTTTGAGAACAAGCCCACAAAGGAAGAAATCCTCGAGGCATGGAAGAGCTACAAGGGCAAGCCCCAGACTCTCGGACTTCCCTCTGCTCCCGAGCAGTTTATCACCTACTTTGAAGAGGATAACCGCCCTCAGGCGAAGCTCGACCGCGACCTCTACGGCGGTATGGGCGTATCGGTCGGCAGACTTCGCGAGGACACCGTTTACGACTATAAGTTCGTAGGCCTCTCGCACAACACGCTCCGCGGCGCGGCAGGCGGCGCAGTGCTCATCGCCGAGCTCCTCTACAGAGAAGGCTATCTTACCGCGAAGTAATAGCTGACGGCTCCGTCAGCCAAAAAAATCCCTAATGATGGCATTAGGGATTTTTTATTTTATGCGCGCCATTTGGCTCACTTTTCAAGATTGCGGGGCAATCATTTCAAGCGCGGGCAAGGCTCGCGCATTTCAAGTGCGAAGAACATTTCAAGAAAAAGGAAGCGACGAAAATCGGTTCCTGCTTTGAACCTACGGATTTTCTATTGAGTCGATATTTATGTAATAACCGCCGAAATCTCCAACGGATTTTACCTTTCCTTTAATAACCACGGTATCTCCGACGGATTTGTTCATAATGAAGCTCGTTTGAGCATCCGTTTTTATATAGCAGGTTGCCCTGTCTAATATATTCCATTCGTCTGCTGTAGTCGGCTCTACGGTTATGGAATATCCGTCGCTATCGATGGATTTTATTTTGGCTTTGAATTTAATATACTTGCCCTCGTAGGTTGCTTCGGCTTTCATTGCGTTTTCTTCAAGCTCATCAATAATTGTTTGGAGATTTACCTCGGTGTAGGTCGTGGTGTTGACGTTGCTACTTCCGGAACTTCCTTTTCCTGCGTTATTATCGCTGCTGGATGCGCCTGCAATAGAAGATATGATGACGACCGAGAATACTATTAACAGCCAGAACCACCACTTTTTGTAGATAGGCTTTGGTAGCTTCGCCCCGCAAATTGGGCAGATTTTCATTCTTGCGTTGGTGTTTTCGTTTCCGCAAGCGGTGCATTTTAATTGTTTCATGTCTTTCCTCCGTATGAAAAATTAAGGTTACAGTAATATTATACTCAATCTTTGAGTAAAAGTCAATACTCAATATTTGAGTATGATAAACTTTTTACGTAAATAATATTGCGTGGAGAGTTTTTATGAACTATAGAACGAGAATGAGAAATTTGCGCGAGGACAGAGATTTGACTCAAAGAGAGGTTGCGGCGGTTATTAATAAGTCGCAGCAGGGCTACAGCCATATTGAGGACGGCAGGGCAGAGCTGAAAATCGACGACCTTATTAAGCTATGTAAATTCTACGGTGTCACGGCAGATTATTTTATTGGACTTGGTGAAAAATAAAAGCCGCCTTTGCGCAGAAAGCATGCTTTGCTAATATTTTCGGGTGTCAAAAATCTTGTGGTAAGCATACTTTGAAAATAACGTTAAATACCTTTTTTAAAAAAACGAAAATAAAAATCCGAAAGCCCTTGACAAATCGCTTCCTCTTTGTTATAATAGATAGGCACAATTAAGTTTGGTGACGTAGCCAAGTGGTAAGGCCCCGGTCTGCAACACCGTTATCCGCCGGTTCAAATCCGGCCGTCACCTCCAAAACAAAATCCCGATCCTAGCGGTCGGGATTTTTGTTTTGGAGCGGATAACGGGAATGAGCAAAGAAGCGATGTCCCGCGTTGCGACAAAGGCAAGCCGAGTCGGCGCAGGCGAAGTCTTTGGACACAAAAGCGGACGGGAGAGAAGCCGCCGACCTCGGTACGAGGTCATGGCGGGGGAAGATGCCCCTACCGCCAAAAGTAAAAGGACACCCACAAGGAGTGTCCTTGAAGCGTGATTACTAAAGCATTTCGCTTTGGTGCGAAAAGCTTTCCGCAGTTTTGCCGACGGCAAAACGTGACGCAAAATCGCTCTGTTGCGCTTTTGCTCGAGGGCTAGCCTCGCTTTTGCGAGGCAGCTCCGCGCCACATCTCCAAAACAAAAGGACGCTCACAGGGAGTGTCCTTTTGCTTTGGAGCGGATTACGGGGCTCGAACCCGCCACCTCCACCTTGGCAAGGTGGCGCTCTACCAAATGAGCTAAATCCGCGGAAATGGTGCCTCCGGTCGGAATCGAACCAACGACACGGGGATTTTCAGTCCCCTGCTCTACCAACTGAGCTACAGAGGCGTACGGAAT
>JAFUQP010000024.1 GCA_017472305.1 Clostridia bacterium | reverse complement strand
GGGCGGCTTCCGCCTCGGACTTATGCAGGACTTCGGGCTTGACGTGTCGGATGCCGAGAACACAGAGCTTGACGATATACTCTACATAGACTGTGACGAGTGCGGCGGCATCATTGCGGGCGACAACCCTCGCTCGGTGCTACTTTCGGTATACGAATATCTCCGTCAGAACGGCTGCCGCTGGCTTTACCCGGGTGTTGACGGCGAGTATATTCCTATGAAGGATATTGTACCTGTCAAGTACCGCCATAAGCCCTCCTGCCGCTATCGCGGTCAGTGCAACGAGGGTGCGGAAAGCCAGCAGTGTATGCTTGAAACGATTGAGTTCACACCCAAGGTCGGTATGAACGTTTATATGCTTGAGTTCAGAATTCCCACCTCGTATTACGAGCGCTATTACGGACACTTCCACAACACCGAGTGCCGTCCCGAGGAGCCCGTAACGAACGATACCATTCTCCAGTGGAAGAGACAGTGCGAGGCGGAAATTGCAAAGCGCGGTTTACAATTCCACGATATCGGTCACGGTTTTACCGTCGACCCCTTCGGTATAGACTCCTCAATCCGCTCCTATAACGGTGAGGATAACGAGGACAAAATTCCGCCCGAGTCGAGAAAATACCTCGCGCTCGTTGACGGCGAAAGAAAGCTTTATCACGGCGTGCCGAACTACACTCAGTTCTGTATGGGTAACGACGAGGCGAGAGATAAGATTGCGGCATACGTTGCCAACTACGCCGAAAAGCACTCGAACGTCGATTATCTGCACGTATGGCTCGGCGACAGCGTGAACAGGCACTGCGAGTGCGAGCTTTGCACCCCGAAAACGCCCTCTGATTGGTACGTAATTCTCCTTAATCAGATTGATGAGGAGCTTAAGAAAAAGGGACTGTCCACGAGAATAGTATTTATAATGTACGTTGATACGATATGGGCACCCGAGAAGGAAACGCTAAACAACCCCGACAGATTTACGCTTCTCTTTGCCCCCATTTCGCGTAAGTACACCGAAACCCTTCCTGCCGACAGAACATTGCCAAAAACCGTACCCTTCGTCAGAAACAAGCTGAAGATGCCCTCGGGCCTTCTTGAAAACTTTGCATATCTTGCAGAGTGGGAAAAGAGCTGGAGCGGTGCAAACTTTGCCTACGAATATCATTTCTGGCGTCATCAGTACTACGACGTATGCGGCATCGAGCTTTCAAAGCGCATAAACGAGGATATCAAGGCGTATAAGGAATACCGCGTAAACGGTATAGTCGAGGACGGCTCACAGCGCTCCTTCTTCCCCTCGGGACTTGCGTTCTACACCTATGCAAGAACGCTCTTTGACACCTCGCTTTCCTTCGAGGATATCGCCGAGGACTACCTCTCGAATATCTACGGTGAGGACTGGCGCGACTTCTATAATTATCTCGATAAGCTTGGCTGTGCCTTCAACTTCAACTACCTTGAGGGTGAATTCTCTGCCGACGAGGAGCGCTCGCCCTACTATAACCCTGCTCACGCGAAAACCCTCGAGGCTATTCCCGAGATTATCGCCGAGGGACGAGAGCTTATTAAGTCGCACTATAACTCAAATCGCCGCGTACAGACCGTATCTGTAAGACTGCTCGAGCACCACACAGACTACGCCGAAAAGCTCGCCTACGCGCTTGTGCCGAAGGCACTCGGTGACGACGAGGAAGCAATGCGCCGCTACGAGAAATTAAGGCTTGACGCGGGCAGCCGCGAGATAGCCTTTGAGCGCTATTACGACCACACCCTCGCCTTCTATTCACTCGGTCCCGTGTTCAGAAGAAAGACAAGCGGCGAGCCGATAATTACTCTCGGAAACTGATTTCGCTCTATCCCTTGTGGATTTACAAAAAATTTATACTATCTTAATTTTATCTTCAGTTTTAAGGGATATAATAGTAGCAGGCGCCAAGTGCGGTGCCTGCTATTTTTTCGTTATGATATGCTCGCGGCTGCCTTAAGCGGCTTAGCCAATGCCAACCTAAATCGAACAGCATATCTCTTGTATTTGAATATTACATAATAAGAAGGAAAAAAACTATGAAAAAAATTCTGAAGCCAATACTTCTTACTCTTCTCTGTGTCTGTGTTACGGCAGGCTCCGCGCTCTCGCTCGGCTCTTGCTCGCTTATTTCCTCAAGAGAGATAAGCTCCATGGAGATTAATTCGCTAGGAGAGCTTATCGTAAGCTACTCTGACGGAAGCTTTCAGAACCTCGGCGCCGTTGCAGGCGCAGGCGATACTACGCTGAACATCGACGCAGGCGAGCGTGACGTAAGCGCGGCCACCGCAAAGGGGCTTATGAGCGCTGTGAGCGTGTCCTGTAAATTTGAGAAGAACGTGAATTACGGCTACCCCGGCTTCGGCTCAGGCACTACCACAAAGTATTCCTCGGCAGGGGCGGGTGTGATTTACCGCCTTGACAAAGAGAGCGGCTCCGCCTTTATCATTACCAACTATCACGTGGTATACGACAAGAGCTGCAACACAAGCGACAAAATCAGCGACGACATAAGCGTATATCTCTACGGCGCGGAAAGCGAGAGCTACGCTATCCCGGCAGAGTACGTCGGCGGCTCGCTCTATTATGACATTGCGGTGCTTCGGGTTGAGGACTCCGAGCTTCTTAAGAGAAGCGCGGTGTGCGAGGTGACCGTATCCGACAAGGAAGCGACGGTCGGTGAGACTGCTATAGCGGTAGGAAATCCCGAGAGCTACGGAATTTCTGCCTCTCTCGGTATTGTCAGCGTTGACTCCGAGCATATAACAATGACGGCTCCCGACGGAGTATCAGAGGTAACCGCGAGAGTAATAAGAGTCGATACCGCGGTAAACTCGGGCAACTCGGGCGGCGGCCTTTACAACGGCGAGGGCGAGCTTATCGGAATTGTCAATGCGAAAATCGTTGACTCGAGCGTCGAGAACATAGGCTACGCAATCCCCGCACCGATAGTTACGGGCGTTGCCGATAACGTTATCGACCACTGCTACGAAAAGGACTGTAAAACCGTTATGCGCGCGCTTCTCGGCGTGACTCTCGGCTCAACCAGCTCGGGCGCCGCCTTTGACACCGAGGACGGCAGGCTTGAAATCGTTGAAACCGTCACCGCTGTAACCGTATCGAAAAGCGGCGTTGCCTACGGCAAAATCGAGGTCGGCGATATCCTCAAGAGCGCAACCCTTAACGGCGAAACCGTCGAAATAACGAGAACGCACCATATAATCGACCTTATGCTCACCGCCCGCACCGGCGACACCCTGACGGTAAGCCTTCTTCGCGACGGCGAAGCAAAAACGGTAGCAATCAATATAACCGCCGATATGCTGACAGCGTACTGATTTCTAAAGTTCAATGTTTAATACTGATTAAAAACATTTGAAACGAGCCAAAAGCTTCAAAAAGTTTTTGGCTCGTTTTTTATATAGAAACGATAAGAACATATTTATAAACTTAAAAAGCAAGCAACCGGATTAATGAATTATTGTCCCTCAAATTCTTTGCCGTTTAATTCATTACGAAAAAGACCTATAATTTTAAATGTATTTTATACCCAGTTCTAAAGAACTAAGAGAAAAAGAAAATTATAAATCCTATAAAGATAACTAAGCCTATAACCAACAATATATTGCTTGTGGTTTGCTGTTTCTCTCGTTCTTTTGCTTCTTTTATGCGTTTTTCCTCAAGTTCCTTTGCGTATCGTTCTTTTCTTTGTCTTGCTTCAGCAGCCGCATTTTTGAACCATTCGGCTTTTTGGAGATATTTCTCGCTTGAATATTGGCTATATCTTTTGGAACATTCCTCAAGAAGTGAGATTAAATATTCTTGATTATCTAAGTCAATAATAATTGGTGCATTAGTGTATTTGGACACAATAGAGTCTTTTGTTACTTTTATTCTACGCTGTATGCTTTCGTAGGTTTGTTCGGGCATAATCAACCCAAATTTATCTTTTGTTCTCCGAATATCAGCGTTCAACCATTCATTTTGCTGTTTTATGCGTTTTCTGTCATACTCCGCTTGTGCCGAATTGCCACCGAATTTCTCGCCAGAAATGATAATACCATCGGCAATTAAGGCAACCAGCCAAGTTGATAATGGATCAAAATACATTTTGCACCTCCTCAATTGTTATTTGTTAGTCGTCTTTTTCTCTTTCTTGCTTCGGGCTTTCGATAAGTGCTTTATTAAATTAGCTTCTGTTATATCTTCCGTGTAAGACCATTCAATTAGTGTTATCCCGTGAGCCTTGCAAAGAGCTTTCTTTTTAGCATCATTTTCTTGTTGATGCTTAAAGTGTTCTTCTCCCCCGAAATATTCTATAGGCTCGTAGTGTTGTCTACCTTGATACTCAATACCTATCGATAAAGACGGGATATAAATATCCAAAGATTGCATTTTTAACCAATCACAACGATATTGATATACTGCATCTTGATATATGTTTGAAACAATGGCATACAATTGTGCTTCGGACTTCCATTTTGGCGATGTTTGTCCTTGGAGAATTAGCTGTGAATATATTTCCGTACGTCTTCGTGTTTGGTCTTTGCTGTTCGCAATTGTAAGAGCCTGATATTCTCTAAAACTATCAAAATAATTTGCCTTTTTGTAAACCAATTCTGTAAGCTTTTCGGTTATTATTGTAGGAATGTGGTATTTGAATATCTCACCATAACGAATATCATCCGAAATGTTTAATGGTATAGACGAGTAGAACACTTCAAAGAGATTAACATACTGCTTGGCTATTCTTCCAGTCCAAACCGTACCCGATTTCATACTGGTTTCGCCATACTCTTCAAAGATATACTTTAAAATATCTCCGCTTTTTCCGTTTGGATATATATAATCAAACTCAATATACTGCGGTAATTTATTTGTGTTGATCCAACAAACGCCGTTTTGTAACTTTCTTTGCAAAGGCTTTAGAGCTTTTAACCCCTCTACTCCTTGCTTTGCGTTATGTAAAAAGCTATAGCATTGATGCTCGTTAAACTTCATTTTCGGCAGTGAAATATCAACATATTCCGACAGCTCGCAATACTTTGGGCAGGTTTTTTCTGACCAATAGGGAAGGTTAACAAAGCAGTTTATAAACTTAAAATGCAACTCACCAATAAAGCCAGTATATGCATCACTTCTTTTGGAGTATTGAGAAATATATTCATCAATTATTTTCTCCATTGTTTGCTGTTCCAACATTCTAAATGCGTTGAAAAATACCACAGCTAACAACTCGGATGTATACTCGGCATACAATTTTACTGCCTTGCTAAAAGTGGGTGATTTAACAAACAAGTTATAAACAATCGTCTTTTTGTCTTGCTCGGTATCGCTACGTCTTCCCAAGCAAACATCAGCTAATGCCACCAAAAGATGTTTGGCGAGAATTTGTTCTTCTTCGCTAAAAACATCGTCTTCCAATGCTTTTATAATACGCTTGAGTCCTTTTTCATAGTTGTCATTCACATATTGGCAAACAAATGTTTTGTTCCATTTTATATAGTGAAATAGACACCCATCGGTATATTCGTAAATGTCAAAAACATCTTTCTTTACTCGCGGAAAAATTATTTTCGAAATATTACTTAGCGATGTACAGGCAATTGCTGTGTTTATTTGATTCTTAATTTTTTTGCCCATATGTTGTGTTCCTTTGTTTTTTGTATTCAGCAATTGATGTGTTGCTTGAATTATACCACAAATATGTTAATAAATCAATAAAAAAACACAATACGATTCAAAATGGCGGCGAGTGTAATCCTCGCCGCTGTGCGTTATTTAGTTAAGGTTTCTATCGCTATCTGCATTCCTAACTTGAATGCATACTCAAAGATGCCTGCTTCTGCGAGGCTCATATACTCGCTCCAGCAATCGTGAAACTTCTCGAATACTTCTTTCTGCTCGTCCGTGAAGCTCTTTTCGAGATCCTCGTGATGCCTTGCCATATAGCCGAGGAGTTCCTTCATCTCCTTTGAGTTTGTTCGGCTATCCTCTTGAGGAATTATGTTTCCGTGCCATAGTTCGTTAATTATATTTTTCATAGGTTGCACCTCCTGTTAGCACAACAACATACCACAGAAGGTTGCGGAAGTCCAGCGCTTTTTCGAAAATAAACCCAACTTTTTTCACGGCTGTACTCTTTGATTACTGTAACGCAATTATTGATAATCGAAGGCATAAAGAAAAATCCATCACAGAATTCGTTTCCGTGTTGGATTTTCCTCGTCCTATTCGGTTTTGGGTTATTTCTCCGTTAAGACGGGCAGGCTTTATCCAAGACTTTTTATTGCAAGGAACATATTTGCACTTTTATATTGGTTTATTCCGAAAACCGTCCCTCACCTTGCGAGTTTATTTTGAGCAGAAAGCGTTGGCTCGCGAGCCGACAGGCGTATAAGAATACGTCGGAGGGCGGAAACGGCGGTTTATGCCAAAATAAACCGCAAGGAAATCATAGAAGAGGGGCGAAAAGGCGTATCCCATTCCTATACATCCACTCTAGCGGAGTCAATTTAGCCTTCTCGCGGTCTATTTCGGTACAGCTTTCAAGGGTCTTGATAAATCCGTCGTATGCCTCTGCTACGGCGCTCGTTCTGTACATCCACACGGCACACTCGTAGTGGTGAACAAGGCTCCTGAAATCAAGATTAATCGTGCCTATCACGGCATAGAGCCCGTCGGATACCATCAGCTTTTCGTGTATGAAGCCCGGGGTGTATTCAAAAATCTTCACCCCCGCCTCCAGTAAATAAGGATATGCGCTCTTTGTCATCACCTTGACTCCGCGCTTGTCGGCAACCCCGGGGGTCACAATCCGCACGTCAACTCCGCGAAGCGCCGCATTTCTGAGAGCCTCCGTAAGGTCGTAGTCTATTATCAGATATGGCGTCGTAATATATACGTATCGCTCTGCTTGATTTATGATATTCAGAAAAACATTCTTGCCAACGGGTCGCTTGTAGATAGGCGCAGGCCCCGAGCCGAAGGGAATATAATAGCCGCCGTCGCTATTGTCCGGAGCCTTGACCGAGGAAAGCATTTCGGCATAATCGCTCTCCACACCCGCAGTTACGTCGTAAGAGGAAAGAAAAAGCTTGACAAATCCCGCAACGGCAAGCCCCTCAATGCGAATTCCGCCGTCCTTCCAGTGTCCGAAGCGCGTAATTTTATTCACGTACTCGTCGGCAATATTCACACCGCCCGTGTAGGCAACGCGACCGTCAACCACGCATATTTTTCTGTGGTCGCGGTTATGGTGAACCGAGGATACGCGAGGATTTACTCTTGCAAATCGGTACGCCTTTATTCCCTCTCGGCGAAGAGTCAGCTCATAACGCGCGGGCAGAGTTTTCATACACCCGATATCGTCGTAGAGAACACGTACGTCCACACCTTCCTCTGCCTTCTTCTTCAAAATCCCGTGTATTTTGCTCCACACCTCGCCCTCGTCGATTATAAAATACTCGAGAAAAATATATTTCTCCGCGCCCTCGATATCCGAAATCAGCCGCTCAAAATACTCCTCTCCCGATGAGATATAGCTGCTTTGCGAGGAGCGGTAAACACCTGCTATCGGATAATCCAAAACGAGCGCTCGAGCCTTTCCCGCGGCAAGCGCGCTGTCCTCACTCAAGGTAACGAAGTCCTCGTCGGCATCTCCCTCACCTATAAGCTTGCTTATTACTTCCCTGAGCATTTTCGCCTCGCGCTTCGAAATCACTCGCTTATAAAAGAGCAGATAAAGAAGCGCTCCGAAGCAGGGCACAGTAAGGATAACCACTGCCCAGGATATCTTGTACTCGGGATTTGTGTCCTTGTTTATAAGGTTGACGAGAGCAAGCACCGCAACGACCGCCGACACGGCAATAAAGGCGTAGATGCTCTTCGGCACGCTGAAAATAAGCAGTCCGAAAAGTACTACCTCAACAAGTATTAAAACGGCAGAAATCGCATAACGCGAAAATAAGACCCTGCAGATTCTTCTCATTACTCAAAGCTCCCAAAAACGCATTTTGTAAACCAGAGTTGTCATAATCCACGGGGTCTAAAATAATTTGACTTATATTCAGTCTTTGTCACCCAACGGAAGGTGACAAGTCTTTACTTCTGTTCGGCTGTACTGACAGGTCAGGCTTCCTCTTCCTCGCCGTCAACGTAGTCCTCAAATCTGCCAATACCGACAAGGTCGTCAACGGGAAGCGAGAATATTACAGCTCCGCCTTCCGTCTTAAGTCCGGCAACGTCCCTTACCGCTTCCATAATTCTCTGCTTATATTCAAGAGTTGTAAGGAAGAACACGCTGTCGCTCTCCTGACCTACGGCGGTGCCAATCTTCTGCTCCGCCTTCGCGTTATTTATGCTCTTGGTATGGAATACGGTGGCGCCCGTTGCTCCTGCGGCGCGTGCCGCGTCTATTGCGGTATCTGTGTATTTTCTGTCAAGAACGCAAACTACAAGCTCGTGCATGCTCTTTTTCTCCTTTTTCTTGGTTACGGGGGCGCGGCGAACGTTTTGCTTATCTGCCGACTGTGCGCCCGAAATAATTGCTTCGTTAATAATGCTTGAAATTCCGGAGAGCGGTACGGTAAAGGCTATTCCGCGTCCTACGAGATAGAGCTTCAGCGCGTGACCGACGGCATTGAGTATTTCGTGTTCCATTGCCCCGGGGATAAGCGACATTGTAACTCGCTTTTCAATCTCGTTGAAGCCGAAGTAATTCATATAGCTCTTATTCGCCGTACCGTGGCCGAGCCCCGAGAAATGCATCGCGACTCCGTGCTCGTTCACCGCATCGGTGAAGCGCATTTCGTCCTCTTTATTGATTATACCGACGAGCAGCTTTACTCGCTTGTCGGGTGCGGTTGCTTTTTTCATTTTTTCTCACCCCCCAAGGTGCTTTCGGTCTTTTTTGCTCTCGATTGCAGCCTAGTGTCAACGTAGCCGTAGTCGATAAAGCTCTCGTTTGTCATAATGAAGCGGCGAACGCTTCTTGCAGACTTGATTTTATAGGAAAATCCGAGTATCTGTATCGCGATAATAGGCGCCATCGCAACAAGCGCAACGCAACCGAAGGCGTCGGTCATAACGTCGCCGCCAAGCGACGAGCAGGCGCCCATGCAGAGAGGTAGAACAAAGGCGCTCATCATCGTACCGCTGGCAACTCCGCCCGAGTCGAAGGAAATACCGACGAAAATCTTCGGAACAAAGAAGCTTAAGGTAAGCGCGATTATATAGCCGGGAACAAGGAACCACATAATATGTATTCCCGTTATGATACGAAGTGCCGAAAGACCGAGAGCCGCAGACACACCGATAGAAAGACCGAGCCCTGTGGTCTTGCCCGATATCGCGCCGGCACTCATGCTCTCAACGAGCTTATTGAGGACGTAAACCGAGGGCTCTGCCTTGACTATGAAGTAGCCGAGGAGCATTGCCACAGGGACTAAAAGCCAGCCGCCGAGGCTCTCTGAGAGGCTCGAGCCGATAACCGTACCCGTAGGCATAAAGCCGACGTTAGCGCCGGTGAGGAAAACGGTCAGACCTACGAAAACGTAGAGCGCACCGATTGCCATACGGATAAACTGCCTCTTGCTGAATGCGCGCGTCACAAGCTGGAAGAGCGCACCGAATACTACGATGGGAAGAATTGCAACAAGCACGCTTCCCGCATGCTCGACAAGTCCCTCAGAGAACACACCGAGCACGTCGTGAGTGTTGCTTATATGCTCGGGCACCTCGGGAATGTAGGTTCCCTCGACCTTTGAAATTATACCCAGAACAAGCACCGAAATAATCGGTCCTATGCTGCAAAGTCCCGTGATACCGAATGAGTCGTCGCGGTTATCCGCAGAGGCTCTCGAAGCACTGACGCCCGCGCCGATAGACATAATGAAGGGTACGGTCATAGGGCCCGTGGTTACTCCGCCCGAATCGAATGCAAGGCAGAGAAAGCTCCTGTCAACAAAGAAGGAGAGAATGAACGCCGCCGCGTAGAACACGAGCATAAGCGCCGTAAGACTAACCTTGAAGACTATACGGAGAACTGCAATCATAAGGAATATTCCGACGCCTAAAGAAACGGTATAAACGAGTATCTCGTTCTGAAGTCCGTTAACCTGCTCTGCAAGTATCCAGAGGTCGGGCTCGGATACGGTTACGAGTATTCCTATAATGAAGCTTATAAATGCTATAATCCATATTTTACCGCTTGCGGCTATCGTAGTACCGGTCTTTGCACCGAGCGGCTGCATAGACATCTCCGAGCCCGCAGTAAATAAGCTCATACCTATAATAAGGAATACGACTCCTATAACGAAGAGGAGCAAATCCCCCACCGCCATAGGCACAACGGTAAATCCGAGAAGCAGCACTATAAGCGCTATCGGCATAACCGAGCTTACCGATTCCAGAATTTTATTTTTTATAATATTCAAGTTTTTCCCCTCGTTTTGTAAATATTTCTTTGCAAATTCCGCTATTGCAACGCTTGTCGGAAAGCATTTCAGATTTGCGGCCTGCTCACCTTATCTACTTTACAGACTCGATAAGCTCCTTGATATCAAGAAGAGAGCCGGAAAGCTCCGCATAGAATTCTCTCGCACTCACTCGCAGTCCCCCTGCGCCGAGCACGACGAGCTGCTCCTGCATATCCGAGGTAACAACCCTCACTCTGTGCTCGCCCGAGATATCGTAGGTGGTTTTTTCTATATACGCGTCGGCGGTCTGCTTTTCCCTTGTGTATACTACCGTCACAGCACCGAATTCCTCGACGCTGCCCTCGCCGCCCTTGCGCTTATAGGCATCAAAAACTACAATGCATCTGCACCTGTTGAAGGCGCAGTAGTCGCACATCATACGGACTATAAGGTCACGGGCGTATGCAATATCGCGCTCTGCCGCGCGGGCTAGCTCGGGAATAGCAAATATAAAGTTGTAGCCGTCAACAATCACGTAGTCGTCGCCCCTAGGCTTCTGCTTTCTGGGCTTTTCGGGCGCCTTTTCGCTCGCGGCAGAATTCTCCACTCGCTCGCTGTATCTTCTCGGCTTGATTTTGCCGTAGGTGCTCTCGAATATCCGAAGCAGCTCCTTATCCTCCTCGACGGTTCCTCTGTAATCGGTCTTTGCCTTCACAGGGACTGCGAGTCTCTCGCCTCCGTCGGCGCTCTCACGCTGTCTTCCGTCGGGTGTGACGTGCATAAGCGAGTCGGCAATATGCCACGGCACGGCATAGCCCGAGCCGCCCTTACAGAATACCGAGTTCGGTGTGTTTCGCTCGTCAAGCTCGGGGTCGTAGCCTTTCCCGGCTATTACCTCGTCTGCATTATGGCAAGGCATATACGGTCCTACCGATAGCTGTGCCCTGCCCTCGCCTCTTGTGTAGGCACGAAGCTCTGTGGGATAGGAGCGCATCGTGCTGACGGGACAAACTCCGCTGACAACCGCACACTCCCCGACAAATTCGGGCGAGGAGAAGTCTGCGGACATCGACGAGAGGTCGTTCATAAGTCTTCCGAGGTTATCCCTCGGCACCTCAATTCTGAACTCAAAGGTCGGCTCTAAAAGAATATTTTCCGCCTTCATAAGCGCCTGCCTTACCGCGCGGTAGGTCGCCTGCCTGAAGTCGCCGCCCTCTGTATGCTTCAGGTGCGCCTTACCTGCCGTAAGGGTAATTTTAACGTCGGTAAGCGGTGCGCCGACGAGCACGCCTCTGTGAACGCGCTCCTCTATATGTGTCATAACCAGCCTCTGCCAATTCAAGGCAAGCCTGTCGGTGTCGCAGTCGGTAGCCGCAATCACACCCGACCCTTCGGGGAGCGGCTCAATCAACAGATGTACCTCTGCATAATGCCTGAGAGGCTCGAAGTGTCCGGCTCCCCTCACGGGAAGAGCCACGGTTTCCTTATAGAGTATCGCGCCCTCGCCAAACTCGGCATCTATTCCAAATCGCTCACGTATCACTCTGCCAAGAACCTCGAGCTGTATCTCGCCCATAAGCCTCACGCGAAGCTCGTGGGTGTGCGGCTCATAGGTCAAGGCAAGCGAGGGGTCCTCCTCGGAAAGCACGGTAAGCTTCATATATGCCTCATAGGGGTTTTGTCCCTTGGGCAGAATTATCTTATAGTCAAGAACGGGTGTCAGGGTCATCTCGTCACTGCGCTCAAAGCCTATGCCGCAGCCTGCCTCGGTAGAGCTGAGCCCAACAAGAGCGCAAACCGTGCCTGCATCTGCCGAGCGCACGCTCTTGTATTTATCGCCCGAGTAGATACGGATTTCCTCTACCTTCTCGGTGACGCTCTCACCCGTGCGGCGGTGTACCTCTACGGTGTCCTTTGTCGATAGCCTGCCACCGCTTATCTTAGCATAGGAGAGGCGCCTGCCCTCGCTGTCGCGAGAGATTTTATACACCCTCGCACCGAAGCTGTCCTCGGGGTAGCTTCTCATAACCGTGTAATCGACAAGAAGGTCGAGAATCGCGTCAACTCCGACAAGCTTCAGCGCCGAGCCAAAGAGGCAGGGGAAAATCCTGCGGCCCCTTATTGCAAGAGAGAGCGAGTTGTGCGACAGGCTGTTCTCGCTGAAGTACTCCTCCATCAGTCTTTCGTCTGCTCCTGCCGCAGCCTCGTAAAACTCGGGGGTGTCGGTATGCGTGAAATCGACGCAAGCCGAGGAAAGCAGTGTTGAAAGCTCAGAGAGAAGCTCCGAGCGCCTTCTGTCGGAGAGGTCGGTCTTGTTAACGAAAATGAAGGTCGGAATTTTCCTTGATGCGAGCAGATGCCAGAGCGTTTTCGTATGAGCCGTCACTCCGTCGGTCGCGCTCACGACGAGCACCGCGTAGTCCTGCACCGAAAGAGCACGCTCCGCCTCGCAGGAAAAATCTATGTGCCCGGGGGTATCTATAAGCGTAAATGCCGTGTCGCGGTATTCGAACACCGCCTGCTTTGAAAATATTGTAATTCCGCGCTCACGCTCGAGCGAGTGGGTATCAAGGTAGGCATCGCGCTTGTCAACTCTGCCAAGCTTATCAATTACTCCCGAGCGATAAAGGAGCGCCTCGGAAAGTGTCGTTTTTCCCGCGTCAACGTGCGCGAGAATACCAACGGCTATTCTTTTCACAAAGCTCTCCTTTCAGGTTTTTATAGGTTTAACTTTTAACTATGTTAAAAGTCGGTGATGTAAATATTTATTTGCATTTTGGGCTATCACCGAAACTTGCTTTCAAAGACGGTGCTATCGGGCGAAATGTCGCTCATAACCGAAGAGAGAAGCCGCACCGACGGCAGATTTTCGGGCTTCACACGGCACACAGCGCGCGTATAGCCGAGCCTTTCGGCAAGAATAAGCGCCGCCTCGAGTACTTCCCTTCCAAGCCCCCGACCCCAGTACTCCGATAAAAGTCTGAAGGCAATCTCAATCCTTCCCTCAAGGTCGTCGGCGTGAAGAACTGCCTCACCTATAAGCTTGCCGTCAAGACGCGAGGCAAGAGAGAGCGACACTCCGCGAGAGAATTCCTCTCTCTGTGTATCAAAGAAAAAGCCGTCGGAGCAGTCGGGATAATCAACCGAGTAGTCGTAGCCCCAGTATTTATTAACCTCGCGGTCGCGCGAGAGTCTTGCATACTCGGGAATATCACTCTCGGTGAGAGGATCGAGCGTTATGCGCTTATGTGTCAGCGAGGGCTGCGACTGTAGTTCCGAAAGAATGCCGCTGAAATTCAGAGTAAAGCTCTCGCCGTCATCCGACTCCGCTCCGAAACGGTGAAAATGCTCCGCAAGAGGCGAAATATCCTCTCTTGGCACGTCAGTAAGCACAAAAGGAAGCTCCTCGTACACTGCATAGTCGCGAAGCGCCCTTACAGCAGAGAGAATATCTGCACCCTCAAATATCGGTATAGGATACACAAAGGAATACCTTCCGTACTCGAAAAGGCGTAGAAGAAGCGAGCCTGAATGAACCGCCGCAGCAGCCTCCAGCGCTCCTTCCTCACAGTATTCCCCACATACGCTTGCGAGAATATCACGAAGCTCAAGACGGCTCTCGGGCGCAAGTCCGCGGCACTCGCGAGATAGGGTTAAGTAAAGCTCCTCGGCGAGTCTTTCAAGGCGTTCACCTTCAACATTCTTAAAGCTCAACATTCATACTCACCCCCTCAATTCACGCATTTTGAGAATAATTGTTGTCATTTTTTGCCATCTTCGGCACTTTCGGGAATATAGACGCGAAGAACAAGCCTCGTTATAAACCTCTCGCCGTCGCGCCTGTAGCTGAACTCCTCGGCAACGAATGAGGCAAGCCTCTCGGAGGTTTTCAGTCCTATATGATTACTCTCGGCAACGAAATCGTCGGTGCGGATTGTATTCTCGCACTCAAATACAACGCGTTCCTCGCCGCCGGAAAGTCTGATTTTCACACCGCTGCCAATATCAGCGTATTTATAGAGGTTCGAGAAAACGTTGTCGATAATTCTCATAAGGTTCTCGGCATCAGTCTTGACCACTGTTCCCTCGGGAATATTAAGCTTCGACTCATCAAGCTCCACCTCGTATCCGCTCTCCGAAAGCAGGAGAATATGCTCTGAGAGCATCTGCTCAAGAAGCGTGCTTGCATCGTATTCCTCTCGCACAATCCCCTCACCGGTATCTCCGAAGGCAAGCAGGTATTTGAACATATCGTCGGCAAGGTTTTTAAGCCTCATCGCCGTCTTTTCGGTCGATGAAAGATAGCTCTGCATAAGCTCGTCGTCCTTCGCCTCGCCCTTCATCATCTCGATGTATCCGAGAAGCACAGTAAGAGGCGTTCTTATATCGTGAGAAACCGCGGTAACGAGGTTATTATTCGCCTCAATCGCCTCGCGCTCCTTCCTTATCGTGTCAAGTATCGAGCATCTCATATTCTCAGCGTTGTCAGAAAGCCTCGCAAGCTCGTCCTGTCCCTCCGCTATAATTCTGTGGTTGATATCGTAGCGCGATACTATTTTTATATCGTTTTCAAGCCTTTTTATGCGCTTGATTACGTCACGCATATATTTGAATAGCACGAAGGTAAGAACGAATACCGCCACCGAAATCGCAATAGCGGTAGCCACCGCATAGTGGAAGTTCTCGGAATAGTCGGCAACCGCTGCTATAAGCGTACCGTCCTCCAGAACTATATCGTACATATCGTTCGCAAGCGCCTCGGCAATAATCTCCTCGCGCGAGAGTCCCCCGTCGGTGTAGCCGGGATATTTTCCCGCGCCGCCCTCTCCCGCGGCAGCGCCCGAGCCGCTTACAGGGGGGTCACCCTCCCCGACCTCACCGTCCGGTGTATCGGTGCTTCCCGCGCCGCCCTCACCGGAGCCACCCGACGGCCTGTTATCGGTGTCGGTTATATCGGGAGCAAAGAAGAGCTTGTCATCCTTATAAATCATAAGGTACATATGACGACGCTCGCCTGCCCACTCGGCAATCCTGTCGGTGTCAAGAGAGGATAGAGAATTGTCGGTAATGAAGTCCTGAAGCTCCTCGGCATAGACGTCGCGGCGCTCCTTGGAGTACTGCTCGTCAAGGTAATATTTTCTTATAAGATAGTCCGAGCCGAGACTGATAAACATATAAAAGGCAAGTGCTAAAAGTATACCGACGACAAGATTCTTTATCAAGCCGAAATAAAGCGAGCCGTAGTATCTCTTTCCGCGGAAGAGCTTCTTAAAGAAGTCCTTAATCAATCTGATATCCCTTTCCCCAAACCGTTCTTACAAGCTTCGGAGAGGAGGGGTTATCCTCGAGCTTTCTTCGAAGGTTAAGTATATGAACGGTAACGGTGTTGTTAGAGGAGGGCAGCGGAATTTCGCCCCACACGCCCTCGTAGAGCTCACGCGGGTCAACCACTCTTCCTCGGTTCTTCGCAAGATAAATAAGCAGGTCCATTTCCTTGTCGCGAACGTCAACCGGCACGCCGTTCTTCGTAACCTCGCGCGTGTCGGGAGTGAGAAGCACTCCGCCCCAAAGGCGGATTACGTCGTGCGCCGATTCACCCTTTGCGCCATACATATTGTATCTGCGAGTCAGCGCCTCAACCTTCATAAGAAGCTCCCTTGTCGAGAAGGGCTTGACAAGATAATCGTCAGCCCCCTTAGAGTACGCCTCCTCCTTATCAGAGTCAAGCGACTTCGCCGTCAGAAAGAGTATCGGCAGACCGGAAAACTCTCTAATTCTGGCGGTAGCCTCAACGCCGGACATATTCGGCATCATCATATCCATTATGCAAAGGTCGATTCCCTTGTCCTCCCTTGCGGCTCTTACCGCCGAGAGTCCGTCCTGCGCTTCTATAACCTCATAACCTGCATTCTCTAAAAGCAGTTTTAAAATCTTCCTTATTTCAGCCTCGTCATCTACAACAAGAATTCTCATACAAATCCCCTCTCCGCTGTTTTTTCAGCTCAAAAAGTCAATGAATTTCTGCATTTTTGCATATTTTTACAAATAGTATTATAGCATAAAAAAAGCCCTATTTCAAGTAGGGTTTGAGAAAGATTATAACCTTTAATATTTTCTTTACCGTACGTTAACAAAGGGACTGCTTTATTTAGGCATAAACAAACAAAAAAACAAACGAGGATATTGTATTAACACAGTATCCTCGCTTTTCTTTTATGATAAATTTTTTAGTAAGGTCGAAAACCTACGGTTTTCTTTAATTTTCTTTAGTTTTTTTGTTTTATCGTCGTTTCCTCCCTCGACGTACCCTCGTACGCCTATCGGTCGTCAGCCGACGATTTCTGCTCTAAATCAAGCTATCCCCTAACTTCTTCGTGTTTTCTGTCGGCTGCGATGCTCGCACGCCTTCAGCTCGGTTGTATGCTATGGCTATAGCAATAATCCGATTAATAGTTCTCTTTTCTGACCTCGAAGTAGCTCTGAGGATGAGCGCATACGGGGCAAGCGGCGGGAGCCTTTGTGCCCATTACGAGGTGACCGCAGTTGCGGCACTCCCACATAGTCATCTCAGACTTCTCAACTACCTGTTTCATCTCAACGTTCGAGAGGAGCTTTCTGTATCTCTCCTCGTGAGTCTTCTCAATAGCTGCTACCATTCTGAACTGTGCTGCAAGAGCCTTGAAGCCCTCTTCCTCTGCTTCCTTTGCGAAGGTGTCGTACATATCGGTCCACTCGTAGTTCTCACCCTCTGCTGCTGCAAGAAGGTTAGCCGCGGTGTCGGAAAGTCCGCCGAGAGCCTTAAACCAAAGCTTTGCGTGCTCCTTCTCGTTGTCTGCGGTTTGCTGGAAGATAGCGGCAATCTGCTCATAGCCCTCCTTCTTTGCTACAGATGCAAAGTAGGTGTACTTGTTTCTTGCCTGGGACTCACCTGCGAAGGCGGTCATAAGGTTCTGCTCGGTTTTCGTTCCCTTGAGGTTGTTCATTTTTAAATTCTCCTTGTTTTATGTTTTTTGTATTTTAAATTTTATTTCAGTCTTGTCTTAAAAGCTCGCTACGCTCCAAAAATCAGCCTTTGGTGATAAAAATCATTCTCCCGACGTTCGTATTTACCGCGCAAGGTAAGACAGTCACGCCTCGCGGAGTCTGTCACGGCACTGCGGACAAACGCAACGCACCTTCAGCTCGTATGAGTCGAACTTATCTCCGAGAAGCCCCTCGAGAGTGCTTGAAAACTCGGGTATCTCGAAGTCGTAAATTTCCTTGCACCTTGAGCAAATAAAATGTCCGTGCGGAATGTAAGAGCTATCATATCTGTCCGAGCCGTCCTCGCCCGTTATGCGTCTGATTAACCGCGCGTCCTCGAGCGCGTGTAGATTATTATAAACCGTCGCGCGAGAAATATTCGGAAGCACCCGCCTTACCTCAGAAAGCAGCTCCTCCGCGGTATAATGTCGCTTATCGGAGCGAATGACCTCGAGTATCGCCTGTCGCTGTCTGGTCATCGTTGCCCCCTGTTCATTTGAATTAGATTAAGTCTAAATATATTATACACATCGGAATACTGTTTGTCAATAGGTTTTGAAAAATTTTTAGACTAATTCTAATTTTTGAGAGTTCTTTTTAAATCTGAACAAATTAAAACTGAACAAAATAACACTTTATAATATAAATTTGAATTTTATAATCACGCGCGCTAAAAGTAGACTCTTATTAATTACAAAATGTGCATATTTATTAAAAATTATTCCCATAATTAGAGCTTTTAAGCAAAAATAGATAAAATTTCCTTGAAAATTGGAAGTTTTACGAATAATCACGGAACTTTTGCGGTTGTTCTTTTTTGAAAAGTAAAGTAAAATATATGCAGGGAGAGCCTCTCACACGAAAGGAATACTTATGAAAAAGATTCTCAACCTTATATTAGTATTTATGATGCTTTGCCTTCTTCTGACAAGTTGTAAGATTGGCGACAGCGACGGCTCCTCGGGCGACGGCAGCTCGCAAGGCGGCAGCTCGCAAGGCGGCTCAGGCAGCGGCTCGGGCGACTCGCAGGGCGGCACCGACAGTGGGGGCGGCTTCTCGCTCAAGGAGGGTGCTGCGATTACGGTGGTAACCTCAAGTCAGCCTCCCGAATACCTGCTTTCTGCAATCGAGGAAAAGACGGGAGTTACCCCGACCGTAGTTTCCACGGGCTCAGAAGAGGGCAAAAATGAAATAATAATCGGCGAGTCCGACCGCCCGATATCAAAGAAGGCGTACAGACTTCTCGGCAGAACAGAACCGACTCACAACTACGAGCAGCCCTACCTTATTTACTGCGAGGGCGACTCGGTAGCCCTTGCCTATATCGGCGGAGTTCTTGACGAGAAGTATGCAAGAGAATACCTATGCGAGTACTTCACGGAAAATCTTTTAAAGAATGACACCCTGTCCGTCGGCGCACTTCACCGCGGCGAGCTCGACGCACCCGCCTATCAGGAAGCGAAGGACAGCGTTATGCTCGAGGGCTATTGGGAAAGACTTCGAGAAGAGGCGGGCGGCGGAGCGCTCGGCGACGCAACCGTTTCCGCAATGCAGAAGATGTACTCGCTCTATAACGACAACGCGGTGCTCTGGCTTGCAGACCTCTATGACCCCACCGAGGGCGGCTTCTACTACTCGAACTCGGGTAGAAATACAGACGGCTTCCTTCCCGACATAGAATCAACGAGCCAAGCACTCACCTTCCTCACGGGAACCGGAATGACCACCTCTGTCTATGACGTGCTTCCTGCCGAAATACGCGAGCAGATTGTTGCGTTCGTCAGAGAAAGACAAAGACCCAACGGCTACTTCTATCACCCGCAGTGGGAGATATCGGCAATCGATAACAATCCCACAAGGCGCGGGCGAGACCTCTCGGGTGCCGAGGCAATCCTCAGTCAGCTGAGGGCGAAGCCTATATATACAACTCCCAACGGAGTAAAGGGCGACGGCAGCGTACCCGAGGCGCAGCTCCCCGTCAGCTCAAATCTTACGGCTACTCTTGGAACGGGTGTGAGTGCCGCCGCCTCTCGCGTGCTTCTCGTTTCCGATGCCTCGATACCCGAATACTTAAGAAACGAGCAAAGCTTCAGGAGCTATCTCGGGACTCTTGATATAAACAAGGACTCCTACGGTATAGGAAGCTTGATTGTTTCGCAGGCAAGAGAAATCAAGGCGCGTGATGCGGTTCTGAAATCGCAGGGCGCAACCTACTCGCTTGTGAAAATTCTTGAGGAATGGCTCAATTCCCACTGCTACGAAAGCACAGGCACCTGGAAGAGCGTACCCGACTACGAGGCGAACAACGGACTTCTCAAAATTTCCGACGCGTATAACATTCTCGGAATTGCACTTCCATATCCCGCGGCGGCAGTACGCACCGCGGTTAACTGCATAACGAGTGACGACGAAGCACCTACGGTATGCTTCCCCTACAACACCTGGTTCTCGGTAAACAATATTTTCGATAACCTCACAAAGTACAACCCCCAAAACGCCGAGAAGATTATAGAAGAAATCCGACAGGAGCTTCGTAAAAATATCTCGACCGAAGCATACGCAACCTACGAGAAGGTCTTGCAGTTTGCGAAGATTGACGGCTCCTTCTCATACCTAATCGGACAGACGAGTAACACCTCCGAGGGTATGCCCGTAGCGCTTCCCCACACCAACGAGGGCGACGTAAACGCGACCTTCATCTGCACCTGCGGAACGGCAAACGGTATGTTCCGCGCTCTCGGCTACACCTATATTCCGATATTCACCGAATCGGATATGATGCGCTTCACGGCAAGGCTCGACGAGCTTGGCGAAATAGTCAAGGGTGAATATACGACTATAGTAAAGGAAGCCGACTTCGACGTCGAAACGGCAGGCAACCAGACAAATCAGATAGTACACGACTCCTGGCATACCACCAAGACTGCCTTCGGTACGGTAGTAGCCGACCCGAGAGAGGAGCGCGGCGGAAACGTGCTTCGCCTTGACGGCACACCCGACGGCGGTAAGGCAGTTATGCTCGAGCTGAACAGAAACACAAATGCCTCGGCTAACTGCATAGTCTTCGAGGGTGAGTTCTGTATGAACATTCCCGAGGGCGCAGAGGAATACTGGGCACAGAACGGCTTCGACGCTGCAACCGACCAGTATTCGGGCTACGTATATCAGCTCCACGTCACGGGTGTCAAATACAACCTCTATCAGCTGGGATTTGACTTAAATCCCGAAACCGGTAAAATAAAAATCTTCGACGACTCCTCGTCAAACGGCAAGGGACAGTCGGACAATCTCGGTTTCTCCCCGAATATCGGCGAGTGGTTCAAGATTAAAATCGAATACTTTGTCGAGGACCACGACAGTGTAAGAATAAGAGTCTACTTCAACGACGAGCTCTACGTCGTCACCGATAACTACTACTCTCCCTCGGGTGACAAGCACTTCGGAGTTGACGAAACTCAAACCCTCTACACCGGCACGCGCCTTTCGGCGATGTCCTACAAATACTGCAGCGTTATGATGGATAACCTCGTAACCTACAGGCACGTCGAGCTCTACCGCCCGACACCCGACCCAAGCGGCAAGCTCACAATCAACGTTGACCCTGCCGACAGAGAAGAAGTTCTCTATAGCTTCGAGGGCAACTCGGGCAGACTTCCCGAGGGAGTAACGGTTACCGACTCCTCTGCAATATCGGTCGCAAGCCTTCCCGGTACTACGGGTACGGCGCTTAAGCTTAACCCGGGACGCGCGGCATCTGCCACCTTCCCGATTAACACGCGCGGCGCAGGCGTTACCGCAACCGTATTCGAGAGCGACGTTCTATACGCCTCGGGCACAGGCTCGGGTGAGATAAAAATATACTCGCTTGAAAGAAACGACGGAAAGCTATCAACCTGCTTCCTTCTCAAGGAAGCCGAGGACTCGGCGGGCAAATATCTTGCGCTCTACGAGTGTGCAAACGGCACTCTCGGCTCACGTCTTGAGAGCATAAGAATTCCTATCGGAGTATCAACTAACCTTCGTATAGAATTCTACAAGGCGGAGAACACCTCGCTTATCTACGTTGACGGTGTTCTGATGGCAACCAGCACAGCCTCCTGCGCTATGGCGTACACCCACACACCCGTAAGCTATCATATTGAGAATATGGGTGTCGGCTCTGCTGAAATCTACCTCGACAACATTCTCGCCGAGAGAATAAAGCGCGACTATGACGAGGCGTCAAGCCCGCCTATCGACAGTATAGTTTACGACTTCGAGAGCGGCGCGGGCAAGGGTGTCACGCTTAACGGCACGAGAATTACGGGCGGAAAGCTCCAACTCGAAGCAAAGAACGTCTCCGATGCCACCTTCCCGATAAACGTTCGTGACGTTATCGGCAGCGCGACGGTCCTCGAGTGCGACCTGTACGTTGCCTCAACCTCGCAAAACGGCACGACCTTCAGAATTAATTTCCTGAACTCCTCAGGCTCCGTAATACTCTCCTACGTCCTGACCGTTTCGGGCACCGACGTATTCCTTTACGAGGCTGCCGAGGGTAAGATATACGATACTCCTCTCGCCACCTTCAAGAGAGGTAAGACGGTGAAGCTGCGTATAGAGTACTACACCGCAAAGCGCGACGTGCAGATCTTCATTGAGGGCAGCTTCACAGGTGAATCGAGCCTTCAGTACAGCTCCCCTCTACTTGCCGACAGAACGGCAACCGCTCTGAAGATTGCCTCGGGCACAGGCTCGGGTACGCTTCAAGTGGATAACCTCAAATTCGAGTCGCTCTCAAAGAATTACTTGAATCTCGGTCAGAGCGACACAGCAGGCAAGCACGAGGAGAACATTCTCGACTTTGATAATGAGATTACCTCCTCCTACCTTGAAGGCATAGAGCCGAAGCTTGTGTCGGTAGGCTCGAAGCTCCGTATCGAGCAGGCAATCCGCGACGGCATTTCCTCAAAGTATCTCTCCTTCGATACGAACACCGCAGGCGGCGATATAATATACCTCGTTCCGGGTGATATCCCGAAGAGCTATACAGCGTTTACCTTTGAGACAGATATCCGCTTCGACGACTACGGAAGCACCCTCGGCGGCGCGCCCTTCCAGCTCTACTTCCAGGACGGCACGCGCGCAGAGAACCCCGCGTATATGACGCAGATTACCTATAGCCGCGGCTTTATTGCCTTCCAGGAAATAACCGGCGGCTCCGAAGTAGCAGTTCCCGGAAGAATATCGGGTACTATCTACCGCTCCTCGGCGCAGGTCGGCGATTGGTTCAATCTTCGTATCGAGTACTACCTGCACGAGAGTGACGGCGCGAGAATTCTCGTATACGTCAACGGCTCGCTCCTATCCGACTCAAGCCTCTACTATAACAAGTCTACAATAAACGATAACCCCGCACGCGAGATTATCGACAAGGTAAGGCTCCAGGCGTACAGCTCTACCGACGCGACGGTTTCTCTTGACAACGTTAAGTTCACCTACTCGAATGCAGAGTACGCCGCACCCGAGATTACCGAGCCCGACGACGAGCCTGTAGTCAACGCGGGAGTCGCTCTCGAGTTTGAGAAGGAATCCGACCTCGATTACTTCGAGCTTTCGACCACCTACGCGCCCGACGGTGTGCCCTCTGACGAGCCTCTCGGCTCACAGAACGTCAAGCTCAAAATCGAGAACGGCGCACTCGTGCTCTACTCTCCAATATACCACAGAAACCTTCTCGACGTCTACAGAACGAGCAATCAGAAGGGCGACCGCGCGGTATTCGAGGCAGACGTAACGCTTGATATGGGCAGCCTCGGCGCAGGCAACGGAGGTTGGATTTACTTCAGCTTCTACGACCAGCTCGCCTCTACGGCAGAGTCACCAATCGTATACGTACCTCTGCATATCTGCATTAACCGCGACGAGGACGGCGTGGCAACGGCGATTATCACAAACGAGGCAAAGCACGAAACCGAAACGGCGCTTATCAAGGATAACGTCAAATTCACGCTCCGCCTTGAGTACCTTATTAACCCCTACGGCTACTGCAACACCTTTATTTACATCAAGGCAGAAGGTGCCGAGCACTTCACGGCACTCGGACGAAGCACAGTAAGAGCCTCGACCACGGCCCCCTCGCCTAACGATATCGGCATGGTAATCGAGCTTCCGAGATTTGAGAACGTTACTCTCACCCTCGACAACCTTATCTTTGAGTCGCAGAGCGTATCGGCAGACGTCGGCTCGGGTGAGGACGAGGGCGGCGAAGGCGGCTCAGGCAGCGGAAATGAAGGCGGCACAGGCTCCGGCGATAACACCGGCGGCGAGGTCACCGAGCCCGAGGAAACCGTAACCGACAAGCTCAACAAGAACGGTGTCGCAATCCTCGGTGTCAAGGGCGGCAAAAACGGAATAGTCGTGCTTATTCACGACGACGGAAACCTCACTACGGGTAATCTCCTTGACGGAATGCTCGCTGAGTACGGACTTATTGCCGACGTCGGAATGATTGCAAGCGTGGTCTACGACGTAAATACCGGCTCCGTTACTTCAAATTACAGCGGCTGGAAGGCACTCCTAGACAACGGCAGGTGGGGACTTGTCAATCACTCTATGACGCACGGAATATGGGGCGAGGCGGTTGACGGCTCATTCGTAACCAACGAGGAAGCTCTTTATCAGGAGGTCGTCCGCTCGGGTGAAATTCTCCGAGAGCTGTTTGAGGGACACAGAGTTCTGACCTTCGCATACCCCGGTCACGACTCCTACGTACAGAGCTACGGCAGCTCGGTATACGAGAAAATCCGTGCCCTTGTTGAGCAAAACTACATAGCAGGCAGACACTATAGCGGTGAGGCAACCGAATTCTACGCTTGGGATTACGGCTGGATGCCCGCGCAGTCTATAGGTCACGGCTATCTTGATACTACACTCGCAACGATTGATGCGGCAGCGGCAGGCAAATTTGCTACAATATTTGTTCACAACGTAAGGACCGACGAGGCGTACGATGCCCTCGACGACCAATACAAGGTCGGTAACTCGGTAGTAAAGGTAAGTCATATGGAGCCTATCCTTGAAAGACTTTCCGGCTACGTTAAGGACGGCAGTGTATGGAACGCGCACTACGAGGAAGCAATTCTCTATCTTCGCGAGGCGGAATGCGCGACTGTAAGCGTCAGCGATTCGAGTGGCAAGCTCGAGGTAACGCTAACCGATACTCTCGACAATACGGTTTATAACTACCCGTTAACCGTCAGAGTCAAGGTTAATTCCTCGTGGGAGGCGGTCAAGATTCACCAGAACGGCACTTACTCCTACGCGCTCGTCGAGGTTATCGACGGTGTAGCGGTAATCGACTGCGACCTTGTTCCCGACGCGGGAGTTGCAACGCTGACTCCCATCTCGGCTGACAGAATTCCCACGGGAGATATCCCCGACAGCTTCTACGAGGACGTGACGGGCGGCGAGAGCGGAACGCTCGACTTCGACGACAGTCCGTTCTTCGACGGCAACGCTTGGGTAAAGCCCGACGAAAACTAATCAAAATCACCAAGTCTTGGTGCGCCCGAAGGGGCGCACCGAGGCGCAACCTTATTATTAATAATCGGTAGAAAGAAAATGAAAAGAACAGAGCTTGATAAGAAATGGGAAGCCCTCGCATTGAGGGTTAACGAAATGGGCGGCGACGGCGATGACTTTGTCGCTGCAATGAAGGAGCTTTACACCCTTTACGACGATAGACAGGTTACCTGGCTTGCAGGGCTCTTCGAGCCTGATATCGGCGGCTTCTACTACTCGAACTCGGCAAGAGATAACGAGCAGTTTCTCCCCGATATCGAAAGCACGATTCAGGCAATAGGCTTCCTTCTCTCCTCGGGTATGATTTCGTCCTACGACGAGCTTCCCGCCTGGATGAAGGAGAAGATTATCAATTTCACCTGTAGCCTCCAGGACCCCGAGGACGGCTATATTTATCACCCGCAGTGGGGCAAGAATATTCCCGACTACAGAAGGGGCAGAGATATGACCTGGGCTAACGCGCTTCAAGGCTACCTCGGCTTCAAGCTCCCCTACCCCACAGCCCTCGACAGACTTAAAGAGGTCGCGAAGACGAACGAATCGGGCGAGAAAAAGGAGAGTAATATGCCCGAGCATCTTCGCTCGAAGGAAGCCTTTATCGAGTATCTCGACAAGCTCGACTTCGTAGGCAACGCCTACGTTGCGGGAAGCTATATGGCATCGCAGGGCATACAGATTGTCGCGGCAGGGCTTGCTCCCACCGCTATCGAGTACCTTAACAAGTTCCAGGACCCAAAGACAGGTATCTGGGGCAAGGATAAGGGCTATATGGCGATTAACGGCGCGCTGAAAATTTCCGACTTCTACACCAAGGCGGGCGCAGAAATACAGAACGCAGACAAAATCTGCGAGGTCGCTATGGAGTGTATCTCCTCGGACGAGGACGCGGCAACGGTATGCTTCCAGTACAACGTGTGGTTTACTATCTACAATATGTTTGAAAACCTTCGTAAATTCGGCGGCGAGGACGGCGAGAAGAAGGTGCAGGCAATCCTTCGTAGGCTTATAAAGCTTGCTCCCGAGGGCATCAGAGCAACCCGTATGAAGGTCGCGCAGTTCAAGAAGGCGGACGGCCCCTTCTCCTACCTCAAGGACAGAACCGCGCACTACTCGCAGGACGTACCGGTTGCAATTCCCTATACTAACGAGGGCGACGTTAACGCAAGCGTCATCTGCACGACGGGCACGGTTTCCTGGCTGCACCACGCGCTCGACCTCACAAAATATCAGGTACCCATCTTTACAGACGAGGACTACGAGCTCTTCAAGAGCAGTCTGAAAGCACCCAAAAAGTAAAGGTTTTGCAAATAATAGTTAGCAAATTATATCAGAAGCAAATACAAAAATTCAAACGAAAGGAGAAACGGTATGAAATTGGAACGCAAGACCTACGAGGCAGCAATTCTTGAGCTTATACTGCTTGACGGACATGACATAGTCACAGCATCGGGCGAAGGAACGCTTGACTTCGACGGTACGGGAACAGAGCAGCGTCCCCCTAGCGGTTCCTGGGCACCGGTATCGTAACCCCAACGAGTGAAAGCAAAAAATCCTGCTCCTCACTCACGCACCACCCATTTTCACAAAACAAAAAGGAGAAAAAGACAATGAAAGCAAAAAGCAAAATTCTTGTAATAGCACTTTCCCTCTGCCTGCTCGTTGCATCGGTTATCGGAATTACCGTAAGTGCTAACGACGAAACGAAACCCGAAATCGCGGGAATGAACTTCTCTTATGAGGACAACACCTACATCTGGTATGCAGTTAAGGCTACCGAAAACGTTACCGCAGGAAACACCACTATGTCACTCTATAATGATGTCGAATGCACTGACCCCCTTCAGGAGAACATCGTAGGTTCAATTGGCGACGCATCAATACTTGGTGACGGCGATTACATAATCTTCAAGGCTCACGGCCTCAAGGCAAAGGACATCACCAAGGTTATCTACGCAAAGGCTACCTCAGGCGGTGTTGACTCTGCTATAGTTGAATACAGCCTTGCAGAGTACCTTCTTGAAAGACTCTACGTTTCCGAAAGACAGGGACTTACCGTTCTCGCTGAGGAAAAGGCTCTCTACGAGGAGCTGCTCGAGTACGGCGCAGCAGCGCAGACACTCTTCAACAATCTCGGCAAGGAAGACTCCGCAAAGGAAACCCTCGCTACCGCATACAAAATCGTTAAGGTATTTGACGGCACCCTCTCTCTCGGCGGCACTCAGGCAATAGTTGAGTCCGGCGCAACCGTAGTCTTCACCGCAGACGACGTTAACGCAAAGTACGAGGCAGTCAAGATTGACCAGAACGGCACCGAAACCAAGACCGCCGTTAACTCGGGCGACACCATTACCGTTGACGCTCATACCATTATTCAGCAAAAGCAGATTGCACCGCCCCTTACCTTCGATAAGGCAAGTGACCTTGACGGCTTCACCTTCAGCACTAACTACCTTGTTGACGACCGTATCACCGCAGCAGCAGGCGTAGATACCGCAAGACAGAACCAAGCGTTCGAAATAGTTGACGGCAAGCTCGTATTCAATTCTCCTATTGCACACAACAACGTGCTTAATATTCCCCGTACCGGCGATACGACAGGAAACAATAAGGCGGTATTCGAGGCTGACATCACAGTAGACATTACCGACGTAAATGAAAGCACTACCTACGGCGGTGCTCAGTGGCTCAACTTTATCTTCTACGACCCCTCAACCGGAACACAGTGGGGCGCATTCTATATTATGCTTGAGGACGGCGCAACCTCGGCTACTGTAAGCGAGAACCAGAGCCAGGCCGCTAAAACCTCTGATTACTTCAAGGATGGCGTTGAATTCAGCCTCAAGCTCGAGTACGTAATCAATCCCTCCGGATACAACAACGTATACGTTTACCTGAAGGATGAAACCGGTGAATTCCCTGAATACGGCACCGCAAACTATACTTGGAGAACCACTTGGAATGCAGCAGGCTCCGGTTGGTGCAACCCCGACAATATCGCACTTAAGATTGACGTTGCCAGATATCAGGATATCAAGGTTAGCTTCGATAACCTTCGCTTCGACGGCGAATAATCTCATATCTTTTAGTTAAAAAATCAACGATAATTACCCTCGCTCCGACTTTTCGGGGCGAGGGCTCCGTGCCATACAGACAAGCCGTGTGAAGAGGCTTTTTCGGACTTTTCCGACTTTTTCGCACTCCGTCCGAGGCTCACACGGCATAATGGAGAAAAATATGAATCTAAACAAAAATACCGCCTGCACCGTTACAGCAGGCTTCGCATCACGCGATATCACCCCTGCCCTCGGCGTGCATCTCGGCGGCGGAACTCCCGGCGCTTACCGCCCGACGAGATTTGTCAAGAGCCCCCTTTACGCGAAGGCGAGCATCTTCAAGGCGGATAAAACCGTC
>JAFUQP010000023.1 GCA_017472305.1 Clostridia bacterium | reverse complement strand
TTGCGCTCGGTCGTGCAATCGTTCGTAACCCCAAGGTATTCCTTCTTGACGAGCCGCTTTCCAACCTTGACGCAAAGCTCCGTGCATCGATGAGAACCGAGCTTACCAAGCTTCACAAGAAGGTTGAGACAACCTTCATCTACGTAACGCACGACCAGGTCGAGGCTATGACCATGGCGACCCGTATCGTTGTTATGAGAGACGGTATCATTCAGCAGGTTGATACTCCCCAGAACCTTTACGATTCTCCCTGCAATCTCTTCGTTGCAGGCTTCATAGGCACTCCTCAGATGAACTTCCTTACAGGTAAGCTCGTTCAGCACGACAACGACCTCTACGCAACTCTCGGCACCACCGAGGTTAAGCTTCCCGCGGAGAAGTCGAACAACCCCGCACTCAAGGAGTACATCGGTCAGGAGGTTATCTTCGGCGTTCGTCCCGAGGCTATTCACGACGAGCCTATGTTCCTTCAGAGCATGGCTGACACCACCATGGACGTTGACGTTGACGTTACCGAGCTTATGGGCGCGGAGATTTATCTCTACCTCGGCTTCGACGGTATGGAGGATGCTACCAACGGTAAGAACATCATCGCAAGAGTTTCCTCCCGCAGCCGCGCACAGGCAGGCGACAAGATTAAGGTTGCTATCGATACCTCCCGTATCCACATCTTCGACAAGGATACCGAGAAGTGCATCTGCCACTAATATAAAATTCACCGTAGCGCCGACGGCGCACGAGAGCCGACCTTCCATATCGGAGGGTCGGCTTTTTTTGGACTTATGTAATGAAAGCACTTTTGCAGCTTGTGTAATGAAAGCACTTTTTGCAGCTTGTGTGACGAAAGCACTTTTGCAGCTTACGCAAGGGAGCGTTTTTTGCAGCTTGCGTGAAGAAAACAAAATGCGGCAAAAATCGAGCACGCAGAAAAAAGACGAATAATGCAAACCAAACATTACATTTGGTGAAAAATCGGGCAAAATCTTGCCACAATTTACCAAAACGCCGAAAATATTTTTTTAAAAAATTTAAAAATTTTTCCATTTCCTATTGACGGCTAATATTTTATTTGTTATAATAGGATTGATAAATTATATCGCGTGGGCGTATGGGGCGCCGGCGCGTGGAAAAGAGGAATAAATTATGCTCGAAGAAAAGACCATGTCTAAAAAGGTGAGAAAGGCTAACGTGTCGGTTCTCGCTATTTCCATCGAGGAGAAGCAGAAGGCTATATCCAAGAAGCTCTCCGAGTACAAGGCAATCTCCAAGAAGATTAAAGAGAACGCCGCAAACAAGCTTTCGGCAGAGAAAAAGTACGCAAAGAAGCAGAATTATAAGACCGAGGCTGCTCTCAACGCAGCTACCGAGACTTATCTTTCGAGCATTGATGCATTCAAGGCTGTAGGATATTCCATCGACGAGCTTCTTGATTCGGTTCGTAACGATTACATAGGCCTTGAGGAGCTTTCTCTTGAGAAGAAGGCAGGCAAGGCAATTGCTGAGCTTGACAAGTACAACGCATTCGTTGAAAAGCACGTAAACGATATCAAGGCAGAGGCTGCAAAGTACGCAGACCTTACCGACGAGCCCGAGGTAGTTGTTGAGGAGACCTACGAGGAGGTTGTCGAGGAGGCTGTCGAAGAGCCTGTAATCGAAGAGCCTGTCGTTGAGGAAGAGCCCGTGGTAGAGGAGCCTGCCGAGGAAGAGCCTGTCGTTGAGGAAGAGCCCGCGCCTGCACCCGCAGCTGCCGCTCCCCAGATGCCTCAGATGCCTCAGATGCCCTATATGCCTCCGATGTATCCCCCCTATATGCCTATGATGCCCTATCCCACCATTATTCCCCAGTACATTCCTACTCCCGCACCTGCACCCGCTCCCGCACCTGCTCCCCAGGCAGAGGTAGCGCCCAAGGTTGCGCCCGTTACCATCGACGTATCGGGTATAGTAGAGAAGGCAATCGCGGCTACTATGGAGAAGTTCGCGGCTGCATTTGATAAGAAGGTTGAGGCTTTCGTTGCATCTCTTCCCATGGAGATTCCGATGCCTACTCCCGTTGCGGTTCCCGCACCTGCTCCTGCACCTGCACCCGCTCCCGTAACCGTTGAGGTTCCCGTAGCGGTTAAGTCGCCTCGCGCTGCTGACATTGCGGCTCTCGAGGAGAATCTCTTCGCAGAGGAGGAGGCAATATTCGAGAAGCTTACCGCTATGACCGAGAAGCTCGACGTATTCAACGAGGGTCTCTCCAAGCTTTACGCTGCATATCTTGAGCTCACCGCCAACCAGGACGAGGTTGACAGACTTCTCAAGGCTAACAACTCCAACCAGGCAAAGGTTGTCCGTGACCAGCAGGCGGTTCAGATTAAGCTTGCAAGCATTCTTCAGGATCAGATTAAGGTCAACAAGGAGCAGCTCGTTCTTGCACAGCAGCAGCTTGCTCTCTCCGATGCACAGAAGGCAGTTACCGATGCTCAGAAGGCTATGGAGGAGAAGCAGCGCCTCGTAACCGATAACCAGGCAACTATCGGCGAAGCAATGACCAAGATTGTTCAGGACCAGAAGGAAATTATCTCGGCACAGAACACCGTTATCGCAGGCAACAAGAAGAACGTTGACGCACAGGCAGAAATTACCGACCGTCAGGCTGAAACCCTTGCACTTCAGAAGGAAGCCCTCAACGCGCAGAGGCAGCTTCTCCGCGAGCAGAAGGCTACCACCCAGAAGTACGTAGGTAAGAAGAAGGCAGCCGAGGCTGACGCTGTAGCAGAGGACGCGGCTCCCGCACCCGTCGAAACGGCAGAAGCGCCCGCAGAGGAAGCGGCAGCACCTGCAGAAGAGGCATAATAGCCCCATCTCTATAAAGCACCGGAGGTGTTGCACACGCAACACCTCCGTTTTTTCAATGGGTGAATTATACTATTAAGTGTAACATTTTTAAGAAGGTGAATTAACCTGTCCTTCGTTATAGCTATTCACCTTAATTTCCGCTGCGAATAAACTGTAAGCGTAACGGCATTTTGCGGCCAGACGCAGTTGAGGCAAACACGCAAGCCCTACGGTGATAAATTGTCGTCCTTTACCGCATCGATTTGTAAAGTTTCTGGGCTTTTCTATGGCGTGAAGCTCTCTTGGAGCTTTCTTTGACCGCACGGGAGCGCAGCCTTTCTCTTGGGGCATATCGGTAGCGCAAGCTACTGTTGATTAAGCTCGGGAGCAGGAGCTTTGATAAAAGAAAAACGGCCTGACGTGCAGACCGTATGCTCTTTTTCTGTCAGATGACTACTGCGCCGTCGGAGCTTTCAAGCTCGTCACGGTCGTGCTCGGCAGCGACCAGCTGAACGTGATATGCATCGATAACCGACTCCTCGAGTGCTGCTCTGAAATCCGAATTAATCGGGTGAACGATATCGCGGTAGGTTCCGTCGGGATTCTTTCTTGAGGGCATAACGATAAAATATCTGTCACGTGCGTAGATAACCTTGATATCGTGAACTGCAAGGCAGTCGTCGAAGGTTACCGAAACAATCGCCTTCATGGGTCCCTCGTCGAAGAATTTTCTGATTTTGATGTCTGTAATCTGCATTGGATTTTCCTTTCCTGCTATAATAAGTAGCTGACTTTGCAAGCGAGCTTTCGGTAAAAGAGAATGTTATCGACGCTTTGGCGTGCTTTTATCAGCCGTGCATTGACTGTCTTTGCCGTCGTGCTGAATACATTATACATTATTTTTGTTACGAATATTCAATTATTTCTTAAGTAATTTTTTAATCTTTTGTGATAGTATTTGAACAATTTGTGGAAAGATTGTTAACGTACGTGCTTATTTTGCGGAAAACTGTATTATTTTTGCATTTACCGTCGATATATACGGATATTAATGAATATGAAGCTTTAACAGAAGGGAGGGTGTCAGATGCCTGCAAAAGCTAACAACGGTGGAATAAGATACGACCGTTTGCGGAAAATAATATCAAGCAAGGATAGCGTCGTGCATTTTATAGGCGTCGGCGGTGTTTCTATGTATTCACTCGCTAAAATGACTCTCTCGCTTGGCGCATCTGTTACGGGCAGCGACCTCGTTGACTCCGAGAGGACTCGCGCGCTTACAGATGCGGGCGCGATAATATATAAGGGACATTCTGCATATAACGTCATCTCGGCGGCTCTCGTTGTTTACAGCAGTGCCGTAGGTGAGAATAACCCCGAGCTAATAGGCGCGCGTTCGCGCTCCATACCGACGGTATCGCGTGCCGAATATATGGGCGCTCTTATGATTGGATACAAGAAGCGCATAGGAGTATCGGGCACTCACGGAAAGAGCACCACCGTTGCAATGCTTGACAGCATTTTCACCGCCGCGATGTGCGAGCCAAGCGTCCTCTCGGGCGCAGACCTTCAGTCCGGCGAGCCGTATAAGGAAGGCAGAGATGCGCTTCTTCTCTATGAGGCGTGCGAATATAAGGACTCCTTCTTGAAATTCAATCCTACAATTTCGGTTGCCCTTAATCTTGAGTACGACCACCCCGACTACTTTAAAAGCTTAAAGGCGTTGAAGGCGTCCTTCGCTAGGGCGCTCGGCAGAGCGCCGCTCACGGTGCTTAACGGCGACGACGAGAACCTACTCTCCGTTGCTTGCCGACTGAAAAACAAGGTGGTAACCTTCGGTCAGGGCGAGAGGGTGAATTACCGATACTCTATAACCTCGTTTCTTGAGCACGGGTATGAATTTTCGGTTTCAAAATTCAATACCGAGATAGGCCGCTTCAGGCTTTTTGTGCCGGGTATATACAACGTAACGAATGCAGTCGCCGCCGTTGTTACCGCCATAGAATACGGAATTAACGTGGACGTTATCAGAGAGGGAATCGCCGCCTTCTCGGGTATTGGCAGACGGCTTGAATACATTGGAGAGCGCTACGGACGTAAGATTTATTACGACTACGCCCACCACCCGACGGCGATAAGATGCGCGATAAATGCTTTGAAGCTTGAGACGGGCGACCTTATAACCGTGGTGTTCAAGCCGCATACCTACTCGAGAACCAAGAGCCTCTGGGACGGCTTTATCGATGCTCTTTCGCTTGCCGACTACGCGGTAATTACCGATATATATGCTGCGCGCGAGGAGCCGATAGAGAAGGTAAGCTCCGAAAGACTTGCGATGTCTATAGGTCCTGGGGCGATTTATTCTCTTGACGAGGCGGTATGTGCCGTCGTTGACAGGCAAACTCACGGAGCCATTGTCCTTATGGGCGCGGGAGATTTCGGAAGAATAAAGCGCGACCTTCTCTCAACCTGATAAGAGAGCGGGGAAAAGCCTGCGGATTTTTGCACCCGTCGAGGCTTTTCGCGGTTGCTTTTATGACCTTCTGTAAAAACACTTGACAAAAAGCAAAAACACTGTTATAATACCTTTGAAGCGTTTTGTAGCATATCGGCACACAAGACGCTTGCTCAAAATAAGAAAGGAGCGCTGGAATGAACGACGACGGGCGAAGTTGCCTTGAAAAGAACTTAATATCAGTGATTTCGGCGCGCCATATACTGCGAGCTTGAAGCCCGGGCTATACGTTTACGGTATAGTCCTGCCTTTCTTTGCCTTCCGCCGAACTCACACAGATGGAAGGAGAGAAAATGGAAGAAAAAGTTTTCGATACGAGCCTTTCAATTGAGGAAGCAATTGCCTCACCTGAAAGGCTTTGTAATTTAATTGACGAAAAAAGATACTCCGAGCTAAAGGAGTTCGCAATGGAAATTCCCGCCCCCGATATGGCGGAAATGTTCCTTGAAATACCCTCGAAATACCACGCTGTGCTTTTCAGGCTACTGCCGAAGGAGCAGGCGGCGGAAACCTTTGTCGATATGGATACCGACGCGCAAAGGCGGCTGATAGAGAGCTTCTCGGACAGTGAGCTTGTTGAAATTCTCGACGAGCTGTATATCGACGATACCGTTGACATAATCGAGGAAATGCCCGCAAACGTTGTAAAGCGTATTATCAAGAACTCGGGTGCCGAGGAGCGTGCCGCGATTAATTCGATACTGAAGTATCCGAAGAACTCGGCAGGCACGGTTATGACCACCGAGTACGTAAGATTTGTCGGCGATATGACTGTTGAGGCGGCGCTGAAGCACATTCGCCGAGTTGCGATAGACAAGGAAACGATATACACCTGTTACGTCACCGATAAGGATAAGCACCTTGTCGGAATAGTAACCGCGAAGGACCTGCTTATCTCGGAGCTTGACGTCGAGCTATCGGAGATAATGGACGAGCACGTCATATACGTGCATACGGCGGACGACAGGGAAGAGGTCGCAGCGAAGATGAGCAAGTACGGATTCCTCGCTATGCCCGTCGTTGACAGCGAGAGGCGGCTTGTTGGAATTGTCACGGTAGACGACGCGCTCGACGTTATTATCGAGGAGTCGGAGGAGGACTTCCAGAAGATGGCGGCTATTACCCCTACCGAAACGCCGTATCTTAAAACCGACGTATTTTCGATTTGGAAATCGAGGATTCCATGGCTTCTGCTTCTTATGATAACCTCAACGGTGTCAAGCACAATTCTTACGGGCTTCGAGGCAGCACTTCCCGCGGTGCTTGTCCTGTTCGTGCCTATGATAATGGGTACGGGCGGTAACTCGGGCGGTCAGTCCTCTGTCACTGTAACGAGAAGCATATCGCTTGGTGAGATAACCTTCTCGGACCTATGGCAGGTGTTCTTTAAAGAGGTAAGAGTCGGAATTATGTGCGCGGTAACGCTAGGTGCTGTAACCTTCCTTAAGGTTCTGCTTGTGGATAAGCTTCTGCTCGCGAACTCCGCAATTACCGTCAGTATTGCCTTTATTATTTCAATGTCAATGGCGGTGACCATCATAGTCGCAAAGCTGATAGGCGCGATACTGCCGCTACTTGCAAAGAAGATACACCTTGACCCTGCGGTAATGGCATCACCCCTCATTACAACGCTCGTTGACGCGGTGTCACTGCTCGTCTATTTCGCGGTAGCAAAGGCAACGCTCGGATTGTAAGGGGCGAACCCGGAAATTTTCCTTGTCTTGAATTTAAGAAAAATGTCGGGAAAAGAGATTTCGCCCAAATAATCAAAAGCAAATTTTAAACGGAATAATGAAAGACGGATTTTGAACAACGTGTCAAAATCCGTCTTTTTGTAAACTAAAGTATGAAAAATATGTTGAAATACTGAGAAAATCAATCCTCGAGCATAATGCCGATAATCTCGCGGTCGGTCTCCAACATTCCGTCCTTTGCGAGTCTGCCGATGTTCCTTATGGTGTTCTCGACGCCCTTCGTAACAATTCCGTCGCCGCCGTAGAACTGACTGCCGCGCCTCGACATCTCAAAGCCCATAATGCCAGCTTCAACCGACATTGCAATCTTTGCGGCGCAGGACGGCTTGGCGCCGTCGCATATCGTGCCAGAGAGAATAGCAACCGCGTTGACTACCGTGTGTGCAATCTCGTAGAAGCCGCCGCCGTGCAGATAGCAGATGCCGGCACCCGCGCCAACGCCTGCGCTGATAGCTCCACAGTATGCCGAGAGCGTGCCGATACCGGTTTTTTGATGCACAGTTACAAGGTCGGAAACGATAAGCGCGCGAAGGAGCTTTTCCTCGCTCACCACCAGCTCGTCGGCATAAATCTTGACCGGCACAGAGGCTGTAATTCCCTGATTTCCGCTGCCCGAAATTATGCACACGGGCTTCTCGCAGCCGCTCATTCTCGCATCTGAGCCTGCCGCCGCATAGGCACGCGCGCGGCGCGAAACGTCGTCGCCGATAGAAAGAATTATTGCGCCTATCGATGCGCCCCACTTGCCCGTGAGCCCCTCTCTTGCGATATCCATATTTAGTTCAATCTGCCGTCTGAGGAGAGGTGCGAGAGTGTCAAGCTCAACGGTGCTTGCGAATTCGACAATTTTTTCGACGTCAAGCATTGCTCTGTCGGCATTTGCCGACGAGAAGCCGTCACCGCAGCCCTCTCTCGCATATTTTGCCGTGATATCCTCGCCGCATACCGATACCTCGGTAATATTCGTGTGGGTGTCGAGAATTCTGACTCTTGCTTCTCTGCCGTCTGCCTCGCCCGAGAGGAAAATCTCAAAGGCGCGCTCTCCTGAAAGCATTTCAACCTTCATATCGCACTCCGAGAGAAGCGCGTCTATAAGCTCCCCTGAGTTTTCGGGTAGTGCCTTCAGCACCTCGAGGCTTCGCTCAGGCTCACCCGAGAGAAGTCCCGCGGCAATTGCCGACTCTATGCCGTGCTTTCCGCCTGTCATAGGGACTATTACACTCTTGACATTCTTGATTATGTTACCCGAAAAGCCTGCCTTGACTCGGCAGGGAACCTTGCCGAGCGCCTGCCTCAGTATTGCCGCCGCGTAGGCTATCGCAATAGGCTCGGTGCAGCCCATAGCGGGGCGTAGCTCCTCGGTAAGAATTGCGGTGTATGTATCGGCGATTTTTCTGTCAAGTGTCATAGCTCGTGGCATAAGTCTGTCTTCCTTATTCGTTTTTTAGAATTTGTATCTTTCCCAGGTTTGAAGCTCGGGGTCAAGGATATATCCGTGCGAGGAGTTCTGCAAGAAGTTAATCTCGCGGGGCAGTCCTGCGGGAATAGAGTTAAAGGTCGCGACAATTCCCGTAACGGGGCAGACCTCGTCGCCAAGACCGACTCGCGGCATTACAACTCCCGCCTCGAGCATAGGTGCAAACGAGGTTATGTCGTAATAGTCAACGCCTTCCTCGTACTTTGTTAAGTAGGTAGGAATTTTTCCTTCGGTGTGCGCACTGATGTTCGCGTAGGCAGGAATATTCGCCTCGTGCTTTATAATTTCAAACGGCTTTGCCATTTTGCGAAGCAGGGTGCAGAGAGCGCCCACGGCAATCGACTGATAACCGCCCATACTGCCGCCCTGAGTCAGGACCCTTCCGTTCCACTTCTCGTGAAGCCCGGAAAGCTCCGAGGAAAGTGAGGGGTCTGTGCAGTAGCGAACCATTTGCAGGTCGCGCAGAAGAAGATAGGTCATATAGCAGTCGGTGATATCGTCGTATCCTGCGTTAACCTTGCCGTTGCCTCTGCCGTAGTTTTTAGCTACGGTATCGTTGAGAACCCTGTAGTAGCCGTCGGTTTTCTGTCCCAGCTCGTAGCCGTGGTGAGGGCAGTGGATAACGATTTCACCCGAATTCGTATCGGGGAATGGGGAGTAGCAGCCGTAGCCGTCGAAGATAAAGCGCATAGGAAGGCTCTTTTTCTCTGCCGCCTTCGGGATAGAGAGATAGAATGTGACGGGGCAGGGGCCCGGGGATTTGAGATTTACGTCGTAGATATCGTATTTTTCGAGCATCTCGTCGCTTGCCGTTGCCTGACCGTTTGCGCGTACGCGTTCGGTATAAGCCCTGTCGAGCTTTTCGACCTTGTGCCTATTCTTTTCGGTAATGTTGAAGGCGTATTCAACGCTGCCGCGGTATGGCGTTACCGACTCGTCGGTGGGGTCTATCTCAAGTAGCCTCTTGACCTGACCTTCCCAGAATTCGACCATATCGAGGGGCTGTGGGTGCGTCGGTCTTATATCCCTGAAATCAAACAGTACGCCGCCGAATGCTGTCTCCGAGCCGAGTATCTGCTTTTCGTCCTCGCCCTCTGCAAGCACCTTGAACTTGACAGCGCCCTCGCGTGAGAGGGTAACCGTGAAGGAAATCTCACACGAATTTTTTGCTACGAATTCGGTAGCCACGCCCTCGTCGCTTAAGGTGATAGCGTGAAGCCTCGGGAGAGTTATCGGTGTCCTTGTCGAGCGCGAGAATGCGCGCACTCTGACGTGTGCAACCTCGCCGCGCACAAATTCGGTCGGACTGTGGTAAAGAAGCGAGCCGTCGTCGGTTTCTCTGTAGGTCTTTACAATAAAGTAAAGTCCCTCGGCAAGCTCGGGGTTAAGAAACTCGGTTAAGGTATCGCGGATTTCAAGTCCGTAGAAGGCGTTGTAGCCGTCGAAGAATTTCGGTATAAGTGTGACCAGACTTTCTCCCGAGGGAGTTTCAAAGGCTTCTATTTCCTTTTTGTATTCCTCGTCGCGCTTTATTCGGCACTCAACGTTATAGAGGACGTTGAGCATAGTTGTCGTTACGTTGTTGTAGGTCCTTGAGGTGATATTCTTATACGCCGCATAGGCCTTTTCTGCATTTGAGAGCTGCATGACCCTACTCCTTACGGAAAATATTTTCGTCCAAAATAAACCCGGACACCACCATTATAGCCGAAAGATTTGCCTCGGTCAAGCCTTTTTTTGCTTCTTATAAAAAATATTTTGACTCCTTGCGGGGGTACAGGGAAGTGAAAAGCGGTCGGAAAAAGAGAAGCTTTTTACTGATAAGGCATAATAAGGTAAAAAAATACCCGAAGAAGACGCGTATAGTAAAAAAATGTTGACAAAAGTCGTAAAAGGTGCTAAAATATCTCTGTTAACTCCGACAAAGTCGGAAGAAAGAAAGGAGAAAACGTAATGGATTTTGAAGCTGTTATCAGCACTGTGGTAAACTGGGCAACAACCACGGGTGTTAAAATTATTGTTGCTCTTTTGATTCTCTTCGTATCCTTTAAGATTATTAACGGGCTTACGAAAAGGCTTGACAAGGCTCTTTCGAATAAAAAGAGACCTCTCGATAAAACTCTTCGCACGACCTTTATTTACTTAATAAAGCTCGTAGGTAAGTGCCTCGTTGCCGTCGCGCTTATAGGTTATCTTGGCATTGACACGAGCGGAATAACCGCGCTCATAGCCTCGCTCGGTGTTTGCGTCGGACTTGCGGTAAACGGCGCTCTCTCTAACCTTGCGGGCGGTGTAATGCTTCTTGTGACCAGACCCTTCAAGGTTGACGATTTTATCGAAGCTCAGGGCTATAGCGGAACCGTAGAGGATATTCACATAGTATCGACGAGAATTCGCACCGCCGACAATAAGGTGGTATACATTCCCAACGGAAGCCTCTCCTCGGGCACTATAGTTAACTATTCCGAGAAGGGCACACGCAGGCTTGATCTCACCTTCTCTATAGCCTATGAGAATGATTTTGAACGCGCAAAGGAGATAGTTCTTGAGCTTGCCGCCTCGCACGAGCTGGTAATGAAGGACCCCGCGCCCTTTGTAAGGCTTTCCTCGCACGCTCAGTCGAGTCTTGATATAGTGTGCAGAGTATGGACTCAAACCGCAGATTATTGGACAGTTAACTTCGACCTGTTGGAGAGCGTTAAGCTTGCTTTTGACAAGGCGGGTATCTCTATTCCTTACAATCAGCTTGACGTTCACGTTAAAAACGACTGATAACAGGAACACTGTAAAACTGCAAAAAACAGAATATGCAAACTCTAGTTTGCAAAAAAAACAAGGTGGGTGCTGCATTTTGTGCATTGCCCACCTTTCTTTTGTAATAAAAGGGTTGTTTCTGACTATTCAAAATCACCGAACGGAGTAACGGTAATTAGCGTAAGGCTATAGCCCGAGAGCATCTCCCCTCTGAAATCTACGGTCACAGTATAGCTGCCGACTTCGGTCGGAAGGACATCGCACGGGCTTCCGTTAACTGTAATAGCAGGCTTTCCAATATAGCCCTGCGTGCCCTCAAGGCTCTCCTCGGTAGTAAGAACAAATTCCTCTCCGCCTCTGTTAAGAAGCAGACGGACGTCAATTTTTGAAACGCTCTCAACGAGCCTCAGAGAAAGAGTAATACTGCCTGCGTCCTGTTCGAGTATCGCAAGAGAACCGCAGTCAGCGTACAGTACTTTTTCAATAGGAGAGCCGGTTGTGTTGCCCGAGCCGCCGCTCATATTTCCGCTTCCTCCGTCTGCTCCGTCTGAGTAGTCGGCATCACCGCCCATACCGTCCTCGCCCATCACGCCGAAGAAGACATGGAAAATTAAGAAGAAGGATACCGTCATAACGAGGAGTAAGGACGCGGCAATGCTTCCGTATTTCATTATTTTGGGCATAAGCCCGAAATAGGGGCGCTCAGCCTCGCTGACGAATTTTTCGTCGATTTCTCCGATTGAGTATAGCAAATCCTCGCGCATCATAGAGTAAAGCCCTCCCCTCTGAGCATCTCGGCAAGACGCGCCCTCGCTCTGTGAAGCGCGGTCTTTACTCTGCTCTCGGTAATGCGAAGCCTCTTTGCAATCTCAGAAACCGAGTCCTGATAAAAATACCGCCTGACAAAAATTCTTCTCGAAAGCTCGCCTTCCCGAGAGAGAAATCCGTTAATAAGCTCGGTCAGAGCCCCTCTGTCAAGCTCCTGTTCGGTTTCGTTTGAGCCGATGCACTCGGATAGCTCCTCGAGCGACTCGTATACCCTGCCGCCGCGCTTTTTCGCGGTTTTTTCGTTATATCTGTCAAGCGCGAGGTTTCGTGTGATTTTCGCAAGGAACGCCTTGAAAATATTCGGTACCGTCGGCGGTACGGTGTTCCACACCTTAACGTAGGTGTCGTTCACGCACTCCTCGCTCTCAAAGAGGTCGGCAAGTATATTCATTGCGATTTTCTTGCAGTAATAGCCGTATTTTGCCGAGGTTTCGGTTATAGCCGCCTCGTCACGCGCAAAGTACAGCTCGATGATTTTCGAGTCCTCCAAGCTTATTCCCCCTCTCTCGCCTATAAAGACGAAAATTTTCTTCGGTAGGTTACACTGCTTTTTAAATTTTTGAAATTTCCTTCTTTATTTCTTCAAGAGTTACGCAGCCCTTTTCGGCAAGCGCGTAAAGCTCCTCAAATTTTTCGGCTCTGATTCTCGAGCGAAGGAAATTTTCTATCCAATAAATAAACTCGGTGCCCTCGGATAGATGCTCGAGCGCCTTCATTTTTCTGTACATAGGTGCGCCGTCGGACGCGTCGCGCCAGGTATCAACGAAGGCTACGTCAAAGCCCTCGCGCGGCATAACACTCTCGGCATATTCAAACGCATCGGCCAAGACTATGCGTATTTTTTTCTTGCACTTGATTTGCGGAAGAATGTAGCTCTCAAATAGCTCGATTACCTCGGGGCTCTTTTCGACGACCGTCACCGACTCAACCTCAGACTTTCTTGCCGCCATAAACGCGAAATATCCGAGCCCGAGCCCGAAGGTGACAACCTTTCCGCGCGCACGCATAATCGCATAGTCCGAGGTGTCAAGGTCAACGGGGGTGAGTGTCATCCACTCGTTACCGTCCTCGAGCACCGCAGGAAATTCAAAGCGCTCGGTGAAAAATCCAAGCGGCGGTACCTCTGAAAAGTCCTCGCGGATTATCATATCGTCGCAAATTACCGCCCTGTAGGGCTCGTATGCCTCTCTCCGAAGCTCCCACCGTCCTGCCTTGACGTTCTCGATTTTTATTTCCCTGTAATACGGATTTTCGGTGTACCTTTTGCCGTCGAGAATTCTGACCGACGGAGTGATGTAATCCATTATCAAGCGTCTGTCCTCGCTACGCTCGAAATCAAGCCCGAAAAGCTCGGTGATAAGCCCGACAACAGCCTCCTTCGCCGTAAGCGCACCGTCCTCTGTAAGAGCCGAAACCATATCCGGGCGTATTGCCTCGGGGGCTCTTGTCAGATACTCTGCATAGAGGTTTGTAATCCTGTAATTGTTGTCGAAAATCTCGGCAAGAGCCGAAATTCCGTTCCGTTCTCTATCTGTCATTTTTGCTCACTGTCTGTTTTCTTGTTTTGTATATAGCCGAAGCTGAAAATGCGAAAATCTACCGATTATGTAAAATAAAGTAGTCAAAAACGGTTAGCTTTTGCCTGATTACTGCTCGCTCTCCTCTTGGCTCTTGCAGGTCTTGCACTGCGTTCTGTCCGGGTAAAGCTCGAGGAACTCTCGCTCGGTGCCAATGAACTCGATGAGATTTGCCTCTGAGATTTTCTTCGCGTGACTGCAGCTTGGGCTTGTGTGATAGGTCTTTGTCGATTTGCTCATTATGTAGGTAAATTCAGGTGCGCCCTCGTCCTCGTCGGGTGCTGCGGCTCCGCTATCTCCCGTGTGCTCTCCGTCGGTTTTTCCGAGGTCGACAGTCTCGCCGTTTCTTCTGTTTCTTCCGTTGTAGTAGTTGATATCAATTCCGGGCTGAACGTTGTAGGAATAAACGCAGAAGCAAATGCCCTCGCCATCGTCCTCGACCGAAAAGCCTTCAAGAAGAACACCCGAGGCAACCAGATTGTAGCCCTCGAATATCGGTGTAACCCTGTATAAAACGTGATTCTCGGTTTCCTTGACGTAGTCGGCAACCATATCCTCAAAGGTGAGCATACCTTCAATATTAAGATAACGAGTGCCCGTGATTAAATTCTGCTTGTTCGCGTTTTCGCCCGTGAGCTGATAGCCGATAAGGTGACAGCGGTTGAATAAATACGAGCCGTCGACAATGTCGTATTTGTTATTGTTCGACACTCCGTCGTAGGTCCAGCCGCTCGGCTTTACCGACGAAATGCTCTCGCGGTCCTCGGTGGGCATAATGTCAATGCCTATGCAGGCGTATGCCGTGCCGCATCTGCCGAGAGGGTCCAGCGCCGTGTATCTCTCGAAGCTTTCGGTGACGTATTCGTCCTCGTCAAAGAAGGGAATGTTTCCGTTTATCTCAACGTACGCCTCTCCCGAATATTCGGGAATGTTTTCAAGTGAAATCGGTCCGTTTGCGCTCCCTCCGCCACCGCCACCGCCACCGGCACCGCCGTCGCCGCCAAAGCAGCCGACAAGGGTTGAGAGGGCGAGAATTAAGGAAAGCAGAAATGCAGTCAGTCTTTTGTTCATACGGAATAGGTCTCCTTGGTTATTTTTTCGTGTGAGTAGCCGGCAAATTCCTCGGTGCTTACTCTCTTCAGCCCGAGCTCCTCGGGCAGAATATCAATTTTCGTATCAGACGGATAAAGCTTGTTCCAGCGGTAAATAATGATACCCGTGACGCGATTTTCGTAGCCCGACAGCCCCCCGTACTCGAGAAATACGCTATCGTCCGCTGAGGCTTCCCGCAAGGGATTATCAAGCACCGTGAGCGCCGTCCCCTCGGGAAAGAGCTTTTCGGAGAACGGGGCAATTACCAGCCGCCCGCCCGACGCGGATTTTATTATATCCTCGGTTACTGCTCTGTCGCGGCTCTGCCTTCGCTTGTTGAAGGTCATACCGCCCCTGTCGTCAAGACACAGAATTACTTTCAATTTTTTCTCCTTCGTTTCAGGCAAGGCGCAAAAAATAAGATGCTCCTCACCTCGGTTATGCTTATATTATACATTAAATCGGCTCGGCTTTCAAGAGCGGAAAAATTATTTTTCAAAAATTTGTAACCAAATCCACGTAAACTCCGTCATTATAGTCGAAGGGAACAGAACGCCGAGCAAAAAACGCTCGACGCCCCAAAATACATAAGGAAGGTAAAGAAAATGAAAAAGACTCTGAAAATGCTTTCGCTACTCGCGTTAATACTCGTTATCTCGCTCTCGGCTATCTCCTGCTCGTCGGGCGGCGACGCTCTCCTTGACGGCAAGGATAGGGTAGACTACTCTGAGGATGGCGGCTCCGGAAGCTCGGGGGCTATCGGCGGCGCGACTAACGGCTCGGGCAGCTCGGATACAATTCTCGAGGACAGGAAAATAATCAAAACCGTTCACGAGAGCGTACAGACCGACGCCTATGACAGCTTTATGACGGCTCTCAGCGAGGCGGTAAGCTCGGCAGGCGGATATATTTCCTCGCGTGAGGAGCGCGGCGAGAACTATTATAACAAAAATAATCTCCGCCACCTTTACGCGGTGATAAGAATTCCCGCGGATAAGCTCGCTGCCTTTACAGAGGCGGTTGACGCTGTGGCGGTCGTTACTTCCTTTACCGAGTCGGTAAACGACGTTACCACCGCATATATCGACGTAGAGAGCAGAATTGCCGTCCTCGAGGCGGAGGAGGCGGCGCTCCTTTCAATGCTCAGTGCGGCGACCACCGTCGATACGGCGCTTGAAATCCGCACGAGGCTTCTTACAGTACAGTCTGACCTTGCCTCGCTACGCAATCAGAAGGAGTCCTACGACGACAGAATCGCATATTCCACAGTTTACTTAACGGTAAACGAGGTGCGCGTGGCAGTCACCGAAAATCCCGGCTTCATTGAAGAGGTACGCGCCGAGTTCTCGGACAATCTCTACGACCTTGAGCGTGGCTTCCGCGCCTTCGGAGTGTGGCTGCTTGGCGACTCGGTATCGATAATCCTGACGCTCGGTGTGCTTGTCGTCGGCTTCTTCCTCGTGAGATTTCTTCTGAAGCGCTATAACGCTTATCGCCTTGAACGCAGAAAGAAGGGCGGTAATCCCATTGCCGAAAAGCAAGGCGAAGACGGCAGCACAAAGCCTGAAAGCGAGCCCACTGCGACAGAGAAAGACGGCAGTATCGATGAGTAACAAACGGAGAAAACCCGATTTCAGTACTTGAATCGCTGCTGAATTGCATCGTCTGGCGCTCTTGGGATAACGAAAAAAGAGCGTAATTGCAGAAAAAACGCAAAAAACCTCAAAAATAATTCTTAAATATTATTAAGGAACGGCGATTTTGACGGCAAAATCGCCGTCTTTTTTTGACAAAAAGACCAAAAAAGGTATTGAATCAAGCCGAAAAACAGCAGATAATACAATTAAATCCCCACGGGTATTTTACAGCCTGATATTGGCACTTGATTTTTTCGCGCGTATGTGATACAATATTATATGAAAATTCAGCGGGGCGCCGCCCCGCAACCCAAATCGACAGAACGGAGACCGCTATGACCGATAAACACAGTGAACAATCAGCTAATGTCGGCGATAATACCGTGGTACATAAAAAGAAGCTAACTTTCGAGCATTGGCACTATATAGCCCTGCTCTTGATGCTTTATGACCTGGCGGCTACTGCCGGCTCATATTTTATGGCACTGTGGCTTCGCTTTGACTGCCACTTTTCGGAGATACCGTCATATTACCTCGAGGCTTGGCTTTGCTATGCTCCGATTCATGCAATTGTCAGCATTGCACTTTTGTGGATGCTTCGCCTATATAGGAGCGTTTGGAAATATGCAAGCTTTAACGAATTCAATCGCGTAGCCATCTGGGCCTTGATTTCGGGAGCGCTTCATGCGCTTCTTATTACTTTGTTCTTTGCGCGTATGCCCATATCGTATTATCTCATAGGCGCGGCGATGCAGTTCGTTTTGGTTTTGTTCGTGCGATTCGCTTATCGCTTTTTTGTACGGGAGAGGACCAAAAGGCAGAGAAGCATTCAGAGCTCGACCGCCAGTCGCGTTATGCTTATAGGTGCGGGTGCGGCAGGTCAGATTATCCTTCGCGATATGCATAATGCAAAGGAAATTAACGAGCGCGTGTGCTGCGTTATCGACGACGACAGCAACAAGTGGGGAAGATACATCGACGGTGTGCCGATTGTCGGCAGCAGAGATGATATTCTTCTTAACGTCGAGAAATACAGAATAGAAAAGATTTATCTTGCAATTCCCAGCGCCAGCGCAGAAGAAAGACGTGATATCCTCGATATCTGCAAGGAAACGGGCTGCGAGTTAAAGAATCTTCCCGGAGTATACGAATTCGTCAGCGGAAACATTACGGTGCAGTCCATGAAGGAGGTTGCCGTTGAGGATCTTCTCGGTCGCGAGCCGGTAAAGGTCAATATGGACGAGATATACAGCTTTATTTCGGGCAAGGTTATTATGGTAACCGGCGGAGGCGGCTCTATCGGCAGTGAGCTTTGCAGACAGATTGCCAAGCATAATCCGAAGAAGCTGATTGTCTTTGATATTTATGAGAACAACGCTCACGCCATAGGACTTGAATTGAAGGACAAATTCCCCGAGCTTAATCTTGAGGTGCTTATAGGCTCTGTCAGAGATAGCAAGCGCCTAAACCAGGTCTTTGAAGCCCACAAACCTGAAATAGTTTATCACGCCGCAGCACACAAGCATGTTCCCCTTATGGAGGACAGCCCCTGCGAGGCGATTAAGAACAACGCAATCGGTACCTATAAAACCGCATACGCCGCAATGATGAACGGCTGTAAGAGATTTGTGCTGATTTCTACCGACAAGGCGGTAAATCCCACTAACGTTATGGGAGCATCGAAGCGCCTTTGCGAGATGATTATTCAGTCCTTTGACAGAAAAATCAGGGCGGGAAGGGCAGCCGAGCTTCGCCCGATTAATTTCCACGATGAGTACGAGTGCGGTGCGAGTACGGTTGGTATTCCTGAGAAACCTTGTACAGAATTTGTTGCGGTGCGCTTCGGTAACGTGCTTGGAAGCAACGGCTCGGTTATTCCGAGATTCAAGGAGCAGATTGCCAAGGGCGGTCCCGTGACGGTAACACACCCCGACATCATAAGATACTTTATGACGATACCCGAGGCGGCATCTCTTGTGCTTCAGGCGGGAACCTACGCAGACGGCGGCGAGATATTCGTTCTGGATATGGGCTCGCCTGTCAAGATTGATACTCTTGCAAGAAACCTCATACGTCTTTCGGGACTCAAGCCAGACGTCGACGTAATGATTTCCTACACCGGCCTTCGCCCGGGAGAGAAGCTCTACGAGGAGAAGCTGATGTCCGAGGAGGGCTTGAGGACTACGCCTAATCACCTTATTCACATAGGCAGCCCCATTCCCTTCGACACCGACGAATTCCTCGCGCAGCTCAAGGTGCTGATGCACGCAGCCCTCGACGGTAAGGAGAACGAAATACGAGAGCTTATCTCGTCGGTCGTCCCGAGCTATCGTCCTGCGGGCAGACACGGCTCCGAGGATAAAGGCGAAGCCTTCGAGCAGCAAATGCAAACTGTAACCCAATAAAATAACGTAAATCGAAAAGAGAAAATCACCATGGTTGAAACCAAAAAGATTATTCCGTTCAGTCCTCCTGACATCAGCGAGGCGGAAATTGAAGAGGTTGCGGCAGCACTTAGGTCGGGCTGGATAACAACAGGTCCGAGAACCAAGCAGCTTGAAAAAAACATTGCCGAATGGGTAGGAACCGAAAGGTGCGTATGCCTTAATTCTCAAACCGCATGCGCGGAAATGGCGCTTCGAGTTATGGGGATAGGAGAAGGTGATGAGGTAATTACCTCGGCGTACACCTACACGGCGTCGGCTTCGGTAATTGCCCACGTCGGTGCGAAAATCGTGCTGATAGATACGCAGAAGGACAGCCTTGAGATGGATTACGATGCACTTGAGGCGGCAATCACCGACCGCACGAAGGCTATTATACCTGTAGATTTAGCAGGAATTCCCTGCGACTACGATAGGTTGTTTGAAATTGCGGAGAAAAAGAAACCGATATTCAAACCCACCGGCGAAATGCAGGCGGCACTTGGCAGAATAGCGATTATGGCAGATACTGCCCACGCATTCGGCGCGAGATGGCACGGAAGAATGATAGGCTCGGTGGCTGATTTTTCGAGCTTCAGCTTCCACGCCGTAAAGAATTTTACAACGGCAGAGGGCGGAGCTCTTACCTGGAGAACGCTACCCGGCATCAGCAACGACGACATATACAAAAAGCTGCAGCTCTTAAGCCTTCACGGTCAGTCGAAGGATGCGCTTGCGAAAACGAGGCTCGGCGCGTGGGAATATGATATTGTGGGAACCTACTATAAGTGCAATTTGACCGACGTTGCTGCGGCGATAGGACTTAAGCAGTTCGAGCGTTATCCCGAAATGCTGAAGCGCAGAAAAGAGATTATCGAAAAATACGATGCGGCATTAAAGCCACTCGGCGTAGAAACTCTTAATCACTACACTGACGAGTGGGAGTCCTCCGGGCACCTTTACCTGACTCGTATACCCGGCATCGGTGCAGAGGAACGCAATGACATTATTATGAAAATGGCAGAGCGCGGCATCGCTTGCAATGTCCATTACAAGCCGTTACCTATGCACACAGCATATAAAGTTCTCGGCTTTGATATCGCCGATTATCCCAACGCATACGCTCATTTTGCCAACGAAATCACCCTTCCGCTTCACACCTGCCTCACGGACGAGGATGTGGACTATACAATCGACAATTATGTGGAAATTTTGTCACCATTAAAAAATTATCTAGGACGACTGGTTAAATAAATTAAACGAAATCGGTGCGTTTATGAGGTGCGTATGAAAAAAGTGCTTGTAATAGGTGCTGGAGAATACCAGGTGCCGTTAATAAAGAGAATAAAGGAGCTTGAGCATGCCGTATATTGCATCGATGGGAATTCAAAGGCTCCCGGTCTTAAGTGGGCGGATGCCTTTAAAATAATAGATGTACGGGATAAAGAGGCTTGCCTTGCATACGCCGAAGAAATTGGTATAGATGCCGTTATGACGTATGGTGCAACTATTACATTGCCTACCGTAGCATACATCGGGAAACGTCTAGGGTTGCCTGCCTTAGACGAAAAAGTTGCCGAAATATCAAAAAGCAAATTTGCAATCAAGCAGTGTTTGGCAAGCGGTGGCCTCAACATGTCAGGTGATTTCTTCGCTCTTAGAGATGCAAGCGATAAATCAAATAAAGCAATACGCATTCCTTGCGTAATAAAACCCAGTGACGGTTCCGGTAGCAAGGGCGTAAGCATTGTCACTGATGAAAGAAATATTGATGCTGCTATCGAATATGCTTTTGATTCGGCAAGATTCGGTGAAATATATGTCGAAGGCTTTATTGACGGTGAGGAATATTCTGCAGAGGTTTTTTGTGGAAACGGGCAAAAATATGTATATGCTATTGTCAAAACCACCTTTTACCGTGATGATAATGGTGACCTGCATTACGGACACAGAGTCCCTTCCGGGTTGCCGCGTGAAATAGAGCTTGATATTGAAAACGAGGTATTGAAAGCAGTCGACGTTCTTGGCATAACTATGGGAAGCGTTAATTTTGATGTTATTGTTTCCAATGAAAATAAAAAACCTTATATCATAGATGTTGGAATTAGAATAGGCCAAAATCTCATTGCGTCGCATATAGTTCCCCTTTCACGTGGAGTGAGTGAGCTTGATTCAATAATTCAACTGTCACTAGCTCAAAAACCGGACATTGAACCAAAATATAAAAAATGCATTGCAACGCGTCTATTGATATACACACCAGGTGTTATTTCTGCTATAAAAGATTACAGTGATTTAATTGGAAGATACAATATAATTGATATTGTTTTAAGAAAAGGCGTTGGTGATGTTTTGAAGCCATATAAAGAAAAATCTGACAGTTGTGGTTGGGTTTTGACATGTGGTGATACGCCAGAAGAGGCGGAAGCGAACGCCGAAGCGGCAAAACATCTTTTGAGTGACTACATTATTATTTCTTGACAAAATGTACTGGTGCGAATTATGAAAAAATTATTGATAATCGGAGCGGGTTTTTTGCAGACTTATGTTATAAAGCATGCAAAGAAACTTGGATATTATACACTCGCAGTTGATGGAAACGAATCTGCTCTCGGGTTTAAATACGCTGACGAATATGCCCATATCAATATCGTTGATAAAGACGCTTGCTTGTCATATGCTAAAGATAAACAAATAGACGGCGTGCTAACTGCGGCAACTGACTTTGGCGTGCTTACCGCAAGTTATATTGCGAAAAAAATGAAAATAAACGGTATTGACTATTCCGTGGCACAAACTGTAAAAAACAAATACTCAATTCGCAAGACTCTGCTTGAAGCTCATGCAGATGATACAGAACAGGCGTATGAAATATCTTGCGATGAGGATGTTGAAAAGGTTAAAAGGATAATTCGGTTCCCCGTAATGGTAAAGCCGTGCGACGGTTCAGGAAGCCGTGGAGCGAACAGGGTAGACAGAGCCGAAGATTTTGCTGAGGCATGCAAAATTGCCATGGGATGTTCTTTAGCACATAAGGCATTGGTAGAGAGCTTTATTGTGGGAAAGGAGTATGGAGTCGAGTCCTTTATTTATGATGGCAAAGTTCATGTTTTGGCTGTAATGCGCAAATGGATGACGGAGGCTCCTTATTATGCTGAATTAGGGCACTCTATACCTTGCTGTCTGGATCGTGAAACAGAACATCATATAAGGGAGTGCGTGGAAAAAGCAATAAGGTCCTTGAAAATTGATTTCGGCTCGGTAAATATAGATTTGCTTTTGAGCGAAGACGGTGGAGTGCATATTGTTGATATCGGTGCAAGAATGGGCGGCAATCTTATAGGTTCAAACCTCGTCCCAACAGGTACGGGAATAGACTATATGGGAGCAATGATCAAAGCGGCGGTCGGAGATAAGCCCGACCTTTCTCCTCAAAACGGTGTAAAATGCATAGTGACCCGGTTGCTAGCTTTGACGCCTGGCGTAGTCAAGGCTTTGCCGGACTTTGAAAGAATTGAAAAAGAGGTTGGTGTGGAAATACATCATCACATGAGTGTTGGTGAAGAAATACGGGAATATCACACAAATCTTGATGGTTGTGGCTATGTGGTATCTGTTGCAGATGATTATGAAACGGCACTTCGAAATGCCGAGTTGGGGCTTAGCAGAATAGACAGGGAAATAATAAGAGAATAAGGGGTGTTTAGCATTGAAAAACTTTCTATATCGCTTTATTAAGAGGACATTTGATTTGCTTTGTTGTTTTATAGCATTTCCTTTCTTTCTACTAATTCTGATTGGAGTGACGATCGCTATAAAAATTGAAGATGGTGGACCTGTGTTTTATATAGCGGAGCGCATAGGTAAGGACTCTAAGAAAATCAAGATGTTCAAGTTCCGTTCTATGAAAGTAAATGCTCCCAATTTAACAAATCCGGATGGCAGTACATACAATTCCAAGAATGATCCTCGTGTAACTCGTGTCGGAAAATTTTTGCGTGATACCAGCCTTGATGAGACAGCTCAGATTCTGAACGTTATTAAAGGTGATATGAGTATTATTGGTCCACGCGCCAGCGGTTGGGGAGCACTCGATTCTTATCAGCCGGACGAGGTTGATAAGATGAAGATCCGTCCCGGAATTACAGGATACACGCAAGCTTATTACAGAAACAGTATTTCGGTAAGAGAAAAGAGACTAATGGATGCGTGGTATGCCAACAATGCTTCTTTATGGCTTGATATAAAAATATTTTTCAAGACCATTCAGACTGTTTTAAAACGAGAAAACGTTTACACAAACGATGCGGTTGCCAGCGATGCAAATGCTAAAACAAAAAATGCCCAAAGTGCAGAAAATTATTCGGAAGAAACAAGTAATATTCGCTTTGATATGGAGGGCATTTCTAAATGAGAATGCTTCGATTGTGTGCTTATTTTGCTCCGGAAAAAACCGCATCCAGTCATTTTTATGATGATGCATATAAAGCATATGCAGAAGCAAGAATTGATTGCGTTTGTATAACACCGGAACCGTGTCGTGGCATAAGTGACGAGGTTAGACGTGAATATAAAAACAAGCGTACCGAAACACTTTATGATGGATATATAACTGTCAAACGTTTTCCCATGATTAAAGAGGGCAGAAATCCCGTTCAGCGTGCATTTCGCTACTTACTGTGTTCAATCAAAACCTATAGACAGGCCATCAAAGAAAAAGATATCGATGTAATATTTGTTGGTAGTACCCCACCAACAATGGGAGCTGTGGCGGCCAAGGTTGCAAAAAGGCTCTCAAAAAAATACGGCAGGAAAGTGCCAGTGATATACAATCTGCAGGATATTTTTCCTGACTCATTGGTAACGGCAGGACTTGCAAAAAAAGACGGTTTGCTGTGGAAAATAGGTAGAAAACTTGAAAACTATACATATAGAAACGCAGAAAAGATAATCGTTATTAGCGAGGGATTCAAACGTAACATTGTTGAAAAAGGCGTTGAAGAATCTAAGATAGAGGTTATCTCCAACTGGATAAACACGGAAGAAACCGTTCCTGTTTCACGTCAAAACAATACAATTTTTGATGAATTTTCACTTGAGCGCGAGAAATTCTGGGTAGTCTATGCCGGAAATTTTGGAGAAGTTCAAGGAGCAGATGTCGTTCTTGATGCAGCAGAACTTCTATCGGATAATGCCGATATACGCTTTGCTATTTTTGGAGGTGGGTCGAAATTTGCGGATGCAAGGGAAAGAGCGAAGGATATGAAAAATGTGTTTATCCACGATCTTCTTCCTCTTGACCGTGTTTCAGAGGTTTATAGCATGGGAGATGTGTCTCTAATTACGTGTAAAAAAGGTGCAGGAAAAAGCGCTATGCCGAGCAAAACATGGAGCATTATGGCTTGTAATACGCCGATTATTGCTTCTTTTGACACTGATAGTGATCTTGCCGATGTTATTAATGACGCAGGCGCGGGTGCGTGCGTTGAGCCTAGTGACCCCAAGGCATTGGCATATGCTATAATTGCTGAAAAAAACAAAAATAAACCCTACTCTGGAGATCTTCGGAATTACGTTAAGAACGTAGCTTCAAAAGATGTTTGCCTTTCAAAATATATAAAAATATTTAAAAGCATTTAATTGTTTTTTGCTTTGGATTCTCAAAACAAAAACAATAAAATATAGATGCTGCACTTCAATTTTCTGCTGTTTGATAATGAAAAATCACACAGAGTTAATTTATTATTAACATTATCATAATCTTAGTAAAAGCAGAGGGGAGGATAAGATGCCAAGTAAATTAATCGGAATTATTAAAAGCAAAAGCAAGGTAACAAAAAATGTAGTATGGAATTTTGCAGGTTCAATGCTTTCTACATTCATGTTGCAGCTTTGTGTATATCCCCTGATTGCTAAGCAACACAATGCAACCGATTACGGAAACATTATTTTTGTAATGGGAATCGTGAACATTATTATACTGACGATAGGCAATGCATTGGGAGATATTAGACTTACCAGAGATTCCAAGTACTCAGACATCGGGACAATGGGTGATTTCAATATCATTATTGCATTAGGAGTCATACTGTCAGGAGCAATAACAGCAGTTATCTTTGGCGTTTGGGGAAGTTTCTTTAACACAACCTCTCTTGCAGTTTCGATTACCCTCCCGATTGTTTCTATGTTGGGAACGCTCTGCTCTTATCTCTTGTCATACTTTCGTCTTCGCCTACAATTTAAAGAAGGCGTTATAGAAAGCCTTTTTGTCTCCTTAGGTTATATTGTTGGTATTGTGCTCAGTTTTATAACGGGCATTTGGACTATGCCGTTTTTGGTTTCGTATATTTTTGCCAATACGTATTTAATATACAAGACCGGAGCATTCAAGGAGGGCTTTAAGCTCACATCGCTTTGCCGTGGAACGCTTTTAGAGTATTTAGCTTTGTCGTTATCTTATCTAATAAAGAGCGGTATGACATATGTAGATAGATTTGTTATTACGCCGCTTTTGGGTTCTGCAACTCTTTCTGTGTTCACTGTATCGTCTACCTTTGGAAAATCTTCATCAATTGCAATACAGCCAATGGCTAACGTTGCGCTTGGATATTATGCGCAAAAAAACTTTAGAATGACCGTGAAGAAATATTGGGTAACTAACATTGTTACAATAATCTTTGGCGTTCTGTTCTATGGTTTTTCTCTGTTGCTGTCAGCTCCGTTTATATATATTTTCTATCCGGATTACGTAGACAGTGCGATAAAGTTTATACCTATTTCAAATATTGCAGTAATACTTACAGCGGTTGCGTCTATGGTACAGCCTGCGTTATTAAAGTATTGCAGGATGGCATGGCAGTTGGTTATTCAAGTGGTGTATGGAATTATAGTGGTGGTTTTATCTCTCGTCTTTATACCATACCTTAACTTGATCGGTTTTTGTTATGCACTTATTACTGCAAATGTTTGCAAACTGGTTATAATGCTGCTAGTCGGAGATTATAACATTCGCAAGCATTTGCATACATCGAGGGAAGATTTATGATAAAGAGTGTTGTAAATAATTATAAACATTCAAAATCACAAGAAACATTTTGGTTGTGGTTTGTATTAATTGCATACAAATATATTATTGATTATGTCTTTGATAATGGAATGCATGTTTTTTCCGGCGCCGGCAATTTAGCATACGACTATACAAGAATATTTGTTTCTTGGTTGCTATATATTGTTCAAACTCTGTTAATTGCATCCGCGGTATCCGAAAGAGCAAATGTATCATCAATTTTATACATGTTGCTATTCTGTGTAAACGGCGTAGGCTTTTATAGTATGTTTGGCAGGATGACAACACATCAAGACGGTTGCTTTGTTCTCGTAAATCTGTTTTGGCTGGTGTTCACATTATGCATTCATTTTGGCTTTAGTACTTCAAAGAAAAAAATCTATGATTCTAGAGCAAAATCTCAGAACGCACTTTTAAACACAACGAAAACAAAACTGTTTAAAGCTATAACTATAAAGAAGTCCGAGTTTTTATTATTTGCATTTGTAGCACTTGCGTCTGTTTGGCTCTCTGGAAAATACGGTGGATTCAGAATAATAACCTCGTTTGATGATGTGTATCAATATAGAATGGATCTTGATATGCCTACACTTGTAGGTTATGCGTTTAGATTCGTATCGGGTGTATTCCTTCCGTATTTCTTTGTTCGATTTGTAACAAACAAGCGTTATTTTCTCGCTGTGATAACTTTGGTTTTCGCGGTGCTTCTGTTTTCCATTGACGGATTGAAAACTAATTTAGTGCTATATGCAGTAGTATTAGTGTTTCATTTTGTGATTAATTTAAATATAGGGCCGAAAGGAAAACCTGTTACAAGAATAGCAAGCATATTGATTTTGGGAATAAGTGTATTTTTGATAATGAACCTTATCGGGTATAAGTTGTCGGGTAAATACTTGTTTTTGAATGAAATGTACAGGGTTCTGATAATCCCTCCGAATATTGCTGCGCGATATTATAATTTCATACAACCGCAAGAAGCTTTGTTGCTTCGCGAAAGTATAATGAGGGCGTTCTTTGAATCTCCGTATGATCGAAGTATAAGTTATCTTGTATCCACTACAGTAACAGAATACGGAGAGGCTGTGGCAAATACCGGTATGTTTGGTGATGCCTACGCTAACTTTAAGATATTTGGTGTTATTGTTTATCCAATTATATATACGTTTATCCTAAAACAATGGGAGAAAATTAACAAAAACCACGTAGATTCTTTTTCTTTATCAATAGGATTTATTATGATATGGAATGCAATCAATATATCATTTTTCACCTGGTTATTAACAGGCGGTGTTTTGGTTTACTTCATAATAACTGCGTTGTTTATATCAAAGGATAGGAATCGGGAACAATTGTAGGAGAGTGACTCAGTATGGTTGGTTTGGTAGTTCCGGCAAATATAAAGTATGCACCATATGTTCAGTACTATATAAATGAACTACAGAAAAGCAATGTTAAATACGAGGTAATATCGTGGGATAGGCTTGGACTTGACGAATCTGTTGACCATTCGTTTAACTTTATAACATCTGACGGAAATCGTAAAAGGGTGTTGCTTGGTTATTTTGGGTTCGCAAATTTTGTGAAAAGGATTGTCAAAAAGCGTAAATATGACAAGCTTGTTGTTTTTACTGTGGCTGCTGCTTTCTTTATTCGCCATGTTTTGAACGGCAAATATAAGAATAATTTTATTTTTGATATTCGCGATGATTCACCAATTGCGAGAAAGTTTTCTTCTGCGATTGACAAACTTTGCCATAACGCATATCAGGTAGTAACATCATCGGAAAACTTTAAAAAATGGATACCGGTAAATCCAATCATTGGGCATAACGCTGATAAAAGCATGATAATGAGCCACTATAGCGATAACTGTACCAATGAAACAAGAGATCAGTACGCCATTGTGTTTGCGGGCATGCTTATTGAAGGCGAGATAAACATTGAGCTTGTGCGTCAGTTTGCCAACAGTCCAAAGGTGAGATTTGGATTTGTAGGTAAGGAAAATGAGGCAAAACGCGAACTCGCGGCAGTATGCCGGAAAGAAAAGATAGAAAATATCTTTTACCAAGGTGTGTATGATAAGCGAGATATTGTGGATATATACCGTAACAATGCCGACTATGTTAACATTGTCCGCTGTAAGAGTGAGGTCAACAAAAATGCAGTTCCCAACAAGCTGTATGATGCGATAATATCGGGTAAACCGGTATTGGTATTGCGCCACAACGAGGCTATCGTTCGTTATGTCGAAAAGTACAATCTCGGCGTTATTATTGACGAGGTTGAGAGAGAACATATATTAGCAAAAATTGCTGAGTATGAGACTCGGGTTTTGAGTGAGGACGGATTTGCTATAGGAAGAAAGTGCTTTCTTGACAGTGTCCTTGGCGAAATCCATCAATTTGAGAATCTTGTGCGTGAATTTGTTGAAAATAAAAAAGTATAGTTTTTACAAAATATAGTATTCGATTATAAGGGTGGTGAAGGCAATAAAGATTGATTTTATGAATAAAGAAAACACCAACTACGCGCGAGGTTTTTCTATACTCATGATCTTGGTATGCCATATTGCTGCTGTTGTGTTACCGACAAGCATAGCGAGGCTTATGACACCTCTTGGCGGTATTGGCGTTGCGGTGTTTCTTGTTATATCCGGATACGGAAACAATGAAAGTTATTTGAAGCATGGTACGGAGTTCTTTTGGAAAAAGAAGCTGTTGAATGTTGTGGTTCCGTATATTGTTGCATTTGCGGTTTATCAAGCTCTCATAGGCTTGTTTCGCGATTTCAATGGATTGGTTCGAGCTTTTTTTACTATCGAATCTACTTATTATTGGTATATAGGTTACCAACTCTTATGGTATTTTGCGTTTTATTTAGCCGTTCATAAAAAGAGCATGGCTTATAAATATACCGTTCTTGGTGTAATGGCAGTTCTTTCCTTTGTGCTTTTTAATGAAATTAGGGCAGAGCAATCGTTTTCATTTATTATTGGTGTGTTGCTTTCCGACTACAAAGAAATAAAGAAACATGTGCAAAATCCTTTTTTTGCTATAAGTGCACTTGTTCTCGGTGTCACGTGTTTAGCACTCAAGCAACTTCCGTTTGTACGAAATACAGGCGGTTTGCTTATGAATTTGGTGCAATTGTTTATTAAACTTCCGGTAGCATTTTTTATACTGATTTTTGTCGGTTGGTTAATGAGCCGTTCTTTTATGCGCATTTTTAAACGAACTTTGACCATATTAGGTGATTATTCATATGAAATATATTTAGCGCACTCCGCATGTATTTCATTAATATTGATGTTCTCGCCTACATGGCTCGGAGTTTTGATGTTTGCGTTAACTACCGTAATTATGTCCTTGTTGCTCCATGTGATATCAAGCGTTATCAAGAAACGACCGGGACGGAATGACAATATTAGAACAATGTAGGAGAATGAAAATGAAAACAGTAATGCTTGTATTCGGCACTCGCCCTGAGGCGATAAAGATGTGCCCGCTCGTAAACGAGCTCAAAGCGAGAAAAAATATAAATACGGTTGTGTGCGTTACGGGACAGCACCGTCAGATGCTTGACCAGGTGCTCGGCGCATTTGGCGTGGTTCCGGATTATGACCTTTCTATTATGAAGGACAAGCAGACGCTGTTTGATATCACGACTAATATTCTCGGTGGAATAAAGACGGTTCTTGAGGAAGTCAAGCCGGACGTTGTTCTCGTTCACGGAGATACCTCGACAACCTTCGTCACGGCGCTTGCTTGCTTCTATTTGCAGATTCCCGTTGGTCACGTTGAGGCGGGACTGCGTACTTATAATATTTATAGCCCGTATCCCGAGGAGTTCAACCGCCAGGCGGTATCGATTATATCAAAGTATAATTTTGCTCCCACCGAGCTTTCAAAGGAGAATTTACTCCGAGAGGGAAGAGATGCCTCGTCAATTTACGTGACGGGCAACACTGCCATAGATGCGCTTAAGACCACGGTCAGAGCAGATTACACTCATCCCGAGCTTGAATGGGCAAAGGACAGCCGACTTATTATGATAACTGCTCACAGAAGGGAAAACCTCGGAGAGCCTATGCATAATATGTTCAGAGCGATAAGGCGAGTAATGGATGAGCATCCCGACGTCAAAGCGATTTATCCGATTCATATGAATCCGATTGTTCGCCAGGCGGCTGACGAGGAGCTCGGCGACTGCGACAGAATTCGCATTATCGAGCCTCTTGAGGTGCTTGATTTCCATAACTTCCTTGCGAACAGCTATATGATTCTTACCGATTCGGGCGGAATTCAAGAGGAGGCGCCCTCGCTTGGAAAGCCCGTGCTTGTAATGCGCGACACCACTGAGCGCCCCGAGGGTATCAAGGCGGGCACGCTGAAGCTTGTCGGCACCGACGAGGACGTAATATACGAGAACTTCAAGCTTCTGCTTGAGGATATGACGGCATACGAGGCTATGTCCAAGGCAAGCAACCCGTACGGCGACGGCTTCGCTTGTAAGAGAATAGCGGATATATTGGAGGAATAATGTATGAGTTTGTTTGAAAATAAAACTTTAATGATTACCGGCGGCACCGGTTCTTTTGGTAATGCGGTTTTGAACCGCTTCTTACGCACTGATATTGGGGAGATACGAATCTTCTCTCGTGACGAGAAAAAGCAGGATGATATGCGCCATGAATTTCAGGTCAAAATGCCTGAAGTGGCAGACAAAATTAAGTTTTATATCGGAGATGTACGTGATCTTCAGTCTGTCAGGAATGCGATGCATGGTGTAGATTACATATTTCATGCGGCTGCGCTCAAGCAAGTCCCTTCATGTGAGTTCTTCCCCATGGAAGCGGTTCGAACAAACATTATTGGTACAGATAATGTGTTGACTGCTGCTATTGATGAAGGCGTAGAGTGTGTGATTTGCTTATCAACGGATAAGGCTGCATACCCTGTTAACGCTATGGGAACATCTAAGGCAATGGAAGAAAAAGTAGCGGTTGCTCGCAGCCGCCACTCCGGCAAGACCAAAATCTGCTGTACTCGTTACGGTAACGTTATGTGTAGCCGAGGTTCTGTTATTCCGTTATGGATTGATCAGATTAGGAGCGGGAACCCGATTACACTTACGGAGCCAACAATGACTCGTTTCATTATGAGCCTTGATGAAGCCGTTGATTTGGTTCTGTTTGCGTTTGAACACGGTGAGAACGGTGACATTCTCGTGCAGAAAGCACCTGCTTGCACTATCCAAACACAGGCAGAGGCGGTTTGTGAGCTGTTTAACGGCAAAAAAGAAGATATAAAAATAATCGGTATTCGTCACGGAGAAAAGATGTATGAAACTCTGCTTACGAATGAAGAATGTGAGCACGCAGTGGATATGGGAAACTTTTACCGTGTTCCGGCCGATAAACGCAGCCTGAATTATGATAAGTTCTTTAATAAAGGTGAGGTTGAACGTAACACATTGACTGAGTTCAATTCTAACAATACAGAGCTTTTAAACGTTGAGCAGACCAAGGCGAAGATTGCGAGCTTGAAGTATATTCAGGATGAGCTTGCAAAGGGTGCGAAGGAATGATGAACATCCTTGTGACCGGAGCAAAAGGATTTGTCGGAAAAAATCTTTGCGCTGCACTCAAAAATATTCATGACGGAAAGGACAGAACGCGTCCCGAACTGGCTATTGGTGAGATTTTTGAATATGATGTAGATACCGATTCTTCGCTTTTAGATGAATACTGTCATAAAGCGGATTTTGTATTCAATCTCGCAGGAGTCAACCGCCCGCAAAAATCAGAAGAATATATGCAGGGGAATTTTGGCTTCGCAAGTACGCTCCTTGGAACTCTAAAGAAGCACGGAAACTCTTGCCCCGTTATGATTTCGTCCTCTATTCAAGCGACTTGTATTGGACGCTATGACAGTGATTATGGTCGAAGCAAAAAAGCGGGTGAGGATTTGCTCTTTGCATACGGTGAAGAAACTGGAGCAAAGGTGCTCGTATACCGCTTCCCGAATCTGTTCGGCAAGTGGTGCAGACCGAATTACAACTCTGCTGTTGCTACGTTTTGCAATAGCATCGCTAATGACCTGCCTATCACCGTAAATGACAGTAAAGCACAGCTTGAGCTCTTGTATATTGATGACCTTATTACCGAAATGCTCGACGCTTTGGAGAGCAAGGAGCATCACTGTATCTTTGATGGCATCGATACGGTGCTCCGTGATGATGGGAAATACTGTGCTGCACCAATTACGCATAAGGTGACACTTGGGGAGATTGTGGACTTGCTCAATAGCTTCAAAGCACAGACGAGCACTCTTGTTATGCCGGAAATTCCGAATAATAGCTTTGCCAAGAAGCTTTACAGTACATATCTTAGCTATCTTCCCAAGGAGAAAGTATCTTTCGCGTTGAAGATGAATGAGGATGAAAGAGGAAGTTTTACAGAACTGCTGAAAACTGAAAAATGCGGTCAGTTCAGCGTGAATATTTCAAAACCCGGTATTACCAAAGGACAACATTGGCATAACACAAAATGGGAGTTCTTTATTGTAGTTTCCGGTCGTGGATTGATTCAACAGCGAAAGATAGGTACTGACGAAGTGTTGAACTTTGAGGTTTCGGGCGATAAGATTGAAGCAGTTCATATGCTTCCGGGATATACTCACAATATCATAAATCTTTCTGAAACGGATAATCTTGTGACGGTGATGTGGGCAAATGAGCATTTTGACTCAAATCATCCTGATACATTCTTCGAGGTGGTGGAATAGTGGAAATGAATATTAAATTAGATTATAGTGATGTAAAGTTCAAAGACAATGGCAAACTTAAGTTGTTGATCATAGTGGGTACACGCCCTGAAATTATTCGTCTTGCCGCCGTGATCAATAAGTGCAGAAAGTATTTTGATACGATTCTTGCGCATACGGGACAGAATTATGATTATAATCTCAACGGTGTTTTCTTTAGAGACTTGAAGCTTGCGGATCCAGAGGTTTATATGGATGCGGTTGGCGATGATCTTGGCGCAACAGTGGGTAATATTATTAATTGCTCCTATAAGCTTATGAGTCATATCAAGCCTGATGCACTGCTGATACTTGGCGATACCAACTCTTGTCTTTCTGCGATTGCCGCAAAAAGGCTTCACATTCCTATCTTCCATATGGAGGCGGGAAATCGTTGCAAAGATGAATGCCTTCCCGAAGAAACAAACCGTCGTATTGTTGACATTATCTCTGATGTCAATCTTGCATACAGCGAACATGCTCGCCGATATCTACATGAGTGTGGGCTTCCTAAGGAACGTACCTATGTAACCGGTTCTCCGATGGCAGAGGTGCTCCATCAGAACCTTGCTGAAATCGAAGCGAGCGATGTTCTTGACCGTCTTGGACTGGAGCCAAAGAAATATATCCTTCTTTCTGCTCACAGAGAAGAAAATATAGACACCGAAAAGAATTTCACAAGCCTTTTCACAGCGATAAACAAGCTTGCTGAAAAGTATGATATGACAATTCTTTATTCCTGCCATCCTCGTTCAAGAAAACGTCTTGAAGCAACGGGATTTAAACTAGATGAACGGGTTCGTATGAATCAACCGCTTGGCTTCCATGACTATAATAAGCTTCAGATGAACGCTTATGCCGTTGTTTCTGATAGTGGCACACTTCCGGAAGAGAGCAGTTTCTTCACAAGCGTAGGTCACCCGTTCCCTGCAGTTTGTATAAGAACTTCAACGGAACGTCCGGAAGCACTTGACAAGGCGTGCTTCGTTTTGGCAGGCATTGACGAGCACAGCTTGCTCCAGGCGGTAACTACTGCGGTGGATATGAACGATAGCGGTGATTACGGTATTCCTGTACCGAACTATGTAGAGGAAAACGTATCGACCAAGGTTGTGAAAATAATACAATCTTATACTGGAGTGGTTAATAAAATGGTTTGGAGAAAGTTTTGATGGTGAGAAATCAAAACAATATTTTAATTTTTGCTTGGAATAGTAAAATATACACCCTCATTCTATAAATACATGAATTAATACAAAGAGGCTGAGTCAATCGCTTAATTAAAAGCTTTTGACTCAGCCTCTTATTTAATTATCGTCACGGGGCTGTGAGGTTTGGTGCTCACGCTCCGATATCCACCTTGTAAAATTCCTCGGACATTGTCCGAGGAATTGTGGTGGGGGAAGCTGGATTCGGACCAGCGAAGTCAGTGACAACAGATTTACAGTCTGCCCCCTTTGGCCGCTCGGGAATTCCCCCATTGGAGCTGGTGAACGGAGTCGAACCATCAACCTGCTGATTACAAATCAGCTGCTCTGCCATTGAGCCACACCAGCGTCCGTGACGCTTAATATTATAACAGAACTCCGCCCTTTTGTCAATACCTTTTTTCAAGTTTTTTTAAAAAGTTTTTGAAAAGGGAATTGTGACGGGAAAGCGCATTTCAGAGCGTCTGCTTTTGTGAAAAAAGCTACATTAATAATAAAAAGCAGAAGGCTAAAAGCAGAAGGCGCGGCAATTATGCCGCGCCTTCCAGGCAATTACTTGTTCTCTGCCTTGGGAGCAATCTCAACACCCTTGTAGTAGCCACAAGCCTTGCAAACACGGTAAGCAAGGATGGGCTCGCCGCACTGGGGGCACTTTACAATGTTGGTGGGAGTCTCAAGCTTCCAAACGCTGGAGCGTCTCTTCATCTTTCTCGCGTGAGAAACTTTTCTCTTCGGTACTGCCATTTTCGTAACCTCCTATTTGAGCATGCACAAACGCATTCTCTGTATGTTATTTTTTATTTTCTTCTTTCATTCGCTCAAGAATCTTCTGCAAGGGAAGAAGTCGCGGGTCGATTTCTTTTGTTTCGCAGCCGCACTCGCCCTCGTTCAAATTCTTTCCGCATCGCGGACATAAGCCACGACAGTCCTCTCTGCACAAAAAGCGCACGGGGAACTCCATCTCGAGCTGCTCTGTGAGCTGCCCGTCGAGGTCGAGAAATCCGTCCTCAATGATGGCGTAATCGTCAAGCCTGTCCTCGTCAAGGTCGCCGAGCAGATTTCTGGGAGCAACGGTTTTCTCAAGGTCAAGATTGAACTCTCCGGACACGGGAGCAAGACAGCGCGCACATTCGGTTCGGTATTCAACCGAGGCGGAGAGTGTCATTCTCATATATCCGGCGGTGTTGGTAATTTCGCCCTTAACCTTCATGGGAGAAGGAAAACCGACGCCGTAAAGAAAGCTTCCGGCATCCTCGGAGCTGATATCGAGCGGTAATTCGTAATCGAAGGTAAGCAGTCTGTCTCCCGCGAGGAGCGGTCTCAAATCAAGCTTCACTCGGTATCCTCCTTTTGTCATTTGGGCATAGTTTAGGCTACGCCGCAAATTCGCACAATATATTATAAATCACCAGCCACAAAAAGTCAAGCCTTTTTCAGAACTTTTTCGTAATTTTTTTCATTTAATTCGATGCGGTTTTTTCTACGTATATTAAAAGTAGAATTCTATTGACTTTCCCCCGAATTGGGGCTATAATTATTTCGCGCACATACGCAGAAAGGACATAAGAATGGCACTCGCAAGGAAAAACGTTGATGCAACCGAAGGACCTCTGTTTTCCAAAATGATTGTGTTCGTCATACCGCTTATGCTGACTAACCTTATTCAGCAGCTTTACAGTATGGCTGACAGTATAGTCGTCGGGCAGTTCTCGGGCGACCCGAACGCGCTTGCGGCGATAGGCTCTACCGCCTCGCTTATTGCGCTGCTTACGGCATTCGTCACCGGATTTTCCTCGGGGGCGGGCGTGACGGTTGCAAATGCATTCGGCGCACGGGACGGAGAGGCTCTCTCCCGAAACGTACATACCGCGTATTTTGTCGCGGCAATAGCGGGAATTGCCGTTTCTGCCGTCAGCTTCGCGGTGTCGCGACCTCTGCTTATGCTTCTCGGCACGAAGGCTGAGCTTATGGATGCGGCTCTCCTCTATGCAAGAATACTCATACTCGGTATCCCCGCAGTTTCTGTTTACAATTTCTCGGCGGCATCGCTTCGAGCCGTCGGCGACTCGCGAACCCCCTTTTATACCCTTACCGCAACGGGTATACTGAACGTCCTGTTCAATCTCGTTTTCGTAATCGGCTTTGGAATGAGCGTTGACGGAGTTGCAATCGCAACTCTTATAGCCCAGTACCTCTCGGCGACAGTCGTTACCCTCGCACTCGCTCTTCGACGCGGTGAGGCATACAGGCTTCGCTTAAGTCAGCTCAAGGTGCACCGTCGAACGCTTGTGCGTATTCTGCGACTTGGACTTCCCGCGGCAATTCAGGCGTCGCTCTTCGGAATAACCAATCTGTTCCTTACCGCGGCTCTCAACGGCTTCCCGACACCCGTTCTTACCGCAAGCACCGTAGCTACGAGCATAGACGTGCTTCTTTCAACCGTCGTATCCACCTACGTGACGGTTACTATGACATTCTCCGGGCAGAACTACGGCGCAAGGAAGTATTCGAGAATTAAGCTCTCGCTTCTTTACTCGTTTGTTCAGGTGCTTGTTTTGAGCATCGGCGGAGGCTCGCTTATTATTGCGTTTTCCGAGCCGCTAATCAGAATATACGTCTCTGCAAGCGACCCGAATATTACAGAGGTTATTGAGGCGGCAAAGACTATAATGCTTATAATGCTCGCCTCGTATCCGATAGGCTTTGTAAACGATAATATGACGGGACATCTCAGAGGGCTCGGTCGCTCGGTGCTTCCTCTTATAGTTTCGCTGATTGGAACCTGCCTCTTTAGAATTGTCTGGATTTTGCTTGTGTTCCCACACTTTGGAACGCTTGAGGCTCTGTATTTTCTTTACCCGATATCCTGGTCGATTTGCGCCCTCGGTAACGCTGTGATGTGCGTTATAACAATGAAAAAGATAAAGGCAGAGCTTTCGGATGCTTTGCCAAACGGTAAAACAAGCTGACAAGCATCGGGACAACCCCGAAAGCAGCCGCGATTAGTCTGTCGCGGCTGCTCTTTTGTATAAAAAATACCGATAACCGATTGACAATCACGAATTAATATTATATAATTAAGGTTGATAAATAATCCACGGAGGTACACCGATATGATGACCGATATTGAAATAGCGCAGTCCGTCACACCGAAGTACATACTTGATATAGCAAAAGAGGCAGGCGTTGACGAAAAGTACGTAGAGCTCTATGGCAGAACGAAGGCGAAGCTCGACCTCTCGCTCCTCACCGACGCCGAGGACAAGCCCGACGGAAAGCTCGTGCTTGTAACCGCTATAACCCCCACCCCCGCAGGAGAGGGAAAGACCACTACTACGATAGGTCTTGCCGACGGAATGAAGCGTATAGGCAAGAGGGTAGCCGTTGCGCTCCGCGAGCCCTCGCTCGGCCCTGTATTCGGAGTCAAGGGCGGTGCCGCAGGCGGAGGCTGGGCACAGGTTATTCCTATGGAGGATATTAACCTTCATTTCACAGGTGACTTCCACGCAATAGGCGCGGCTAACAATCTTCTCGCGGCTATGCTTGATAACCATATCTATCAGGGAAACGCACTTAATATCGACCCCAGAAGGATTACTTGGAAGAGATGCGTTGATATGAACGACCGTCAGCTCCGCTTCGTTACCGACGGACTTGGCGGCAGAGTAAACGGCGTTCCGCGTGAGGACGGCTACGATATTACCGTTGCCTCGGAGATTATGGCAGTGCTTTGTCTCTCCTCGTCGATTACCGACCTTAAGGCGCGACTTTCTCGCATAATCGTAGGCTATACCTATGACGAGAAGCCCGTAACCGCAGGCGACCTCAAGGCAGAGGGCGCGATGACGGCACTTCTTAAGGACGCACTTAAGCCGAACCTCGTTCAGACCCTTGAGGGAACGCCCGCCTTCGTGCACGGCGGCCCGTTTGCGAATATTGCACACGGCTGTAACTCGGTTATCGCAACAAAGACCGCTATGAAGATGGCGGATTACGCTATCACCGAGGCAGGCTTTGGCGCAGACCTCGGAGCAGAGAAGTTCCTCGACATCAAATGCCGTATGGCAGATCTCACACCCTCGGCGGTGGTTATCGTTGCAACTGTCAGAGCGCTTAAGATGCACGGCGGACTTGCAAAGACCGAGCTTGGAGCAGAGAACCTCGAGGCACTTGAGCGCGGAATCCCCAACCTTCTTCGCCACGTATCCAACATCAAGAACGTATATAAGCTCCCCTCTGTCGTAGCGGTAAACCGCTTCCCGACCGACACCGATGCGGAAATCTCATTTATTATCGAGAAGTGCCGTGAGCTCGGCGTTAACGTAGTCCTCTCCACCGTATGGGCAGAGGGCGGCAAGGGCGGCGAGGAGCTTGCCCGCGAGGTAGTTCGCCTCTGCGAGGAGGAAAAGGGCGACTTTACCTTCTCCTATGAGCTTGACGCGAGCCTTGAGGACAAGATTTTGGCAGTCACAAAGAAGATTTACGGCGGTGACTCGGTAACCGTTCTTCCCGCTGCAAAGAAGCAGATTGCCGCTCTTACGGCTCTTGGCTTTGATAAGCTTCCGATTTGCGTTGCGAAAACTCAGTATTCCTTCTCTGACGATCCAACAAAGCTTGGCGCGCCCTCGGGATTTGGAATTACCGTCAAGAACGTTAAGGTATCTGCAGGCGCAGGCTTCGTGGTAGTCCTTACAGGCGACATTATGACTATGCCCGGACTTCCGAAGGTGCCCGCCGCAGAGCGCATTGACGTTGACGAAAACGGCAAGATTACAGGTCTATTCTAAAATAAAAAAAACACGGGGTTGCCGGGCTTGCCGCAACCCCGAAATAACGGAATAATTATGAAATTAATCATTGCATCAAACAACGCCCATAAGATAGGCGAGATAAAGAAAATTCTCTCGGGACGCTTTGACGAAATCCTCTCGCTTAGCGAGGCGGGTATTTCTCACGAAACCGTTGAGGACGGCAAGACCTTTATAGAGAATGCGACGAAGAAGGCGCGCGAGATTGCCGAAATATCAGGCTGCGCCTCGCTTGCCGACGATAGCGGAATATGCGTCGACGCGCTTGACGGAGCGCCCGGAATATACAGTGCGCGCTTTGCAAGCGACAGGGAAGGAAACGCGAGCGACGAGGCGAACAACGCGCTTCTTCTCGAGAAGCTCTCGGGCGTCTGTGACCGCTCGGCTCACTATACCGCCGCTATAGCTCTCGTATACCCCGACGGCAGAACCGTCACCGCTGAGGGCTATATGTACGGCGATATTCTCGAGTCGCCGAGAGGCGAGGGCGGATTTGGCTACGACCCTCTGTTCGTAATCAAGGGCGAGAGCCGTACCGTCGCAGAAATGACTCCCGAGGAGAAGAACGCCGTCAGCCATAGAAGGAAGGCTCTCGAGGGACTTCTTCTGAAATTATAAATATCTCTTTGAGAGGGAAGATATGGAAATTTTGCTTGATATCATTCATTTTATAGGTATCATATCCTTTTCCGCGGCGGGTGCTATGGTAGCGATTGACCACGAAACCGACTGGTTTGGCGTGGTGTTCCTATCCGTCATTACTTGCTTTGGCGGCGGACTTCTCCGCGACGTTGTCGCAGGGCAGAGTATAGGTAGGGACCTTCCCGTTCTGTTTACCGAAATGCAGCTCGAGCTTCTCGTAAGCATTCTCACGGCGACGGCGATGTTCCTTGTCGCTATGATTTTCAAGCGCAAGTACGTCAAGGAGGAAAAGCTCGTTGACAGTATAAACAACATACTCGATGCGCTCGGAATAGGTGTGTTTTCCGCTGCGGGAACGGCGGCTTATCTTTCCGCGGGACCGCTTGTCGCAATAATTATGGGTATGCTCTCGTCGGTTGGCGGAAGCCTTACGCGTGACATTATCCTCAACGACATTCCCTTCATTCTCCGTAAGAGAATATACGCCCTTGCAACGATTGTCGGCTCGGCTGTATACTACCTCACGGCGGTGTATATTATCCCCGACACAGATGCCACAAACGTAATAGCAACCATCGCCTGCCTCGTCGTGATATTCGGTATCAGAATGTGCGCGACCTATTTCCACTGGAATATGCCGAAGGCTATCGACTTTGAAAAAATGCGCCGCGAGGAGCTGGAGGAGAAAAGCGAGGCAAAGACGGTGAGTGCCGATGTGTCTGCAAAGTAGGTTTTTACATAATTTTAAGGTAAATTTGCACAAAATTAAAAATATTTTTTGAAAACTATTTACAAATAGAAAAAAATATGTTATAATAACCCTCGGCCCTCGACTCAGCTATGTGTATGGCCTATGCTCCGTTTGGGATACGCTCCCTTGCGTGGCTTGCGCTTTTCACCCGCACGTATGCCGGGTTTTGGGAGAAAATTTTAAGAAAGGTGAAGAAAACGATGATTTCAAAGGAAACCAAGACCGCCCTCATTGAGGAGTACAAGATCAACGAGAGAGATACCGGTTCGCCTGAGGTTCAGGTAGCGATTCTTACCAACAGAATCAACGAGCTTACCGAGCACATGAAGAAGAACCCCAAGGACTTCCACTCTCAGAGAGGTCTTTCCAAGATGGTTGGTCACAGAAAGCAGCTTCTCGGCTACCTTGCAAAGAAGGATATCGAGAGATACAGAGCCATCATCAAGAAGCTTGGTCTCAGAAAGTAATATTTTTTACTTCCCGAGAAAAAGAGTACAAACGGGAACGCAGAGTCGTTCCCGTTTCTCTTGAAAACAGTATTTACTTTTGGAGTGCGGAAGTAGCAGTTAAATATGTGTTCGGAGTCCGAGCGGATATTTAAGTGCTATGTTCGCTCTCCGCAGAAATTAAAAAACAAGGAGAAAAAACATGGTAGAAAGAATTAAAACCTTCGACGACTACAAAGAGTACAAGTATGAGCTCGCAGGCAGACCCCTCGTTGTAAAGACGGGTAAGATTGCAGGCCTTGCAAACGGCGCAGCTCTCGTTCAGTACGGTGAGACCACCGTTCTCGCAACCGCAACAGCTTCGGCTTCCCCCAGAGATGGTATCGACTTCCTTCCTCTCTCGGTTGACTACGACGAGAAGATGTATGCAGTTGGCAAAATCCCCGGTGGCTTCCTCAAGAGAGAGGGTAAGCCCTCTGAGAAGGCAGTGCTTGCAGGACGCGTTATCGACCGTCCCGTACGTCCTCTCTTCCCCAAGGACCTTCGTAACGACATCTCGCTTCTTCTCACGATTATGTCGGTAGACCCCGACTGCTCGCCCGAGATTACCGCTATGATAGGCGCATCTATCGCTCTTTCCATTTCCGACATTCCGTGGAACGGACCTATCGCAGGCGTATTTATGGGACTTGTTGACGGCGAGATAGTTGTTAACCCCACCGCCGCACAGAGAAAGGTCAGCGACCTTGAGCTTACCGTTGCCGCTTCTATGGAGAAGGTCGTTATGATTGAGGCAGGCGCTAACGAGGTATCCGACGAGGTTATGTACGACGCTATTATGAAGGCGCACGAGGAGTGCCGCGGCGTTGTAGGATTTATCAACTCTATAGTTGCCGAGATTGGCAAGCCCAAGTTTGCATACGCATCGGGTGAGCTTGACCACGATATGTTCGACGAAATCTTCGCATACTGCGAGAAGGCGGTTATGGAAGCGCTCGACACCGACGATAAGAACGTAAGAGATGCAAAGATGCAGCCCATTATGGACGACATCGTAGCTACCTTCGAGGAGAAGTACCCTGACATCAAGGTAATTCTTCCCGAGCTTATCTACAAGATTCAGAAGAAGATTGTACGCCGCTGGCTTCTCGTTGACAAGAAGAGAGTTGACGGAAGAAGAATGGACGAAATCCGTCCCCTCGCATCCGAGGTTGGCGTAATTCCGAGAGTACACGGCTCGGGTCTGTTCACCAGAGGTCAGACACAGGTTCTCACCATCGCAACTCTCGGCACTCTTTCCGACGCGCAGAAGCTCGAGGGACTTGATGACGAGACCGAGAAGAGATATATGCACCACTACAATATGCCCGGCTACTCGACAGGTGAGGCAAAGGCTCTCCGCAGCCCCGGCAGACGTGAGATTGGCCACGGTGCTCTTGCAGAGCGCTCGCTCGTTCCCGTTCTTCCTTCGGCAGAGGAGTTCCCCTATGCAATCCGTCTTGTATCCGAGGTTGTAAGCTCTAACGGCTCTACCTCGCAGGGCTCTGTATGCGGCTCTACTCTTGCGCTTATGGATGCAGGTGTTCCGATTAAGGCTCCCGTTGCAGGTATCTCCTGCGGACTTATCACCGCAGAGGACGGCTCTTGGGATACTATGATAGACATTCAGGGACTTGAGGACTTCTACGGCGATATGGACTTCAAGGTAGCAGGTACCAAGAAGGGTATCACCTCTATTCAGATGGACCTCAAGGTTGACGGACTTACTCCCGCTATTATCAAGCGCGCGCTTGAGACCACCCACCAGGGAAGAAACGAGATTATCGACAAGGTAATTCTCCCTGCAATCGCAGCTCCGAGAGCTGAGGTTTCGGCATACGCACCCAAGATGATTACTATGACCATAGACCCCGACAAGATTCGTGAGGTTATCGGTAAGGGCGGCGCAGTTATCCAGAAGATAGTTGCAGACACCGGCGCAAAGATTGACATCAACGATGACGGTACCGTATTTATCGCGGCAGTAGACCGTGCAAGCGGCGATATGGCGAAGTCGATTATCGACGCGATAGTATTCGAACCTGTAGTAGGCGAGACCTACGAGGGAACCGTAACCAGAATTATTCCTATCGGCGCATTCGTAGAGTATGCACCCGGCAAGGAAGGAATGGTACACATCTCCAAGCTTCAGAAGGAGAGAACCGAGAAGGTTGAGGACGTTGTTGCTATCGGCGATACCGTTCGCGTTAAGTATCTTGGTACTGACGAGAAGGGACGTATGAACCTTTCCATGAAGGACGCTAACTAAAGATAGTCTCGTGATTTTGGGCATAACCTAAAAGGCGATGGATTTTTCCATCGCCTTTTCTATCGTCGTTTGCTCGCTCGGAGTATGAAAATACACCGCCGCTCGCAGAACGGCGATTTCTGCACCAAACTAACGAGCCTTCGACAGAGGTAATGAATTTTGGGCATAAACGCAAAGCCAACGGAAAAATCCGTTGCCTTATCTATCGTCATTCTAAAACGAAAAAGTTTTCGTAAAAATCAAAACCACTTGACAGAGATAGCCGCAAAGGGATATAATTTAAGCGGAAAAACATTTTGGGGGTAATCTCTTATGGAAAAAGCATACAATTCTATTCAGGTCGATTTTTCGAAGCCCTACGGCAAAATCAAGACCTTCAACGCGGTTAACAACGGACCTGCGAACGGTATTCGCGGAATAAATAATATGGAAGCCTGGCGCGCGGCGAAAATCCCCTACGGCAGACTTCACGACACCTCGTTTACAAACGAATGGCTCGTCGACGTGCACAGAATTTTCCGTGACTTCGACGCAGACGAAAACGACCCCAAAAACTATGTGTTCGGACCGACTGACAAGTATATTGCCGATATGTTCGAGGTAGGCACCGAGCCCTATTACCGCCTCGGCGCGTCTATCGAGCATTCGCATAAGTACGGTACCTATCCCCCGAAGGATTATGAGAAATGGGCGAGAATTTGCGAGCATATAATCCGCCACTACACCGAGGGCTGGGCTGACGGCTTCAACTACAACATCAAATACTGGGAAATCTGGAACGAGTTTGACAACAACAACGCTACCGGTAATCCCTGCTGGCAGGGCACCTGCGAGGAGTTTGCAGAATTCTTTATCGTATCCTGCCGTTATCTTCAGTCGAAATTCCCGCACCTTAAGATAGGCGGCCCCGCTATAGCCACCTTCTACCACACCGAGTGGTGCGAGATATTCTTCGGTATGCTCCGTGACAGCGGCGTGCGTCCCGACTTTATCTCCTACCACAGATACAATAAGTATATAGAGGACTTCGTCGAGTACGTCCGTATGTCGAACGCTATGATGGAGAAATTCGGCTTTGGCGACATCGAAACACACATCAACGAGTGGAATTATGTTCGCGGCTGGCGCGGCGAGGACTTCATTCACTCGGTCAAGTCTATCAAGGGAGTTAAGGGTGCTGCGTTCACCACCGGCGTTATCTGCGCTCTTCACCCCGAAAAGCTTGATATGCTTATGTATTACGAGGGTCGCTCCTGCTCCTTCTCGGGACTTTGGGACCAGACCTACTTAACACCTCTTAAGGGCTACTATCCCTTTATCGCCTACAACACGCTCCTTGAGCTTGGCACGGCTGTTGAAAGCTCCTCTGACGAGTATCTTTATTCCCTCGGCGCAACCGACGGCAAATCGCACGCGGTGCTTCTGACCTACTTCAATCAGGACGACGGAATTGAGGATAAAACTCTCAGCCTTGAGCTTTTGGGACTTGAAGTTGACACATCCTACACTGCGAAAATATACGCTATTGACGAGGAGCACGACCTCGAGTGCGTAAAGGAAATTACGCTTTCCCCCTGCGAGAGGAAAATAATTCTCCCTCTGCCCGCCTACACAACCTACCTTGTAAAAATAGAAAAATAACAGTTGAAATAGACTCCCCCTTAAGCCAAAACGGAAAACTCTACTGCGTTTCACCTTTTTCCGCGGAAGGCTTTGGGGGGTCTACTATTTTTCACCTTTTATTTTTCAAAAAACGGTTGACTTTATTTTTAAATATGGTAAAATTGAAGTAGTAACAACCTGTTCTCAGAGAAAGCGAGGCAAACTATGATTTACATTAACAAGATTACGGCAAATTCGGTCGTGGATTATGCGGCAGAGGAGCTGCGTAAGTACCTTCGGATGATGATGCCCGACGGCGGCGCCGTTGAGATAAGATACAATCCCGAGGCAAAGGACGGATACAGACTCGGACTTATGCAGGACTTCGGGCTTGACACCTCGGACGTCGCTGACACCGAGCTTGACGATATTCTCTACGTAGACACAAAGGGCCGCGAGGGAATAATCGCAGGCAGCAACCCTCGCTCGGTGCTTATTGCTGTTTACGAGTATTTCAAGCGGAACGGCTGCCGCTGGCTTATGCCCGGCGTTGACGGTGAGTACATACCGACCAAGGATGTTGCCGATACAAGCTTCCGCCACGTGCCCTCGCTCCGCTACCGCGGCTGGGTTACCGAGGGACAGATTATTCAGCAGCATATGATGGACGCAATTGAGTTTGCTCCGAAGCTCGGAATGAACCTCTTTATGATAGAGTTCCGCTACCCTAAGTCCTACTATCAGCGTGCCTACGCCCACCAGCACAACGAGATGCACAGACCTCCCGAGCCTATTAACGAGGCGACCATACTTCAGTGGGAACGCGCTTTAGAGACCGAAATTGCAAAGCGCGGTTTACAATTTCACCATATGGGACACGGATTTACCTATGAACCTCTCGGCATAGATGCAGGCGACGGCTGGAATACCGAGTACGAGTCGTGCCTCTCTGACGAGCAACGCTCGCTTATCGCTATGATGGACGGCGAGAGGAAGATTAAGCACTATCCAATCAACACGAACCTCTGTATGTCCAACCCCAAGGCAAGGCGTAAGGTTGTTGATTTCGCCGTCGATTTCGCAAAGACTCACGAGAACGTTGACTATCTTCACATCTGGCTTGCAGATGCCAATAACAACCACTGCGAGTGCGAGGAATGCACGAAAAAGCGTCCAACCGACTGGTACGTTACAATGCTCAACGAGATTGACGAGGCGTATACCGCCGAGGGCATAAAGACAAGACTTGTATTTATTGCCTATATGGACTCCGCGTGGGCTCCCCTCTATGAGAGAATTAAGAACCCCGACAGATTCCTCATTATGCTCGCTCCCATCACCCGTCGCTACGATATGACCCTTCCCCCCGAGGGAGTGACCGTGAAGCCCGAGCCCTTCGTGCTTAATAAGCTCAAGATGCCGACCACCCTCGAGCAATTCTTTGCCCACCTTGCAGAGTGGAGAGAGAAGTTTGACGGTAAGGGAATTTCCTTCGAGTATCACTTCTGGCGCGCCTTCTATAACGATATAACGGGACTTCGCTTAGCTAGGCTTCTCGTTGACGACGTCAGGACCTACAAGGAGTACGGAATTGACGGTATCCTCGAGGACGGCACGCAGCGCTGCTTCTTCCCGACAGGTATCACCCTTTACACCTACGCTCGCTCGATGTTCGATATGTCGCTCTCCTACGAGGATATAGTAGAGGAGTACTTCGAGTGCGCCTTCGGTGAAGCGTGGCGTAAGTTCTACGACATCTTCCTCGAGCTTGACGAGGCGTTCGACTATCAGTTTATGGTTCGCCGTAAGTCGGTTGACGTGCGAGTCAGCACGCTCTATAACCCCGAGCACGCAAAGAGCCTTGAGAAGGTCAAGGAGATTACCGAGCGCCTAAGAGCGCTTATCAAGGAGCACTACAACGCCGATTACCGTGTCGGAACGGTTTCGGTAAGACTTCTCGAATACTACGCCGAGTACTGCGACCTGCTTGCAGATGCCTATATCCCGAAGGCGCAGGGCAACGATGCCTTAGCCCTCGAGAGATTCAACCACCTCGTCGAGAGAATGGGCAGACATGAGGTAGCGATAGAGAAGTACTTCGACCATACCCTGATGGCAAACGCCCTTCGCGTTGTGTTCGTCAATATGGTAACCCATAACGAGTATATGGACGTGTAATCGCGTCGACGGCTTCCGACAATAAAATCAACAGAGCAAGGGTGAGTGAAATTTACTCTCATTCTTGCTCTGCCTTTTTTGTACCAACCGCTGCCGCATCAACGGTTGCCTTCGATATAATTTTCCAGCTTTTTTGCCCTGTGCCCTCACTAAATTTTCAAACCCCTTGAAAAATTTAAAATAAAATGCTATAATGTTATATGTATAACTAAAACTATGCTTGGAGACATTATGCAGCACGAAAGAATTTACCTTGACCCGGAGCACCCCGAGGTTTACCTTGACACATATATCGCCAACAACCGCACCGCACTTCGCGATGCTATGCTTGTAATTCCCGGCGGCGGCTATAGCCAGGTTTGCACAGGCAGAGAGGGCGAGCCTATTGCCTTTGCGTTTTTGGCGCTCGGCTACAACTGCTTCGTTCTTAACTACAGAGTTAACAACGTGCCCTATCCCGCACAGCTTACCGACGCCTCGCGCGCTATGGTTCATATAAGGGAAAATGCTGAAAAGTATAATATTAACAAAAACCGCGTCTTTGCCGTCGGCTTCTCGGCGGGCGGACATCTTGCAGGCTCTCTCGGTATTCTTCACGCAGACAAGAGCGTTCTTGGCACTCTCGGAATAAACGAGGGCGACAACCGCCCCGACGGAGTGATTTTGTGCTATCCCGTCGTTTCCGCGCTCCTTCCGACCCACGAGCCGAGCTTTGAGCATCTCACGGGCGGCACTCCGTTTGCCGAAATTCCCGAGGAAACAAAGCGCGCACTTTCCCTCGAGGTTAACGTTGACAAGTCAAGCTCACCTGCCTTTATCTGGCACACAGCGCTCGACGCGCTCGTTCCCACTAACGGCTCTCTTGCGCTCGCGCAGAGGTACGTTGACACGGGGCTTCCCGTGATGATGAAGCTTTACCCCTACGGTCCTCACGGTCTTGCTCTCTCGAACAGATTTACAGCCGAGGGCAACCCCGCGCAGTGTCAGCCTATAGCTGAGCGCTGGATACGCGAGGCAGACGAGTGGCTCAAAACCCTTGCCTGACAATTCGGCATAGCTCCCTGACAGCATACCTTGAGCTTCAAAATTAGCAAATAAAATTAAAATATAAGGACGAAGAAAATGGAAAGAACCTACATTAAGGACGTTACCCCCGGCTACTGCAGGGTGCAGGGCTTTGTTGAGAACTTCCGTAACAAGAGGACGATGGCGTTTATCGTTGTTAAGGATATCACGGGCAAGCTGCAGGTAACTATAGAAAAGGAGAAGCACCCCGAGCTTCTCGAGATGCTTGACAGACTCACAATTCACTCGGTAGTGACCTTTGAGGGTGAGGTTGTTGCAAGCGAATACGTAAAGATGGGCGGCAAGGAGATGTACCCCTCGGTAATGAGGATAGAGTCTGTTGCCGAGGCGCTTCCTATCAAGGACGACTCCGAGATAGACGTCAAGATGGACTACAGATGGATAGACCTTCGCCGCGAGAAGAACCAGCTTATGATTGCCGTTCAGACAACACTCACCGCGGCAATGCGCGAGTTTCTCGTTGAGCGCAATTTCGTTGAAATTCACACTCCGAAGCTTATCGCGGCGGCAAGCGAGTCGGGCTCCGACGTTTTCGAGGTTAAGTACTTCGATACAAAGGCGTATCTCGCGCAGTCCCCGCAGTTCTATAAGCAGATGGCTATGGCATCGGGACTTGAGAGAATTTTCGAAACCGGCCCTGTTTTCAGAGCGGAGAAGTCCTACACCAACAAGCACGCAACCGAGTTCACGGGCTTTGACCTTGAGTTCTCCTATATCGACTCCTTTGAGGACGTTATGAAGATGGAGGAGGAGCTTCTTACCTACGCGCTCGCAAAGGTCAAGGAGGCGCACGGTGACAAAATCGTTGAGCTTTACGGCGAGGAATACGAGGTAATAGTTCCTACGCTTCCTTTCCCGAGAATGAAGCTTGCCGACGTTTACCGCGAGCTTGAGGAGAGATACGGCTACACTGTACCCGACGAGCTTAAGGGCGACCTCACCACCGAGGCAGAGAGAATGACAAAGCAGCTCTGCCGTGACAAGTTCGGACACGAGTTCCTCTTTATCACTGACTACAACGCAGCCGAGAGAGCATTCTATCACATGCGTGACGAAAATGGTATACCCCAGGGCTACGACCTTATCTGGCGCGGAGTTGAGATAACAACAGGCGCTCAGCGTGAGCACCGTTACGACGTTCTCAAGGCGCAAGCAGAGGAAAAGGGTCTTGCCGACGACGTAAAGTTCTACCTCGAGTTCTTCAAATACGGCTGTCCCCCTCACGGTGGCTTCGGCATAGGCATCGACAGACTTACGATGCTCTTCCTCGGGCTTTCCATAAAAGAGGTGCAGTTCCTGTTCCGCGGTCCCAACCGTTTAACGCCATAATTTTGCGCCATACTTCGTTGTCGGGCGACGCGCTCAAATCGACGTAGTTAATCTACGTCTTCGTCTCGCCCCCTTCCTTACGCCTCGTCTGACACGAAATTATGCGCGTTAAAAGCTCCGTAAAATTTCGCAATACGTTGTTAAAGCATCGACTTGTCGCCCTCGACATAGGTAACTATGCCGTCGGGCTTCGCGCTCGCTTTGCCTAGTCTTGCAAAATTTTTCGTTCGTCAGGTTCTGACTCCGCAATTTTCAGCGGTATAAATTCCGCAATACGCTCTAATGCATCATAAGTAATTAAATAATAATATATAAAAGGAGAAATCCAAATGAAAATCGCACTTATCAATGAAAACAGCCAGGCGGCAAAGAACGCCCTTATCTGTGACACCCTTAAGAAGGTTGTAGAGCCTCTCGGACACGAGGTGTTCAACTACGGAATGTATTCCGCAGAGGACAAGGAGCAGCTTACCTACGTACAGATTGGTATCCTTTCCGCTATTCTTCTTAACTCGGGCGCATGCGACCTTGTTATCACCGGTTGCGGCACCGGCGAGGGAGCTATGCTCGCTTGTAACGCATTCCCCGGTGTGCTTTGCGGCCACGTGGTTGACCCCACTGACGCGTATCAGTTCACCCAGGTTAACAACGGCAACGCAATCGCAATGCCCTTCGCAAAGGGCTGGGGCTGGGGCTGCGAGCTTAACCTTCAGTACGTATTTGAGAAGCTCTTCGTATCTGAGTGGGGACTTGGCTATCCTCGTGAGAGAGCAGTTCCCGAGCAGAGAAACAAGAAGATTCTCGACGAGGTTAAGAAGGTAACCCATAACGACATCGTTTACATACTCGAGAACCTCGACCGCGACCTTGTTAAGGGCGCAATCGCAGGTCCTAAGTTCCAGGAGTACTTCTTCGCTAACTGCAAGTGCGACAGAATTGCCGCTTGCGTAAAGGAGCTTCTTAAGTAATCGTATTTTGAGGCAGTCGGGCTGACTGCCTCAAAATTAAACCTAATACTGTAAACAATAGTTGACAAAGTAGACAAGCTGCCGCACAATTCTCTTGTCTGTAGAGGTCGATTCTACTGTGGGGAGAGAGGCGAAAATGCCGTTCTACCGCAAAGAGAGTGTCGTCTACGTGGCTTCTACCCGATTTTTCAAGGGTAGGGTGACAAGCTTCCGTACTTGGTGTATAATAAATGCAGAAACCAAGACAGGAGGTTGCCTGCGCTCGGCAGGCGGCAGGATAGCAAGCGAAGAAGGACGAGCCTTTTTTTGCTTCTTGAATGTCGAAGAAAGAAAATGTCAACTAAGAACCTTAAGAAAATCTACAGAAGCGAAAAGCGTGCGGCTAGGGCAGAGTACAAGGAGCGTATGCGCCGCGCACGTAATGCAAACGAGCTTCGTCTTGACGAGTATTATCTTAAAACGGGAGAGCCAAGACCTAAGAACCCCCCGAAGCGCTCGGTGCTTGAGGAGGTTGGTAATTCGGTAACCCACGGACTCGGCGGAATTTTCGGTATCGTATCGCTGATTCTTATGCTCGTTTTCGCAGAGGGTGCTGCTGAGATAGCATCGGCAATAATCTACTCTGTCGGCATAACGGTAATGTTTACTGTCAGCTGTATATATCACGCGCTTCCTCACGGCAGGTCTGCAAAGCGCATATTCCGCAGATTTGACTACACCTGCATCTATATTCTTATTGGCGCTACCTTTGCTCCCTCGCTTCTTGCCTACTTTGGTAACACCTTTGGAATAGTGTTCTTCATTATTCAGTGGGCGGTTATCGCGCTTGGAATTACTCTTGTCGGAGTTTTCGGCCCCGATAAGCTTCGCTTCATTCATATTCCTCTCTACGTTGTACTTGGCTGGAGCGCGCTTATGCTTCTGCCCGGTATGATTGACGGCGCGTTCTCAATGGCTATGTTCATTCTCGCGGGCGGAATTATCTACACCCTCGGAATAATCCCCTACGCTATAAAGCTTCGCGGCTCGCACTTTATCTGGCACTTCTTCGTGCTTGCGGGTGCGGTTGTTCAGTGGATTGGTATTTTCACAACCCTCTATCTCGGATAAGCTGCTTTCGGTGCAGATAATGCTTTGCAGAGAGTCTGCTTGATTTGAGTCGGAGGCAATAACCCTTCTTCGTGACTGTGTTCACGTATAAAAAAATCAGGAGGCTCTTTATGGAGTTTTTAACGAATATCGCTGAGGCGTGTATGCCTTTTCTCTATTTTCTTCGTGATATCGGCAACCCCGTATTTGACTTTTTCTTTGAGCTGATAACTCATATCGGAGAGGAAACGGTTTTCCTTGTAATTTCGATAATCTTCTTCTGGTGCGTAAATAAGCGCGAGGGATATTTTATCCTTCTCTCGGGACTTTTCGGAACGCTAATCAACCAGTGGGCAAAGCTTGCGTGCAGAGTGCCCCGTCCGTGGATGATTGACAAGGGCTTCCTTCCTATCGGTGATTCGATGACCGAGGCTACAGGCTATTCCTTCCCCTCGGGACACACTCAGAACGTATCTACAACCTTCGGTGCTATCGCGGCATACAACCGTAAAAGATGGGTAACCGTTACTGCGGTGGTGATAATCGCGCTTGTGGCCTTCTCGAGAATGTATCTCGGAGTACATACCCCTCTTGACGTCGGAGTTTCTCTCCTCGTCGGACTTGTTGTAATCCTTCTTATGCGCCCGTTCTTTGAGAGCGATGAAAAGCTTAATAAGGCTTTGCCGTATATTGCGGGTACGGGTGTCATTCTTTCGCTCGGATTTATGATTTTCACACTTCTTATGGGCGGTGACGAAACCCTCGATATCCACAACTACGAAAGTGCGCTTAAGAACGCAGGCACGCTTCTCGGCTGCACGCTCGGACTCGTTCTCGTCTGGCTTTGCGACAGACGCACAAACTTCAAGACCGATGCTAATTGGTACAGTCAGGTAATCAAGGCGGCAATAGGCTTTGGCGGCGTTATGCTGATTAAGGCGGGACTCTCCGCACCCTTAACCTTCCTCTGCTTCGGCAACGAGATTGTCGCAAGGGTAATAAGATACTTCCTTATAGTGGCCTTCGCGGGTGCCGTTTGGCCCCTTACCTTCGGGTGGTTCTCAACTCTCAAAATCGGCTTTATGGAGAGATTTACCGAGTGGGTAAAGAACACCTTCTCGAAAATTTTCTCGAAGAAGAAAACCGACTCCGAGGCATAAAACCCTCAAAAATGCAAACTAAACATAACAAAAAGCGGCGAATTTCGCCGCTTTTTCTCTTTATCACGGCTGGGTTTTTCAGTGAAAGTAATAACCCGCATCCCGCGAAACACAGGGCACTAACAGGGAAGCGGGAATTGATATTTCCCGCCTTCTTCGGCCTTCTCGCGCTCTTTTTGCCGGTTTTTGAGAAGGAAAAAACAAAGGAAACAGAAAAAATAAAAAAGTAAAAAGATAAAAAGAAAAAACGAAAACCCGAAAACCCCTTTACAAATTTAAAAATATATGTTAAAATATACTGATTAATTATGTACCCGCGCGTATAGCGCGAAAAGAAAGGCAAAAATTAAAATGAGATGTCCTGTATGTAACTGCCCCGACTCGAGAGTGCTTGATTCCCGTCCTATCGACGAGGGAACGAGTATTCGCCGCCGCCGCGAGTGCCCATCCTGCGGTAAGCGCTTTACGACCTACGAGGTTATTGATACCGTTCCTATCGCGGTTGTCAAGAGAGATGGCAGACGAGAATTCTTCGACAAGCACAAGCTCGCTATCGGTATTGAGCGCGCCTGCCAGAAGCGCCCCGTTGATGCTGCGGAAATTGCCGCAAGCATTGAAACCGAGCTTCAGAACTCCATTGTAACCGAGATTGCCTCGAAGGATATCGGTGAGATGGTGCTCAGAAGACTTCGCGAGATTGATATCGTTTCCTACATACGCTTTGCCTCGGTCTACAGAGAGTTCCAGGATATCGATTCCTTTATGGCTGAAATCAAGAGCCTCTCTCAAAAGAGCAAAAAGAGTGTAAAATAACCGTCACTTAACGGAGGAAATAAAATTGGTAAGAAGCATGACCGCCTTCGGCAGAGCAAAGCGCGAGGGCGAAGCAAAGGATATTACCGTCGAGATAAAGAGCGTGAACTCGCGCTTCTTTGATTGCACGGTGAAGCTCCCGAGGGCTTATATTTTCCTCGAGGAGAGAATCAAGGAGCACATCAAAAGCCACGCCGTTGGCAGGGCGAAGGTTGACGTCTTCATAACCGTTGACAACCACACCTCGGGAGTGGGTGCTGTCGGACTTGACGCAGCGTACCTCGAGAGCTACCTTGCAGCACTAAGGAGGCTTAACACCGAGTTCGGACTTCGCGACGATATCAGCGTTATGAGCGTTGCGAGAAACCAGGATATCTTCACCTACGACAAGCCCGAGGAGGACCTTGAGGCAGAATGGGAGCTTTTTCGCGGCGTTCTCGACGAGGCAATTGCCGGCTACTCTCTTATGCGTACCGAGGAGGGCAGAAAGGCAGAAGAGGATATCAAGGTGAAGATTGAAACCGTTCGTGCATATGCCGACGAGGTTGAGAAAATTTCTCACGAGGATACCGTCGGCTACCGCGACAAGCTCGAGGCAAAAATTCGCGCGATACTCGGTGACTTCGAGGTAGAGGTTGACGAGAACAGACTCCTTACCGAGTGTGCCGTGTGGGCTGACAAGATAGCTATTGACGAGGAGCTTGTAAGGCTTCGCTCGCATTTTGGCGCCTTCTACGACATTATAGGCTCGAGCGAGCCCTCGGGCAGAAAGCTTGACTTCCTTATGCAGGAATTGAACCGCGAAACAAACACGATAGGCTCGAAGGCTAACAACGCCCGCATTGCGAGGATTGTCGTGAATATGAAGGGTGAGCTTGAAAAAATAAGAGAGCAGGTTCAGAACATAGAGTAGCCCTCTGTGTCAAGAATGAATATGAAGCTACTTAACGTAGGCTTTGGAAACTACGTGTCGGCGGAGAGAATAGTCACCGTTGCCTCGCCGGATTCAGAGCCGATAAAGCGACTTGTCAGGGACTCGAAGGACTACGCGAGAGTCGTAGACGTTTCCTGCGGAAAGCGCACGAGAGCGGTTATAGTTACCGATTCCGAGCACGTAATACTCTCGGCACTCTCACCCGAGCGCCTTGCTATGCGCCTCGAGGGCAGAGAGCCTGAGGAAAATGACGAAGACTAAAAATTTAGAGAAATATATTTAGGAGAAGAAAAAATGATTTACCCCACTATTGACGAACTTACCAAGGGCAACTTCAACCGCTACGAGCTTGTAATAGGCGTAGCAAAGGGCGCGCGCCTCGTTACCGACGATTATATCGCAATGAGAGCAAGAGCGCAGAAGATGATTGACAACCACGAAACCGACAAGTCGCTTGCTTCGCTTATCGACCCCGAGTACAAGGACAAGAAGGCTGTTAAGATTGCTATTGCAAGACTCGAGGAAGGCAAGTTCAGAATGTACCGCCCCGAGGGGAAGTGAGTTTTGAGCCGACTGTGTCGGCGTTATGAGGCTCTCACGCGTCGCGCCTCGAGCCGTTATGAGCTGACTGTGTCAGCGTTATGAGGCTCTCACGCATCGCGCCTCGAACCGTTATTAGTTTTTTGATATTAATCAATCCTTTGGGGAGGTCTGTATGTACTACGAGATATATCTTTTCGATGCTCCGTATCATCTTGACCGCCCCTTTGATTATTTCTCGGAGAGCGATATCCCTGTCGGCAGTATCGTAAGAGTGCCGTTCGGCAAGGCTAATCGACTTCGCTCGGGAGTAGTCACTAAAAGAAAGGACACTCCGGAGGACTCCTCGCAGGAGCATAAGAAAATCCACACCGTCCTTGATGGCAGCTACGCGCTCGACACAGAGCAACTCGGCATCTGTCAGTTTTTGAAGGAGCACACGCTCTCCACCTTCGGCGAGGCGGCAAGAACCGTGCTTCCGCCCGGCGCGCTCTCGGAGCTTCCGAATATCCGCTACAGAAAGCGTTATACGCTTTGCCTGTCAAAAGAGGCGGCTGCGGCACTGCTTACCGTTACGGGAAGGCAGGGAATACGAAGCGAGGGGCAAAGGGAAATAATCAGATACCTTATGGATATCGGCTCGGCAGACGGTGAGCTTGTCAAGGCTCTGCCCGGCGTTAATTCGCAGCATATATCAGCTCTTGTCGCAAAGGGTATAATCTCTACCGACGAGGAGGAAGAAATCCGCAACCCCTATGCGGAATATGCAAAAGAGCGCGACACCTCACAGATTGTTCTCTCGCCCGCGCAGAGCGCGGCATACGCTAAAATAGAGGAGCTTTACCTTGACTCCTCGCCGCGTGCGGCGCTTCTGTACGGAGTAACCGGAAGCGGAAAAACCAAGGTAATTATGAAGGCGATAGACAGGGCCCTCTCGGACGGCAAAACGGTAATTATGCTAGTCCCCGAGATTTCCCTGACACCCCAGACGGTCAACCTCTTTTGCCGTAGGTACGGCGAGAGAGTGGCGGTTATACATTCCTCGCTCTCAAAGGGCGAGCGCCTTGACGCATACAGAAGAATAAAGCGGGGCGACGTTGACCTCGTTATCGGTACTCGCTCGGCAATTTTTGCACCGATAGCGAGCCTCGGACTTATAGTCATAGACGAGGAGCACGAGCATACCTACAAGTCGGAGTCCTCTCCGAAATACCACGCCCGCGACGTTGCGGCATACAGGGCAGGGCGCTCGTCTGCTCTTATGCTTCTCGCCTCGGCAACCCCTTCTCTTGAGAGCTTCTACAAGGCTAAAGAGGGCGTATATACCCTAGTGCCGCTTCGCGAAAGATACGGCGGAGTCAAGCTCCCGACGGCGGTTATCGTCGATATGCGCGAGGAGCTGCGCCTCGGTAACCTAACCCCGATAAGCGACAGGCTTCATAAATCTCTTACAGAGGTGTACGAGAGGGAAAACCAGGCGATACTCTTCCTCAACCGACGTGGCTATTCCTCGGAAGTCAGCTGCAAGGCGTGCGGCGAGGTAATAACCTGTCCGCGCTGCTCGGTGTCACTTACCTACCACACGGGGCGCGGCGGCGGAAAAATGCTTTGCCACCTCTGCGGCTACAGCGAGCCCGTGGCTAAAACCTGCCCGTCCTGCGGCGCGGATAAGCTATCCTTCCTCGGCTTCGGAACGCAGAAGCTTGAGGACGAGCTGGGAAAATATCTCCCCGATATGCGAGTTATGCGTATGGATGCCGACACAACCTCGGGTAAGCTCGCCTATGACAGAATGCTCGAGGACTTCCGTGCGGGAGAGGCTGATATCCTTCTCGGCACGCAGATGGTTGCGAAGGGACACGACTTCCCGAAGGTTACTCTGGTGGGTGTTGCTCTTGCCGATACCTCGCTCTACGTCAGTGATTTCCGCGCGGCGGAGCGCACCTTCTCACTGCTCACCCAGGTTATAGGCAGAGCAGGGCGCAGGGGCGAGGAGGGAGTTGCCGTAATACAGACCTACGCACCGAAGAGCGAGGTAATCAGGCTCGCCTGCCTTCAGGATTACGATAAGTTCTACGAGGGTGAAATTGCCCTTAGGCGCGAGCTTTCCTATCCCCCGTTCTGCGATATGGTTCAGCTGACTCTTAGCTCGGAGGACGAGGGCGAGCTTCTTCGCGATTCAAAGGCGCTCTCCGACCTTCTTATATCGAAGCTCGAGGGCGAGTATTCAAAATACCCCTTCGTTGTGTTCGGGCCATTTGAGGCGCAGGTATATAAGCTTAACGAAAGATACCGTATGAGAACGGTGATTAAGTGCAGGCTCTCAAAGGACACGCGAAAACTCTTTGGCGAGCTGCTCTGTGAGTACGCAACCAAAAGAGAGGTCACACTCTCGGTTGACTTAAATCCCCTCACCGTGTAGCACTTACAAAAATTCATACCCGTGTATAAAATATCCAACGGAAAAATCCTTTTCGTTGGCAGGTAAATAAAAACGAAAGCCGCGACCTTAGCGGCGGAATCGAGGAAAAATGGCAAAATTAAAGATTGTAAAATTCGGTGACCCAATGCTTAGAAAGGTGTCCCGTCCCGTAGAGGAGATAACCCCGAGAATACTTACTCTCCTTGACGATATGACCGAAACTATGAGAGATGCAGGCGGCTGCGGACTTGCGGCAGTGCAGGTCGGCGTGCTTCGCCGTGTCGTCGTTATCGAGGTCGAGGAGGGTAAGGTTATAGAGCTTATCAATCCGAAAATCATATCCTTTGCAGGTGAGCAGGAGGAGGCGGAGGGCTGCCTTTCCAATCCCGGCAATTACGGACTCACCAAGCGCCCGAAGGTAGCGATAGTAAGAGCGCTCGACAGACACGGCAAGGAGATTGAAATCAAGGGTACAGACCTTCTTGCAAGAGCAATCTGCCACGAGTGCGACCACCTCGACGGCAAGCTTTATACCGATATTCAAATAAGACCTCTCTCGAGAGAGGAGCTTTCCTGATGAAAATAATGTTTATGGGTACGCCCGAGATATCGGCGACCTGTTTAAAGAGGCTTGTGACCGACGGCTTTGACGTTGTTTGCGCCGTGACAGGCGAGGATAAGCCGCGCGGTAGGAAAATGATAATGACCCCCACCGACGTAAAGCGCGCGGCGGAGGAGCTGAAAATTCCCGTCTACACACCGAAAACCCTGCGCGACGGCTCGTTTGACTCGGTGCTGGAGGAGATTTCTCCCGACCTTATCGTCGTTGTGGCGTACGGCAAAATTCTACCCGCCTCGGTTATTAACTACCCGAGGTACGGCTGCATAAATCTTCACGTATCCCTGCTCCCGAAATACAGGGGCGCAGCTCCGATGCAGAGGGCGATTATGGAAGGTGAGCGAGAAACCGGCGTTACGGTTATGCAGATGGACGAGGGGCTTGACACGGGCGATATTCTGGCAGTTGAAAAATTCCCCATAGGTCCGACCGACGATTTTGAGGCAATTCACGACCGCTCCGCAGAGATTGGCTCGGCTCTCTTATCGAGGATAATTCCCGAAATAGAGAGAGGTACCGTTACCCCGATAAAGCAGGACGATACGAAATCCAGCTACGCAAAGAAGGTTGAAAAGGCGGATTGTAAACTAGACTTTACTTTATCCGCGAAAAAACTCGACTGCATAATAAGAGGCGTTACACCTATCCCGGGTGCGTTTGCATATCTTGACGGCAAAATGCTCAAGATAAACAAGGCAGCTCCCACCTCGGGCTCGGGTAAGGCGGGCGAGGTTATCTCGCTTGACGGTACGGGTGACGGTTACTTTACCGTAGCCTGCGGCGAGGGTGCGCTTCGCGTAAGCGCCGTAATTCCCGAGGGCAAGGGCAAAATGACTGCCGGCGACCTTATTCGCGGCAGAAAAATAAAGCTAGGAGATATACTTTCGTGAATCCCGATTTATTTAGGCTCGATTATATTTTATATATACTCTGCTTTCTCTCAATTCTTCTGTCGCTCTACGCGCAGATTAAGGTGACATCTACCTTCAGAAAATATTCCTCGGTATATACCCGAAACGGAAAGACCGCCCGCGAGGTTGCGAGAATGATACTCGACAGAAACGGGCTCTACGGTGTCAGAATTGAGCGCGTGTACGGCAATCTTACCGACCACTACGACCCTCGCTCGGGCACTCTCCGCCTTTCTGACTCGGTGTATGACTCAACCTCTGCCGCGGCAGTAGGCGTTGCCGCGCACGAGGCAGGTCACGCGGTTCAGCACGCGACGAAATATTTTCCTCTCGTAATCCGCACAAGGCTCGTGCCGATTACGGGCTTTGCCTCGCGTTTTTCCTGGCTTGTTATTATGGTGGGAATTCTTCTTATGATGCTTGACGGAATTATAGGCTATTACACCGTGCTGTTTGGCATAGGACTCTTTGCCGTGGTCACGCTTTTCCAGCTTGTAACGCTCCCCGTTGAGTTCAATGCATCTCGCCGTGCAATGGCGGCGCTCGAGGGCTCGGGCAGCTTTGAGCGCGATGAGCTATCGGCATCAAGACGCGTCCTTACTGCTGCGGCTCTTACCTACGTTGCGGCGCTTCTCGTGTCGCTTCTGCAGCTTCTTCGCCTCGTAGTAAGATTTACAGGAAACAGAAGACGATGAACGTAAGAAAGATTGCTCTTAATTTACTGAACGAATACGAGGCGGGCGAAAAGTACGCGAACCTTTCGCTCTCCTCTCATATGACCGACGGACTTTCCGCCGCGGAGCGCTCGGCTCTTACCGCGCTCTTTTATACAACCGTCGAGCATAAGCTGACCTACGATTACTACGTCGCGGCGCTCTCGGGAAGGTCTATCGAGAAAATAGATTTGTATACGAAAAATATCCTTCGTCTTGGACTCTGCCAGATTGCCGATATGCGGAGTATTCCGGATTTCGCGGCGGTTAACGAGAGCGTGAAGCTTGCAAGAAACGGCGGCGAGCGCGCCTTTGTCAACGCGATTTTGCGGAGTGCTGTCAGAGTAAAGGACTCGCTTCCGCTTCCCGACAGGAAGAAAAACGCGGCAAGATTTCTCTCTGTAAAATATTCCTTCCCGCTACATACGGTCAAGCTCTTTATCTCGCTTTACGGCGAGGAGGAGTGTGAAAGGCTGCTCGAAACCTTCAACGGCTCAAAATACACAGACCTCACGGTTAATACGCTGAAAATAACACCCCTCTCTCTGATTTCTTCGCTCGGAGATGAGGGTATTGTCGCCACGGCTGACGAGGGGCTTGGCAGCTCTCTCAGAATTCTCGGCTCGTTTAATCCCGAGCGTACGGGCGGCTTTAGCGAAGGAAAATTCTTTGTGCAGGATAAGGCGTCCCTGCTTTCCGCGGCGGCACTGTCGCCGAAGGCAGGCGAGCTGATAATAGACACCTGCGCCTGCCCGGGCGGCAAAAGCTTTGCCGCGGCAATCCTGTCGGGCGATAAGGCAAAAATTTATTCCTACGACCTTCACGAGAGTAAGCTCTCGCTCGTTACAGAGGGGGCAATGCGCCTCGGACTTACCTCGATAAGTGCAGATGCCGTCGATGCGCTCGTCGGCAACCCCGACCTCTTTGGCAAGGCGGATAAGGTAATCTGCGATGCGCCCTGCTCGGGACTCGGAGTGCTGGGAAAGAAGCCCGACCTTCGCTATAAGAGCCAAGAGGCTATTGACGGACTTCCCGAGCTTCAGGGCGAGATACTGAAAACCTCGGCAAAATACCTTAAGGTCGGCGGTGAACTTGTTTATTCAACCTGCACGCTTAACCCGAAGGAGAATGAGGAGGTAGTCGAGCTGTTCCTTCGTGAAAACGAAGACTTCGCCAAAAAGGACTTTACGGCAGGCTCATATGCATCGGATAACGGCAGCCTTACACTCACCCCCACAACGGACGGAACCGACGGCTTCTTTATGGCGAAAATAGTCAGGGTGAAAAAACGGAAATTTACACCCGTATGCCACTTTTGACACGGTTGATATCGGCTTGACGGGCCGACCGAATAAGCCCTACGGATAACGAATTATACGCTAATACATAAAGGAAGAAGAAATGACCGAAAAGAAGGACCTGTATTCAATGCTCCCCGAGGAGCTGACAGAATATTTCACCTCACTCGGTGAGCCGAAATTCCGCGCAAAGCAGGCATTCTCGCGCCTCGCGACCGGCTCGCGCATATCCGAGCTGACAAGCTTCCCGAAGGCTCTGCGCGAGAGGCTCGAGCGAGAAACGCTCCCGACACTTCCCGAGGTAGAGGAGAAGCTTACGTCAAAGATTGACGGCACTGTAAAATATCTCTTCAGGCTTCACGACGGCTCCTGCATTGAGAGCGTGCTTATGAAGTACAAGCACGGAAATACCCTATGTATATCAAGCCAGGTCGGCTGCTATATGGGCTGCCGCTTCTGCGCCTCTACAATAGGCGGAAAGCTCCGTGACCTATATCCCTCGGAGCTTCTCGGACAGGTGACTGCCGCCGAGCGCGACAGCGGCGAGCGCATATCCAATATAGTAATGATGGGAATAGGCGAGCCTCTTGATAACTTTGACAACGTAATCAAGTTTCTGAAGCTTGTAAACCACCCCGACGGACTAAATATCGGCTATAGACACATCTCGCTCTCCACCTGCGGAGTAGTCCCGGGGATATACCGACTCGCCGAGGTCGATATACCGATAACGCTCTCGATTTCTCTGCACGCATCGAATGACGAAAAGCGCTCGGAAATAATGCCCGTGAATAAAAAATGGAATATAAAAGCACTGCTTACCGCCTGCGTTGACTATTATAAGGTGACGGGCAGAAGAATTTCCTTTGAATACACCTTAATCTCGGGAAAGAACGATACCGAACGCGATGCCGCCGAGCTCGCAGAGCTTCTCGTCGGTGCCTTCCGCGGAACGGGCGCGCCTATTCACGTCAATCTTATAAGGGTTAACGAGGTTAAGGAAACAGGCTTCAAGAAGGGCACACCTGAGTCGGTGAACGCCTTTGCTAAGGCGCTTGAAGCGCGCGGCGTAGTAGCCACGGTCAGGCGAAAGCTTGGCTCTGACGTTAATGCTGCCTGCGGTCAGCTTCGTCGCTCGAAAATGGCAGAAAATACACAAAACGACAACTAAAGTTTACGAAACAGAGGTACAACCTTGCTCGAAAAGAAACACGGCAGAATAGTAAAAGGACTTGGCGGTCTATTTGAAATAAGAATAGATACGGGCAGTGCGCCCGAGCGAATTTCCTGCCGCGCAAAGGGTAATCTTAAGCGCGACGAGGAGAAGCTGCTCGTCGGTGACCTCGTCACGGTCGCCTGTGATACCGACACTCCCGACGGAGTTGTGATTTCAGAGGTTATGGAGCGAAAGAATGCTCTTATAAGACCGCCTCTCTCAAATCTTGATTATCTGTTTATAGTATTTGCCGCGGCAAAGCCCTCGCCGGTTATCGATACCGTCGATAAGCTTATCTCAATAGCCGAGTACAGCGGCATAACACCCGTTGTGGTAATCACGAAATCCGATACACAGAAATCAGCCGCCGCCGAGTATGCTGAAATTTACAGGCGCTCGGGATTTATTGCCTTCGTCACCTCATCCGAGGACGGCGAGGGAATAGCGGCTCTTTCGGAATATATTAATAATGAAGTAAGGGACGGCAGGCTTGCCGCCTTTGCAGGTGCATCGGGAGTCGGAAAGTCAACTCTTATGAACGCACTTTTCCCCTCACTCTCGCTTGCTACCTCGGAAATATCGAGAAAGATTGAGCGCGGCAGACACACCACGCGCCACGTCGAAATCTTCGATATCAGCTCCGACCCGAACACTGGGCTTCTTGCCGATACCCCGGGCTTTTCGCTCATCGACTTTGCTCGGTTTGATTTCTTCTCGCTTGACGAGCTTCTCAGCACCTTCCGCGATATTTCCCCCTATACGGGCAAGTGTCGCTACGTTGACTGCGCCCACGTCGGCGAGGGCGTTGACGAATGTGCCGTTGCGCGCGCCGCCGCCGAGGGCAAAATCTGCCCCTCGCGCCTCGAGTCCTACCGCTCGATTTACCGAGTACTTAAGGAAAAGAAGAATTATTAAAAAATACACCGTCTAAAGACAACCTTCGGTATGAGTGGTTGCCCGGACGGTGTTCTTTTATTCTGTTTTGCTAAAGTTACAAAGATTTATAATTTGCTTACCCTTTTTCTTTGCGTGAAGATATGCCGTATACGCGCCGCCAAACCTGCGACGCACGAAGAAAACAATCAGGTCTGAATTTTCGACGAGCCACTTGTTTCTCGCGCTTATCGCAAATCTGTAGGGGACACCTTCCAGCGGCGGATAGAGTATTTCGTCGTAGCTTTCTTTAATGTAGGACAAATGATTTTTTTGATAGCTTTCGGTAATATAAGGCGTAACGAAAATATGCCTCGCTCGTGTTTTGTGCTTTAAGCTGTTAGCAACCGAAAAGGCAAACTCGTCAAAATTACCGTACCCACCGAAATAGAGCGTAAGCTCGCCACCCCTCGCGCTCTCCTCTATAATTTCCGATAGCCGTCCCTTAACCTCGGGTGTGATGACAAAGTCCGAATGACCGAAAAATGTTATTATCATATACTCACCTCGCTATAATTCTAGCACAAAGCACTCATAAAGTCAAGTGCAAATATGCAGTGCAAAAACGAGGTGTATAAATTTGTGTAAAACAAGTGTAAAATATATGTGTAAGGAGTGAGTGCTATGTTTGAAGTTAAGAAACCCGAACACATAAATAAAACCTTGAGGCTTCCTCTTGAACTTGTGAGGAGGCTTGAGAAGGTTGCGCAGGATAAAAATGTATCTCTTAACAGCCTTGTAATTCAATGCTGTGAATACGCGTTGGATAATCTGGATTCTGCGAGCAACTCTAATAAATAATAGGTAAAAACTTTTTCAACTTTTTTATAAAAACCCCTTGACAAACGGCAAATCGTTTGATATAATACCATAGGTATCCTAAGACAGCAGGTTTCAGTAAAAGCATAGCTTTCCTGCCGAGGTGAGAATAACTTTAATAATTTCTTATTTTTGTTGTCCTTTTCTCGGAGGTAGTATGCCTTTTAGTGAAAAGGATGTTTTTTTATTGAATTTTTATGGAGGTGAAAAAATGCCAAGTAACAAGATTCTTGAAGAAAAGAAGCAAGTCGTTGAGTCTCTCGCTGAAAAGATTAAGACCGCGGCAGCAGGCGTTCTTGTAAAGTATGAAGGCATTAAGGTTTCCGAGGACACCGAGCTCCGTGCTGCTCTTCGTAAGGCAGGTGTAGAGTACACCGTTATGAAGAACACCCTTACGGGCAGAGCTTGCGACATCGCAGGCTACGGTGAGATGAAGCAGTACCTTTCGGGCATGACCGCTATCGCAATCAGCAAGGACGATCCCCTCGCTCCCGCTAAGATTATGAAAGAGTATGCCGATAAGATTAACTGCTTTGAGATTAAGGCAGGCTTCGTTGACGGTGGCGTGCTTGATCTCGCTGGCGTTGAGGCACTCGCAGCAACTCCTTCTAAGGAAGTTCTTATTGCAAAGATGATGGGCAGCCTTATGTCCTCGCTTTATGGCTTTGCATACGTTCTTCAGGCTAAAATTGACAAGGAAAACGAAGGTGGCGAAGAGGCTGCCGAGGCTCCCGCAGAGGCTTAATTCTGCAAACTGATTAAATTTAATTATAATTTGGAGGATTTTAAAATGAACGAAAAGTCTACTCAGATCCTTGAACTTGTAAAGGGTCTTACCATTCTTGAACTCGCAGACCTCGTAAAGGCACTTGAGGAGGAGTTCGGCGTATCCGCAGCTCCCGTAGCAGCAGCTCCCGTTGCAGGCGCTGCAGCAGCAGCTCCCGTTGAGGAGAAGACCGAGTTCGATGTTATTCTTAAGGCAGCAGGCGCTAACAAGCTTGCAGTTATCAAGGTTGCTCGTGAAATCACCGGCCTTGGTCTTAAGGATGCTAAGGATCTCGTTGAGTCCGCTCCTAAGGCAATCAAGGAAGGCGTTGCTAAGGACGAGGCAGAGAAGATCGCTGAGCAGCTCAAGGCAGCTGGCGCAGAGGTTGAGGTTAAGTAATTTCACCCTAAAAATTCAGGGACTGAGGAAAGCGACCTGCTCGCTCCTCAGTCCCAATTTTTTTTATCCTTTTTGTAAAGCGCTCGTTTGGGCTATAGATGAACGGAGTCAAGTTGACCGACAAAAGTAAATCCGTAATACCGATAGCTCAATTATCAGAATTTTTAAATAAAAAAGCCTTCCCCGGCGGGGGAAGGGGGACCGCGATAGCGGTGGATGAGGTGTTTTTATAACGAAAACAAATTCTCATCCGTCAGACACCTCTGACACTCCCTTCCACTTGGGGAAGGCTTTTTATTCTGTCGTCTCTTCCTTTTGCTCAAATCTCTTATACGCCTTCCAGAAACCGCTGTAAGAGCGGTATCCTACACTCTGCGCGATAGAGGAAAGCGGCATTGATGGGTATATCATCATAAGCTGCTTTGCCGCGTCAATTCTGACGGTTGTCAGCATCTGAACGAAGGTTTTACCTGTGTATTTAACGACAAGTCTTTCTGCCTGCTTCTCCGAAACACACAGAATTTCGGCAAGGTCAGAGAGCCTCAGGTCGTCCTTATAATTCATTGCGAAGAACTCATTGATAAGGAAGGAATAGTCCGAAACCTTCTGCGTTTTGTAAACAAAAGTGTGCATAAACCGCGAAATCAGCAATGCAAAGTAGGTGGATAGCCCTAGCACGTTGCCGTTTTCGAATGCTAAATCTGCTTCTTTTGCAAAGTCGCCGAGAATCTGTGGGGATACAGACGACCTCTCGAATTCGGGGTTCGGCAGGTCAACCTGAAAGGCACGGTGCAAAACTTCCTCGCTGTGAGTGATTACAACGTGATACTGTCCTCTCGGTACGAAGGCTATATCGCCGCTTTCAAGCACGTGGCTCTGCTCGTTGACAATCAAGGTCGCGGAGCCGTTGTAGACGGTATGCAGCTCTGCAAAGGAGTGATTGTGCAGAATGTTATTCGGCGGTATCTTTGCTTCGCACCGACCGATAAATCCGTTCTGCATAAATACCTTTATTTTGTTATTACCAATAGGAACTACAACCTCATAATTCATACTCAAAACCCCGTATATCGGTAATTCATTTACAAACTAATTATAATGAAACTTTCGCTCAAAGTCAATAGAGTATTTAATCAAGTGTGCCTTTTTGCCCATCGACGGTGTAAAATGTACTTTTTGGAAATGCAAATATTGAAAAAACTATAATTTCAAGGTGATTTGTAAATTTTAGCCCCGCGCTTTGTAAAATATATACAAAGATTTAAGGATTAGCGCTTCTGTTTGGGGCTTTCTTTGCACCTGCTTTTCCAATCGGGACAAAGCCTTGAAATGTTGTCCTTCTCGCTTATTGCGGCGGCGGGGAAAATAATTTATAATAATAATACACTCCGAAATAGTCAACTTTGCCTTATTAGTTATTCCGCTTTTGCTTGAAGAATATCCCAAGCTGTTGATAAATCCTCGAAAAAGCGGTATATGCGTAAAGCTTCCTACTATTTTGGAAATGTCAAATATTTTCTATCCCCGAAAGGAATCCCCAAATGAGCGCAACAAGAGAAAAGCAGGAGTTGGCGTTTCTTCGTCTTGAAGAAAAAATAGGTGGTGAGTGTGGCAAGGAAATCGTTTCTGCACTCCGTGAGCTTTATGCCGTATACGGCGACGGTATACCTGCGTGGCTTGCGGGTCTTTACGACTACGAGTCGGGCGGCTGGTATTATTCCGCTTCCGCAAGGGATAACGAAGGATATCTTCCCGACTGCGAGTCAACCCTCGGCGGGCTGACCTTCCCCGAGCACTCGGGAATGAGTGACGGCAAGCGTTGGTTTGAGGTGCTCCCCGATTGGGTGCTTAAGAGAGCGGGTGACTATATCGAGGGACTCCAGGACACCGACGGATATTTCTACCATCCGCAGTGGGGTAAAAATATATCGGTAAACCGTCAGTCAAGGGACGTTGACACCTGCGCGAGAATTCTTAGAATGCTCGGAAGAAAATCGAAATACGTCCTTCCGACAAAGAACGAGAGCTCCGCCGAGGGTAAGTACGATATGAAATCTGCACCCGAGCGTTACCGTAGCCTTGAAAATTGGCTTACATATCTTGAAACCTTAAATATTAAGGAAAACTCCTACTACGCGGGTAGCACCCTTCTTGCACAGCGTCCGCAGATAATTGCCTACGGCGAGGCAATCGGCGAGGACCTCTATAATATTACCTGCGATTGGCTTGACAAAAACGTCTCTGAAAAAACGGGACTCTGGTCCGAAAGAATAGACTACCGCGCGGCAAACGGACTGCATAAGATTTCCTGGTTCTATAGCGGAATGGGCAGGGTAATCCCTTACCACGAGAGTGCGGTGGAAAGCGCCTTGAAGGTAATAATGTCCGACGAGCCCTGCGATGCGGTTGTCAGCGCCTATAACCCCTGGCACGCGGTCGGCGCGGTGATTGATAACCTTAAGGAGCACGGCGAGCGCGGAGCAGAGCGCGCCGAGGCTCTCTATAGAAAGGTATACGAAATTGCGGCAGAAGGCATACGCAAGTCGGCTGAAAAGGTCAGACCCTTCAAGCAACCCGACGGAGGACTTTCCTATCTTCCAAACAGCTCCTGTCCGACAAACCAGGGCGCGCCGAGCGCTGTCCCCGACACTCCCGAGGGCGACGTGAACGGCAACGGCTGCGGCTCGTTTGCCTTGATTAACAGTATCTACAATTCCCTCGGACTTTCCGAATACGCAGTTCCTCTCTACGGCTCCGACGAGCTTTCTCTATACGTTTCAATTCTCGAAAAGAAGCGCGAAGCCTTTGAGAACAGATAACCTTTTTTACATTTTATAAGAAAGGATATAAAATGAAGAAATTACTACTTGTTTTCGTGTTGCTCCTCTCGCTTACTCTCCTGTTTTCCTGTAAAATAGGCGACGGCGATAGCGGTGACACCGGCTCGGGCGGCAGCTCTGACACCGGCTCCGGTGACGGTACGGGCGCAGGCGGCTCGGGCGGACTTGATAACTCAAAGCCAATACTGCTTTCCGGCACCGAGGTTGGCATAGTAACCGACGGCACGGTGAGCTCGCAGGCGATACAGAGGCTTTCTTCCGCGGTTGAAAAAATCACAGGCAAAAGGCCTGTCCTTGTGACCGTTAAAGCAGATGGTACGGGCGATAAAGCCGCGGTTAATTCCCCGAAAACCGAAATAGTTATAGGCGACCTCGGCCGCGAGGTATCAAATGCGGCGAAGACCGCCTTTGACAAGGCGTACAGACGCGCGCTCCGACATTCGGAGGACGGCTGGGAGCATGCAGAGAAGGACCTCGCCCTCTACGGCGTGTACTCCGACGGACAGTCGGTTGCTCTTGCCTATACGAGCGATTACTTTACCGAAAGCTCGGTTGATTATTTTATTGATAAATATCTCTTCTCCGACTCGCTCTCGCTCCCCGAGGGCTACATAAAGACTAATGAGATATCAAAGGAAGAATATCTTGAAGACAGAGGCGAGAAGATAAAGGCGGCGGCGTGGGAAACACTCGCTGAGCAAATCCCCGCCGAGTACAGTAAAAAAATAATAGAAGCCCTCAAGGTCTACTACACCCTCTACTCCACGAAAACCGTTGATTGGCTTGCCAATCTCTACGACCCGGCAGTTGGCGGCTTCTATTACTCGAACTCTGCGAGAGATAACCACGGCTATCTTCCCGACATAGAGTCTACCTACGAGGCTCTTGAGTTTATAAGCGCGTCGGGAATGGCGGAAATGTACGGCGGAAGCTGGGCTTTGGCAACTCCCGAGTGGCTTCACGAGCAGGTCGGAGAGTGGGTGTACAATCTCCAGGACGAGAACAGCTTCTTCTATCATCCGCAGTGGCCTAAGGAGTATATTGCCGAGAAGGGCTTTGACTCCAGAATTACGAGAGACCAGGGCTCTGCCAAGAGTATTCTTGAAGAGCTTAAAATTACCCCGAAGTACAGTATAGATAGAGAAGCTTCGTATAGCGGCAATCTGACCTCCAGGCTTTCGGGCGGAGGGGCTGTCGCGGTATCAAAGGTTGTAGCAGTAGAAAGCACTCTTCCTCAGTATGCGAGCGTTGCAGCCTTCAAGCAGCACCTTGCCAAGATGGAGGCAAGCCTCGTAGGACTCTCCGACGAGCAGTTTGCTTATCAGTTCTACTCCTGGGGCAACACCTTCCAGACGGGCTACAAGCAGATGAACACTGAGATGAAGAAGCTCCTTATCGACTTCTTCAACAAGTATCAGAACCCGAAGACGGGCCTTTGGTGCGAGAATCTCACCTACACCTCGACCGACGGAATGCATAAGCTCGGCGCGGTATACAACTACATAGGTGGTTCTCTTGGTAGCCTTGGCAGCTACGCAGAGCTTAAGTACACCGACAAAATGGTCGAGTCGGCACTGAAGATACTGACCGACACGTCAATGCAGGCAGAGGCGGCGGTTGATATATATAACGCCGTTTCGGGCTTCGCATACGTCTACGATAACATAAACAAATTCGGCTCGGGAACGGCTGAAGATAAGGCTGAAAAAATCGAGGGCTATAAGGCAAAGGTGTATGAATATATGCCGACGATTATCAATAACGGAACCGCGCAGTACAGGAATTTTGCATACACCGACGGCTCCTTCAGCTATAACCTTGCCAAGGTAGGTCAGGGCGGAACGGCGCAGGGCTGTCCTGTCGCTATAGTGGGAACGAAGGAGGGCGACGTCAACGGAACGTCAACGGCAATGATTGCCTTTGTTTCCTACGTGCTTGGGGCTATTGAGGTTGATACGAAGTATATGGTTCCGATATATACCGAGGCGGAGCGCTACCGCTTCGTTTCGATACTCGAGGAGCTCGGCGCAGTCGTTAAGTACGAGGCGCAGGTCGTCGACCCGATTACCTACGACTTCGAGGAAGCCGAAAATGAGTACGATATTCCTCTCGAGCTTGGATTGAACAAGCGTGACAGTGACGTTATAATAGAAAAGGATGAAAACGGAAACTCCCGCTTGGCGATAACCTCCTATCCGTGGTATAAGCTTGAGGGCTACAGCACCGCAAAGCGAAACGGAAACCTTAACATCAAGCCCGTGTCGGTTTCAAAGAATGATAGCGTGGGAGTTGTTGAATTTGACATAGCCTTCGATAAAATCACACAGGAAACCGACGGCTCCTTCCTTATTCACTTCGGTACAAACACCGCAAACTTTGCAACCTACTACGTAAAGCTTGTCAAGGAAGGCAGATTCTACTACGCCTATTTCCGTGACGCTGACGGCAAAGACCTCGGAATAAGACTTCCCGCCGCAGACGTTACCGTGAAGCTGCGTATCGAGTATTACAAAGCCGAGAGCGTATTCAAAATCTACGCAAACGGCGAATTCCTCACCGAGAGCACCGCAATGACCAGCAAGGGCAATAACTTCGAGAAGGTTTCCTTTGAATTCAACGCCTCGGCGCAGATGAAGGTCTATTTTGACAACTTAATTGTACAAAAAGAGTACATAAAGTACAAGGAAGCCACCGAGGAGGGCAAAGCTCCGAGCTTCGAGGAGCCCGTGCTCGGACGGCCTGTTTACGACTTTGAGTCGGCAAAATCAAACAAGGATTATCCCAGAGGGCTTGAGGTCACCGAAAACTCGGGCAGCGTTGATATTCTCGGAGCACTCAGGAAAAAGAAGCTTGAATTTACGGGCAGCCGTTTTGACGGACACAAGAATCCCGAGGTGTCGCTCTACTGCTACACCCCCGATGCCGCGGCAAATGCCTACGTATTCTCGGCAGACCTTTCCGCGACCTACGACTCCGAGTGGGCAATCTGGAGAAATATCGGAAGGATTAGCTTCTTTGACGACGCAGGTAACGGTGTTATCAACCTGCTTCTTCGCGCGAAGCGCTCTGGAGGCGTAACCCAGCTTTGCATTACAGATAAGACCGCTCTCGGAAGTCCCCTTGTAACCTTCAACTCGGGCACGAGCCTCAATCTTAAGGCGGTTTACTTCCCCGAGAATTCCGAAATACTGATATTTGTCAACGGTATATTCGTAACCGTCTACAAAAACAGCGCCGCCACTGCCGCGATAGACAGAATGACCGTATCAATTGACACAGGCATAGGAATGAAGCTCAGCGTAGATAACCTTGCGCTCACGGGCGAAATTCTTGACTATAACGCAACCGTAAAGTGGCCCGACGTCGCGGACGGACTTGGCAAGCCGGCACCCGAATTCCCCTGGATAAGCGGAGATAGCGGTGCGCCCGACAGCGGCGACGCATCCGAGGATATGGATAAGGACGGCTTCACCCCGACCGACAACCCAACCGAGAAGGTTGAGCCCACCGAGCCTCCCGCACCTCCGACACCCCCCGACGACGGCGGTGAAGGCGGTGACTCGGGTAACACAGGCGGCAACACAGGCGACGACGACTCGGGTAACACCGGTGGCGATAACACCGGCAGTGGCGACTCGGGTAACACAGGCGGCGGCAACACAGGCGGCGACGACTCGGGTAACACCGGTGGCTCGGGCGGAATAATTCCCGACGACAACGGCGAGTATCTGGGCGGCGGCTACCATGCCGGCGCGTGGTCGTAAAAAAATAAGTAAAGGAGTAAAATAATGAAGAATAAAAGAACGGTAAAGCTCTTTATTCTCGCATTATCTCTTATGCTGCTCATTGGCTCGGCTCTCGGCATTGCATCGAGCGCCGACACCGATAGCGGCTCTGCGGATATAATAGCGGCTAACATCATATACGGAGATAGGGTACAGCTCGCCTTCGCGGTTGATATCGGTACAGCGAGCGCCGAGGGCGTAAATCTCTATTACCACGTCGGTACACCCGTACTCGGAGTAGAGCCAAAGGTCGCAACACTTCTCGAGGGCAAAACCTACGCCGAGGGCGGTAAGAGCTACCCGATTTACGTAACCGAGGGCATTCCCGTAAAGGATATCGGCGATAAGGTCTACGCCTTCGCAGCCGAGGCGGGCAGTGCTCTCCCTGAGGAGCCCGACTACACGGTTTACAGCGTAGCCGAGTATTTATACACAAGACTTTACAGGGACGGATATATCACAAAAACCGTCTATGACGGCAAGGAATATAACAGAAAAAGACTCTATGAGCTTCTGCTCGAATACGGAGCGCAGGCGCAAACGGTGCTTGTAAACGACGTATCGGGAGCGAATGAAACCCTCGTTACCGATTACGTATACGTCAGCGTGGTCGGCGGTACAATCGGGGAGGGCGGTGTAACGAGCGCGCTCTACGACGGTGAAACGAGGATTACCCTCACCGCCCCCGAGGGCAAGGAGGGCGCTTGGCAGCTCACAACCTATACCTCGGGTGTTCCCAGCACCGTAACCCTCTCCTCTAACGTAGTTAAGCTAACCGAGTCCTGCATAATAACCTACGCGACAGGCCTCGAGCAGCCGGCAGACCCCTCCGAGGGAGTAGCAAAGCCGACAGCTCCCACGTGGGTAAAGGTCTATGACTTTGAAGGCTCGTATAGCGAAATGCTTAAGTCGCTCTCATACGACAATGGGGACGGAACGGCAACCGAATCGACTGTCACCGAGCTTCATTTTGCAGACGGAGCGAAGGCAACCTACAGCGCTTCAACGAACGTTCAGAATGCGACCGCAAGCGTTGTTGAGGATAGCCTTAACAAATACTTGAATATCTCCTCACCTAAGCGCGCGCACACCAAGGACAGAGGCTTCGCAATCCCGACCGACCTTTCTTATACCGAGAACGGCTACACAGCCTACGTGTTTGAAGCCGATATAATGATAGCCTCTGAATATAACGGTGCGAAAACCGCGCAGACCGTTGAGCTTATGATGCGCCCCGAGGCGACAAGCGGCAAATACCTCCAGTACAGTTTGTCGGCAGGCTCTGACGGTATTCTTACGCTTGGCGGAGTCAAGCTTGCAAGCTGTGACGAATGGTTTACTCTTCGCCTTGAGGCAATTCCCGCAAACAACGAGATAAGAGCCTACGTAAAGAACGGGGCGGGCTACTACGAGTACAGAGGCAGCCTCGCCGCGACTAAAACCACTTATAAAGAAAACGGTAACCTTTCAACGGGCGACCTTGCGGCTATAGAGAACAAGCTCGGACACGTTTCTCTGAACACCTACAACAATTCCTCGCAGGGTGCGAACGTAAGCCTCGATAATATAATGCTCTACGCGGCAAATATTGATTATAGCTTCGAGGAGATAGTAATACCCCCGACACAGGCACCGCAGGAATAAGAGCTGCAAACAATAAGCGGAGCGCTCTGCATACAACTCGGAGCAGAGCCTCTGAAAGGTGATTAAAATGTCAAAAGAATCAAAATGGAATGAGCTGAAGCTGCGTATAGGCAAGCGCGGCGAGGAAATTACCTCGGCTCTTCGCGAGCTGTACGAAGTATTCGGCACCGAAATCGTCGATTGGTACGCGAGCCTCTACGACCCCGAGCACGGTATGTGGTACCACGCAAAAAGTGCGCAGGCAACCGACGGCTACCTTCCCGATATCGAGAGCCTGTGGGACGCGGTAGGCTTCCTTACCGAGCTCGGAGCAACCGAGGGTACTCCCTGGTACGAGCTTTTTCCCGATTGGCTGAAGGAAAAAATCGGCAAATTCGTCTATAATCTTCAGGACCCCGACGGATATTTCTACCACCCTCAATGGGGCAAGAATATTCACAATTTAAGGAAATCCCGCGACCTCGGCACCTGCACGAGATGCCTTAGATATCTCGGAATTGAGCCGAAATACAAGCTCCCGACCGCCACTGCTGACACGGACGGCAAGCGCGACCTCTCGACGGCTCCCGTGCATTTTCAGTCGGTTGAGAACTTCAAAAAGTATCTTGCCGATATGGATTTTGTGACCAATTCCTATAGGTGCGGCAGCGAGCTGTCCTCGTCAATGGGCGAGGTCGAGGCATACGGCAAGATGCTCGGTGAGGACCTTGTGAAAATCACGCTCGACACTCTCACCGCCCATCAGCGTAAGGATAACGGACTCTGGCACCCCGAGGCAAACCGCTACGGCGGTAATGGAGCGCAGAAAATATCAAAAATATTCAATTGGTATAACAGAAAGCTCCCCTATACCGACGAGGGCATCGACTCGCTTATGAATATCATAATCTCCGACGAGCCGCCAAACGCGGTAGTCCAGGTCTATAACCCCTGGCACGCGCTTGCCTCGCTCATAAGAAATAAAGAGATATGCGGAGCGCCCGAGGCGGAGCTTGACGCGCTTGTGGATAGGCTTTACGAGTGGGCGCCCGCCGCGATAAGGAAATCTACAGAGCATATAAAGCTTTTTAAGCAGCAGGACGGAGCGCTCTCCTATGCTCGGGACTACTCCTGCGCTACCAAGTGCGGCTCCCCCTGCGCTGTGCCCGAAACCCGAGAGGGCGACGTCAACGGTACCGCTTGTGCAAGCGCAATGATAGCGAGCATATATAACGCGCTCGGACTTTCGGACTACGCCGTCCCGGTCTATTCCTCTCTTGATATGAAGCGCTTCCTTAAGATTGTCGAGGAGCGCGAGCAAAAGTACAACGCCGAAGGCGCAAAGTAATTCCCAAGCTTACCTTTCCGCGAAAAGAGGGAAGTGCCCCGCGGAATTATATATAGGTAATAAAAAGTAACCCTAATTCGGGTGGGAGTCCACCCATACAAAAAAAGAGCGAAGGCTCGGAAAGGAGATTCTATGAAGAAAATCATAGAAGAAAACGCAAAGAAGCTTCCGTACAAGGCCCCCGAAGTCGGAATAGCATATCTCAACATCTCCGACGTAATAGCCACCTCGCCGATAGGCGGTGACGGCGGCAGTGGCGAGCAGTCAACAGGCGGCGGCTACCACGGCGGCGCATGGTCTTAAGCGCAAACTCTCAAAAAACGAAATGAAAGGAAAGAAACAATGAAAAACAGAAAAACAGCAAAGCTTCTCGTACTTATTCTTTCTCTCGCGCTTCTTATCGGCTCCGCAGTCGGTATTGCCGTTAGCGCAGAGGGCGCAAAAACTCCCGAAATTATCTCAAAGAACGTCTACTACGGCGGCAACAATCACATTATGTACGCAGTAGATGCCTCAACCGTAAACGAGGGTCCCGTAACCCTCTACTTCTACGACGATGCAGATAAGGCAGCAGCGCTCGCAGAAACCGATTGGACCTATACCGCAGATGCTCCCGTAACCGAAAAAATCGGCGGCGAGGAAAAGAGTGTTTACGTGTTCAACACCCTCGGTATCGCACCTACCGAATTCACCAAGAACTTCTACGCAGTAGCAGTTGACTCGACGGATGCAAAGAGTGTTGTCGTAAGATACAGCCTTCTCGAGTACTATCTCGATATGCTCTACAGAAACGATATCAAGTCTGCTACCTCGGGTGAGGGCGCGGCAATGAAGGCAGTGTTCGAGAACGAAATCGCAAGCGCGGCTTCTATCCAGGACCTTCTCTTCAACTATAACGATACCGACACCGACGACCTTCCCTACGTTGCAGACGATTACTACTACGCGGCAATCGTTGACGGCGCAACCATCGACGGCGCATACTCCTCGGGTATCTACACCCCCGGCTCCAAGATTACCCTTACCTCAACCGACGGCTCGGTTGCTACCTGGCAGGTAACCGTTTACAATTCGGATTACAGCGTTAAGTCCTCCGAGAAGGTTGCAAACGGCACCCAGATTACTCTTGAAGGTCACACCCTTATCACCGTACCCGAAATCCCCACCACAGGTGTAATTGACTTCGAGGACGGCATTCCCGCAGAGCTTGGTGCAACCGAAGCAAACGCATCGGGCAGCATAACCCTTGGAAACGACGCTACCACAGGCGATAACTATATGCTCTTTAACACCACAGGCGCAGGCTCCGCAGACGCTCTTCCTTCCTTCACCGTTCCCGTTAAGACAAACGACGACGATGCAGATACCTTCGTATTTGGTTACGATATGCTGCTTAACAGTGTAAGCTATACTAACACCAGCACGAATTACCAATTCCTTCAGCTTACCGCTTACGCAGGTGAGGAAATAGTTTATAGCGTTCGTGTATGGCATAACGGTGATAGAATTCGCCTTGCTTTTATGACCGCCAAAGATACTTATTCTAATAGCACCGATATTTCCAACCAAATTTCCTCTGATAGCTGGAGAGTCAGCAGACAGGAAGACCAGTCTGTTGCTGTAACTAATGCGCACACTGAAAGACAGATGTACTTCGTATACAATGCTACGACCGACAGCGTTGATTATTATAACAACAACGGCAACCATCGCGGCACTCTTGCAGATGTATTTGGAGCAAACCTTCTTCCCGACAAGGTTGTTGTAACCGCGGTTAACAATACTACCAAGCTTTCCGCAAGAATTGACAACATAGTAACCGAGAATTACAAGCTTGACCCTGAAGAGCAGGGCATCACCTTCGACCCTCATACCCTTAATAACACCATCACCATAACCGAGCGCGAGGGTATTGCAAGAGTACAGGTAGACGAAGAAACCGGCGATAATTATCTCTACGTTAAGTCTGATAACCTGCAGTCGGTTGACACCTCTTACAGAAACCCCAATATGTACTTCCCGATTACAACCACCGAGGGAGCTAACACCTACGAGTTCTCTGCTGATATTAATATACTTTATCTCGAATACGGATGGAGCCTTAATTTCAACTTTGGCGATTTTGTAAAGGCGGATGGCAACCCTGTAACGTTCGGCTTGAAGTATTATGCCGGTGAAGAAGATAATAGAATCAAGTTCATATTCTCGAATAATACCAACAATGCAACCCTACCGGAGATTATATTCTTTGATAAGGTTTCGAATGGAGACGGTTATAATTTAGGCACCGAGTTTAACTTCAGATTCGTTGCAACCGTAGTTGGTGATACCACCGAAATCAGGGTATACAGAGACGGCAACCTCGTAAACGAAGAGCCTATCATATACGCAGGTGCAATTCTTGTCGACTCGGCATATCTTGAGTGCGGCAAGGAAATGAAGGCTGAATTTACCTTCGATAACGTTTATTCTGGCACAAAGATTGTTTCTGACGACGCAGAATAATCAATTCTGAAAACAAACAAAAGGGACTGCCCTCGGGCAGTCCCAACTTTAAGAATAATGGAAAACAATACTAAAACAACAATATCCGGCGGCAAGAAAAGCCTCTTCGACAACCTTCGAGAAAACGCGCTGACGCTCGCCGCGGCAGGGATTTCCTTTGTCCTGATACTCTTCTTTGCTATATATTATAAGGAAAGCCCGATTAACGTCCTGCCGCTCTTCATTTCGCTCGCCGTAATGTTTTTACAGGCGTGCGTTTCGCGCTATACCTTCCTCGTCGGCGGCATTAACAGTATAATTTACGCGATACCCTATATCGGTATGGGGCTCTACGTTTCGGCAGCGACCTCGGTATTGACCTCGTTCCCGTTCCAGATACTCGCCTTTATCAGATGGTCGAAGAACACCGAGAACGGCGAAACGAAAATCCGCGCAATGTCCTGGCGGCAAAGAGGACTTGTGGTAGGAATATTTGCCGCAGTGTGGCTTCTTATGTATCTCATATTCGGCGCACTCGGCTCGGGCTATCTTGTTCTTGACAATACCACGAACGTATTGAGCATAGCGCAAAGCATACTTTCAGTGCTGCGCTATTTTGAGTACACAATTCTTCAGATAGGCTACTGCATCTTCCAGATAGCGACCTTCGTCGCCGTCATAGCCGACGACCCCTCGAAGATTACCTATCTTATCTTCTCGGTCTATTCCACCTTCTGCGTAGCCGTTTCCCTCTACCGTATGTTCCGCCGTTCCTCTCGCGCCTCGTAATATATACCGCACTACAAAACGGCATTTTTGCAAACATAACATTACAAATATCCCTGTTATTTCTGATTTGTTCCAATAACATCTGATAAAAGAAAGCAAATTGTCTATTTGCATATTTAGAGATTTGCTTTCTTGCTTTTTGTAGTTTTGATTGAAATTTTAATTATGTATTGACAAATTGCAAAAGGTTTGATATAATATTATGGCAATTATAAATTGCGGCGTCGCTTTCGGGATGTAGCGCAGTTGGTAGCGCGCGTGCTTTGGGAGCACGATGTCGCAGGTTCGAATCCTGTCATTCCGACCAAGCGACGGAAAATATTTGGAAGCATAGCTCAGTTGGTTAGAGTACTTGCTTGACATGCAAGGGGTCACTGGTTCGAGTCCAGTTGTTTCCACCAAAAAGAGAAGGGCACCCACGCGGTGTCCTTCTCTTTTTGGTGGAACTCTGGCTCGACCAGCTCAAACGCTTTGCGTTTGATACTGGTTCGCATACCGAGCAAAACCGAGGCAAGCTCGCTTGCATAAGGTGCGCGAAGGTATATTTCCATAAGGCAAAATCCAGTTGTTTCCCCAAATGAAACTCACGCGGTGTCCTTCTCTTTTTGGTGGAACTCTGGCTCGACCAGCTCAAACGCTTTGCGTTTGATACTGGTTCGCATACCGAGCAAAACCGAGGCAAGCTCGCTTGCATAAGGTGTGCGAAGGTATATTGCCGTAAGGCAAAATCCAGTTGTTTCCACAAATGAAACCCACGCGGTGTCCTTCTCTTTTTGGTGGAACTCTGGCTCGACCAGCTCAAAGCATATTGCTTGAAACAAACTCGTTTGTTTATATTCTCGCCCTTGACAATCCACAAAAAACTTGTTAAAATATAATGGTAGTTTTTTTAGGAGGGATTTTTGCGTGTTAAACCGTGTAATAACTGTTGATTTTAATAAAAAAAGCGGAAAAATCAAGCCGCTTCACGGCATTAACGGCGGTCCGCGTTCGGGCGGCTATAACCTTCCTTACGACTTTTCTGAGGAGTTCTCCGAGATGGCAGTGCCGTTCGTTCGGGTTGCTACCGCCCCCGGCGAATACGGACTTAATCAGTTCATTGACGTACACGCGATTTTTCCCGATTTCTCGGCAGACGAGAGCCTCGAGGAGTCCTATAACTTTCTTCCAACCGACCTTTATATTGCCTCTGTTAAGGCGACGGGCGCGAATATTGTCTTTCGTCTTGGAGAGTGCCGCGAGCCATACTCAAGAAGGCTTTACACCCGTCTGAAAATCTCCCCCGAGAAGTGGGCATCGATTTGCGAGCATATCATAATGCATTACAACGAGGGCTGGGCATCAGGCTTCAAGCTCGGTATAAAATGGTGGGAAATCTGGAGCGGCGCCGACTCTCCCGACGGCTTTGGCGGCACAGCCGAGGAGTATTATGAGCTATACAGAATAACAGCAAACCGCCTTCACGAGCGCTTTCCGAAAATCAAAATAGGCGGCTACGGAATGGGCGGCTTCTACTCGCAGAACAGACTCGATGCCACCGAGGAAATGAAATCCTACGTGCCCTTTATGCAGAAGTTCTTCTCCTATATCACAAGGGAAGAAACCTACGCGCCGCTTGACTTTTTCACCTGGTGCTGCCATACCTCGTCCCCCGACGAGCTTGCAATGCACGTCAAATATGCGCGCAATTTCCTTGACGGCCAGGGGCTGAAAAGAACCAAGAGCGTAGTCGCGGAATATAACACGGCACCTCGCTCGGACAGTCTGCCCGCCCTACGTCCCAGCTTCCCTTCGGAGCTTGGAGCGGCTCTTATCCTCGCCCAGAAGAATTCGCTTGATATGATGTTCTACGCGACCTCTGACGCGGGCTCCCGAATGAACGGTCTTTACTCCCTCGACGACAGAGAAACGCACCGTCACTATGCTGCCTACAACGTAATGTGCGCTTTCGGCAAGCTTTATAAGCTTGGTACTGCCGTAGAGAGCGCCGGTGACTACCGACGCGAGATATACTCTCTTGCCGCGGTAGGCGGTGACGAAGCGAAGATAATGATAGTCACGGGAAACTATTCGGGCAGGGTAGAGCTTGTACTTTCGGGATGCGAATTTGCGACCTGCTCGGTTGAAAAGATAGTAGCGGGTGGCGAGCGCGGAGAGGGAAACGTCTACCGAGCAGAGGGAGTACCTGTCAGCGGCGGAAAAATAATAATCCCCGCAAAGAAAAACGAGATTTTCCTTGTATCGCTGTTTGACAAAAAGGACTAAAACCGAAAAAAACGTTCCTTTTGTATAACATTACTAAAAAAAGCAATTTGAATTTTTTAACTTTTTCCTCGCGCACAATTAACTTATATATTGATTTTTTATTAAATATATGTTAGAATATAATTCGGTAAGGTTTTTGTAACTGACGGAAGCGGAACAAACCGCATGGGAGCAAAAATCGTTAAATTGTCGACCGTCTGGGCAGAGCTGTAAACCTTCACAAGGCTAGTTCTGCCCTTTTTTCAGTTGCATAAATTCCGTAATACTGCGTTAATGCTGCGACTCGTTCAAATCGCCGTAGCCACCTACGGCTTCATTTCACTCGCTTGCATTGCCTTGTCTTACGAAATTTCTGCTGCCTGAAACTGGTAGAACAATTGCGTGATGCATCGGAAATCCGTCGATTTGTCGCCCTCGACGTATAACGCACACGAAGTCGGCCGGAAGGCTTCCCTATTGGGGAAGCTGTCACCGCAGGTGACTGATGAGGTCCACATTTAGGTTTCCCTGACATAGGCGCCGCCCAAACCGAAATCAAATAAAAAAACACTCATATACACAAATTCACGAAAGGCTTATTGTTTATGAAAAAAGTAGCAATTCTTATGGGAAGCGACAGCGACCTTCCTATCGTTGAAAAGGGCATTAACGTCCTGAAGGACTACGGCATACCTCACGAGGTACACGTTTACTCGGCACACAGAACTCCTGCCGAGGCGGCAGAGTTCGTTTCGTCTGCTCGCGAGAACGGTTTTGGCGTAATCATTGCGGCGGCAGGAATGGCGGCGCACCTTGCGGGTGCTGTGGCGGCGAATACCACACTTCCCGTAATCGGAATTCCCGTTTCCTGCAAGAATACGGGCGGCTTTGATGCGCTTCTTGCAACCGTACAGATGCCCTCGGGAATACCCGTAGCAACCGTTGCTATAGACGGCGCGGCAAACGCGGCGCACCTTGCGGCAGAGATTCTCGCACTTTCCGACGACACCCTTGCACAAAAGCTTATAGATGCGCGCGAGGCAGGCAGAGTAAAGGTGCTTGAAAAGAACCGCCAGGTTGAACAAAAGTATAACGCATAATGCGTTCGGAGGAAAAAATATTAAATGGGAATATTTGGAATAATAGGCAATGAGAGGACCAAGGTAGCGCAGAGCGTATACTACGGACTCTACGCGCTCCAGCACAGGGGACAGGAGTCCTGCGGCATAGTCGTAAACGACGACGGTGTGTTCTCGTCGCATAAGAATACGGGCCTTGTAGACGACGTCTTCTCGCACGGTGCGCTTGATGCTCTCGGCGAGGGAACAATGGCGATAGGACACGTCCGTTACGGCACTCTCGGTACTAAGGGAAAGACGAACGCCGAGCCCATAGTTGTAAACCACGTTAAGGGCAGACTCGCGATAGCAACCGCCGGCAGGATTTCAAACGCCTCAGAGCTGCGCCATGAGCTGGAGCTGCAGGGAATGATATTCCATACCGCGAGCGATGCTGAGGTTGTATCTTACCTTATAATCAAGGAGCGACTCACAGCCCCGACCATCGAGGACGCGGTTGTCAGAGCGATGGCTCACCTCGAGGGCGGCTACTGTATGCTTCTTATGTCCCCGAGAAAGCTGATAGCGCTTCGCGATAAGCGCGGAATGCATCCTCTCTGCTACGGTCAGCGTGAGAACGGCGAGTACGTTATCGCAGGCGAGAGCTGCGCGCTTGACTCTGTTGGCGCGACCTTCATAAGAGAGCTTGAGCCGGGTGAGGTTCTTGTATTCTCGGAGGACGGTATAAAGTCGATAAAGGAGCACTGCGGTACAGCTGCCGAGAGCCTCTGCGTGTTTGAATACGTCTACACCTCACGTCCCGACTCTGTTGTTTCGGGCTGCTCGGTGCACGAGGCAAGGCAGAGAGCGGGCGCGCTTCTTGCGAAGGCTCACCCCGTTGAGGCCGACGTTGTAGTCGGTGTTCCTGACTCGGGACTTGATGCGGCGATAGGCTACTCCCGCGAGTCGGGCATACCATACGGAATAGGACTTATCAAGAATAAATACATAGGCAGAACCTTTATAGCCCCCGGTCAGGACGTAAGAGAGGACAAGGTTAAAATCAAGCTCAATCCCATCAGTCACACCGTTAAGGGCAAGCGCGTCGTTCTCGTTGACGACTCGATTGTAAGAGGTACCACCTGTGCAAGGCTCATTAAGCTCCTGAAGAACGCGGGAGCAGTTGAGGTTCACCTTCGCTCCTCGGCTCCGCCCTTCCTTAACCCCTGCTACTACGGCACCGACATAGACTCGAAGGATGCCTTGATAGCCTGCAACCACTCGATTGAGGAAATCAGAAAAATAACCGGCGCCGACTCCCTCGGCTACTTAAGGCTCGAGGACGTCACAAAGCTTGGAGAAACGGGCAGCTGCAAGGGCTATTGCACAGCCTGCTTTGACGGCAGATATCCCACCGAGATTCCGAAGGTCTTTAAGAATAAGTTTGACAGTAAGATTTCAGATAATAACAATTGAAAGTGAGATAAATTATGAAAAACTCGAGATCCGAAAGCTACGCTGCTGCAGGCGTAGATATTACCGCGGGCTACAAGGCGGTTGAGCTTATGAAGGCTCATATCGCGCGTACCAGAAACGAGGGCTGCCTTGACGACGTTGGCGGTTTTGGCGGCTGCTTCGGACTTCCTACCGGTATGGAGGAGCCCGTTCTCGTATCCGGCACCGACGGCTGCGGCACGAAGGTAAAGCTCGCTATCCTTATGGACAAGCACGACACTATAGGCATTGATGCGGTCGCAATGTGCGTAAACGACATCATCTGCTGCGGCGCAAAGCCTCTTTTCTTCCTTGACTACATAGCCTGCGGCAAGAACTATCCCGAGAAAATTGCCTCGATAGTTTCGGGCGTTGCAGAGGGCTGCGTTCAGTCGGGCGCTGCTCTTATCGGTGGAGAAACCGCGGAGCATCCCGGTCTTATGCCTCTTGAGGACTATGACCTTGCGGGCTTTGCCGTCGGTATCGTTGATAAAAAGAAAATTATCGACAACAAGACAATGAAGGAGGGCGACGTAGTTATCGCGCTTCCCTCGACGGGTATCCATTCCAACGGCTTCTCGCTCTGCCGTAAGGTGTTCGATATCGACTCGAACAATCCCGACCTCTACGTACCCAAGGAAGAGCTGGGCGGCAAGACGGTGGGCGAAACTCTCCTCACCCCCACGAGAATTTACGTAAAGAGCATACTCGCGCTTCTTGAGAAGGTAGCGGTAAAGGGCATCTCTCACATCACCGGCGGCGGCTTCTATGAGAACATTCCGAGAAGCATTCCGAAGGGCCTCGGCGCGAAGATTAAGAAGGACGACGTAAAGGTTCTTCCTATCTTCTCTCTTATCGCAAAGGTTGGCAATATTCCCGAACGCGATATGTTTAACACCTTCAATATGGGCGTTGGTATGAGCGTTGTTGTATCGCCCGAAGACGTTGACACCGCTATTGAAATACTTAAGGCAAACGGCGAGGACGCTTACGTTATCGGCGAGATAATCAAGAGCGACGACGGAGTAGTTTTATGCTAAAGGCGAGAATAGCCGTTCTTGTATCGGGCGGCGGCACCAATCTTCAGGCGCTTATCGACGCTGAGCGTTCCGGTATAATCAGCAGCGGAAAAATCGAGCTCGTTATTTCAAACAAGCCCGGCGTATACGCGCTGGAGCGCGCTGAGAGGGCAGGGATTTCCACCCTCGTAATAGAAAAAAAGTCGCTCCCCTCGCGCGAAGCCTTTGAGGAAGAGCTCATAGCTGCGCTGGACGGCGCTAAAATAGACTTTATAGTACTCGCGGGCTTTATGTGTATTCTCTCGGAGCGCTTCACAAGCCACTATAAGGACAGAATAATCAACGTTCACCCCTCGCTTATCCCCTCGTTCTGCGGAGAGGGCTTCTACGGACTTAAGGTTCACGAGGCGGCTCTCGCTTACGGTGTGAAGGTGAGCGGCGCGACGGTGCATTTCGTCAACGAGATACCCGACGGCGGTAAAATCATAATGCAAAGAGCGGTTGAGGTCAAGGAGGGCGACACCCCCGAAATCTTGCAGCGCCGAATTATGGAGGAGGCGGAGTGGAAGATACTCCCCGAGTCCTGCGAGCTCGTTTGCAAAAGACTTGTTGACGAAAGAAGCAAGTAATTTTTCAAGCTGAAGCCTTGAAAAGACAAACAGCTGTAACAGGCTAATCAATTACCGAGGCGGCAGGGAAGTATGCCTGCCGCAGCTCTAAAAACAGAAAGAGAAAGGCAACTGATATGAACGTATACGAAATTTGTGAGATAGAAAATCTCCTCTCGACAAACCCCTATCCCGGCAGAGGCATAGTAATAGGTAAGTCGGCTGACGGCAAGTCTGCGGTATTCGCATACTTTATTATGGGAAGAAGCGAGAACTCGAGGAACAGAGTTTTCGTTGAAAAGAACGACGCGGTATACACCGAGCCCTACGACTTCTCGAAGGTATCCGACCCCTCGCTTATAATCTACGCGGCAATCAGGAGAGCAGCGGGTAAGCTTATAGTTACCAACGGTGACCAGACCGACACAATCTACGATGGAATAACTGCGGGCGGCGATATGCGCTCGGCTCTCCGTACACGTGAGTTTGAGCCTGATGCTCCTAACCTCACCCCCCGTATCAGCGGTGTGCTTGACTTCGATGGCGGCTTCTCCTACGAGATGTCGATACTCAAGAGCGCGGATGCCGAGGGCACTGAGTGCAACAGATATTTCTACGAGTACAAGTCGCTTGACGGTGTAGGACACTTCATTCACACCTACGTAACCGACGGCAACCCCATTCCCACCTTCCAGGGCGAGCCTGAGAGAGTCGCAATTCCCTCTGATATTGACGAGTTCACCTCGAAAATTTGGAATAGCCTCAACGAAAGCAACAAGATTTCGCTCTACGTCCGTTACATAGACCTTGCAAGCGGCGAGGAAACCTCTCGCCTTATCAATAAAAACAAATAAGGAGTAAGCCAATGAAGGAATTTGAACTCAAATACGGCTGTAACCCCAATCAGAAGCCGGCTAAAATTTTTATGCACGACGGAAGCGAGCTTCCGATTGAAATTCTCTCCGGAAGACCCGGATACATAAACTTCCTCGACGCCTTCAATTCCTGGCAGCTTGTCAAGGAGCTAAAGGAAGCTACGGGACTCCCCTCGGCGACCTCCTTCAAGCACGTCAGCCCCACCTCCGCGGCTGTAGGCCTTAAGCTCTCCGACGAGCTCAAGCGTGCCTGCTTCGTAGACGATATCGAGGGACTTGACGACTCGCCCCTTGCCTGTGCTTACGCAAGAGCGCGCGGCACCGACCGTATGTCCTCATTCGGTGACTGGATAGCCCTCTCCGACGTATGCGACAAAACTACGGCGCTTCTTATCAAGAGAGAAATCTCCGACGGTATCATAGCTCCCGGCTACACCGATGAGGCTCTTGAGATACTCAAGACCAAGAAGAAGGGCAATTATAATATTGTAAAGATTGACCCCACGTACACCCCTGACCCTATCGAGCACAAGCAGGTATACGGCATTACCTTCGAGCAGGGCAGGAACAACTATGAAATTAATTCCTCTCTCTTTGAGAACATCGTGACCGCAAATAAGAATCTTCCCGAGGAGGCGAAGATTGACCTTATTATAGCGCTCATAACCTTAAAGTACACCCAGTCGAACTCGGTATGCTACGCATACAAGGGACAGGCTATCGGTGTAGGCGCGGGACAGCAGTCGAGAATTCACTGCACCCGTCTTGCAGGCACGAAGGCAGATACGTGGCATCTCCGTCAGTACAAGAAGGTACTTGAGCTGCCCTTCCTTCCCACAATTTCCCGTCCTGACAGAGATAACGTTATAGACGGATACATCAACAAGAACGAGGAAGACGTTTGTGCAGAGGGCAACTGGCAGAAGTATTTCACCGAGCGTCCCGAGCCTCTTACCGCCGAGGAGGCGAGAGCCTACCTCGACTCCATTGAGGGTGTATCCCTCGGCTCCGATGCCTTCTTCCCCTTCGGTGACAACATCGAGCGCGCGAAGAGAAGCGGTGTATCCTACATTGCAGAGCCCGGCGGCTCAGTAAGAGATGACGTAGTAATTGACACGGCTGATAAATACGGAATGGTGATTGCATTTACGGGCATGCGTCTTTTCCACCACTAATTTTCGGTGGTAGAAATTGCGTGATGCATCGGAAATCCGTCGACTTGTCGCCCTCGATGTATGTAAATACGCCTTCGGGCTTCGCGCTAGGCTTTCCTTGCCTGACACAATTTCTCCTCACCGAAATCGGCGGTATAAATTCCGTTATACGGCGGTTTGACTTACGGTGCTCGGCTCGGAGTAGGTAACTACACCGTCGCCTGCGCTCCGCGCCAAAGCCTTGTCTTACTCAATTTCTCCTCACCGAAAACTTCGGCGGTAGAAATTGCGTGATGCGTTGTTAAAGCATCGACCAAGCGTACAAGTGCGCCACCGATTGCGGTGACACTGCTTGTGCAAATAAAAACTAAAATGAAAGGTACAACTATGAAAATAATGGTTGTCGGTGGCGGTGGTAGAGAGCACGCCATCATAAAAAAGCTGAAAGAAAATAAGAGCATTACAGAAATATTCGCACTCCCGGGAAACGGCGGTATGGCGAAGGATGCCACTCCCGTCGCGATAGGAGCAAAGGATATTCCTGCGATAGTCGAGTTCGCAAAGGCGAACGCGATAGACTTCGCGGTGGTTGCGCCTGACGACCCGCTTGTTCTCGGATGCGTTGATGCGCTTCTCGAGGCGGGTATTCCCGCATTCGGCCCGAAGGCTAATGCCGCGATAATCGAGGGAAGCAAGGTATTCTCGAAGAACCTTATGAAGAAATACTCGATTCCCACGGCTGCCTACGAGGTATTCGAGGATGCCGAGAGTGCACTCAAATACGTTGAGAGCTGCGAGATACCCACGGTAATCAAGGCTGACGGACTTGCGCTCGGCAAGGGTGTTATTATCGCAACCGACAGAGAGATGGCGATTGATGCCGTCAAGTCCATTATGACTGACAAGAAGTTCGGCGCAAGCGGAAACAGAATTGTTGTTGAGGAGTTCCTCACCGGCCCTGAGGTTTCTGTACTCGCCTTCACCGACGGAAAGAGTGTTGTTCCTATGGTTTCCTCTATGGACCACAAGAGGGCGCTTGACGGTGACGAGGGACTCAACACAGGAGGTATGGGCACCGTAGCACCGAACCCCTACTACACCGACGAGATTGCCGAGGAGTGTATGAGAACGATTTTCATACCTACAATTGAGGCAATGAACAAGGAGGGACGCGAGTTCCGCGGCTGCCTCTACTTCGGACTTATGCTCACTCCGAAGGGACCGAAGGTAATCGAGTACAACTGCCGCTTTGGCGACCCTGAAACGCAGGTTGTTCTTCCTCTCCTTGAAACCGACCTTCTCGAGGCAATGATGGCAACCGCATCGGGAAATCTCGATAAATGTAAAATAAAGTTTGCAAATAAAGCTGCTTGCTGCGTAATTATGGCTTCGAAGGGCTACCCCGAGAAGTATGAGAGCGGCTATGAAATCAAGATTGCCCCCGAGGTGTTCGACTCGGTATACGTTGCGGGTGCGCGGCTTGAGGGAGAGCGTCTTGTTAACGCGGGCGGCAGAGTCCTCGGTGTTACCGCTGTTTCCGACACACTTGGCGAGGCAATAGAGGCAGCATATAAAAAGGTAGAGAAGGTAACCTTCGATAACGCATATTACCGCCGTGACATCGGTCAGCGCGCAATGAAAGCATTAAAGGAGTAATTATGGTATATCGCATTTACGTTGAAAAAAAGGACGGCCTCGACAACGAGGCGAGAGCGCTTCGCTCCGAAATTAAGACCTTCCTCGGCATTGACTCGGTTGAGCGCGTGAGGATAATCAACCGCTACGACGCGGAGAACATCACAGAGGAGCTCTTTGATTACGCGGTTAACACCGTTTTCTCCGAGCCCCAGCTTGACAACGCCTTCAAGACAGTTGAAAACGACGGTGCAGTCGTATTTGCGACCGAGTACCTTCCCGGTCAATTTGACCAGAGAGCAGATTCGGCGGCGCAGTGTATTCAGCTTATCTCCCACGGCGATAAGCCCACGGTTGCGAGTGCCAAGGTATATATGCTCTACGGAAGATTGTCCGAGGAGGACGTCGCAAGAATAAAGAAGCACGTTATAAACCCCGTCGAGGCAAGAGAGGCATCTCTTGCGCTCCGTGACACTCTTAAGACCGAGTACTCCATTCCCACGGAGGTAAAGACGCTTGACGGCTTCCTTGAGCTTGACGCAGAGGGGCTTTCCGCGCTTATCTCACAGATGGGACTTGCAATGGATGCCGACGATATTAAGTTCTGCCAGGATTATTTCAAGACCGAGGGAAGATGCCCGACCGTCACCGAGATAAAGATGATAGACACCTATTGGTCCGACCATTGCCGTCATACGACCTTCCTTACCACTATTGATAAGGTAACCTTCGAGGACGAGCTTCTCGAGGCGGCATTCCGTGACTATATATCCTCAAGAAAGTCGATTGGAAGGACGAAGCCGATTAACCTTATGGACATCGGTACGATTGCCGCAAAGTGCCTTAAGGCATGCGGAAAGCTTGACGGGCTCGATGAGAGCGAGGAGATTAACGCCTGCACAGTCAAGATTACCGTTGACGTTGACGGCACCCCCGAGCCCTGGCTTCTTCTCTTCAAGAACGAAACGCACAACCATCCCACCGAGATTGAGCCCTTCGGCGGAGCTGCTACCTGTATCGGCGGCGCAATCCGTGACCCCCTCTCGGGACGCTCCTACGTATACGGCGCAATGCGTCTTACGGGTGCTGCCGACCCCACAAGGCCCATTGGCGAAACCCTCGCGGGAAAGCTTCCGCAGCGTAAGATAGTAACCACCGCGGCGGCAGGCTATTCCTCGTACGGTAACCAGATAGGTCTTGCAACGGGTATCGTTGATGAGATTTATCACGACGGCTACGCGGCAAAGCATATGGAGGTTGGCGCGGTTATCGCGGCAGCTCCCCAGAAGAACGTAAGACGTGAGGTTCCCGCACCCGGCGACCTCGTGGTGCTTCTCGGCGGCAGAACAGGCCGCGACGGCTGCGGCGGCGCAACCGGCTCCTCGAAGTCCCATAACCTCAAGTCGCTTGAAAACTGCGGCGCAGAGGTACAGAAGGGTAACGCGCCCGAGGAAAGAAAAATTCAGCGTCTGTTCAGAAATCCCACCGTTTCGGCTATGATAAAGCGTTGTAACGACTTCGGCGCGGGCGGTGTATCGGTTGCTATCGGCGAGCTTGCCGACGGACTTGATATCGACCTTAACGCAGTTCCGAAGAAGTACGACGGACTTGACGGCACCGAGCTTGCAATAAGTGAGTCGCAGGAGCGTATGGCTTGCGTTATCGAGGCAGAGAACAAGGATAAGTTCCTCGCGCTTGCAGAGAGCGAGAACCTCGAGGCTACGGTCGTTGCAATCGTCAAGGAGGATGCGCGCCTCACTATGACCTGGAACGGCAAGACCATAGTTGACATCAGCCGCGAGTTCTTAAACTCCAACGGAGCAGAGAAGCATATTACCATAGAAGCACCCAAAATTCTTGACTACAAGAAGGCTATCCCCGAGAGCTTCGAGGAAGGAATGAAGGCACTTGCATCCGACCTCAACGTCTGCTCAAAGCGCGGACTTTCCGAGCGCTTCGACTCCACGATAGGCGCAGGCACAGTTCTTATGCCCTTTGGCGGTAAGGCGCAGCGCACACCCATTCAGGCAATGGTACAGAAGGTTTCGGTAGAGAAGGGACACACCGACCTTGCATCTTATATGTCCTGGGGCTATAACCCCGACCTCTCCTCAATGTCCCCCTACCACGGAGCATATCTTGCAGTAGTTGAGTCTGCGGCAAAGCTTGTGGCTACCGGCGCATCCTTCGAGGACGTATACCTCACCTTCCAGGAATACTTTGAGAAGCCCGGCAAGAACCCCAAGAGATGGGGCAAGCCTCTTGCTGCACTTCTCGGCGCATATAAGGCACAGATGGAGCTTGGCATTGCCGCTATCGGCGGTAAGGACTCTATGAGCGGCTCCTTCGAGCAGCTTGACGTTCCCCCCACGCTCATTTCCTTCGCGGTAACCACCGACAAGGCAGAGTATGCGGTTTCCCCCGAGTTCAAGAAGCCCGGAAGCCGCGTTGTCGTAATCTCCCCCGATTATGATAAGAACGGTCTGCCCGTGACAGAAAGCCTCGTTGCGGTATTCAATAAGGTAACCGCTCTTATGAGAGAGGGCAAGGTTCTCTCGGCTTACACCCCGACAATAGGCGGTATAGCAGAGGCAATCCTTAAGATGTCGCTCGGTAACAACTATGGCTTCAGCTTCGACGAGGCGGTAACGCTTTCGGATATCTTCTCCTACAGATACGGCTCCTTCGTGCTTGAGCTTTCGGGCGACGAGAGAGTTGGAGAGCTTCTCGGCTACGTAACCGACGAGGTAAGCTTCACCTTTGCTCAGAAGAAGATTTCGGGCGCGGAGATTGTAGCGGCATACGAGGATAAGCTCGAGAAGATTTATCCCTGCAATATTGAGAGCCCGAAGGAAACTCCCGAAACCGTAAGCTACAAGGCAAGAAAGCGCACAGCCCCTGCCATAGCCGTAGCTAAGCCTCGCGTTCTTATTCCCGTATTCCCCGGCACAAACTGCGAGTACGACTCTGCAAAGGCAGTCGCAGATGCAGGCGCTGTGCCCGAGATATTCGTAATTAACAACCTCACGGGTGAGGGCGTTAAGAGAAGCGCTGCGACCTTCGCAGAGAAAATCAAGGAGTCCCAGGCAATCTTTATTCCCGGCGGATTCTCCGGCGGCGACGAGCCCGACGGCTCGGGTAAGTTTATTACCGCATTCTTCCGCGGCGAGGCAGTTAAGGCGGCTGTAACCGACCTTCTTGATAATCGCGACGGACTTATGTGCGGTATCTGTAACGGATTCCAGGCGCTCGTTAAGCTCGGACTCGTTCCCTTCGGTAAGATTGTAGACACCGACGAGTCCTGCCCGACGCTCACCTTCAACAATATCGCGCGCCACCAGTCTAAGATTGTAAGAACGCGCATAGCATCTAACAAGTCCCCCTGGCTTGCTCTTACCGAGGTAGGTGACGTTTACAACGTGCCGATCTCCCACGGTGAAGGTAAGTTCCTTGCAAACGATAAAACGGTTGAAAGGCTTATCAAGAACGGTCAGATAGCAACTCAGTACGTAGACCTCGACGGCAACGCAACCTACGATATCGACTACAACCCCAACGGCTCGACTCTCGCGATAGAGGGTATCACCTCTCCCGACGGCAGAGTCTTCGGTAAGATGGGTCACTCCGAGCGTATCGGCAAGGACCTCTACAAGAACGTCCTCGGCGACTACGATATCAAGATGTTCAAGTCTATGGTCAAGTACTTCAAGGGCTGATTTGCGCTCCCGCAATCCCTTGGTTGCTTTTCCACATAAAACAGCCTCGGCAGAAATGCCGAGGCTTCTTTCGTTATAGGTTTAAAAATCCTTGGGATATCAGTCCAGGTTGTAGAGGCAGCCCTGACGAAGGCCGCGGGACTTCATTTCTTCGTTTATTTTCTCGATTAACGCGTGCTTGTTTCTGTTCCACTCGGGGGCAATCAACTGCCCCTCGGGGCAGTCACCTGTCAGACGGTGCACTACCGTTTTTGGCGAAATATGCGTTAATATGTAAATAACACTTTGCAAATACTCGTCTTCTGTTGGCGGCTCGTATTCGCGTGATGCATACATTTCTGCAAGGCGCGTTCCGCGCGATACGTAGATAGAGTGGATTTTGATTCCCCATATCGGCATTGCAGAAAGATGCCTCGCGGTTTCTTCGATTTCCTCTCTGCCCTCTGTGGGAAGCCCGACGATAAGATGTACTACCACGGGAATCGAATATTCCGAAAGGAGCTTCACTGCCTTGTCAAAGACCTCGGTTTTGTAGCCTCGGTTAATTATCTCTGCCGTTCTGTCGTTTGCCGTCTGAAGCCCAAGCTCAACCCACACGTCCACCCTGTCACTGTAGCTTGCAATCAGCTCGCATACCTCGGGGCTGATACAGTCGGGGCGAGTGCCTATTGCAATCACCCGTATTCTTTCGTCAATGAGCGCTGCGTCGTATCTTTCGCGCAGCACCGACAGCTCGGCATAGGTGTTCGTGAAATTCTGAAAATAAGCGACAAATTCCTCGCCTTCCTTTGCCGCGTCAAGCGCGCGCTGCACCTGCGAGGTAATATCTCCGCCCGTAATATGCTCTCCCGCACCGCGCTCACCGCAATAAATGCAGCCGCCAACTCCGACTGTTCCGTCCCTGTTAGGGCATGAGAAGCCGCCGTCGATACAGATTTTTGAAAGCCGTTTTCCGTATTTTTCCCTGAAATATCCGCTTAAATTCCTGTAAAGCATTTCGCCTCCGAATAATTCTGTTGCCTATATTCTATCACACGGAAACAATAAATTCAAGTTTTAATAATATTTTTTCTTTCTCTGCAAATAATAAGCTCAAAGGACGGTGTGTTGAGTATTATTTATCGGCTTGAAAAACCGACTTGCCTCAAGAGCACCGTTCGAGAAAGGAAAAAGAAAATGAAGGACCAGATAAATTCCACAAAAACCTTGAAGGACACCGAGAGAATTCCCGTGAAGGGCTACCGCAAGGATGCTCCGGGTGCGACCTCGGGAATAAACACCCCCGGTATCGACCTTCCCGCCTTCAATCCCCCCGTACCCAACCGCGCGTGGACGGCTATGAAGAAGGGTATGGATATTGATTCGCTCACCGAGGAGGAAAAGCGCGACCTTTACCTCGGTAACGATAACTACTTCTGATTAAAGCGGGCTTTTGCGAAAACGGCGGGCTGTATTTCTGCCACAAGCAAAAGCCCGCTTATTTTTTAATAATGCTTTAATAATTTGGCTCGCTTGTTGACTTTTTGCTTCTTTTAATATATAATGTAGATAATCTTCCTCGCGCTCTGCGTGACGGAAGAAATTAAAGTAATTACTAATTAGAAGAAGGCAATATATGAGTGACTATGAACGCTACGGTGACTACAACGAGATAGACGAAGCCCCTACGCAAAATAAAACGCTTAAGATTATAAAGCTTGTCGCAATTTTCCTCTGCTTTTTTGTTGCGGCGGCGCTTCTTTTCCGTGTTTTCACCTTCAATTATTACCCAAAGAGTATGAAAACTCTTTATTTCAACGATACTCTCACAGCTTATTATAATGCAACGGAGGGCGATATCGGGGCTGAAAGCCAGACCTGGCGAAATTACGGCTACGACGACCCCGACGAGGGCAACTTCTTCTGCTCAAATCTCGTTGTTATCAGAGAGGCAGGGCAGCTTCAGGTGACGGTTCGCTATAACACTGCGCTTATGGATAAGCTCGCGGTGCGTCACGGTATCGACACTCCCTCGCCCGATGACACCGCAATTTACTCCTTCTCACTTGCAGGACTCCGCGCCTCGGATGAGATAGCTGAGGACAGCGAGGACGCAGCGAAGCCAATAGACTCGACCGCAACGGTTGCGCGTACGGACTCGTTCCTTATGTACCGCTATATGAGGCTGGTGTTCGACGGAATTGATTTCGGCAGCGAAAGCGACGGAGATAATCTCGAGTGGCTTCGCCTTGAAATTAAGGTTTCGGGCACAAAGGAGAGTGAGCCCTACAAAATTCTCATATATCAGAACAACGAGGGCTACTCAAAATTCGAGGAATACAAGCTTAAGAGGGGAGAGGCTCCGATATGATTACAGAACAGTCGCTCAAGCTTAATCCTACCAATTGTAAAGCAAAGGTTACATTCTGGACACTTCTCGGGCTATCCGGCGTATCGGTTGTCTTCTATCTCGTTATGACGTATCTCTCGCTACCGAAAAGGGGGCTTGTCGGACTTCTCGCGATAGGACTAATCACTGCGGCAACGCTTATCTATACCAAGTATTTAGGCCCTGTGTATTACTACGATATTACTCACGACTCCGACTCGACACCGGTGTTCGTTGTAAGACAGATAATTGGAAAAAGGCAGTCAACTCTCTGCCGCATAGCTCTGTCCGACGTAACCGAGATTAAGACCGAATCACGCAAAGAAAGAAGCGCACACAAAACGCCCTATACTCACAAAAAATATGTATATATTCCAACTCTCATCCCCGAAAGGACCGTAAGACTTACAGTCAGCTCCTATTCCGAGAAGGCGGAAATTCTCATCGAAGCACCTGACGGATACGTAAGTATGCTCGAGGACTACGTGACCGAGGCAAGGGCTATTCGCGAGGAGCGAGAGGCAGAGGAGCGCTGGTAATTTATCCGAAGTCAAAATTTCGAAGAAAAATTTTCATAAATATCAAGTCTGTCAAGGAAATACAGAAAAAATGATGTAAAATATAAGTGAAAATATTTTTTTGAAAGGACAAAAGCAATGAAAAAGAAAAGATACGTACAGGTAGGACTTGGCAGCCGCGCAAGAATGTTTTATAACGCAATTGCCGACACCTACAAGGAAACCTCGGAGCTTGTCGGACTCTGCGACATAAACCGCACCCGTCTTGAGTATGCAAACGAGGTGCTCGTTAAGGAGTACGGCTACAAGCCGCTTCCTCTCTACGGAGCTGACGAGTTCGAGAAGATGATACTTGAAACCAAGCCCGACTACGTTATCGTTACGAGCATAGACCGCACACACCACAAGTACATAATCAAGGCTATGGAGCTTGGCTGCGACGTCATCTCCGAGAAGCCTATGACAATGGACGCTGCAAAGTGCCAGGAAATTCTCGACGCAACTGAGAGAACCGGCAAGAGCCTTCGCGTGACCTTCAACTACCGCTACGCACCCCACAACACAAAGCTTCGCGAGCTTATTATGAATGACACCGTAGGTAAGGTTACCCAGGTGCATTTCGAGTGGATTCTCAATACCTCGCACGGCGCCGATTACTTCCGCCGCTGGCACAGAGATAAGAGAAACTCGGGCGGACTTCTCGTTCACAAGTCCACTCACCACTTCGACCTCGTGAACTTCTGGCTCGGCACCTATCCGACGAGAGTTTTCGCGCTCGGTGACCTCAAGTTCTACGGCAGAGAGAACGCAGAGGAGCGCGGAGTTACCAAGTTCTATTCCCGTGTTAACGGTCAGGAGCATCTTGCGGACGGTGACCCCTTCGCTCTGACTATGAAGGGCAACGAAAATCTTGAGCGCCTTTACCTCAACGCAGAGAAGGACGACGGATATATCCGCGACCAGAGCGTTTTCGGCGACAATATCTCGATTGAGGACACTATGAACGTGCTCGTTCAGTACAAGAACGGAGCGCAGCTCTCCTACTCGCTCAACGCATATTCTCCCTACGAGGGCTTCCGCGTATTCGTAACCGGAACTAAGGGAAGAATTGAGATGGAGGTTGTCGAGGCTGTTTACATCAACGGCAGCGGAGCATCTAAGAATGAGGGAGTTGTCAACAGTAAGAAGATTACCGTATTCCCGATGCACGGCGACCCCTACGAGGTTGAAATTCCTGAGGGAACAGGCGCGCACGGCGGCGGCGACGCGGTTCTTCTTAACGATATGTTCGGTGTTCCCGAGTACGACCCTTTCCACCGCGCTGCATCTCACATCGACGGCGCAATGAGTATTCTCACAGGCATCGCGGCAAACAAGTCGATAGCCTCGGGGCTGCCGGTTGACGTCCTCTCGCTTGTTGACCTGCCCGGCTACAGAAGATAGCCTTTGACGGAAAGCCGACAGATGCGGGCTTTGTGTATTAAATTTAATGTTGACATAAAGTGTTAGATGTGGTATAATAATTAAAACTAATACTTATATAAGGAACCAGCTGACTGCAGAGGACGTTGGTTCCTTTATGCTTTTTTGAGGATAGAATATGGTCAGAAAAAAGAAATACACACTCTCGTCTACGCAGATAATATTGCTAAGCTTCCTTGTGACAATTCTTGTTGGAAGCGGACTTTTATCATTGCCTATCAGCTCTGCAACAGGGGACGCCGTTCCTTATCTCGACGCGCTGTTTACCGCAACCACCTCTACCTGCGTTACAGGGCTTGTCACTCTTCCCACGGTGTCTGCGTGGAGTGTATTCGGGCAGGCTGTCATTTTGGTTTTAATACAAATCGGCGGACTTGGCATAATCACCGTTATGTCGGGAATGATGCTCCTGTTGAATAAGAAAATGGGCATCGGAGACCGAATGCTAGTTCAGGATGCTTTCAATCTCAACACGATGTCGGGACTTTCGAAATTCGTTAAGGACGTACTGCTCGGTACGCTTATTATCGAGGGAATAGGCGCTGCTCTTTATATGACGGTGTTCGTTCCGGAGTTCGGTGCAAGGGGAATTTGGATATCGGTATTCAATTCGGTTTCCGCGTTTTGCAACGCAGGCATTGACATAATAGCTGAGAACAGCCTTTGCAGCTATGCAACCCACCCCTTGATAAATGCCGTCACCTCGGCGCTCATTATTCTCGGCGGCATCGGTTATATTGTATGGTGGGACGTGATTCGCGTCGTTCGGAGCCGTTCGAAAAATAACCGCAGGATATTCAGGCATCTGACTTTACATTCAAAGATAGCGATTACCTTTACCGCGGCTCTCATTCTTGTCGGCGCGATTCTTATCTTTTCCTTTGAATACGCAAACCCATTGACAATCGGAGAAATGTCACTCTTTGATAAAATTCAGGTGTCCTTCTTCCAATCGGTTACTGCGCGAACCGCGGGCTTTGCTACTGTTCCCCAGGAGAATTTGACAAACGCCTCTGCCGCCGTTTCTATTATTCTTATGCTGATAGGCGGCTCACCTGTCGGAACGGCCGGCGGTATGAAAACCGTGACAGTTGCCGTCCTTCTTTGCTCGGCGTTCGCTACAGTCAGAAATAAGAACAGTGCCTCGCTGTTCGGGCGCCGTATTTCCGAGGAATCGGTGAGAAAGGCTGTTGCGGTAGCGGTAACGTTTCTTACAATATGCTCCTTATCAACGGTACTGTTGATGGCAACGAGCAACGCGTCCGCGATTGATGCGTTCTATGAAGCGGTCAGTGCAGCCGCAACCGTCGGTCTTTCGAGAAACTTAACGGCAACTCTTAACACTTTTGGAAAGCTGATTATCATAATAACAATGTATTTTGGCAGAGTCGGCCCTATATCGCTTGCGGTGGCGCTTGGCAGAAAAAATGAAAGCCAGAACGTAATTTCCGAGCCGACCGAAGATATTAGTATAGGATAAGGAGAGAAACAATGAAGGCAAATAAAACATACGCAGTTTTTGGACTGGGAAGATACGGCACGGCAGTGGCGCGCGAGCTTGTAGAGAACGGTAAAGAGGTTATTGCCGTAGATGCCGAGGAAAAAATAGTCAACGATGCTGCCGCATACCTGCCTGTGTGCAAGTGTGCTGACGTTACCGACGCGGAGGTTATCTCCCGTCTTGGAATAGGCAGTATTGATACCGTTATCGTTTGTATGGCGAGTAATCTTGAAGCGAGCGTGATGGCGGTCACGCTTTGTAAGGAGGCGGGCGTTAAGACGGTAATCGCGAAGTGCGCTAACGAAATGCATCAGAAAATACTACTTCGCGTGGGTGCGGATCAGGTGGTATTTCCCGAAAACGAATCGGGTATACGCCTTGCCAGGAATTTACTCAGCTCAGGCTTTATTGATATGATTTCTCTGTCGCGTGACGTGTCCATTGTTGAAATCGACGTCAAAGACGAGTGGTGCGGTAAAAATCTTATCGAGCTGAATCTCCGTAAAAAATACGGCTTCAATATCGTAGCTATCAAGCAAGGCGATCGGGTAAACGCCAATATCAATCCCGAGCAGGTTCTTGATGCACAGGCTACGCTGATTGTTATTGCAAACACATCAAAGCTTGGAAGGCTGAAATAAGAGTGAGGGCTGACGGAAAGTAACCGTCAGCCCTCAAAAAATCAGATGAGCTCGGAAAGAGGCAGGTGCGTATTCATTATTAGCTCACAAAAGGCCTTTGCCGCATAAGAAAGCGGCGCACTCTTCAAATACGCGCAACCAATGCTCCTTTTTGGGAGAGGTGGGTCAATGTGTATTTTTTTGATAATACCCCTGTCCAGCTCTTCTTTTGAAAATTGCTCGATAATGCATGAGATACCGAGGTTAATTGAAGCAAAACGAATAAGAAGATCGTGTACTGCTACTTCGATTTGCGGGTTCAGAGTGATGCTTTTTTCAGAGAAGTGCTTTTCGAGAAAATGACGTGAGGACGCATTTTTTTCGATAAGAATCAACGGCAGCTCCGCTATTTCCTGCCACTCATAAGATTTCTTGGCTTCAAATTCCGGACTGCAAACAAACACGTCGTTTATTTCGAAGCAAGGCTCAAAAACAAGCTCCTCATCTTCCATCGGCATATTTACAAACGCAAGGTCCGCCTTGCCCTCTTTTACAAGCGCAAGCATTTGCGACGAATATGAGTTCGCCATTTCTATTCTTACGTCGGGATAGGTAGAGTGAAATTCCTCGAGATATCTCAGGAGAAAATGGGTTGTTATAGTATCGCCTGCTGCAATTCTTAGCTCTCCTGCTTCAAGGTGACGGAGTCTTTCAAGCTGTCGCTCACCCTGCTCAATCGAGGTAATGGCGTTCTCCACCTTCGAATAAAGAATTCTTCCTTCGTTTGTCAGTGATATTCCCCGCTTTGTTCTTACAAAGAGCTGAACCTTAAGATCGCTCTCCAGCTGCTGAATGCACTGAGAAATTGCCGATTGGGAGATATATAAATGCTGTGCCGCAGTGGAAAAGGAACGGAACCGTGCAGTCTCGTAAAACACACGGTAATAATCAAGCTTGGTTTTCATATAAGCTCTCCTTATAACTGTTGTAAGAATTATCTGCTTTACTTATGGTTACATCTGTATTATAATAGTATTGCTAAAAGAAGTCAATAGCAAATGTGAATTTTTATATTATCGAAGGGAAAAAGTATGGGCAGAGTATATGGAACGATGTCGGTCGGACTTCGCGCGCCGATCATTCGTCAGGGAGATGACCTTTCACAAATCGTAACGGAGTCGGTGCTTAATGCAATGAAAGCAGAGGGCCTTGCTCCCAGAGATAGGGACGTGGTCTGTATGACCGAAGCGATTGTCGCGCGAGCGCAGGGAAACTACGCAAGCGTTGATAACATTGCGAAGGATGTGCAAAATAAGCTCGGAGGAGGAACGGTCGGCGTTATCTTCCCGATTCTCAGCCGCAACCGCTTTGCAATCTGCTTACGCGGTATTGCCAAGGGCTGCAAAAAGGTGGTGCTTATGCTTAGCTATCCGTCGGACGAAGTAGGCAATCATCTTGTTGATATTGATTCGCTTGATGAAAAAGGAATTAACCCTTATACCGACGTGCTCACTGAGGCGCAGTGGCGCGAGCTGTTCGGAAGTCCCAAACATACCTTTACAGGGGTCGATTACGTTGAATATTATTCTGATTTAATCCGCGAGTCGGGAGCCGAGGCTGAGGTTATTTTTGCAAACGATTGCAGAGCGATTCTGAGCTATACGGGGAACGTTCTTTGCTGTGATATACACAGCCGTGCCCGTTCAAAGCGCTTGCTCAAAAGCTCGGGTGCCGAGAAAGTGTTCGGACTTGACGAGATTATGACCGAGTCTGTTGACGGAAGCGGCTGGAATGCTCGCTACGGCCTGCTCGGCTCAAACAAGGCAACAGAGGATACCGTAAAGCTCTTTCCCAGGGAGGAATGTCAAAAGCTTGTTGAGGACATTCAGGAAAAGCTCCTTGAGGCGACGGGCAAGCACGTTGAGGTTATGGTATACGGTGACGGAGCCTTCAAGGATCCGGTAGGTAAGATATGGGAGCTTGCGGACCCCGTTGTTTCGCCTGCATATACGCCGGGCCTAGAGGGTACACCGAATGAGCTGAAGCTGAAATATCTGGCAGACAACGATTTTTCGGGACTTTCCGGAAAGGCGCTGCAGGAAGCAATCAAGGCAAGGATTAAGCAAAAGGACGGCTCATCACTTGTTGACAATATGCTTTCGCAGGGAACGACGCCCCGACGCCTGACCGACCTTATCGGCTCTCTCTGCGATTTGACCTCCGGCTCGGGAGATAAGGGTACGCCGATCGTTTATATCCAAGGTTACTTTGATAATTATACCAACGAGTAATTTAACCTAAAATAAGAAACATAATAAAGGAGATTTCCGCTATGGAAAAGAAATTGCTTTACACAGGAAAAACCAAGAATGTTTATGAATTGCCAAACGGCAACTGCCTCTTGCTCTTTAAGGACGATTGCACCGGTAAGGACGGTGTGTTTGATCCGGGCGAGAACTCGGTAGGACTTACCATCGAGGGTGTCGGCGACGTCAATCTTCGTATGTCCGTCTATTTCTTTGAGAAGATAAACGCAGCAGGCATCAGAACTCACTACGTCAAGGCAAATCTCGAGGATACCACAATGGAGGTTCTCGCGGCAAAGGTATTTGGTAAGGGACTTGAGGTTATATGCCGCTATAAGGCTGTAGGCTCCTTCTACCGCCGTTATTCCGATTACTGCACCGAGGGACAGGACCTTCCCGCTTACGTGGAAACCACCTTCAAGAACGATGCGAAGGGCGACCCCCTTGTAACCAAGGACGGACTTGTTGACCTCGGAGTTATGACCGCTGAGCAGTACGATTCTCTTAAGGCTCAGACACAGGCAATTACCAAGATTGTTGCCGATGACCTGAGGGAAAAGGGACTCGAGCTTTATGATATTAAGTTTGAGTTCGGATACGATGCCGACGGCAACGTGATGCTTATCGATGAGATTGCGTCAGGAAATATGCGTGTTTACAAGGACGGAAAATACGTTGATCCTATGACGCTCAACAAGCTCTTCTTCGCTTAATGGGAGGGTTTTTCGGAGCAGTCTCTAAAAGAGATTGCGTTATGGATATTTTCTTTGGAGTCGACTATCACTCTCATCTTGGCACAAAAAGCGGCGGAATGATTATTTATGATGCTAAAGAGGGTTTTCAGCGTCAGATACACTCTATAGGCAACACACCGTTCCGTACCAAGTTTGAGAAGGACCTCGTTGACTTTCGAGGATGCAGCGGTATCGGCTGTATAAGCGACAGTGATCCACAACCGCTTCTCGTTCGTTCCCATCTCGGTATTTACGGCATCACCACAGTGGGCTGTATCAATAATGCCGAGGAGCTTGTTGAAAAATATTATTCGGATCACGGTCATCAGTTTATGGCAATGAGCTCGGGCAAGGTAAACACCACCGAGCTTGTGGCAGGGCTTATCAACCAGGCAGACGACCTTGTGTCGGGTATTCTTCACGCGCAGGATGAGATTGACGGCTCTATGACTCTGCTGATTCTGACCTCTGACGGCGAGGTAATTGCCGCAAGAGACAAATACGGCCGTCTGCCGGTTCTGATCGGTAAGAACGAGGAGGGATACTGTGTGTCCTTTGAGTCCTTTGCTTATACCAAGCTGGGCTACGAGGACTCCTATGAGCTTGGCCCGCGTGAAATTGTAAAGCTCACTCCCGATAAGATGGAAATTCTCTCTCCCGCGGGTGAGAAAATGAAGATATGCGCCTTTCTTTGGTCATATTACGGTTATCCCAATTCTCGCTACGAGGGGAAAAACGTAGAGGTTATGCGAGTAACCAACGGAAAGATTATGGCGCGTGACGAAATGGCAAGAGGAGAGCTTCCCGAGGTTGACTTCGTGGCAGGTGTTCCGGATTCGGGTGTGCCGCACGCTATGGGCTATGCAAGGCAAAGCGGATATGAATACGCCCGTCCCTTTGTCAAATATACTCCCACTTGGCCGCGCTCATTTATGCCTGCCAATCAGAGTGTCAGAAACCAGGTAGCCAAAATGAAGCAGATACCCGTTCCGGAGCTAATCGAGGACAAGCGTCTTCTGTTTGTTGACGATTCCATAGTACGAGGCACGCAGCTCAGAGAAACAGTGGATTTTCTCTATGGCGCAGGTGCTAAAGAGGTGCATATGCGCTCGGCTTGTCCGCCGATTATGTACGGCTGTAAATATCTTAGCTTTTCTCGCAGCAACTCCGATAAGGAGCTTCTCGCACGTAAGGTAATAGACGAGCTTGAGGGTGACGAGGGGGATAAGCATATTCAGGAATACGCGGATGCAAGCACAAAAAGAGGTAAATGCCTTCTTAAGCGCATCTGTGAGGAATTTGGCTTCGATTCCTTGGGCTATCAGTCGCTTGACGGATTGCTTGAATCTATAGGAATCAATAAGGAGAAGGTCTGCACCTATTGTTGGACAGGCAAGGAATAATACGGAGGAATAATATATGTCAGAAAACGTTCGCCCCGAAAACATGGAGCGTATCACAACCAAAGCGCTTGCGGAAGCGTTTATAGAAGAGCAGGTCGAAAAAATCCGTGCGCAGGTCGGCGACAAAAAGGTGCTTCTCGCGCTTTCTGGTGGCGTAGATTCGTCGGTTGTTGCCGCACTTCTCATCAAGGCAATCGGCAAGCAGCTCACCTGCGTTCACGTCAATCACGGACTTATGCGTAAGGGCGAGTCTGAGCAGGTTTTGGAGGTGTTCGGTAAGGAGCTTGATGCTAACCTTATTTACGTAGATGCTACCGACCGTTTTCTCAATCTTCTCGCAGGCGTCAGCGAGCCCGAGAAAAAGCGCAGGATTATCGGCGGTGAGTTTATCAAGGTGTTCGACGAGGAGGCATCCAAGCTTGAGGGAATTAAGTTCCTCGCGCAGGGCACAATCTATCCCGATATTCTGGAGAGCGACGGTGTCAAGGCTCATCACAACGTAGGCGGCCTTCCTGAAAATATGCAGTTTGAGCTTGTAGAGCCCGTCAAGCTGCTCTTCAAGGACGAGGTTCGCGTTGTAGGCGAAGCGCTCGGACTTCCTCACGGTATGGTCTACCGTCAGCCGTTCCCGGGCCCCGGGCTTGGTGTTCGCTGCCTTGGCGCGATTACACGTGACAGACTCCACGCGCTTCGCGAAGCTGATGCGATTCTCAGAGATGAGTTTGACAAAAGCGGTCTTGCGGGCAAGGTATGGCAGTATTTCATTGCCGTTCCCGAGTTCAAGAGTGTCGGTGTCAAGGACGGAAAGCGATACGAGGGCTGGACAGCTATCATTCGCGCGGTAAATACTACGGATGCTATGACTGCAACCGTTGAAGAAATTCCGTATCCGTTGCTCCATAGGCTCTGCGACCGAATCACAAGCGAGGTCGAGGGCATCAACAGAGTATTTATGGATATCACTCCTAAGCCTGTCGGCACGATAGAATTTGAATAAATAACCCGGGGGGGCGACCGCAATCGGTCACCCCCTCAGCATTTGCGCGGTCGGGTTCATTCCGAGGCTCGCCAAATAAAAAAAGAGGCACTCGCCTCTTTTTTTATTTGTGAAAGGGCGATAAAAAAGATATTTTACCTTTTTAATCGATGAATTTGAACCCAAATTTAATTTAATGCTTTTCGACGGAAGGAGAAAAGTTTCCTTAGCACCTTTTCACTATTCACTTTTACCTATTACCTAATCGACAAGTTTCGTAAGAGAAGAGTGAAAAGTGAAGAGGTAATAGTGAAGAAGTAAAAATCGACAAGCTCACGCGAAACTTGTCGATTTTTGTGAAGGGCGGACAAAAAAGATATTTTCGCTTCTTTTTGTTTGGAGTTAAACTGACGCGCGTTCTCACATCGTTTGCGTGACGGGGGCTTGCGATTCATCCTCGGAAAGCGTTTCCGTTTCGTCCTGTTCCTGACTCTGTTCCTCGTTCAGCTTTTGCTCGTAAGCTGCGAGGACTTTTTTGTTGAGTTCCTCTCTCGCTTCGGTAGTGATCGGATGGAAGTTCTCGCTATATTCGGTCTTGCCATCCTTTTGGTACGTGGTCGCAGGCATTGCTACAAAAAGCCCTTTTTCCGAGTCAACCACTCGGATTCCATGTACCGCAAAGCATCCGGCGATGTTCGCGCTTGCGACGGCTTTCGTCTTGGCGTTCTCGTAATCAATGAGTCTGTCGATTCGCACGTCGATGGACGGGAGCTTGGTTTTCTTGGGTGCTGCCTGCTTGGGGGCGTTGGTTGTGGGTGTGTTCTTTTTTGGCATAGTGTTTTCCTCCTGTTATATATTGTTTATTAAAGTTTCCGTGATTTCCAAACCGCCGATGAATACCACCTTAATGCGTTCTTTGTTCTCAACCACCACGCATTCGAGTATCTGACGGACGAGTCGGTCATCGTATTCCATCGGGCGATTTCTTAAGCCGTCGAGTATCGTGAAAATCTCATCAAGTCGGGATTTCGTATTCTCACGCTTTTGCTTTCGCTCGGCCATCCCTGCAAGCATTTGTTGGAGCTTGCTTTTTTCATCCATAAGTTCCTTGGCTCTTTGCTCGTCAAAGGTGTCTACTGTATCGCTTGACACCGCATTCAGCATCGCCTTAAATTCTGCATCGATCTCGGCTATCTTGATTTGGAGGTCGAGGCTTTCATCCTCGCTCTCTCCCATATCCAAGCCCATTCCGATGTGGAGTTTTAAGGTCTTGAGCAGTTCTGCGTTCTCGTTTGCCGTTCTCATAATCGCATTCATAATGGCTTCTTGGAGTACGCTTTCTTCTACCGTAGGTGATTCGTGGCAATATTTCTTGCCATAGTCGAGTCGGCTGATGCATCGCCACACGATTTTCTTCTTACCTTTGACCGTCCACGTGCATCTTCGGTATGGGGTTTTGCACTCTCCGCAGACGAGCAGTTCGGTTAATGCGAATTTGCTTGAGTATTTGCCTTGCTCGGTCTTTGTTCCGACCTGCTTGACCTTGAGCTTTCCGTTTCGCCTTGCGAGTTCCTCTTGCACCCTTGCGAACGTCATCCTATCAATAATGGCAGGGTGATTGTTTTCTACGTAGAATTTCTGCCGTTCGCCGTTGTTTACCTTGACCTTCTTGGAGATGCAATCTTCTATAAAGGTTTTATTGATTATCGCATCGCCTGTGTACTTTTCGTTGGTCAGTATGGATACTATCGTGGAGTGATTCCATGTGGGCTTTCCGCTTGGCGAGAGGATTCCTTTTTCTTCGAGCTTCGCCTTGATACCGCCGATGCTGTCGCCTGCGAGAAAGCTCTCGTATATAAAGCGTACCGTTTCAGCTTCTTCGGGGACGATTTCGGGTTTGCCGTCCTCTCCCTTGCGGTAGCCGAGGAAATTCTTGTAGTGGAATGCCACGTTGCCTTCTCTCGCACTCTGTGCCTTGCCGAATTTCACGTTTGCGCTTATGTTCTCGGATTCGCTTTGTGCGATGCT
>JAFUQP010000022.1 GCA_017472305.1 Clostridia bacterium | reverse complement strand
GACCAAGCTAAAGAATACGGACTTCTCGGCAAGAACATTTTCGATTCAGGCTTCGATTTCGACCTTGAAATCAAGCTCGGCGCAGGCGCATTCGTTTGCGGTGAGGAAACTGCGCTTATGACCTCTATCGAGGGTAACCGCGGTGAGCCCCGTCCCCGTCCTCCGTACCCTGCTGTAAAGGGTCTGTTTGGCAAGCCCACCGTTGAGAACAACGTTGAGACCTTCGCTAACATTCCTCAGATTATCCTTAACGGCGCTGAATGGTTCTCCGCTATGGGTACCGAAAAGTCCAAGGGTACTAAGGTATTCGCTCTCGGCGGAAAGATTAACCACACCGGTCTTGTTGAGATTCCTATGGGTGTTACTCTTGACACCATCATCAACGAGATAGGCGGCGGTATCCCCGGCGGCAAGAAGTTCAAGGCAGCACAGACCGGCGGTCCTTCCGGCGGATGTATCCCTGCAAGCCTCATCAATACCGAGGTCGACTACGATAACCTCGTTGCTCTCGGCTGTATGATGGGCTCGGGCGGTCTTATCGTTATGGACGAGGACAACTGTATGGTTGATATGGCTAAGTTCTTCCTCGAGTTCACCGTTGACGAGTCCTGCGGTAAGTGCACTCCCTGCCGCGTAGGTACAAAGAGACTTCTCGAGATACTCGATAAGATTACAGAGGGCAAGGGCACTCTTGAGGATATTGACAGACTTGAGGAGCTTTGCAACTACATAAAGGCAAACTCGCTCTGCGGTCTCGGTCAGACTGCTCCCAACCCCGTTCTTGCTACTCTTAAGTTCTTCCGTGACGAGTACATCGCTCACGTTGTTGATAAGAAGTGTCCTGCCGGCGTATGTAAGAGCCTTCTCTCCTTCGTCATCGACCAGGACAAGTGTATCGGCTGCGGCAAGTGTGCAAAGAACTGCCCTGTTGATGCTATCACCAAGACCGACTACGTAGCTCCCGGTCACAAGCTTCCCTCCTACACTATCGATACCGCTAAGTGTATCAAGTGCGGTGCTTGTATCGCAGGCTGTAAGTTCGGCGCAATTTCAAAGAAGTAATGAAAGGAGTACGCTAAAATGGAAATGTTAAACGTAACCGTAAACGGTATTGCTGTAAGCGTACCCAAGGGCTCGACCATTCTTGAGGCAGCCCGCGCTGCAGGTGTGGAAATCCCCACTCTCTGCTATATGAAGGAAAAGAACGAGATAGGCGCTTGCCGTATCTGCGTTGTTGAGGCTACCGGCGCTCGCGGTCTTGTTACCGCTTGCGTATACCCCGTTACCGAGGGCATGGCTATACAGACCAACACCGCAAAGGTAAGAGCAGCACGTAAGACCACCCTCGAGCTTATTCTCTCCACTCACGACAAGAACTGTCTGTCCTGCTCGCGCTCTACCAACTGCGAGCTTCAGAAGCTCTGCCTTGAGTACGGCGTTGACTCGAAGGCGTTCGAAGGCTTCAAGCCCGTATACGAGCTTGACTACTCTACTCCTCACCTCGTAAGAGATAACAACAAGTGTATTCTTTGCCGCAGATGCGTTGCTGTATGTAACGAGCAGTTCGTTTCGGTAATCGGCGCGAACAACCGCGGTATTGATACCTGCATCGGTCAGCCCTTCGACCTTACCCTTAACGACACGCCCTGTATCTCCTGCGGTCAGTGTACCGTTGTATGTCCTACCGCGGCTCTCGTTGAGAAGGACGACACCGACAAGGTTTGGGCGGCTCTTGCTGACCCCACAAAGCACGTAGTAGTTCAGACCGCTCCCTCTATCAGAGCAACTCTCGGCGAGTGCTTCGATATGCCTATCGGAACTAACGTTGAGGGCAAGATGGTTGCAGCTCTTCGCCGTCTTGGCTTCGAGAAGGTATTTGACACCAACACTGCGGCTGACTTTACTATCGTTGAGGAGGCTACCGAGCTTCTTGAGCGTGTAAAGAACGGCGGTACTCTTCCTATGATTACCTCCTGCTCGCCCGGTTGGGTTAAGTTCTGCGAGCTCTACTACCCCGATATGATTAACCACCTCTCCTCCTGCAAGTCTCCCCAGCAGATGGGCGGCGCGCTTATCAAGACCTACTGGGCTGATAAGATGGGTTACAAGCCCGAGGATATCTTCGTAGTATCTATTATGCCCTGTACCGCAAAGAAGTTCGAGGTAGGCAGAGATGATATGTCGGCCGCAGGAAACGGCATTGCTGACGTTGACGTTGCTCTCACCACCCGTGAGCTTGCAAAGATGATTGGTCGCGCAGGTATTAAGTTCACTGCTCTTCCCGACGAGGAGTTTGACACCGCTCTCGGTGTTGATACCGGCGCAGCAGTTATCTTCGGCGCTACCGGCGGTGTTATGGAGGCAGCTCTCAGAACTGCTAACGACGTTCTCACCGGCAAGGACAACAAGGAGATTGAATTCCACGAGGTTCGCGGAACCGACGGTCTTAAGGAGGCTACCTACAACATTGCAGGTATGGAAATCAAGGTTGCCGTTGCTTCGGGCGCTGCTAACGCTAAGCTTGTTATGGACAAGATTGCAAAGGGCGAGGCAGATTGGACCTTCGTTGAGATTATGGGATGCCCCGGCGGTTGTGTAAACGGCGGCGGTCAGCCTATTCAGCCTCAGTACGTTCGTGACACCGTTGACCTCAAGGCTGTCAGAGCGCAGGCTCTCTATGCACAGGACCAGAAGATGGAGCTTCGTAAGTCTCACAACAACCCCATTATCAAGGAAGTTTACGAGAATTACTTCAAGGGCGGTTACGGCTGCCACAAGGCTCACCACACTCTTCACACCTCTTACGTTGCAAGACAGAAGTTCGCAAAGTAATCGGTTGATAGCTTTCAGAGGATACTCCGTTTTCGGGGTATCCTCTTTTTTTGCTTTGGTGAATTACACCGTTAAATGCAGCATTTTCAAGAAAAGAGAAAACTGTGTTATGATATTTCGGCTATTCAGCTTATGCGTCTTGACTTTTCTTTAAAATAATGATAAAATATATTGTGGGAATATATTTATTAAGGTCGAAAGTCAATTTTTTTACGTGACAGCTTTCCGTATGCCTTTGGGCATAAAGCTAAAGCATCTCTAAACTCTGAAAGGAGCTTCGATTATGAAAAACTATTTTACACGGCTCCTTGGAAATGAGGAGATAAAGGCACGGCTCGGTAAGGCGATTGAAAGAGGCACACTTCCGCACGCATTTCTTATCGGCGGACCTTCAGGCTCCGGTAAGAGGACGCTTGCGCGTGAGATATGCGCGGCGCTTAACTGCAAGGGCGAGGGTGCTTCCCTTCCCTGCGGCAGCTGCTCGAGCTGCCGAAGAATTTACGACGGCAATTTCCCCGATATAATAATTCTGAAAAAGCCCGAGGACAGGGCTACAATCGGCGTTGACCACGTAAAGAGCTTCAGAGAGGATATGTTTTTATCCTCCACCGAATCGGAATACAAGATTTACTTAATAGAGGACGCGCACACTATGACTCCCGAGGCGCAGAATGCGCTACTAAAGGTTCTTGAGGAGCCGCCTGTAGGAGTATACATTTTTCTGCTTGCCGACGAGTGCGACAAAATTCTTACCACAATAAAAAGCAGAAGCCAATATATAGCAATGACGCGCTTTACCGTCGCAGAGCTCTCCGAAATTCTTAAGAGGAAAAGCTCCGACGCCGCGACGATGTCGAGGCTTGACCCGAACAAATTCAGCTCGCTTATTATTGCGGCTGACGGCAGAGTTGGGCGGGCTTTGTCACTCTTTGACAAAAGACTGTCGGAAAAAAGCGCCGAGGAGAGAGCCGACGTTATGGCATTTATATCCTCGCTTCAGCCGAGGAAGAGCTTTGTAGATATATATGAGGCGCTCTCGCAATTCCCTGAAAAAAGGCAGGAGCTGTCGCTCTTGCTTGAGTCTGTAACAAACGCGATACGAGATATGGTTATCTTTCTTTCGGGCGGCAAAACCGAGCCAACCTTCTTTACCTCGTCAGAGGAGTGCGGCATGCTCGCAAGAGAAATCGGAATGAAGCGTCTGCTTTCGGTATACGATGCTCTGCTCTCTGCGCTCGAGCTTCTTTCGAAAAACGCAGGCGTACAGAACGTTCGCGCAAGCCTTGCTTCGGCACTTAAGGCTTGATTTTCAAAATCGGAAAACAAAAAATCGGCAGCAGCCGTAAAGATAGCAAAGGAAAATATATGTCTGAAAATACAAACATCAATAATACAGAGCCAAAAGAGAGCGAGTTTACCGAAATTGTCGGTATAAACTTCCGTGAGGCAGGTAAAATCTATCATTTCTCGCCCGGCGGATACAAGCTCACAGCAGGAGAGCGCGTAATAGTTGATACCGCGCGCGGAATAGAGATAGGCACGGTCAAGGTACCGAACAAAAAAATCCCCGCAAGCGAGCTAACCACCCCCTTGAAGCCCGTTACGAGGATTGCGACTAAGGACGACCTTATCCGCGACGAGAAAAACCGCAAGGCAGAGGCTGATGCGGCTGTGATATGCAAAAAGAAAATAGCCGCGCACGGGCTTGAGATGGACCTTGTCGGAGTTGAGTACACCTTTGATAACTCAAAGCTTATATTCTACTTTACCTGCGAGTCGCGCGTTGACTTCCGTGAGCTTGTAAAGGACCTCGCCTCGACCTTCCGCACGAGAATTGAGCTTCGTCAGATTGGTATTCGCGACGAGGCAAAGATGATGGGCGGTCTTGGTGTTTGCGGCAGAAAGTTCTGCTGCGCTAATTTCCTCTCGGATTTCGTTCAGGTATCCATCAAGATGGCTAAGGAGCAGAATTTCTCGCTCAATTCCGCAAAGGTTTCGGGTGCTTGCGGCAGACTTATGTGCTGTCTCCGCTACGAGCACGAGACCTATGAGGACGCTATAAGAAGAACACCGCCCCAGGGCTCGACGGTTTCGACAAAGGACGGAGTAGGCACTGTTGTTGAAACGAAGCCTCTTGCGGGAGAAATTAAGGTTAAGTTCTCCGACGGAGATAAGGACACCGTGAAGGCCTTCAAGTGCTCTGACGTTAAGGTTTTATCCCGTCCCAATAGGAAAAATACGAAGTCTGATGATGACGGAGAGGACGCAGAGGGCTGATTTTCTCTATTTTTTCAAGTTTTTTCGAAAATACTCTTGATTTTTTAAATAAATATGTTACAATATATGTGACAACTAAAATGGAGGTTTGTTACAATGGCATACAAGATTTCTGATGAGTGCATCAGCTGTGGCGCTTGCGCCGATGCTTGTCCCGTGAGCTGCATCTCCGAGGGCGATGGCAAGTACGTTATCAACCAGGACGAGTGCATCAGCTGCGGTTCCTGCGCGGACGCTTGTCCCGTAGCTGCACCTGCAGAGGAGTAATATCCACAAACTGAAAATAAAAGCGGGGCTTTGTTCTCCGCTTTTTTCATAGTTAAAGGCTTTGAGGGAATGCACTGTTAGCCGTAGCGGAATCGAACGCACAAGGTTTTGAATGGCGGATTTTCCCATATACTTCACCGATTTTTTCTTAAATATCCGCATATTCTTCAAAAAAATCGGTTTGTCTATGAAATAATCCGCTCACTCAAAACTGCTGTGCACCATACGGCGAAGAAATTTTTTAGAGAATTTTGCCGCAGCTTGCCGAAGTCAAGTGCGGACTTTACGAGGCGGGGTGCGGTAAAAGGCACGAAAATTTATCGCCGTAGGGCTTATGTGTTCGATTTCGCTACGGCTAGCCTATTTCCCTGCTCTCCCGGCAAGAGAGAAGCATTTGAGGCTATAAATACTGACTTTTGTGAGTCCCGACAGCTCTACTCTTGCAAAACTAAAAGGATTTGCCAATGGAAAGAACAGACTACGTTAACGATAATTTAAGTCTAATACAGAACACCGAGGGCTTGACCTTCGGGACGGACGCCTTGCTGCTTTCAGCCTACGTCAACACGCGCTCGTCTTTGGGCCTCGAGCTTGGCGGCGGAAGCGGTATTATTTCTATGCTGCTTCTCACTCGCGGAAAGCTCTCGAGGGCTGACTCGCTTGAGGTGCAGGCAGAATACGCATCTCTGACCGAGAGGAATGCGTTGCTCAACGGGCTATCCGATAGGCTCAGGTCTATATGCGCCGATGCTCGCGAATACAAGGGAGAGCGTGAATACGACGTCGTTTACACAAATCCGCCCTATATGACAGTCACAGGCGGCAAGATGAACCTTGACGACAGAAAGAGCTATGCAAGGCACGAGCATCACGGAACTGTTTACGACTTTCTGCTCTCTGCAAAGAGAAATCTTAAATTTGGCGGCAGCTTCTACGCCGTATACCGCCCCGACAGACTCATTGACTTGACCTCTGCTATGAGGCAGGCAGAAATTGAGCCAAAGCGAATGACCTTCGTACACGCGAACACCGAAAGCGAGCCTTCTATGGTGCTTGTTTTTGGCAAGCGAGGCGGCAAAAGCGGACTTATTCTTACCCGTCCTCTAATAATCTACCGTGACAGGACTAACAAGGAATACAGCGACGATATGAATTACATTATGAACGAGGGCTCTTTTCCCTCGGCATTTATCAGATAGGCGAAAAAGATGGCAATTGAAGAAAAGAACAAAACCGAAAAATCAACCCTATATCTTGTGGCGACTCCGATAGGAAACCTTGCCGACCTCTCCGACAGAGCGAAAAAGGTGCTTAGTGAGGTGGACTTCGTTGCCGCAGAGGACACGAGAAATTCCGCAAAGCTTCTGATGCTTCTCGGAATAAGAAAAGAGCTTGTAAGCTACCACGAGCATAACAAGAAGCAAAGCGGCGAAAGACTGATTGCGAGGCTGCTTGCGGGCGAGAGCTGCGCTTTGATTACCGATGCGGGAATGCCTGCGATAAGCGACCCCGGCGAGGATATCGTAAAGCTCTGTGCGGATGCGGGAATTCGTGTAACCGTCGTGCCGGGTGCCTGCGCTGCGGTTTCGGCGCTTTCTCTCTCTGCGCTCTCTACCTCGCGTTTTGCCTTCGAGGGCTTTCTTCCCGCAGTAAAGGGCGAGAGAAAAAAGAGGCTCTCGGCAGTTTCGGGTGACGACAGAACGCTTATCTTCTATGAGGCACCCCACAAGCTCCGCGCGACACTTGTTGATATGTGTGATGCCTTTGGCGGTGAGAGGAGAATATCCCTTTGCCGTGAGCTGACGAAAATCAACGAGGAAATAATGAGAACGACGCTTGCCGAGGCTTCTCGGTATTACGAGGTAAACGAGCCGAGGGGCGAATACGTTCTTATCGTTGAGGGCAGCTCGGGCGAGGTTATCTCCGACGAGGTTGCCGCACTCAATTCCCTGTCGCCCGAGGAGCATATCGAGAAATACATTGCCGAAGGAATGACAAAAATGGACGCTATCAAGCGCGCGGCGCGCGACAGAGGTATGACAAAGTCCGAGCTTTATAAGATTATCAACTCATAAATTAATAACGGCAAAAATCGACTTATAAAAAACGTCAGAGGCTATCCCAACTATTCGGGACAGCCTCTTTTTGACTAGTTTTATTTGCAAAATGCGACATTGATGAGCGTCTTGCGCTTTTTCAGCCTATCTACTGACGGGAAAAATGGCGCGCTGTGCGCTCCTCTTGCTTAATATTTCCGGTGCTTGATATCCTTGTTACTTGATATTAGGGGGATTTCCCTAAGCTTGTTACTTGATATTGTAGGAAAGTCCCGAAACGTACTTGTCGTAGGCTTCGTCGGTGACACCCCTGTTTTTAATTATCGAGGCATAGAGCTTTCCGCTGTTATTAACGGTGCGCCTCTGGGTTTCATAATCGACTCTGACAAGACCGAACCGTGCGCTCTCGCCCTCGCGCCACTCGAAATTATCGAGGAAGGACCAATGGTAGTAGCGTGTTATGGGGTTGTCGGTTTCGCTGATAGCCTTGATTTGGTCATAGACAAAGAGGGGACGGAAGGCGTCGGTATTGTCGCAGGTTCCGTTCTCGGTGACGAATACAGGTGCGCCGTACTTTTTATAGAGTGCGGTGGAAAGCTCGATAAGGCCTTCGTGGTAAATCTCCCAGCCGAGGTCATTCTTCGGCGCATTCTCGCGTACTCCGTCGGCAATACCCGAAACGGTACTGCGCGAGTAGTAGTTCACACCGATAAAGTCATAGTACTTGCCACGCTTGACGCCGCGGCGCCTGAGCACCGGGAAGATGTACTTGCCCGTCATCATTGCACGGGTGATAGCCCCCTGGAAGAGATAGGACGAGAGTGCGGCACATATTTTATGAATCGGATTTTTCGGGTTCTTCGGCGCGAAAACGCGAAGGTGATTTGCAAAGCTGACGAGGGTTTGCTCACGCGACTTTCCCATTGCGGCGCGCTTCTCGTGAATCATTCGGTAGGCGTGTACGTGGCAGGCGGCAAGATTGGAGTATGCCTTGACGAGTGCCGAGAGCGACTTCTTCTCGGGCGGCCAGGTGCCGTAAAACAGACTGTTCGTTGAATAGACGTTAGGCTCGTTCACCGTGATATAGTCGTCAACGAGGTCGCCGAGCGCGTCGATTACCCTCGAGGCAAATCTCATATAGATATCGACCGATTTTCTGTTGGTGAAGCCTCCCATATCCTCAAACCACAGAGGGTTTGTGAAGTGGTGAAGCGTGAGCATCGGGCGAATACCGCGCGAGAGCATATACTCGATTTCCTCACGGTAGTGTGCGAGAGCCGCCTCGTCAAACTCACCCTCGCGAGGCTCTATTCTGCTCCACTCTATGCCAAAGCGGTAGATTTCTAGCCCCATTTCTGCCATAAGGTCGATATCCTCGCGGAAGCGGTTATAGTGGTCGCAGGCGCGTGTGGGGCTTGTGCCGTCGTAGATTTTGCCCTCGGCGGCAAAGCGCGCCCAGTTGTTATTTTCGTCGCCGCCCTCAATCTGCGTTGCGGCGGTTGCTGCTCCTAGAAGGAGCCCTTCCTTAAGCTTGAATTTCATAGCCTTTACCTCGGATTATTCCACAGCGGGAGTTGCATCTTCCGAAGCCTCGCTGTCGGCGGTAGCCACTGCGACAGGCTCGCAGCACTCTGTAGGTGCCGTCGCGAGAGCCTCGCGCGATTTGAGGTCCTCAAGAATTTCGGCGTAGAACTTCTCGTCAATTCTGAACTTTCTGTAATAGATAAGGAAGCCTATGAGGATACATACAAGAGGAAGTATCATCATTGCAATCTTCATAATCCATATAGCGCTGTCGGGGGTCGCGTTTATCATTTTCTCGATTAGAGTTTTGTCGCTTTCAGCCGAAATCGCATCTTCAATAGCGTTAATACCCGAAATAATGAGGGTTATGGATACTATTCCCTTGCTGATTGCGCTGCCGAACTGGTTAATGAAGGGCTGAACGGCAAAGCTTACCGCCTCGTTACGCTTACCGAGCTTCCACTCGCCGTACTCTACAGAGTCTGCAAGGAAGAGGAGCATAAGGAGCTGAATAAAAGCCTGAGCAAAGAAGAGCGCAAGTCCTGCTATAACTATAAGAGGAAGAAGCTCGAAGGAAAGGAAGAAGATAAGATATGCAACGACTACCGCAACCATTGAGCCGAGGTAGAGCTGCTTACGCGAGAATTTCTTTCTGAAGAGCGGGAACAGGACGAGTGCTGTGAGCTGCGCTACGGCAAGCACCGCGGCGAATACCATATATACGTCCTCGTTCTTATAAGCGTACTTGAAATAATAGACACCGAAGGCTGTAGTCGTGCAATAGCCTATCATAAAGAGCGCCATTGAAACGGCTGTGACCATAAGCTGGTCGTTCTTTACGAGAGCCTTGAACATTCCGCGAAGGGTGGTTTTCTCCTTATTCTCGGTCACAGAGATATTCTCCTTGACACCGAAGAGTGTGAATAGCTGGAAGCCCCACATAAGAAGCACGATAAGTATTGCGAAATAGAAGTAGATGTCGCGGTTATTAAGTCCCGTGAAGGCGAAGAGGTCGGGTACCATAGTATAAACTATAACCATTGCGAACATACCGACGTTGGCGCAAATTCTCGCAAAGGCGCCTATACCCTCTCTGTCCTTCTGGTCCTTGGAGATTGCGGGCATAAGCGACCAATAGGAGAGGTCGTTGGCGGTAAAGCAAATGCTGAAGAGGAAGTAGGTTACGGCAAGGAAGATGATATGCGCGGTCTCGCTCATATTGAAGTTGTGGAAAAGAAGCACGGTGAGAATTCCCGTTCCTATCATTCCGCCGAATATCCAGGGCTTGTATCTACCGAATCTTGTCATCGTATTGTCAACAATTGTTCCCATAAACGGGTCAATTACCGCATCAAAGATGCCAAGTACGGTGAGAATGATACCCACTGCAAAGAGTCCTCCGTCAGAGAGTCCCACAACTCCCGTGAGGTGGTTAAGAAGGTACATACTGACCAGCGAATAGAGTGCGTCTCTGCCGACGGTGCCAAGACCGAAGCAGTACTTGTTGCGTTTCATTTGCTTGTCCATTTTTTTGTTCCTTTCGGGATTGTTTTTTAGTGTGATTTGAAAGATAGCATATTCATGGTGCGTAGCGGAGTCGTACACACAAGGTTTTTAACGTCGGATTTTACGCTACGGCTAGCCGTGGCGGAGTCGAACACATAAGCCCTACGGCTAGCGATTGTTCTCTCCTGCGTCTCTTGTCGGGGATTTTTCGGCAAGAATTTCGGGCTTTTCCGAAATAACGTATATGCCCGAGCCGAAGTCGCCGTATATGCGTATCTTATCCGAGTAGCCTGTGCCCTCGTACTGCATTTCAAGATTGATGCCATAGTTCAGAGCATCTCCGCGGACGGTATAATGCTCCCTGCCGTCGGTCAAGGCAAAATGCCTGTCTACCGTACGCACGAGAAATCCGTCTGCCTTGATGTCAAAGGGCACAAGGTGCTTTATCAGCGAGCCGAAGCGCCTTATTCGAAGGTCCTGCGGCTTTGTGTCTACGGTGTATTGCTTATCGGGAGAAGCAAGCGGCACTCTTAATCTGTCGCGCGGCGGGCAGGAAGAAAAGAAGTGCTGAAATTCGCCTGCAATTATTTCTCCGTCGCCAAGAACCTGCCAGGAGAGCTTATTACGTCCGTCGCGGCAGGGTCTGTAGAGTCTGCCGTACTGAAGCGTTCTTCGGTGAGCCTTATAGAAGGCAATCTGCGCCTTTACCTCCTTGCGCTCTCTCGGGGTAAGCTCACCAAAATCAAGCTCGTATCCGAGCACACCGAATGCCGCAACGTTAAAGCGCGTTGAAAGGGGTGTATCGCGAAGCGTCTGCTGATGCGGTGCCATAGACACGTGAGCCGATACCGTTGACTGCGGATACAGGGTGTAAATACCCCCCTGTATTTCGAGCCTCTCTATGGGGTCGGTATTATCAGAGGTCCAAATCTGCGGCGAGTAGCATAGCACTCCGAGGTCGAAGCGGTTACCGCCCGACGAGCAGCTCTCGAGGAGAATATGCGGAAATCTCTCGTGAAAGATTCTTCTGAGAATTTCATAAAGACCGAGAATATAGCGGTGATAGAACTCGCCCTGGTTTTTCAGTCCCTGAGAGAACATATCGCTGATATGTCGGTTATAGTCCCACTTGACGTACTCGATATTTGCAGACTCCAGAACCGAGCTTACCGACTCGACTATATAGTCCCTTACCTCTTTTCTCGTAAGGTCGAGCACCATCTGATTTCTGCCGAGGCTCGGCTCTCTTCCCGGCACGGCTATCGCGTAGTCGGGGTGGGCGCGATAGAGGTCGCTGTCCTCGTTAACCGACTCGGGCTCAAACCAGAGTCCGAATTTCATTCCGAGCTTGTTGATTCGTCTTGCAAGCCCCGAAATACCGCCTTTTAGCTTACTTTTGTTTACATTATAGTCGCCAAGACCCGCTTTATCGGAGTTTCTCTCTCCGAACCAGCCGTCGTCAAGGACGAACATTTCTATTCCTAGCGCTTTTGCCTTCTTCGCAAGGGCTAGGAGCTTGCGACGCTTAAAATTGAAGAAGGTGGATTCCCAGTTGTTGATGACAATGGGACGGTCGGCACCCTTGTGCTCGCCTCTTACTATATTTGAATTAACGAATTCGTGCATATTCGCGCTGACACCGTTAATTCCCTCTCCGCTATAGGAGAACACCGACTGAGGCGTGACGAAGCGCTCACCCTCGGAGAGCCGCCAGAGGAAGCAGTGCGGATTAATTCCCTGCATTACGCGAAGCGTGCCGAAGGGCGCGCGTTCAACCTCGGAGTAGTGGTTTCCGCTATAGACAAGATTGAATGCGTAGACTCTGCCGCGCTCCCCGTCCGCGCCTCGTCTTGCAAGAAGAAAGCCTGCGTTATGGCGGTTTGAGGAGCTGCCCGTGATGCTGTCGTTAACGAGCGCTCCGTATTCAACCGGGCGTCTGTGCGTATGCGCCTCCTTCGCCCACGAGCCGTCGAAGGTTATCATATCGTACTCCTCTGACGGAAGGTCGAGCATAAGGCTCATAAGCTTTCTTATATACACCTTTCCGTCGGTGCCGTTAATCAGCTCGACGTTCCTCGCTATCACGTTTGATTCCGAATATACGACGTAGTTGAGCTTCAGCTTCAGGTCGGTATATTTCTTATCGGCAAGAGTAATTTCGAGCCTCTCGGCATCTCCGTACGCAAACGGAAGCTCGCCGTCCTCGGGGAGAGAGCCCTCGAGTATTTTGTGCGACTCATAGACGAAATCGCACACGAAGCTGCCGTCGGGCATTATTATTTCTATCGGTGAGTGGCGGTAGTCGCCCTTACCTATTCCCGAATACTCAAGGAGCGCGCTGTCGAGAGAATAGTAGTCTTCCCTGTCATACTCGACAGTCGAGCCGAGCGTCACTCCGTTCTTCTGACGGAGAGCCGATACGTCCTGCACCTCAAGTCGGTCACCGTAGTGAATATTCTCAAGGTGTCCTCGCTCGTTTATCATTAAGACGTAGCTCGTCTTATCGGTGGAGAGCCAAAAGATTTTGTTTGAATAATCAATCATTCAAAGAGCCCCCCGCTTTGTAAAGCACGAACTCGTAGGGACGAAGTCTCTCACCGCACGGCTCTGTGTAATTGGAGATTACCCTCTCGCCCTTGCAGAACTCGGGTAGCTTCTTTGTCTTGTCGGCAAAATTAAACACCGCGATAAGAGCCTCGTCACCGAGCCTTCTTTCAAAGGCGTAGACGTATTTGGAACTCATAAGCTCCGAAAACTCACCCGAGAGAAGAACCTGCGAGGATTTTCTGTACGCGTTCATTTTCTTGAAGAAGGCAATTATTCCGTCCTCGTCCGATAGGTCGCGCTCTACGTTGATTTCCTTGTAATTCGGGTTGAGCTTAAGCCAGGGCTTGCCTGTGGTGAAGCCTGCGTTCTCGCCCGACGTCCACTGCATAGGTGTTCTCGCGTTATCGCGCGAGGTGGTCTTTATAAGCTTCCAGCGCCAGGGGTTGAGGATACCTAGCGATTTTGCCATTTTATTGACGTTATGGCTCTCGATATCGACTATTTCGTCAAGAGAGTTGAATGCGCCGTTGGTCATTCCTATCTCCTGTCCCTCGTAGAAGTAGGGCGTTCCGCGAAGCGAGAGAAGAAGGCCTATAAGCATCTTTGAGCCTGCCTTCCTGTGCTCGCCGCCCTTGACGAAGCGCGTTACCGAGCGAGGCTGGTCGTGGTTCTCAAAATAGAGGCTGTTCCACTTGATGCCGTTTTGCCATTTTGTGAGTATCTTCATAAGCTTTCTCGGCTTAAAGCGGGTTTTGAACCATTTCACTCCTATCTGGTCGCACTCCATATGCTCGAAGGCGAACACCATATCAAGCTCTCCCCTATCCTCGTCGGTAAGGTCGCGTCCCATAGGAATATCAATCATTACGGTTTCACCGACCGTGAAGGCGTCGTAGTTATCCATTACGTCGCGGCGAAGCGCATTGAGTATACGGTGGTTACCCTCGGTGGATATGTAGTGCTCCTTACCCGTGAGGGCGAGGCGACGCTTTCCGTCGGCAAAGCTCTCCTTGAAGATTACGTTAATTACGTCGCAGCGGAATCCCGCAACGCCCTTGTCGAGCCAGAAGCGCATAATATCGGCAATTTCATTATAGACCTCGGGATTGTACCAGTTGAGGTCGGGCTGCTTCTTTGAGAAAAGGTGAAGATAATACTCGTTATTCTCGGGATTGCCGAAGGGCTCCCAGGGACAGTCGGCAAAGAAGTTGCCCCAGTTGTTCGGGAGCTTTCCGCCAGGCTTGCCCTTCTTTATAATATAGTAGTTCTTGTATTTTTCCTCGCCTGCAAGAGCGCGTCTGAACCACTCGTGCTCGTCAGAGGTGTGATTTATGACGAGGTCCATTATGATTTTTATTCCGCGAGCCCGCGCCCCTTCCAAAAGCTCGTCAAAATCAGCCATAGTGCCGAACTCGGGCTGAATATCCTTGTAGTCCGAGATATCGTAGCCGTTATCGTCGTTAGGGCTCTTATAGACCGGAGAGAGCCATATTACGTCAATACCGAGTTCAGAAAGGTAATCAAGCTTTGAGATTATACCTCTGATATCGCCGACGCCGTCGCCGTCGGAGTCACAGAAGGAACGGGGATAAATCTGATATACGGTGGAATTCTTCCAGAAATACGTCTTTTCCATAGCTTATTTCTCCTTTGCCATTTCTTCTAAGAGAGATACGAACTCACCCTCGGCAACCGAAAGCGGCTTATCGTTCACGTAATAGTAATCGTAGTCGTAGCTCTCGACAAGGTCGTCGGCTGCATTGCCGTACGCGGTCTGTCTTGTGCGCTCACCGCCGCGGATAAGCAGAGTTTTCGCCCTGCCGTCGGTTGCGCGCACGAGCTTCGCGATTTCCTCGGGCTCTCTTATATGCACAAAGAGAATATCCGAATCGCTAAGAAGAAATTCGCGGTATCTTTCGGTCGCCCACACGGTTGGGAAATCGTTATACTCTACCGAAACCCGCTTCAGCTCAGCGAGGAAGCGGCGCGATTTATCGTCCTTGCTTCCGTCCCAGCCAAAGCTTACGGCTATCTCCTTTATAGGGGTTATCGAGGATACGTTGGTTACCTTGAAATGACGCGAGGCAAGCTCGCAAAGCGTGTCCTTGCCTACTCCGCCTGCTCCGTTTATAATTACAACAGTTTTTTCCATAACGCCGCCTTTAAATTATTTATTACTTATATATTAGCATATTCAAAAAAGAAAGTCAATAAAATAGATTTTATATCTTTACTTTTTCAAAGTTTTATGATACAATTTATGTGTTATAATTTTTTTCGGGCGAAATATCGCCTATGGAGAGATATGGAAAGAAAGCTTTTTGGCAGGCTTGATTGTGGAGAGGAAATATACATCACTACTCTGCGGTCGGGAGAATACACTGCCGAGATAATAAATTACGGCGCGGCGATAAAGTCCTTTTCGGTATCGGGAATCGACGCAATAGGCGGCTATCCCGAGCTTTCGCACTACGTGACCGACGACACAAACCAGGGCGCTACAATCGGCAGAGTGGCAAACAGAGTAGGCGGCGCTGTTCTGAACATCGACGGAGCCATATATATGCTGACCGATAACGAGGGCGGAGCCTGTCTTCACGGCGGTGAGGGCTTCCACAAAAAGGTGTGGAATATTGACTCATATTCAGAGGACTCGGTTACGATGTCATATTATTCCCCCGACGGCGAGGACGGTTTTCCCGCGGGGCTTCAGGTAACGCTCAAATATACTCTGCGAAGCGGTGCGCTTATAATGGAATACGAGGCTGTGCCCGAGGGCAAGACGGCTATTGCCTTGACCAATCACTCGCACTTTAACCTTTCGGGCTTTAAGTCCGACGTGCTCTCGCACAGAGTAACTATTTTTGCCGACAGATACACCGAGATTGACGGAAGGCGAATTCCCACGGGCGAGCGCCCCGAGGTTGCCACAACGCGCTTTGATTTCCACGAAGCGCACGAAATCGGCGAGAGGAAAGAAGGCGAGGAGTACGGCTACGACCACAACTTTATTCTTAGTCCCGAGCGCTTCTCTGAGTTTGGCAAGAAAAGGCTTCCGCTGGCTGCTGTCGCGGAGGGCGAGCTTCTTCGCCTAGAGGTTTATACCGACCAGCCGGGACTTCAATTTTACACCGGAAACTTCCTCTCGGGCGGGCCGAGACTCTTTGGCACGGTGGAGAAAACCAAGCACAGGACCTTCTGCCTCGAGGCGCAGACCGAGCCTGACTGTGTTTCACACGGAATAGGAATATATGACGCAGGCGAGCGCTATTTGCAAACCACTGTTTACAAAATAAGTAAAATATAAAGCATTTTCAAGGAAAGGATTTCAAAAATGAAAATCTATGACGAGCTGGTTAGGCGTGGTCTTATCGCGCAGGTAACCAATGAAGAAGAAATAAAGAACCTCATCAACGAGGGAAAGGCGACCTTCTATATCGGATTTGACCCCACGGCTGACAGCCTTCACGTAGGTCACTTTATGGCGCTCTGCCTTATGAAAAGGCTTCAGATGGCAGGAAACAAGCCTGTTGTTCTTATAGGCGGCGGTACGGGCTATATCGGTGACCCCTCGGGCCGCTCGGATATGCGTTCTATGATGACCCCCGAAACCATTCAGCACAACTGCGACTGCTTCAAGAAGCAGATGGAGAGATTCATCGAGTTCGGCGAAGGCAAGGCTATTATGGTTAACAACGCCGACTGGCTTCTCAAGCTCAACTATATTGAGCTTCTGCGTGAGGTTGGTGCTTGCTTCTCGGTTAACAGAATGCTCTCCGCCGAGTGCTACAAGCAGAGAATGGAAAAGGGACTTTCGTTCCTTGAGTTCAACTATATGATTATGCAGTCCTATGACTTCTATCACCTCTTCCAGGAGTACGGCTGTAATATGCAGTTCGGCGGTGACGACCAGTGGTCGAATATGCTTGGCGGTACTGAGCTTATCAGAAGAAAGCTCGGCAAGGATGCACACGCTATGACTATTACCCTGCTTCTGAACTCCGAGGGCAAGAAGATGGGCAAGACCGCAAACGGCGCAGTTTGGCTTGACCCGAACAAGACCGCTCCCTACGATTTCTACCAGTACTGGAGAAACGTCGGCGACAAGGACGTTCTCAAGTGCATAAGAATGCTCACCTTCCTTCCCCTTGAGGAGATTGACAAAATGGACACCTGGGAAGGCGCGCAGCTCAACGAGGCAAAGGAAATCCTTGCCTATGAGCTTACAAAGCTCGTTCACGGCGACGAGGAAGCAACCAAGGCAAGAAATGCATCGAAGGCACTCTACGGCGCGGGCGACTCCTCGCTTACTCCCTCGGTTACAGTTCCCGCCGAGATGCTCGTTGACGGAAAAATCGACGTTAACTCGCTTCTCGTGCTCGGCAAGATGGTTCCCTCAAAGTCCGAGGGCAGACGCGCTATTGAGCAGGGCGGCGTAACAATTGAAGGCGAAAAGGTTACCGACGTCAGGGCTACGGTTACAAAGGAGCAGCTCGAGGCAGGCGTGCTTATCAAGAGAGGCAAGAAGAGCTTCAATAAGTTCGTGCTTTAATAAAAGAACAAAGGCAGGAGCAAGAAATTACTTGCTCCTGCCTTTGCGTAAAAGCTCAAGCATACGCGACGCTACTATTGTAATAGTTATATATTCTCATATCACCTCGCGGCTTACCGCTCTTTGTGAATAGAGAGGAAAAGCAATACTGAAGACCGCGCTCCTTGGGCACCCTGTTCGCCTCTCCAAAGGCGTCGGCATCCTCTTTCGTGTCAAAAATACCCATTATTTTTTCCTCAAATCCGTTTATAACCGCTACTGCAAATTTGTATTCCATGGTGTTACCCCCGTTTGTTTTTGTGATTATATTATAGCCCCGAAAGAGTACAATAAAACGGACACCAATCACTTTTTTAAAACTTTCTCAAAAAAATTCAGAAAGTCGTCATCAGATAGAATTTTCAAAGATTTTTTGGCAAAACTATTGACAAACATTCTATAATATGGTATTATATTTAAGCGCGATTTAATATGCCCCTGTAGCTCAGTTGGTAGAGCACTTGACTTTTAATCTGCCGCTCGGGGTGATGCTTTATTTAATTGCGTGATAAATACTGATTGCAGATTTAATCTCCTCGCATGGCAGGATACCGACTTTGTCGGTATGCAAGGTGACAAAATTTCATATATGCCCCTGTAGCTCAGTTGGTAGAGCACTTGACTTTTAATCAAGGTGTCCGGGATTCGAGTTCCCGCAGGAGCACCAATAGAAAAGCACCCTTATGGGTGCTTTTTCTATTGCCGCTTCTGTGCACGAATCCAGTCGCCAAAGGCGAGGGATTCGCAACATTGCGCCCCCGTCTCGCTCGCGAGACAACATAACAACCGATTAGATTTCGGAAAGTGTTCAGTAGTTATTAGGTCGGGTCGCAAAATTCCCGCAGGAGCACCAAAAGCACCCCTTGAGGGTGCTTTTTTTGCTTCTGTGAGGGACTCGAGCACGTCGCTATAAGCGAGGGATTGGTGCTATAGACATTCGCGAACGCACTACTTAGATTAACGTGGGCCGAGCTCTTCATTTCATCGCGCTCTTTAAATATAATAACGTGAATATTAGTATGCCATTTTTCCTCATACAAAGATAATCCATATAAGCTTACTTACTATATGGAAGAGAGCGTGGGCAGTCATTGCGTAGATTATTCCACATTTGCGGTAGAGCCAGCCGAATAACATGCCGAAGCCGCCGTTCAAGAGAAAGCAGCGGAAGAGGATCAAGGGTGTCAGCTCACCGAAAAGCGCGAGTGTTGCAGGGAGATGCCCTGCCGCAAAGAGGAGCGCTGATATGATATTCGCAATCACGAATACTGCCTCGGGGATACTCTCCTTTTCGTGTTTACGGAAGAAGAGCTTCCATACGGCGAAGGCGACAAGCGACATAAAGAACAGTCGCATAAGAACTTCCTCGATAACGCCGCCGTAAAGCACAGAGGCGATAAAGCCGCTTGGGGTCAGCGCTGCAAAATTTGCAGACTGTATTCCGTCTATCAAGGCTCCGAATACCCAATGGTCAAGGCTGAAAACCGCACCGCCGACAAGCGATACAGCGAGGGTAACCAATACCTTTTCTTTCTCGAGTCCGAAGGGGATAAGAAGTCCCGTTTTATCGGCAAGAATATAGCCGAAAAAGCCGCAAACGAGGACGTATAGTACCGTTTGTACTGCTCCGACTATTACAAGAATCTCGACACTTCCCGCCTCTCGAATCAGCTCCTCGACAGCCTCTGCTGAGAGCGTGTCAAGCTGATACAACCCGAGGAAAACGCCCGCGACGGCGGCTATCGGCAAGAGACAAAGCGCAAAAAGCAGGGGGCTTTTATATTTAGTCATTCTTCCCTTCTCCCACTCTGCCGACTCCCTTGCCGTCCGAATAAACCTCAACGCAAAGTCCGTGACGGTTGCAACAGGGGCAACTCAAGCGGCGCATTTTCGGTGTGTGATAGGCGAAGAACGCTTCCTTGAAGCGTGGGTTGAATACCTCGTGACACTCGGGGCAGATATAGGCAACGTGTCCGAAATAATAAACCGACACAGCACATCCCCATACAGCGGCTACCCCTGCCCAAATTACAAAGAGCCACCATAGGCCGCTTGTTATCCACAGTACTATGGACGTAATTTGAAGCAGGCTTACGGGGATACCCGTAAGAATCATTGTCCAGCGCATTTTGTTTAGCTTGTTTTTTTCTTTCATAACGTGTGCTATATCACCGATTGATTCAACAGAGAAGCTTTCAAGCTCGGAAATCTCTCGCCGAATGCCTTCCAGCAGCTCGAGCCTTTTCTGCCTTTCGGACAGCTCCTCGCGAAGAACGTCCTCTTGTTGCTTCAACAAAAGCGAAATTATGCTTTCGGGCTTTTCCTCTGAAAGTAATGCCGCTATACTGTTAATCGGCAGCCCTGCCTCGCGAAGAAAACAGATAATTTTCATTCGCTTGAGGTCGTCCTCGCTATAAAGCCGCCTTCCTCCCTCTGAAAGCTCACTGGGGACGAGAATTCCTCGGTTGTCGTAATATTGCACTGTTCTTACCGACACACCCGTAAGCTTTGCTAGCTCTCCCGTTGTGTATTTTGACATAGCAATCACCTCCTTCGCCCCTATTATAAATCATTACGCAGCGTCACAAGCAAGACCTTACGCAGGGGGATTTTTTAAAAATTCGTAAGTTTTTTGTATTTTTCTTTATTTTGAAGAGTTTTCGGATATCTAACAACCGCTCAGGATTATCCGAACCCGAATGACACCGGCTGACCTTCAAAACAAAAACCACGCTCCGTAGCGTGGCTTTCGGTGAGATTAGCCAATGCCAACCTAAATTGAACCCGTTTTAAGAGGCGCATTTTCCGCGATAATGCGCCGAAAAGTCTTGTAATATCCGCATATTACTTCACCTTTTTGGCTTTTCTCGCGAAAAATTCGTCCTCTTAAAATAATTCTT
>JAFUQP010000021.1 GCA_017472305.1 Clostridia bacterium | reverse complement strand
GTAGTATTAAACCGTGTTTCCAAGACCGTAAAGGGCGGTAGAATCGCTCGTTTTGCAGCTATCATGGTAGTAGGCGACGGAAATGGACATGTAGGCTTCGGCCTCGGAAAGGCAGCTGAGGTTCCCGACGCAATCCGCAAGGGAATTGAGGATGCAAAGAAAAATATGATCAAGGTATCTCTCAACGGATCCACCATTCCTCACGAGGTTATTGGTGAGTACGGCGCAGGCAGAGTGCTTCTCAAGCCCGCCGCTCCCGGTACCGGTATTATAGCAGGCGGTACTGTTCGTACCATTCTTGCTCTCGCAGGTATCAAGAACATCCGTGCTAAGTGCCTTCGTTCCTCCAACCCCACAAACGTTGTAAAGGCAACCTTCGAGGGCCTCAAGGCACTCAAGACTGCTGAGGAAATCGCAGAGCTTCGCGGACTTAACGTTGAAGACGTAAAGGCATAAGGGGGGTAACTGAAATGGAAAACGTAAAGGTTACGCTCGTAAAGAGCCTTATCGCCTGCAAGAAGGCGCAGATTGCTACGGCAAAGTCCCTCGGTCTTAAGAGACCCGGCGACACCACCGTTCAGGCAAACGATGCTTGCCTTCAGGGCAAAATAAAAGTTATTTCTCACCTTGTTAAGGTTGAGACCGTTTAATCGGAATTGAAAGGAGGATACAAAATGAAGCTCCATGAACTTTCGCCCGCAGAAGGCTCCACTCAGGAGAAGTTCCGCAAGGGCAGAGGACCGGGTTCCGGAAACGGAAAGACAGCAGGTAAGGGTCACAAGGGACAGAACGCGCGCTCCGGCGGCGGTGTCAGACCCGGATTTGAGGGAGGTCAGCTTCCCCTTTACAGAAAGCTTCCCAAGAGAGGTTTCAATAACTTCCGCTTTGCTAAGAAGTATTCTGTAATCAACGTACAGTCGCTTAACAAATTCAACGACGGAGAGGTTGTTGACTGTGCAGCTCTTCTCGCAATGGGTGTTATTAACAACGTCTTTGACGGTGTAAAGGTACTCGGCGAGGGTGAGCTCACTAAAAAGCTTACCGTTAAGGCAGCGGTCTTCTCCGCTTCTGCTAAAGAGAAGATTGAAGCAGCAGGTGGAAAGACTGAGGTGGTATAATGCTTCAGACTTTAAAGAACGCTTGGAATACTAAAGAAATCAGGTCTAAGATACTCTTTACCCTTCTCATCCTTTTGCTTTATCGCGTAGGTACGGTTATTCCCGTTCCGTTTGTTGAGGCTAACGATTTCGCCCAGTCGCTCGGCGGCACTATCCTTGAGTATATGAACATACTCTCGGGTGGTTCGCTCGGCGCTCTGACACTCTTTGCGCTCGGTGTACAGCCGTACATCAACGCATCGATTATCATTCAGCTTCTCGCTGTCGTGTTCCCCAAGCTCGGCGAGCTTGCAAAGACCGACAAGAAGAAGATGAATTTCATCACAAGAATTGTAACCGTAATTCTTGCAGTTGTAACTGCGGTTGGCTACTACTTTCTTCTTAAGAACGGTGGCTACCTCACCAATGCCGCACTCGAGAGCAATATGGCGTGGCTCTACGCGATAGTAATTATCGTTTGCTACGTTGCAGGTGCTTCGGTAATTATGTGGCTTGCTGAAAGAATTAACGAGAAGGGTATCGGTAACGGTATTTCGCTTATACTCTTTGCGAACATCGTTGCAGAGGTTCCCTCTGTTGCATACACCCTCGGCGCATTTGTGGTTGATACCTACGGCTACACCGACAGCGCATGGCTCTATGCAGGAGTTTCCACCCTCTTTGCGGTGCTTCTCATTGCAGTGCTTCTCGCGCTCGTTGCGGTTGTAATCTGGTTCACCGGCTCCGAGAGAAGAATTCCCGTTCAGTACGCAAAGAAGGTTGTCGGCAGAAAGATGTACGGCGGACAGAACTCCAGCCTTCCCATCAAGCTGAATATGACCGGCGTTATGCCTATCATCTTCGCTTCGTCGATAGTTACCTTCCTTCCCACCGTATTCCAGATTCTCGAGAGCGCAGGCGCGTTCAAGAACAATCCCGATAGCGGTTGGCTCGTATTCGCCGATATCATCGGTCAGAACGGTGTCGTATTCCCCATTATGATGTTCATTCTTGTAATTGCATTCGCTTACTTCTACGCGCAGATCACCTTTGATCCGATTGAGGTTGCGAACAATCTCAAGAAGCAGGGCGGAGCAATCCCCGGCATCAGACAGGGAAGACCTACCTCCGATTACATCAGAAAGATACTCAACAAGATTACTCTTGCGGGAGCACTCTTCCTGGCGCTTATCGCGGTACTCCCCAACATTCTCGGCCCTCACGTTCTCCAGTATTTCTTCGAGTGGATTTACAAGGGCGCATACCCCGGAATGTCTGCTGACAGCTACATTTTCGCGGGCGGCGGCATTATGACCGTAGGTCAGTATGCATCCCAGATGGCTTCCGGACTCGTAAGCAAGTTCTCCTTCGGCGGTACGACGCTTCTTATCGTTGTCGGAGTTGCTATAGAGACCTACAGAGAGCTTGAGGCACAGCTCACTATGCGTAACTATAAGGGCTTCCTTAACTGATACGCTACGAGGTAATTTAAATGAAAATAATTTTTCTTGGCGCTCCCGGAGCGGGCAAGGGCACTCAGGCGGAGCGCGTCAGCGAGAAGCTCGGTATTCCGACAATCTCGACAGGCGCGATAATCCGCGAGGCGCTTAAGGCCGGCACCGAAATGGGACTCAAAGCCAAAAAATTTATTGAAGCAGGCAACCTTGTTCCCGATGACGTGGTTATCGGAATAGTCAAGGAGCGCTTGCAAAAATCGGACTGCGACAAGGGATATATCCTTGACGGATTTCCCAGAACGGTTCCTCAGGCAGAGGCACTCGATGCTATGGGCATCACCCTCGACAGGGTTCTCTCCCTCGAGGTTTCAGACGAAACTATCGTAGAGAGAATGTCGGGCAGACGCGTATGCGCTAAGTGCGGCAAAACCTACCACACGCTCTACAATCCTTCTCCGAAGGGTGACGAGTGTGAGTGCGGCGAGCCCCTTACCGTACGTAAGGATGATGCACCCGAGGTTGTAACCTCTCGCCTTGAAGTATATCATTCCACAACCGAGCCTCTCAAGGACTATTACCGACTTAAGGGTAATCTCGTTACCGTAGAGGGTGCTGAGGAAGTGGAAGAAACCACCAAACGCACCTTCTTGGCTCTCGGAATCTGATATGTACGTTATCAAGAACTCCGAGCAGCTCTCGCTGATGGGGAAGGCGTCGAGAATCACGGCTGAAGCACTCCTTGTTGCGAAGGAGATAATCAGACCGGGAATCTCAACTGCCGAGATAGACAGAAGGCTCAAGCGCTTTATAGAAAAGTGCGGAGCGACACCGTCCTTCCTTGGCTACAACGGCTTTCCCGCCAGCGCATGCATATCCGTTAACGACGAGGTCATACACGGAATACCCTCTGAGAGAAGAATTCTATCCGAGGGAGATATCGTAAAGGTTGACGTCGGGGCTCGCTACCGCGGCTATAATGGCGACAGTGCAAGAACATTTCCTGTCGGCAAGGTAAGCGATGAGGCCCTGAGGCTGATTTCGGTCACTGAAAAAAGCTTTTATGAGGCGGCAAAATTCCTTCGGGCAGGCTGTCGCATCGGGGACGTTGGACATGCGGTTGAAGATTTCGTCATTTCAAATGGCTTCTCGGTCGTTAAGGAATACACCGGTCACGGTGTAGGAGCGGATTTGCACGAGGACCCGATGATACCTAACCACGGCACATCGGGCAAGGGTACGCGACTTTACGCCGATATGACGGTTGCCATAGAGCCTATGGTAAACCAGGGCAATGAGGCTGTACGCGTTAAGCCGGACGGCTGGACGGTTGTAACCCTCGACGGTAAGCTTTCGGCTCACTACGAGAACACGGTTGCTATAACGAACGGCGAACCGATTATTCTGACGCTTGCAGAGTGAAAAATTAACTGATATATTATTAGGAGGAAATCGTCTTGGCAAAGAACGATTTGATTGAATTTGAGGACTGCTTGGTAGTCGAAGCACTTCCCAACACCGTCTTCAAGGTAAAGCTCCCGAACGGTCACATCGTAACCGCGACCATCTCGGGCAAGCTTCGTATGAACTATATCAAAATTCTCGTTGGTGACAGCGTTACCGTAGAGGTATCACCCTATGATATCTCAAAGGGCCGCATAACCTGGAGAAAGAAGTAATATTTTTTGAAATTAAAGAGAAAGGCAGCGAAATAAAAAATGAAAGTTAAGCCTTCCGTCAAAAAAATCTGTGAAAAGTGCAAGATCATCAAAAGACACGGTAAAATCATGGTGATCTGCGAGAATCCCAAGCACAAGCAGCGTCAGGGCTGATGCGGGGATTTACAGGTTTTAAGACATTAAACTAAAAAAGGAGTATATATCGAAATGGCTCGTATAGCTGGTGTTGATATTCCCAATAACAAGCGTGTGGAAATCGCGCTTACCTACATCTACGGTATCGGTCTTAAGAGCGCACAGGATATTCTTGCTAAGACAGGCATCAATCCTGACACTCGCGCAAAGGACCTTACCGAGAATGAAGTTGCGGCTCTCCGTGATGAGATAGAGTCTAACTACCACGTAGAGGGTGACCTCCGCCGTGAGGTAGCTCTTAACATCAAGAGTCTCGTAGAAATCAATTGCTATCGCGGTGTAAGACACAGAAAGGGACTTCCCGTAAGAGGTCAGCGCACCAAGACCAATGCAAGAACCAGAAAAGGTCCCGCAAAGACCATAGCTAATAAGAAGAAGTAAGGAGTAAGGCGAAATGGCAGCAGTAAAAAAGGTTGTTAAGAAGCGCCGTGAGCGCAAGAACGTCGAAAAGGGCGTTGCACACATCCGCTCTACCTTCAACAATACTATCGTTACCATCACTGATATGCAGGGTAATGCAATCTCTTGGGGCACCTCGGGTGAGATGGGCTTCAAGGGCTCTAAGAAGTCTACTCCCTACGCGGCGCAGACTGCAGCAGAGCATGCTGGTAAGATAGCAGTTGACCACGGAATGAAGACTGTTGAGGTTCTCGTAAGAGGTCCCGGAGCAGGCAGAGAGTCTGCAATCCGCGCTCTTGCAACCGCAGGTCTTGAAATTACAATGATTAAGGACGTTACACCTATTCCTCATAACGGTTGTCGTCCTCCTAAGCGCAGACGCGTTTAATTTTTGGGAGGTAAATGAAAAATGGCAAGATATACAGGTCCTAACTGTAAGATGTGCCGTAGAGAAGGCTGCAAGCTCTACCTCAAGGGCGAGCGTTGCACCAACGGCAAATGTGCATTCGACCACAGAAGCACTGCTCCCGGTCAGCACGGCGCAGCTCGTAAGAAGGTCGGTGAATACGGAAAGCAGCTTCGTGAGAAGCAGAAGGCTAGACGTTACTACGGTGTGCTTGAGGGTCAGTTCAAGCACTACTATGAGATGGCAGAGAAGATGGACGGAATTACCGGTCAGAACCTTCTCGGACTCCTTGAGCGCCGTCTTGACAACGTAGTATTCAGAATGGGTATGGCAGCATCCAGAAAGGAAGCACGTCAGCTCGTTCTCCACGCTCACTTCACCCTTAACGGTAAGAAGGTAACCATTCCCTCTCTCCTTATTAAGGCAGGTGACGTTATAGCTGTAAAGGAAACAAGCAAGGAAAGCGCAAAGATTAAGGCTCTTATTGAGGGTCTTGCAACCGTAGCTACTCCCAAGTGGCTTGAGCTTGATGCTAAGGAAGCGGTAGCAAAGGTAGTTGCACTTCCCCAGAGAGACGATATCGACTTCGAGTTCGAGGAGCAGCTTATCGTCGAGCTTTATTCCAAGTAATACCTCCCTTCACGAGCGAGATTGCAGGGCTTTGCCGTATGTTTCGGTTCGCTATGCAATTCTCGCGACTGTACGGTGTTTACAATTCTCGCCCCAGGGCGATAACTACAAACTAATAAACGGAGGTACAAGAAAATGATGAACGCAATTGAAAAGTTCAATATAACCGTAAACGAAGTTTCGGAGAATGCATGCGAGGCTATTTTCGTTGCTGAGCCGCTTGTTCGCGGATACGGCATCACCCTCGGTAACTCCTTAAGAAGAGTTCTTCTCTCCACACTTCCCGGTTACGCGGCAACCGCAATCAAGATTGACGGTGTTCTCCACGAGATTTCCGCCTGCAACGGCGTTAAGGAGGACGTTCCCGAGATAGTTCTCAACGTTAAGGGAATTGTTGCGAAGCTCGAATGTGACGAGCCCAAGACCGTAGTAATTGACGTTACCGGTCCCTGCAACGTTACTGCCGGCGATATTACCCCCGACGCAGACCTCACCATTCTCAACCCCCAGCACCACATCTGTACTGTAAGTGAGAATGCGCGCTTCTATATGGAGATTACCTTTGACGAGGGACGCGGATACGTTCCGTCCGACGTCAACAAGCAGAATTACCTTGCTTCGGTAGGCTCTAACGTAGGCGCACCCATCGGTCTTATTTTCGTAGACTCTATATTCACCCCTGTTTACAAGGTTGAGTATAACGTAGAAAATACCCGTGTCGGCAACATCACCGACTATGACAAGCTCACTATGAAGGTTCTTACCAACGGAACTATAGGAGCAAAGGAAGCGGTATCCCTCGCTGCCAAGGTTCTCAACGAGCACCTCAGGCTCTTCATCGATATGTCCGACGTCGCAAGAAACGGCGAGGATATCATGGTTGAGAGAGCAGAAGTAAAGAAGGAAAAAGTACTCGAGATGACCATTGAGGAGCTTGACCTGTCGGTTCGTAGCTTTAACTGCTTGAAGCGTGCAGGCATTGATACTGTCGAGGATCTTATTAACCGTACCGAGGAAGATATGATCAAGGTTCGTAACCTTGGCCGTAAGTCCCTCGAGGAGGTTATCCAAAAGCTCAATTCCTTGGGGCTCACCCTCAAGAAAGACGAAGAATAATTAGGAGGATACAGAAATGAGAAAGCTTGGCAGAACAACTGACCAGCGTAAGGCTATGCTCAGAGGCATGGTTACTCTTCTCCTTGAAACAGGCAAGATTACCACCACCTACACCAGAGCGCAGGAGGTTTCCGCGAAGGTTGACGAGATGATTACCCTCGGTAAGAAGGGTGACCTCGCAGCTTACCGCGCAGCACTTGCTTACATCACCAAGGAAGACGTAGCGAAGAAGCTCTTCAGCGTAATCGCACCCGCATACGCAAACGTTAACGGCGGATACACCCAGGTATACAAGATGGGCGCTCGCCGCGGCGACGGAGCAGAGACCGCTATCGTAAAGCTTACCCCCGTAGTAGTTGAAGAGGCTACCGAGGAGAATAAGTAATAAACAAAAAACCGACTCGCGAGAGTCGGTTTTTTTATGGAAGCTCGAATAATTGAAATACGTGCTTAATATAAGCGAGGAGCATGTATTTTTTCTGCTCTTTGCCCTTTATCGCACGTAAAATCTCGCCTTTATATATGCTTTGACCCCTCAGGACTTACTGTTACGAAATTGTGAACGGGAAGGGGAAAGACGAGAGCCTGTGCCACTTTTTGGCTGGATTTTGTGCAACCAATCGGCGCCAAATTGACAACCAAATGTCACCCAGATGTCACCCCAGTTAAGCGTAGGAAAGGTAAGGAAAGAAAAGAAAAGCTTAAACAAGTCAATTCAAGAAAAGAAGAGTCGAGTTGAGGGCTTGAAGATGTCCGTGGCTCTGTTTGAAAATGTGGAAAACTGTAAAGCCTTGTTTTTACAAAATGTTCACAATTTAAAAACGCTTTGAAAACGATTTAATGATATAATCTTACGGTATTATGTGAAAGTGTCGCATTTTGGCGAAAACTATATGGAAGGAGCAGGAAAATGATAAAAATTCTTGTCGTCGAGGACGACGTTGACCTTAACAGATTTGTCGCTATGTCGCTTCGCGACCGCGGCTTTGACACCGTATCCTGCTATGACGGAATGTCCGCGCTTGAGCGCGTCTTTGAGGAGAAATTCGATATGCTCCTTACCGATATAATGATGCCGCGCGTTGACGGCTTTGAGCTTGCTTCGAGTGTGCGCGCCCGCAACAAGGAAATTCCCATAATATTTATGACGGCAAAGGACGATAAGGCGTCCAAAATTTACGGCTACAATATCGGAATAGACGACTACATAGTCAAGCCCTTTGACGTTGACGTATTGATAATGAAAATTTCCGCGCTTCTTCGCCGTGCGAAAATTGAGAGCGAAAAGCAGATAACGCTCGGAAACCTCGTAATGAACTCCGAGGAGCGCACAGCCCTCGTTGACGGCGTGGAAATCAGTCTGACGGTGAGGGAGTTTGACCTATTATTCAAGCTTCTCTCCTACCCGAAGAAGACCTTCACGAGAGCATCTCTTATGGAAGAATTCTGGGACTACGATTCCTCGGCAACCTCTAGGACGGTTGACGTCTATATGGCGAAGCTCCGCGAGAAAACAGCCGCCTGCACGGGCTTTGAAATTCAGACTGTGCACGGGCTCGGCTACAAGGCGGTGCTGAAATGAGACTTGATAAATCAAGGCGCCGACGCTCCTTTTTCGTTGGTGCGATAATATTTTTCTGCTTCATTGCCGCTATAATCCAGCTGGCTATATGGGTTTACGATTATACCGTTGCACGTACCGAGAACGGCATTACGGTGCTTCTCGTTATGCTTCTGGTTACTGTGCTGCTATCGCTCATTGCGACCTTTTACGACTATGCAAGGCACAGAAGCACGGTCGAGGAGCCTGTTGACAGAATTCTTGAAGCAACCGAGAAAATTGCAAGCGGTGACTTCTCGGTGCGGCTTGAAACCAAGCACCCGTATGGCAGCTATGACGAGTTTGACCTTATATGTGAGAACCTCAACACAATGGCAAAGGAGCTTTCCAAGAGTGAGATTCTGAAAACAGACTTTATTTCTAACGTTTCCCACGAGATAAAGACTCCTATAGCGGTTATTCAGAGCTATGCGACGATGCTTGCAGGCTCCTCGCTCGATGAGGCCAGCCGTAAGAGGTATGCTGATATACTGCTCGCCGCTTCAACGAAGCTTACGGGGCTTGTAACGAACATTCTTAAGCTCAATAAGCTTGAAAACCAGGCTATCGAGGCTCCTGACGAGCGCGTAAATCTCTCAGACCTTATTGCCGAGTGCGTAATCGGCTTCGAGGAGCTGATAGAAAAGAAGCAGCTTGAGATTTCCTGCGAGCTTGACGAGGTTACTGTTATTTCCTCTGCATCACACCTTGAAATCGTATTTAACAACCTTCTCTCAAACGCAATCAAATTCACAGAACCCGGCGGCAGGATTAACATACGCCTCGGGCGTGAGTACGACCGTGCGGTGATTGAATTTTCAGACACGGGCTGCGGTATTTCCGCCGATACGGGAAAGCATATCTTTGAGAAATTCTATCAGGCAGACACCTCTCACTCGGGTGAGGGCAACGGCCTCGGACTTGCTCTTGTCAAGAAGGTAATAGACTGTCTTGGCGGCGACATAAGCGTAAAGAGCGAGCTTGGTGTTGGCAGCACCTTTAAGATTACCTTGAAATCCGCAGTAATTACGCCGGGTGAGAAGTCTTATGAGCATTGAAAAAGTACTTGAAAGGCTGAAAAATCCGCCAAAGCCCGTAGCGGTAATAACCTTCGTCTTAACGGCTGTATTTGCGACGCTCTCGTTTGTTCTGCTCGCTGTCGGCTACGAGGGGAATATACTCCTTGAAATCTCAGCGTACGCCTCGTTTGGGCTTGCGGGGGTAACGCTTGCGTATAGCGTGTATCTCGGAATAAAGTACGGAAAGAGTATAGTTCTGTGGGTAAAGGCTGTGCTTCACAGCTTCAGCTTCACCGAAAAAATGCTCGAGAGCTTCAACTTCAGAACGGTAGTTACCGCCGTCGGATATCTCATTATGGGAATTGCCTACAGCCTCTTTAACGGAGTGCTTGGTATCGTCTACGGCTCGATATGGTACGGCGCGCTTGCCTGCTACTACATTATCCTCACGCTCGCGCGCGGGGGTGTTGTGAGCTTCCATTACAGGCGAGCCTCGGAGGCGGGGTTTGAGGTGCGCTCGGTTTCAGCCTATAAAAGATGCGGCGTGCTTCTGCTGCTTCTTAATATCACGCTCTCATCCGCTATCGCGCAGATGATTTTCGATGACCGCGGCTTCGTCTATCCCGGGTGGATTGTCATAGCATACGCGGCGTACGCCTTCTATAAGATTACGATGGCAACAGTAAACCTCGTCAAGGCAAAGTCGAGCGAGGCATATACTGTCAAGGCGATAAGGTGCATTAACCTCGTTGACGCGGCGGTGTCGATACTAGCCCTGCAAACGGCTCTCCTGTATGCCTACTCCCCTGATAATCTTGAAGGCAACAGTCTGGCAAACACACTTACAGGCTCTGCCGTAACGCTTCTTACGGTGGGCATCAGCATATATATGTTAATAAACGCAAATAAGAAAAATAAAAGCTTTAAGGAACAGTCTATCAATGAGTGAACAGAATAATCGCTTTGAATATAAATACTCGGCGCTCTCCTCTGAAGAGAGGCTCGAGATAGAGAGCATTCGCAGAAGATACCTGAAGGATGGCTCGGGCGAGGGAAGGACGCAGGAGCTAAAACGGCTCGACTTTTACGTAAGGAGCTTCCCGGTTGCTATAGCAATTACGGTCGGCGTTATCGGAATATTGCTCTTCGGACTCGGTCTGACGCTCGTTCTCGAGCTTAATAAAACAGTCCTCGGAATTATACTGGGCGCTGTCGGGGTGCTGGTGCTCGCCCCCGCTAATCTTATCTATAAAAGACTCACCGCCTTTCAGAAAAAGAAGTACGGACAGAGAATTCTCGATATCTCTGAGGAGCTTCTTGGCAAGGACGGCGACGACGAAAAAGTAAACTAAACTTAACAAAAGGGAGAATGAAATGGAAATACTCTGGAGTGTACTTATTGGCTACGCGCTTGGCTGCATCAGCCCCTCGGCAATAATATCCAAACTGAAGCGCAGAAATCTTCGTCAGGAGGGTACCGGAAATCTCGGGGCAACCAACGTAACTATGGTGTTCGGAAAGGGCTGGGGCGTGTTCGTTATGCTCTTTGATATTGCGAAGGGCGCGGCAGCCTACCTTATCTGTGACCTTGCCTTCCGTGATGCTATCCTGCATGCCGGACTTATCGCAGGACTTTGTGCAATGCTCGGTCACGTATTCCCCTTCTACCTTGGCTTCAAGGGCGGAAAGGGACTTGCTACCTTCGGCGGTGTTGCGCTTGCATATAATCCCCTCTTGTTCTTAATACTTATAGTAAGCTGCATGGTAATTATGCTTATCGTAAATTACAGCTACGTCTTCCCCTACGTCGGAGCGTCGCTCTTCTGCATAGGAGCATCGCTTTGGTCGCTTGATATCTACGTGTTCCTTCTTACTCTTCCTATGGCGGCGCTTATAATATATAAGCACTTCGGAAACCTTAAGAAGGCAAGGAGCGCTGAAGATATTACCGTTCGTGACTATATTAAAAAGCACATCTTCGGAAAGAAGTCCGAAAAGGCAGAATAAGATAATTCTACTCATTTTTGCAAATAATACGTTACATTTATGCCGTCTTTAATATTTTTTGACGACGCAGACAGGTTTTAGGTGGTTTAAATGAAATTGTTTTTATTTATCGAATATTTTTGTATTTCTGTACTCGCGCTATGCATTCTTTCCTTCCTTTTACTCCTTATATTTGCAAGGAAAAACAAGGGAAGTGCGCCGTCGCTTGTGAATTCGGGCGACTCAACTCGCTTCACAGTCCTCATTCCCGCAAGGAACGAGTCACGGGTTATTGAGGATAACCTTAAGGCAATCCTTCATTCCCGTTATCCAAGAGAAAATCTTAAGGTCTACGTCATCGTTGAGAGTGTGGACGACCCGACGGTTGAAATCTGCTCCCGCTACGAGGGTGTCGAGGTCTTTTACAGGCGCGACCTCTCGAAGGCTATGAAGGGATATGCCCTTGACGAGTGCGTGAAGGATATATTTGCTCGTCGAGAGGTGTCTGACGCCTTCGTCGTGCTTGATGCCGACAACGTTGTTGCTCCCGATTTCTTCTCGAAAATGTCCGATGCCTATGCCGCGGGGTATGATGCAGGCGCAGGCAGGAGAAATAACAAGGATTGGAACTCCTCTGTCGTGTCCTCTGCCTCTGCGCTGACCTTCTCCGCTATTAACACACTGCAAAACAAGCCGAAGTCCGACAGAGGTATGAACGTTATGTTCTCGGGCACGGGATTTTTCGTCAGCTACAGAGTTCTCTCGGAGCTTGGCGGCTGGCCCTTTGCCTCGCTTACCGAGGACTACGAGTTTTCAAGCTTCGCTGTCTGCTCGGGGCTTAAGACGGTGTACGTCGAGGAGGCTATGTACTATGACGAGCAGCCGACGACCCTCTCTCAGTCTATAGTTCAGCGCACGCGTTGGGTGCGAGGCTTCTTTCACGTAAGGCGGGCATACGGTAAAGCGCGGCGTGAGCTTGCAAGGCGCTCGCCAAAGAGCCGCGACGTAGTCGTAATGAAGCTTGGTACCGTTCCGCTTCTTGCCTTCGCCTTCGACTGTATTCTGTATATTTTCTCGGCGCTTGCATTTATGATAGCGGCGGCGGTCACTCGCTCGTCCGGCGTCGGCTTCTATCTAAACAGGCTTCTTTTTGTCGCTACTTTGATTTACCTTGTAATAATTCTCTTTACCGTGTTCCTCTTCAAAAAGGAAGGGGACGCTATCGACATCACAGATAAGAACAAATTTAAGACGGTGCTCTACCACCCCTTCTTCCTGTCAACCTACGTTATCAGTGCGGTAAGATGCCTTTTCGTCAAGGACAGGTGGGAGGTAATAGAGCATACCTCGGGTAAAAAATGAAAAAGCAAAAGACCTTTATATATAAAGACGAGCTGACAGACGACTTTGGTGCGACTGTAAAGCGGCATAAGCCGCTACCGAAGGACTACCGCTACGCAATGAATATCTTCACGCGCATCTCGTCCTTTATCCTCTACAGGCTCATAGCGCGCCCGTTTGCGTATCTTTATATGAAGATAAAATTCGGGTTAAGAATAAAGAATAAGGCTATTCTTCGCCGTCATACGGGCGGTGCGCTGATTTTCTCAAACCATACGCTTCTTTGCGGCGATGCCTTTTTGCCGAATCTTTTGTCGGTCCGCCGCCGTAACTTCACCGTGACGGGGAGCGATGCTTCCTCGCTTACTCCGCTTCTGTGGATAATGAAGTGCGTAGGTAATATTCCGCTCGGTACTGATATAAGACAGTCGCGAGAGATGATGAGGGCGCTTAAGGCGGAGCTCGACCGAGGGCACACCGTCACAGTCTTTCCCGAGGCGCACGTGTGGCCATACTACAGAGGTGTTCGGAGATTTTCAGCCGACTGTGCAAGATTCTCTTCGCTCCTTTCGGTTCCCGTCTTTTCGCTCACCGTCTGCTACTCAAAGCGAAGATTTTTTAAGACTCCGCGCGTTACAGCCTACCTCGACGGCCCGTTTTACCCCGATATGACGCTACCGTCTTCACAAAGATGCGAGGAGCTGCGCGACAGGATTTATCTTGCAATGCTCCGCCGCACCGACGAGTATTCGACCTACTCGCCCTATACTTATGAAAAGCAAAAGGAGAAAGAAGTTGAACAAACGCACAGCGGCAGCTGAAGCCGAGGCTCGCCGATTTAAGATTTTCGGCGTGGAATTCGTATATCTCTACCTCTTCGGCATAGCTCTTGCCTTCGTCGGCTTCGTTGCCGAGAACGCGGCAAGGCTCGTAGGCTTTGGAATACTCGACTCACGCTTTCATATACTCCCCTTTATTTCGCCCTACGCGCTGATTGTTTTCGCGCTCCATCTTCTCGTACTCGACCCTGACGACCTGACCTTCTTTGGCAGGCGTGTGTTCAAAAAGAGAAGCCGTAAAACCGAAATTTACTCAAACCTTATCTGTTATCTCGTTATCTGCGCCTTCGTTTTCCTCGGTGAGCTTGCTGTCGGCAATCTCTGGGACTCGCTGTTTGGAGTTGAGCTTTGGAACTATTCCTCGCTCCCTCTCTCGGTCACGCAGTACGCGGGACTCATTCCGACACTCGGCTACGGCACAGGCGCATATCTTATACTGAAATTCGTCTACAAGCCTGCACTTGCCTTCATCAGGCGGCGCGTAAGCTTCAGGACGGCAAAAATAATATGTTTAACTCTCGGTGTGCTCATCGTACTCGATACCCTAAGGCTTATCCTTATGATAGCTCTTTTCGGTGAAGCGCCGATGTATTGGATGATAAAATTATGGTAGAAAACAAAAGCTTATACATAGTGGTAAGCCAAACGGGAACAATTCTTTCAAGAATAGTAAAATGGGTGACAAAGGACAAGTACAATCACGTGTCGGTTGGCACCAAGGAAGACCTGTCGGACCTCTATTCCTTTGGCAGGACAAACCCCTATAATCCCTTCCACGGCGGATTCGTTAAGGAGTCGCCGACCTCCGGCACCTTCGGCAGATTTTATAAAACCAAGGCGGTGGTCATAGAGCTTCCGGTTCCTGCCGACGTTTACGACGCGATAGTCGAGAGGCTTCACGAAATGTACCTGACGCGTGAGCTTTACCATTATAATTATAAGGGGCTCTTCCTTGCCTACGTCGGAAAAACGAGAGAGAAGAAGAACTGCTTCTATTGCTCGGAGTTCGTGCAGAAGCTGCTCTCGGATTACGGCTACGGAATGAAGAAGGACGAGGGCGAGCTTGTATGCCCCAACGACTTCGTCAACGTACCGGGCGGCAGGCTTATATACAAGGGACTGCTCAGAAGCTATAACGCGGCAAGGGAAGCGGGCGCTGTCAAAACTCAATAAGTCTGGAAACCGAAAGGGTGGAGAGCGGAATTCTTTTCAACAGGTCGTGAGGGCGAAAGAGGCGCTCACTGTTTTCCGCGCGTATTTGTACCGGGAAAGCCGCTTTTACAAAACTCTAACAAATAAATAATAAAACAATTACAACCTAACAAAATTTCAAAAACATCCGTTTGCTATAATGTATCCGTAAATTGCAAACGGGTGTTTTTTCGTCACGGAAGCTAAAGGAGCTGAATTGGCGTGAAAAAATTCGCAGAACCCTAGCCAATGCCAACCTAAATTGAACCCGTTTTAAGAGGCGCATTTTCCGCGATAATGCGCCGAAAAGTCTTGTAATATCCGCATATTACTTCACCTTTTTGGCTTTTCTCGCGAAAAATTCGTCCTCTTAAAATAATTCTT
>JAFUQP010000020.1 GCA_017472305.1 Clostridia bacterium | reverse complement strand
CGTGAACCCCCAAAGCTCATACTTCGCTTCGGGGAACCCCTACACAAGCAGAAAGAGCAAACACGCAAGGCATAAGACCTTATGTGTCTGCTCTTTTTCTGTCGGTTTTAGTTTAGAGTTATGAGGCTCGCTATGCTCGCCGTTATGAATTTGCTACGCAAATGTTATGATACGATTGCCCTATTAACCTACAACTTGGCGAAGCCAATCATAACTATGCGAAGCATATCATAACTTATAACTTGCCCGCAAGGGCAATCATAGTTTAGCGTGATACTCCGTTAAGGGTATCACGCTATTGCCGCTCCTCTTTTTACATCATAAATACAAAGCTCAAAGCAAAATACAAATAAGTCCGCCGGCTCCCTCGTTAATAATCTTTCCGAGAGTCTGCCCGAGCTTCTCGCGCGAGTCGGAGGGCATATGCAGAAGCTTTGCCTCCATGCTGTCGCCAACCATATCGTAAATCGAGCGACCGAACATATTGTAATCAAGAACCCGCTTCGGGTCCTCCTCGTATTCCTCGGTGAGGAACTTGACAACCTCCTCGGACTGCTCCATAGAGCCGACGACAGGGCAAAGGTCTGCGCGAATTCCGGTCTTAATCATATGAATTGAGTCGGCATGCGCCGTTACCTTGACACCGAAGCCGCCTGCCTGCTTTACGAGTGTCGGCTCCTCGAGCTTTAGCTCCTCTGCCGTGGGCAGAACGATGCCGTAGCCCTTCTCCTCGACGTCGCGAAGCGCGCCTTCAATCTTTGAATACTTCTCCTTGACCTTCGATAGCTCCCCGACGAGCGAGAGTAGCTCACCTTCACCCGAAATCTCCCTGCCTGCCGTCTCGCTTAAAACCTTGTAGAAGGTTCCCTCGGGTATCGGTACCGAGAGATGCGCCGCACCCTCGCCCGCATTAAGCGACACGCTCTCAAAGCACGGCTCGGCCTTCAGCTCTCGCTCGATGTCGCCAAGCTTCGAAATTTTCTCGCTGAAGGCGGTGACCCTCTCGACTATTTCCGATTTCACTGAATGCTCCTTCGGCAGAAGCTCGCACCAGTCGGGAAGCCTGAAGTGCAGCTCCTTCACAGGAAATTCTCCAAGCACCATAGATAGTATCTGTTTGATGTCCTCGCCGTCAAGCATAGCGCAGGAAACTAGCGCGACAGGCGCGCGGTATTTCTCCTCAAGCTCCTCGGCGAGCGCACGCGCCTCGTCGCTGTCGGGTGTCCTTGAATTGAGAATAATAGCAAACGGTCTGCCTAGCTCGGATAGCTCTTTTGCGACCCTCTCCTCGGCAGGAATATAGCTCTCGCGAGGAATATCGGCAATGGTGCCGTCGGTCGTCACGAGCATAGCTATAGTCGAATGCTCGCCGATAACCTTGCTCGTTCCAAGCTCCGCCGCCTCGGCAAAGGGCATCTCCTCGTCCGACCACGGAGTCCTCACCATTCGTGAAACTCCGTCCTCCTCGCCCCCTAGCGCCCCGTCAACCATATAACCGACGCAGTCAATCAGCTTCACGTTGAGCGACAGCCCCGCCTCGGGCGAGATTTTTACCGCCTCGTCGGGCACGAACTTCGGCTCGGTCGTCATAACCGTCCTGCCCGATGCCGACTGCGGCGTCTGGTCGAGAGTCCTCTCTCTGTCGCCCTCGTTTTCTATTGCGGGCAGCACCACCGTTTCAAGAAACCTTTGAATAAAGGTAGACTTTCCCGTCCTCACAGGCCCAACGACCCCTATGTAAATATCTCCGCCCGTCCGCCTCGCAATGTCCCCGTATATCGAATTTCCGCTCATAACACTTCCTCCAAAAAAAGCTTTTCATAATAGCCTATGCAGAGAAAGCGAAAAAAAGAACGGCACCGCGAAAATGTAGCGCCGCTCTGAAAATATAAATTAAAGGTTTTACGCCTTACCTGCCGAGCCGAAGAGCTCAATCTTCTCTCTGACGGTAGCCTTGATAGCCTCGGTGCCGGGAGCGAGGAGCTTTCTCGGGTCGAAGCCCTTGCCCTCTCTGTCCTTACCTGCCTCGATGTAGCTGCGAGTTGCGTCAGCAAAGGCGAGCTGGCACTCGGTGTTAACGTTAATCTTCGATACGCCGAGAGAAATTGCCTTCTTTATCATATCAGCGGGAATGCCTGTACCGCCGTGAAGAACGAGGGGCATATCGCCTGTCATCTCGGAAATCTTCTCGAGAGTATCAAATCTGAGTCCTGCCCAGTTTGCAGGGTACTTACCGTGAATATTGCCGATACCTGCCGCGAGCATAGTAACGCCAAGGTCTGCAATCATCTTGCACTCCGCGGGGTCTGCAACCTCGCCGTTGCCGACAACTCCGTCCTCCTCGCCGCCGATAGCACCGACCTCTGCCTCAAGAGAAAGTCCTTTCTCGGCGCAAACCTTAACAAGCTCCTTGGTCTTTTCAACGTTCTCCTCAATGGGGTACTTCGAGCCGTCGAACATAACCGACGAGAAGCCTGCCTCAATGCACTTGTATGCGTGCTCGTACGAGCCGTGGTCAAGGTGAAGCGCAACGGGAACTGTGATGCTGAGTCCCTCAATCATACCCTCAACCATTCCAACGATGGTCTTATAGCCGCACATATACTTGCCCGCGCCCTCGGATACACCGAGAATAACGGGGGACTTCATCTCCTCCGCGGTAAGAAGAATAGCCTTGGTCCACTCAAGATTGTTGATGTTGAACTGACCTACGGCATAGTGACCGGCTTTAGCCTTGTTTAGCATTTCCTTTGCAGAAACTAACATAATAATATCTCCACTCTATAAAAAATTACAGAGATATTATACTAAACTTCAGGCGAAAAATCAATAGAAAAAGCAAATTTATTCGGGAAAGGAGAAGCCTTTTTTAAAAAACTTGAGTTTTTTTAATTAAACACTTGAAATTTGTAAAAAAATAAAGTATAATATCTTCATCAGTGCTGTGATGAAAGAAAATGCAGTCAAGCTTTGTTTCAGAGAGTCCGCGGTAGGTGCAAGCGGACACAGAGCCCTGCCTTCCGCTTTCGGAGTATTCGGCGACGAGCCGAGGGCGTCCCCCTTACAGGACAGACGAGTGATTTGCAGAAGGCAAATAATCTGGGTGGTACCGCGGAGTTCTCCGTCCCAAGAGTTGGGGCAGGGGACTTTTTTCTTTTTCCACCTATTTGTTTTGATTAATTTTAAAGGAGAATATAAAAATGATTGACATCAAATTTTTACGCGAAAATCCCGAGCTTGTAAAGCAGAATATAAGAAACAAGTTCCAGGATTCAAAGCTTCCCCTCGTTGACGAGGTGATAGCGCTTGACGAGGAGCTCCGTCAGAATAAGAAGAGAGCCGACGACCTGAGAGCAAACAGAAATAAGCTCTCCAAGTCCATAGGCGCTCTTATGGGACAGAAGAAGTTCGAGGAGGCAGAGGCAACCAAGAAGCTCGTTGCGGAGCAGGCGGCAGAGCTTGCACAGTGCGAGCAGAATGAGGCAGCCCTCGAGGAGAAGGTCAAGAACATAATGATGGTTATCCCCAACATTATAGACCCCTCGGTTCCTATCGGTAAGGACGACTCCGAGAACGTCGAGGTTGAGCGCTTCGGCGAGCCTGTTACTCCCGACTTCGAGGTGCCCTACCACACCGACATTATGGAGAAGTTCGACGGCATCGACCTTGACAGCGCGCGCCGCGTTGCGGGTAACGGCTTCTATTATCTTATGGGCGATATCGCAAGGCTTCACTCTGCGGTTATCTCCTACGCGCGTGATTTTATGATTGACCGCGGCTTTACCTACTGCGTTCCCCCGTTTATGATTCGCTCAAACGTTGTAACGGGCGTTATGTCCTTTGCGGAAATGGATGCTATGATGTATAAGATTGAGGGCGAGGACCTCTACCTTATCGGTACCTCGGAGCATTCGATGATAGGTAAGTTTATAGACCAGATTATTCCCGAGGCGACTCTGCCCCAGACACTCACCTCTTATTCCCCCTGCTTCCGTAAGGAGAAGGGCGCTCACGGAATAGAGGAGCGCGGAGTTTACCGTATCCACCAGTTTGAGAAGCAGGAGATGATAGTAGTCTGCAAGCCCGAGGACTCGCCTATGTGGTTTGACAAGCTCTGGAAGAACACCGTAGACCTCTTCCGTTCTCTTGATATTCCCGTAAGAACTCTCGAGTGCTGCTCGGGTGACCTTGCAGACCTTAAGGTTAAGTCGGTTGACGTTGAGGCTTGGTCGCCCCGTCAGCAGAAGTATTTCGAGGTCGGCTCCTGCTCGAACCTCGGCGACGCGCAGGCAAGACGCCTTAAGATAAGAGTAAAGGGCGAGGGCGGAACCTATCTTGCCCATACCCTCAATAACACCGTTGTTGCACCCCCGAGAATGCTTATTGCGTTCCTTGAGAACAATCTCAATGCCGACGGAAGCGTGAATATCCCCGTTGCCCTTCGTCCCTATATGGGCGGCAAGGAGATTATCACCCCCAAGGCATAATGGCGAAGGTTCTTATAATCGCGGGGCCGTCGGCAGTGGGGAAGAGCACCCTCGCAGAGGAGCTTTTAAGGCTATATCCGAGCTTTACGCTGCTTCGCTCCGCAACTACAAGACCGCCTCGCGGCGACGGCAAGGACGGCGAGTATATCTACCTCACAAGAGAGGAATTTCTCTCGGCGGTAGAGCGCGGCGAGATGCTTGAGCATACCGAGTATTCGGGTACGCTCTACGGCACACCGCGCTCGGAGGTCGTGCGCGCGTCGGAGGAGGGAAGAACACCGCTTCTTATCCTTGACCTCGAGGGGGTTCGCTCCTTCTCTTTGGCAGAAGGAATATCACCCTGCTCGCTTTACGTATATTCAGAGCTTGAGGTGATGAGGGCGAGGCTTTCAGAACGCTTTGTCGAGAGCGGCAGCTTTCCCGACGGAGAGCGGCGCCTGGCCGAGCGCCTTGCGGCAAACCTCTATGACTACTCAAGAATTGAGAGCTATGCCGACTGCTTCTATGATTTTGTCAAGAACGTAGGCACACCGACCGAGGTTGCAAAAAGGCTTCTTCTAGCCTTCTCGGATTTTGAGGTCGGCGTACCTAGAAACGGCGAAAATATAAGCACAGCTCTTTCCGAGATATCCCGAGATTTGGCAGAAAATGCCGAGAAATGTAAATAACAATTAGCAAATAACACAAAAAGCAACTGTCCGACCGATATTATATCGATTGAACGGTTGCTTTTTTTGCAGTTTTTTTGATAGTCGTGTTTTTTCTTTCAATTGTCGCGATGCCTTCTTCGGGGGTGAAGGCGGCAACACCTACAAGCCGATTTTGTAATCGGCTAATACTGCAAGAAGCGCGTCAACACGCTCCCTTAGCATTCTCTCCTCGTTAAGCCTTATGAGCGACGGCGGATTCATTCCCATAACGCGCCTTGCGTGGCTTGTCCAGCGGTATAGCCTGTATACCGCGTAGGTTATAGCGTAGCTTTCGGGCGGCGTGCCACCCTTCATAAGAGTCACAGCGCTCTTTGGCACGGGCAGCGAATATACAATCGGTAGCTCGGGCGCCCTTTCGCCCACAGCTTTTGCACGCTTTTCTGCAAGCAGCTCGAATGCTTCCTTGCCAAACGCCGCACTGCCGCCCTGACAGTCGGAAATCGAAACCGTCTTAAGGCTCTCTCGCTCAACGCACAGCCGCATTGCAAGCAGCTCACGGCAGACCTCGTCGCTTATTCCAAGCTCACGTGAAAGATACTTCGCGGTCATTTCAGTGTTCGGTATTACCGGCAGGGGTAGAGTAATTTTCATCAGCTCGCAGTCCGCAGGCAAATCCAGCCTCTCCGCCTCCCCTTCAAGCTCTCCAATAACCTCGCAACGCACCCCCTCAAGCTCACACTCGTGAAGGCCGGAAAGTTTGCTCCAAAACTCTTTAATTCTGTCGGCGTTAAGCATAAAGCGTCTGCTCCTCAAAACTTATTATGTATTATTTTATCTTAAACGGAAGGTTTTGTCAAGTACAACTCGGTGCTTTTTTAATAATACCGATCCAAGAACATAACATTGGATTTTTTGAGAACTTTAATGGATATTTAGTGGTCGAAATATAGGCGCTTTTCGTTTATAGTATAATTGTAAGCGAGTATTGTTCGGCAACTCCATTCATTATTTATGCGTGAATAGTGATGGTGATTGTTGAAATCTGACAAAAACAGCTTACGGTATGATTAAGTTTGCATATTTGGAAATCTATTCACAAAAAGTGAAGTTGATTGTTCTGAGGTGAATGTATGAATGAGTTAAGAGCTATAACGCCGGATAGGATTGCAAGTCAAAGAGTCGCTGATGCGATTATGGTCGCCGAGCGTTGGGGAAGGCTTGAGCAGTTTTTCGTAAATGAAGCGGGTAAAAGCCGCGGCAAGGAAATCGTCGATGCTATGCGAGAAATGTTCGCGCTCTTCGACCGCGGGCTTGTTGAGTGGCTTGCCAAGCTTTACGATAAGAATATCGGCGGCTTTTATTACTCGAATTCCGCGCGTGACAATCCACAGTTTTTGCCCGACGTTGAGTCTACCGCGCAGGCACTCGGACTGCTTGTCAGTACGGGAATGCTCGAGCATTTTGACAATGAAGTAAAAAAGGCGCTTCCCGAAAAAATGTGCCGGGATATAAAAAGGTGGGTAAAGGGACTGCAGGACGAAAACGGCTATTTCTACCACCCACAGTGGGGTAAGGAGGCAACCGACAAAAACCTTATCAGACGCGGCAGGGACGTCGGTATGGCAATGATTGCGCTTAAACGCGTGGGAGGAATGCCCACATACGACTCTCCCAACGGAGAAAAGGGCGACGGAATTCTGCCTGACGGCACACCCGTAAGCGAGCGTGGCGGGAATGAAAAAAGCAGCTCGGCTCCCGCCTCCGAGGTGAAGCTTCTTGATATATGGAACACGGGCAAGGCTCCCGACGAGAGCGGAGTCGCTCCGTATCTTCTCGACAGGGAAAGCTTCGTTGAGTATCTTGAAGGAATAGATATCAACGGAAACTCTTATCACCACGGCAGCGCCCTTGAATCGCAGTCGGCTCAGATACTCGAGCGCGACAGAGTTCTTCGGGAGTCGGGCGCGGATTATAGCCTTTGTGACATTCTTGCCGATTGGCTCACCAAACATCAGAATCCGAAGACGGGACTATGGACACTTTCTGACGAGGTCGATTATATGGGAGTCAACGGACTTCTTAAGATTTCAAGCACATATTCAAGAATCGGCAAGCCTGTACCGCGCGCAACCCTTGCGCTCGACTCCGCGATGAAGGCTATCTCCTTTGACGAAGAGCCCGAAACGGTTTGCTTCACATTAAATCCTTGGTATGCCATAGTCGTAATAACCGCAAACGTGTTAAAGTATTCCTCGGGTGATGAGGAAGCCCTGAAGAGTGTTGGAGAATTCAAAAATCATCTCTACGATAACTACCCCGCGCTTATTCGTAAAACGACGGCAAATATGGCAAAATTCAAAAAGCCCGACGGCTCGTTTTCATATCTTCAAAATCGCACGGCGGCATGCTCTCAGGGAATGCCGGTCGCGCTTATGAACGAAAACGAGGGCGACGTTAACGCGACACTTTGTATAAGAAGCACGCTTGGCCACGTGATGGATATATTCGGTCATTATTCGGCTGTACCGATGTATACTCTCTCGGACCTTATGCAATTTCTTTATATCATAGAAAACAAATGATTCTTTAACCTGTGTGCTGCCTGAGTTGGGCAAAAAGGAAGGGTGGGCGGATTTCTTCGCTCGATAAAACAAAGTAAAGGAGAACTTTTTATGAAGAAAAAGCTGTTCTTTTTCCTTGCGATACTAATACTCTTGCTTTCACTTTCTGCCTGTACGGTAGGCGGTGACGGCAGCGGAGGCGGCGATAATGACAACAACGGTTTACATAACGACTCGCAAGGCAATCCGCCGTCCGGCGGAAATGATGACGGAAGCGGAGGTGACGTTAAGGAAAAACTGACGTTAGTCTATCGCACAGGGGATATTTCCTCTGAGCACGTCGGAAGCCTTAAGGAAGCACTTTCGGGCTATGACGTTAAGATTACCTCCGAGATAACCCTTGCCGAGGGAAGGAAGATAATAATCGGAAATCATGCGGACACGCTTTCTGCAAAGGCTGAGAAGAGCCTTGGCAGAATAATATTTGAAGCTCCTACCGAAACGGCTTACGTTATCTATTCCGACGGTGAGAACGTAGCTGTTGCGTACAGTGCTCCGCTTTACGGCGTTGCCGCCGCGGAAACGGCAGCCGTTGATTATCTTATATCGGAATTTACAAAAGACGGCAGTCTTTACGCAATCGGTAACGGACGCCTTCACAGCGAAACCGTGGACGTAGTGGAATTTCAGTCCGAAATCGATTCGCTTTACGTCGAAGAATGCTGGGAAAAGGTGCGTGCAAAGCTTGTTGCGGATATGGGAGAGTCCCGCGGAGAGGCGTCGCTTGAAGCGCTTCGCGTAATGTATTCGCTATATAGCGATGACGTTATAAGCTGGTTTGCAAATCTCTACGACCCCGTCACCGGAGGCTTTTATTACTCCAATTCCGCAAGAGATAACGTTGGATTTCTTCCTGACGTTGAATCTACCGCGCAGACGCTGGGCTTCATAAAATCCTCGGGACTCTCCGACCACGTGGAGGGTGACCTGACCAAGATTATACCCGAGGATATTCAGCGCTCGATAATCAGCTGGGTTAAGTCCTTGCAGAGCAAGAAAAACGGATACTTTTATCACGAGCAGTGGGGCGAGGCACTCACAAATCTCAATGCCGAGCGACTTGGGCGAGACGTTGGAATGGCGGTCAGCGCGCTTAAATACCTCGGCTCTCAACCGACCTACGATACTCCCTCAGGCGATAAGGGCGACGGAATTCTGCCCGATGGAACGCGCGCAGATATTGAGGCAACGGGATTTCTTACAGGCTCTCTCTCCTTCGGCTCTGCCGTGGCTGTTTCGCGAGTTGTGGCAGCCGACAGCGCCTCGAAATATCCCGCGCATCTACGCAGCGAGAGCGCGTTCAGGGCATACCTCGATACTATAGACATTAATGAAAATCCCTACGTTAACGGAAACCTTCTTGAATCTCAAGCTGCACAGATAGCTAACAGAGATAAGGAGCTGAAGGCGGAGGGCGCAGGCTACAGCCTTGTAGAGATACTTTACAAGTGGTTAAACGACCACCAAAATCAAAAAACCGGACTTTGGACGCTTACCGACACCGTCGACTACGAGGGCGTCAACGGCTTGCTTAAAATCACCAGCGTATATCAAAGGATAGGAAAGCCGCTTCCCAATATAACGAAGGCGGCAAAGGCGGCAATAGAGGCAATCTATTTTGAAGAGCCTCATACCGTGTGCTTCTTCCTTAACCCGTGGTACGCACTGTCGCTGATTTTCCAGAACGTCAGCCGTTATTACAGCTCGAAGGACGAGGCGGTAATCGAGGAGATTGCCGAGCTTAAAAGCTATATGTACGACAATTATCCTACACTGGTATATACCACGGTAAGAAATATAGCTAAATTTGCAAAGGACGACGGCTCCTTCTCCTTCCAGCTTGACTCGTCGGCGGCTACCTCGCAGGGAATGCCGGTTGCCGTAAGACACACCAACGAGGGCGACGTTAACGCGACGTCAATATCGATAATGGGTATTTCGAGCCACGTTATGGAAATGGTAGGGCTTGGATATGCCGTACCGCTTTACACAGAGGCCGATTGGATAAGATACCGCTCGATTCTCGAAGGACTCGGCGCTGTTATTAAGGACGAGGAAAAGGAAGTCACGCCGCTTGACTTCGAGGACGAAGCAATTCCCCCGGAGTTTAACTCAAGCCTTAACTCCACGGGTGCGAGCGTCAGCATCGTCGAAGACGTTATGGACGGCAACGCAGGCTATGCGGTGAGATTTACCTCGAAGCCTCACCCGACGGATTCCGATGAGCTTGAGATATTCATAACGGCAAGAAGCGCTGATTATAACGCCTTCGCCTTCGAGGGCGACGTAAAAGTCGTCAATTACGGAGAAAGCAACGCAGCCTACGATATAAACTTCTGTGCGTCGGGTGACCTTGCCTACGTCTTCCAGCTTTACGCCTTTAATGATTATTCGGGTAGCGGAGCGTGGGAATCCAACTCGATATTCTTCTCACACAGCGGCGATAAGTATCAGATGCGTGTCGCTGATATCGGTGAGTATTTCAGACTCAGATGCGAGTATATTTGCACCGATTACGATTATACAGGTGACGGCAAGGCGGATATACTTGTCAGAATTTACGTTGACGGAAATCTCGTCGCTATGGGTCACACGCCCTACAGAGCAGGCTCGCTCTGGAGCGCCGAGGACCTGAATAAATTCGAATTCCGCGCGCTTCGAGGCTCGGATTCCGATTTGTACCTCGATAATCTTTTCGTTGAACAGTTCAAGCTCGATCTTGAGCCTGGAGAATTGACCTTCGGCGGCGGTATTCCACCCGAGGTTATACCGAAACTTTCCGAGGGCGCAAGCGCGAACGCGGCAGGCGGTAAGCTAGTATTCGAAAGCCCCGAGTCGGGTGCAGACGAGCTTAAAATTTTACCGACGTCAAGACAGAAAAATGCCAATACGTCGGCTCTTGAAGCCGATGTATCACTCGATGCTCCGAGCGGTAAGAAATCAAGCGTTACGCTTGCTATGATGAGCGGCAACGCGGCGGTATACAATTTCAAACTCACGGTTACCGATGAGGCATACGTCGGTGAAGACCTTGATGCCGGCTCGGTTTATCTTATAGGCACGAAGGACTCCTTCAAGGTCAGGCTTGGTGAGGAAAACAAGAAGTTCAGGCTCAGAGCAGAGTATCTTAATCCGGGACTTGATTATACCGGCGACGGAAACGCCGACATTCTGATAAGAGTATATCTGAACGGTACGGTAGCTGCAAGGGGATATACCCCTATAAGCGAGTTGAATATGCCGAAATCTGTGGCAATAACCTCGTTCGTTATAAGCTCTGCCGTCGGAGAGAGCGTCGAGCTTGCTCTTGACAATCTTAAGCTTGAGGAATGTACTACCGTTCCCGATGCAGGCGATACGGTCGCAGGCGCCGGCGATAAGCTCGCTCCCACCATAAAGGATTTCTCGAACGGCTACACCTTCGAGGACGGCAAGATTCCCGCGGGCGTGAAAACAGCCGCAGGTAATAAGTCGGGCGTAATAAGAAACAACGTAAACGGCGAAAGCAGTATGGTATATGCCGTCGCTATGACTACGGGAAGGGGCGAAACCGTATTTTCCCTCAACAAGAGCGAGAGGGATGCAGATACTCTGATTTTTGAAACGAAAATGAAGCTCAACGCCACAATTCAGAGTAACGGTATCGAGTTCTGGCTCGGAAATGCATATCGCTTCGATTTTCTCGTATACGATGGCGATGACGAGAGCTTCGCGCAGAAGAACGGAGCTAACGCGGGAGCGGTGAAAATTGGCAGAGCGGGCGGCTCTCAGATTACAGGCTGTAAGCTGGCAAATGAGGGCGAGTGGTTCACCTTTAAGGTGGAGTACAGAGTAACCGACACTCACCGAACGGTTAATATATACGTAAACGGCGTTCGCGTAGACGGGGAAACAACCTCGGGCAGCTTTACGCTTGACGGAATCACAACGGCTAAATTCCTGACCTACTCAACCGTTTCGACCGATAGCTATTTTGATGACCTCAGGCTTACGCTCGTTAATGCCGTAGAGGACACCCCCGACGAGCCGGACACCCCCGATGAGCCGGATACTCCCGACGAGCCGGATACCCCCGACCAGCCGGACACCCCCGATGAGCCGATAACTCCGTCAGAGCCCGAATACGAGGCTCCTACAGTGGAGAACTCACCCTATCCGGAGGATGCGATAGGAGGCTGGACTCCGCCGAGAACTTGAAGCTGATTAAAACGCTTCGAATTTAAACAATGCTCTCATAGCGCTTTTGCGATAAGAGAGAGTGCGCGGGGCGCACACACCCCGAATGCCGCGGGGCTCCTTTCACCTGCGGCTCGCACTTGATAATATGGCAAAGGACGATTTTTCTATCCTGCTATTCGGTAAAAATTTCGTCTTCTCTGCAAAGGAAAGGAAAAATGCAAATGAATTGCTAAATAAAAACGAAGTATACTTCGGGAAAGGAGAAGGATATGAAAAAGTCAAAAGCACCCTACGAAAAAACAGAGCTTAGCATAGTGCGTTTTGACGAAGGGGATGTCATAGCCACCTCGTCGCCTTATCGCGAGGAGGACGGAGCAGGTGACTGGACACCGAAGCACACTTGATTGTGTGCCGGACGCATAGAAATCCGCAAATATCCATAATTAAGTAAACAAAACTTTACGAAAGGAAGAAAAATGAAAAACACAAAACTCGTTAAAATTCTGTTGGCATCTATTACGGTCGTGCTTCTTCTTTGCTTGGCAATAGGCGTCACCGTATCTGCCGAGGGCGAGGCTTCGCCCGAAATTATTTCAAAGAATGCATATTTCGGCGATCAGACCTACCTCTATTTTGCGGTAGATAACAGCACCCTCACTGAGGGCGATGAGCTTGAGGTTCTTCTTTATGCCGAGGACCCTAGAGTGAACTCCGAGGCGGAAGTATTTAAGGCACAGGCTTCTACCTTGACTTATACCCCAAATCCCGAATTTGCCGTATTTAAGTCCTTTGGCATTCCCGCAAAGGCAATAGGCGATACTATCTACGCAGTTCCTCATATCGTCGACACCGAGGTAACCTACGGCTCGCTCGTTGAGTACAGCGTTCTCGAGTATCTCTACGAGATGCTTTATACCACCGACCTCTCTGTTGAGAAGGCGGAGCTGGGTGAGGCACTTGTGAACTACGGAGTAAAGGCGCAGAAGGCATTCGGCTACAAGACCGACGCTCTCGTTAATTCTCTATACTATGCATATATCTCGACAGGCACTCTCGACGGCGCAAACTACTCTCGCCTTTACGACCCCGACGTCGCAGCTGCTGACAGAACCGTAACCCTTCCCGCAGTTGCTAACGTTTCAAAGTGGGCTGTAAGGAAATATGCACCCAACGGCTCGTCCACCAAGACGGTTGTAGCTGCCGGCGGCACTGTGATTATTGATGCCAATACGGTAATCGAGCCGAGCTATATTTACGACTTTGAGGAAAGCTCGAATGTAAACGACTACATTGCAAGCGGCACGGGTATCCCCGTAAGAGCTAATGGAACCAAAGGATATCTTACCATTGCACAGGACTCCGAGCGCGGAAACGTACTCGTTCATAACGCATCGAACAACGCGGCAAGCGCCGAGCTTTACTTCGACCTTACCAAGAAGCTTGCGGGAGCTAATACCTTCGCTTTTGAAACCGATATTAAGCTTGACGTTGTTAATGCTGCGGGTGATAAGCTCGTTCATATTCAGCCCTACGGCTCAAAGGGACCTGCCTGCGATATCTTCCTTCAGTTTGCAGAGGGCGGGGCTATCAAGATATTCAACCAGTATAACGACGGCTCCACGAAAAACGAGTCCACCGTTACAACGTCGGCAAAGGAGGGCGAGTGGTTCAACCTTCGTATCGAGTACACTCTTACCGACTACAACTACGCACCCTCAAACGGTGTTGCAAAGGACGCGTACATTTCGGTATACGTAAACGGAACTCTTGCGACCGTGGCATATACTCCTTATTATGCAGCCGACACCTCGAAGCACTACACAGGTGCAGATGATACCCTCTTTGCCTTCTTCAGAAACAGCGGCGATACTACTGCAGTAACGGCATACTTCGATAACGTGCTTGTAGAGCAGTGCAAAACCGAGGCTCCCGCATTCGCAGACTTTGAGAATGGACTGACTCCCCCCTACGTTTCCTCTTCTGAAATAGTACACGACGATGACAGAAACTCCGACGTATATAAGGTAACCTCGCTCACAAGCGGTGGTACCGATAAGAGAATATATGCGATAAAGAGCGAAAGCGGAGCTAACGCAGTGGCATTTGATGCATACGTTAAGTTTGATTGCGGCGCGGCTCAGCAGCAGAATCTTGAATTCAATCTTGCGGGAGCTTCGTCTATTAAGCTCGTATTCTACGGCTACGATGCACAATTCCCCGCAGCCAACCCGGCACAAGAAGTTCGCGTAGGCTATCTGACAGTTGCGAACAGCGCTAACTCAGGATTATCTACTGTAGAAAACGTTGCCTCGGAGAACGGTTGGTTCCATCTCCGTATAGAGTATATCAACAAGGGAGATAAGGCAACCGTAAACGTTATTGTTGACGGTGTTACCGTTGCAACGAGCGATGCGGCAGCGGAAATTGATCCCACTACTGTGACGTTCGTTCAGACAAACCTTTATAAGGTTGCCGATGCATCTGTTGCCTCTAACGTTTACATTGACGACGCATCTGTAGTTCATTACGTTGCTGAATAATTTAGTAAAAATGCAGATAAAAGCACAATAAAACGAGCTCCCACCGCAGTAAAGCGGTGGGAGCTTACTCTTTGCATCAGAACAGCTTGTTGAACAAATCCTTTCTGAATTGCGCGGGAGACGTTCCTACGTTGTTCTTGAACACGCGGCAGAATATCTTCGGGTCAGAAAATCCTACCATATCCGAAATCTGATAAATGGAGAGCTTCGTTTCGGTAAGAAGATATTTCGCGTTTTCGAGTCTGTAGTTAATAAGATACTGATGGAAGCCTACACCCAGCGTGCTCTTGAATACCTTTGAAAAATTGGATTTGCCGTATCCGCAGGCAGCCGCAGCCGCCTCTACGGTTATGGGCTCTTGATATCTCTGGTGTATCAACTCAAGCGCGGGGTCTATTTTGCTTGTTGACTTAGGCTCGTGAAGTATCTCAAGCCCCTCTCGGCAGGTTTCGGTAATATTTTCAACTACGTAGGCAAACAGTCTGTACAGGCTTGAATGAATAATTAGCTCGGATATTTTTCCTTCACCCTGACACTCCTCAGAGATTTCATGCAGCAGAGCAAGAATTTTTCTGTCCTCGGGGTTTTCCTGCTTGAACGTCTTCACCTCGAACGGAAGCTGCGTTATATATTTGAACTTGTCGCGCAGAAGCACGGGGCCGATTTCGATAAGCAAGCCTCGGTAAGGCTCGGCATCTCTGTAGCTGTGCGAAACCATACTTCCTATAAAAATAGCTTCGCCGGCAGAAACCGTATATTCCTCGTCGCATACCGAGATATGAGCTGCGTTTTCGAAAACGTATATTATTTCTATCTCATAATGTGTGTGATTTGGAAACCCCTTTCCGCGACCGATTAATCGTGCCTCGTACGGCTTGTTTCCCGTAAGCAAATTCTGATGAATCATACCGTCTCCTTGAAGTGGATTTTTAGTGAGCTTTAACTTTTTCCCCTCTGTTGTAATTATACCACAAATGTGTAATAAAATGCAATAGTTATTGCTTTTTTTAATAATTAAGCCGATTATTTTCTCAAAATGAACAAATCCCCTTTTTGCAACCTATACACGCCGCCATCTCGGGGCGCACGAGTAAAAACGGTTGCATATTCGAAATGCTTTGCTTCACTTCTGCAACAATTTGTTTCACTTTGGAAATAAATTATTTCATTCCCTCTTTACATTAAAAATCTTTTATGTTAAAATAATATAGTTAAGGTTTTTGACAGAAGTGTACAATAATTTCACAAGATGTAAGGGAGAGCGCTGTGCAGGACGGAAAATTCATACTGAAAAGTGAATATCAGCCAACAGGCGACCAGCCAGAGGCAATTCGCGCCCTGACCGAGGGAATTATGGCGGGCGAGAGGGCGCAGACCCTTCTCGGCGTAACAGGCTCGGGTAAGACCTTCACTATGGCTAACGTCATAGCTAACGTCAATCGACCGACGCTCGTTCTCGCGCATAACAAGACACTCGCGGCGCAGCTTTGCACCGAGTTTCGCTCCTTCTTCCCCGACAATGCCGTCGAATATTTCGTGTCCTACTACGACTACTACCAGCCCGAGGCGTATATCCCCGGTAAGGATATGTATATCGAGAAGGACGCAATGATTAACGACGAGATAGATATGCTTCGTCATAGCGCGACCTCTGCGCTATTCGAAAGGCGCGACGTGATTATCGTTGCCTCGGTGTCCTGCATTTATACCCTCGGTGACCCGAGAGAGTACCACGACCTTCTAGTGTCGGTGAGAGAGGGGCAGGAGCTTTCGCGCGACGACCTCATTCGCTGGCTCGTGTCGATAAGCTACGAGCGCAACGACGTTAATTTTGTCAGAAACAAATTCCGCGTTCGCGGTGACGTGGTTGAGATTTTCCCCTCGTCGAGAAACGATACAGCCTTCCGCATTGAATTCTTCGGTGACGAGGTCGACAGAATTTCGAGAATTAATCCCCTGACCGGCGAGGCTACCGAGCATCTCTCCTACGTGTGCATTTTCCCCGCAACTCACTACGCCGTGTCCGACGAGCGCCGTGAGGCGGCGCTTCTCGAGATTGAAGAGGAGATGCGCGAGCGCGTTGAATTCTTCCGCTCGCAAAACAAGCTTATCGAGGCGCAGAGAATAGAGGAGAGAACGAAATACGACCTTGAAATGCTCCGCGAGGTAGGCTTCTGCTCGGGTGTCGAGAACTATTCGCGCGTTCTCTCGGGAAGAGCCCCCGGCTCAACCCCCTTTACGCTTCTTGACTATTTCCCCGACGATTATGTCATATTTATAGACGAGTCGCACGTAACGCTTCCGCAGGTGCGCGGAATGTCGGGAGGCGACTATGCAAGAAAGAAAAATCTTGTCGAATTCGGCTTCCGTCTGCCCTCGGCATTTGACAATAGACCTCTGTTCTTTGAGGAGTTTGAGGAAAAGATTAGGCAGGCGGTATTCGTCAGCGCAACCCCCGGCGAATACGAGCGCCGCGAGTCCTCGAGCACCGTAGAGCAGCTTATCCGCCCGACAGGACTTATCGACCCCGAGATATCCGTGCGCCCGATTGAGGGGCAGGTTGACGACCTCATAGGCGAAATCAGAAGCACGACAGAGCGCGGCGAGAAGGTGCTGGTCACAACAATGACCAAAAATATGGCGGAGGACCTTACCGAGTATCTTTCCACACACGGAATAAAGGTAAAATACATTCACCACCAGGTCGAAACTATGGAGCGAATGGAGATAATACGCGACCTTCGGCTTGGAGAGTTTGACGTGCTTGTCGGAATAAATCTATTACGAGAGGGACTTGATATACCCGAGGTATCGCTCGTCGCAATCCTTGATGCCGATAAGGAGGGCTTCCTCAGAAGCGAAACCTCACTCATACAGACCGTCGGACGTGCCGCGCGTAACGTCAACGGTCACGTAATAATGTATGCCGATACCGTGACAGGCTCAATGCGCGGAGCGATAGAGGAAACAAATCGCCGCCGCGAGATACAGAAGCGCTATAACGAGGAGCACGGCATAACTCCCGAGAGCGTCAGAAAGAAGGTCGGCGACATTATCGAAATCGGCAGAAAGGCAGAGCCCGAGAAGAAAAAGAAGCTTACTCGCCTTGAGCGCGACCGAATGATAGAAAGCCTTACTAAGGAAATGCGCGAGGCGGCTCGTACACTCGAGTTTGAGAAGGCTGCATACCTTCGCGACAGAATAAAGGAGCTACGCGGCTGACGGAGTGCCAGCGCCACGAGCTTTCCGCGTTAATGCTAACTTTGATATCGCGCCCGATACAGGTGTAAGCTCTTTTGGTTTCAAACTTCAACCGCCTGCAACAAAGCATAAGAAAAGGAAGAAAATAGCGCAAAATGTCAAGAAATATTGTCATTAAAGGTGCAAAAGTTAATAATTTAAAAAATATAGACCTGACTATTCCGAGAGATAAGCTCGTCGTTCTGACGGGGCTTTCGGGTAGCGGCAAGTCCTCGCTCGCCTTCGATACGCTCTATGCCGAGGGGCACAGGCGCTTTGTCGAGAGCCTCTCGTCCTATGCGAGAATGTTCCTCGGACAGATGGACAAGCCCGAGGTTGACCTTATCGAGGGACTTTCGCCGTCTATCTCCATAGACCAGAAAACCACCTCGAAAAACCCTCGCTCCACCGTAGGAACAGTAACCGAGATTTACGACTACTTAAGGCTACTGTACGCAAGAGTCGGCGTGCCTCACTGTCCCGTATGCGGTAAGGAAATCAAGCAACAGTCACTCGACCAGGTAGTAGACAGAATTCTCTCGATTCCCGAGGGCACTCGCTTTATGGTCCTCGCACCGATAGTAAGAGCGCAGAAGGGTATGCACGAGAAGGTCTTTGCCGACGCGAGAAAGTCGGGATATGCAAGAGTCCGCGTTGACGGCAATATGTATGACCTCACCGAGAATATCACTCTCGATAAGAACGTCAAGCACGATATAGATATTATCGTTGACAGGCTTGTGCTTCGCGAGGATATCCGCTCGCGACTCTCCGACTCGGTCGAGCAGGCGCTTAAGGCTGCCGACGGCAGGGTGGCAGTGCTCACAGTTGAGCGTGACGGCAGCGAGGGTGAGGAGCTGGAATTTTCGCAGAAATATGCCTGCGAGGAGCACGGAATAAGCTTCCCCGAGCTCGAGCCGAGAATGTTCTCCTTCAACAACCCGATAGGCGCCTGCCCCGAGTGCGCGGGAATAGGCAATATGCAGATGATATCCGAGAAGAAGCTTATCCCCAATCTCTCGCTATCCCTGCGCGACGGCGGAATTGCCGTCAACGGCTTCAAGACTATGACCGAGGAGTCCTGGACAGGGCCTCTCGTTGCGGCAGTCGGAGAGGATTACGGTTTCACCCTCGATACACCGCTCTCGGAGTATTCCGAGGAAGCAATGCACGCGCTTATGCACGGCGTTCCGAACAAGAAATATACGGTAACCAGGTACTTTGACAAGACCTCGAAGCTTCAGACCACAACCTTTGACGGAATAGTCCATATCATTGAAAAGCGTATGAAAATGATGGGCGGCGACTACTATCAGGAGTTCGTTGAGGAGGTCGACTGTCCTCGCTGTAAGGGCAGAAGGCTCTCGGATATGGTGCTGGGTGTTACCGTCGGTGGACTTAATATAGACGAGATTTGCCGTCTATCGGTAGATAAAATGCTATCCTTCGTTGAAGGGCTGGAGCTTTCCGAGAGCGACTCGAAGATAGCCAAGGAAATCCTCAAGGAAATCAAGGCAAGGCTCAATTTCCTTATCAGCGTCGGACTCGATTACCTTACCCTTGCCCGCACCGCAGGCACGCTTTCGGGCGGCGAGGCACAGAGAATAAGGCTTGCCACGCAGATAGGCTCGGCACTTACGGGAGTTCTTTATATTCTTGACGAGCCAAGCATAGGACTTCATCAGCGCGATAACGGAAAGCTTATTAACACTCTCAAAAATCTGCGCGAGCTTGGAAACAGCGTAATAGTCGTCGAGCACGACGAGGACACGATGCGCGAGGCTGATTTCATAGTTGACGTAGGACCCGGTGCGGGAATTCACGGCGGCGAGATTGTCGCAACCGGAACTCCCGAGGAGATAGCCGCAAGCGAAAGGTCGATAACGGGTGCGTATCTTTCGGGCAGACGACGTATAGAGGTACCGACCGAGAGAAGGCGCGGCAGCGGTGAGAAGCTCTCGATTATCGGTGCTCGGGAAAACAACCTTAAGAACATTAACGTTGATATTCCGCTCGGCACCTTTACCGCTGTTACGGGAGTTTCGGGAAGCGGAAAATCCTCGCTTATCAATTCGATACTCTACAGAACCCTTGCCCGCGACCTTAACCGCGCGATAACCTACCCCGGCAAGGTTGACAAAATCACGGGACTTGAGCACCTTGACAAGGTTATAGCAATCGACCAAAGCCCCATAGGCAGAACACCGCGCTCTAACCCCGCAACCTACACGGGACTTTTCACCGATATAAGAAACCTCTTTGCACAGACCAAGGACGCAAAGGCAAAGGGCTATGACGCAGGCAGATTTTCCTTCAACGTACGCGGCGGAAGGTGTGAGGCGTGCGAGGGCGACGGAGTCAAGTGTATCGAAATGAACTTCCTGCCCGACGTTTACGTCAAGTGCGACGTCTGCAAGGGAAAGCGCTACAATCGCGACACCCTCGACGTAAAATTCAAGGGCAAGAATATCTATGACGTGCTTGAAATGTCAGTAGAGGAGGGAATAACCTTCTTCGACGGGCTTCCCGCTTTGCAAAGAAAGCTGCAAACGCTCTTCGACGTTGGACTCGGGTATATAAAAATCGGTCAGTCCTCAACTACTCTTTCGGGTGGCGAGGCGCAGAGAGTCAAGCTTGCAACCGAGCTTGCAAAGCGCTCGACAGGCAGAACCGCGTATATTCTCGACGAGCCTACGACGGGACTGCACACCGAGGACGTGTCGAAGCTGATATCGATTCTGCAACGGCTTGCCGACAGCGGAAACACCGTCATAGTAATAGAGCATAATTTGGACCTCATCAAGACCGCAGACTATATAATCGACCTCGGCCCCGAGGGCGGCGACGGCGGCGGAACTATAGTTGCTACAGGCACACCCGAGGAGGTTGCGGAGTGCGAAAAATCCTATACGGGAGCCTTCCTTCGCGAGAAGCTCTCAAAATAGAAGCCGACAGAGAGAACACTCCGAGCTTGCACAGAAGCCTGAAAAGCGAGAGCACTCGGTGTCCTCTCAAAAGCAATATGTAGCACGGCATAACCTTGCGCCTTGCGGCACACCGACCGAAAACACAGGAAAGGAGAGCTCTTATGCACTACGGAGCGATTAAAAAATTCGATATAGCAAACGGAGAGGGAATAAGAGTTACTCTTTTCGTCAGTGGCTGCCGCAATCGCTGTGAGGGCTGCTTCCAGCCCGAAACATGGGCATTTGACTACGGAAAGCCCTTTGACGAGGCGGCAAAGGAGGAAATCTTTTCGGCACTTAAAAACCCCTCGGTAAGGGGGTTTACCCTGCTTGGCGGCGAGCCAATGGAGCCGGAAAATCAAATAGAACTCCTTCCCCTGTTACGCGAAATGAAGGAGAAGTTTCCCGACAAAACCGTCTGGCTTTTCACGGGAAACCTGTATGAGGAGCTTACGGGAAAGCTCGGCGACCACCCGAAGCACACAGATGTAACCGAGGAGCTTTTGTCTTACGTTGACATTCTCGTTGACGGCAGATTTGACAAAAGCCGTGCGCGCCTCGGGCTTCGATTCCGAGGCTCGGATAATCAGCGTATCATCGATATGAAGAAAACGAAAACCGAGGGACGTGTCGTGATTTGGGACGGAGTAAAAGAAGATAAGACCTATGCAAAGCCTCAGAAAACACCCTAGGAAAAAAGGGCGGAAAACAGATTGTAAGAAAAAACGGTGTAAATAATTATTTACATAATTTTTAAGACAAAAACACGATAATACACAGGGCAAAAGCCCGAAAGGAAGAATTATGAAGCTGAAAATTAAGAAGCTTGACGAGAGAGCAATTATTCCCACCTACGGAACCGAGTATTCTGCGGGCGCGGACCTCTATAATATGGGGGGCGAGACGGTAAGCGTTGCTCCGGGAGAAACCGTGCTTATACATACCGGACTCTCTATTGAAATTCCCGAGGGATATTGCGGACTGATATTCGCCCGCAGCGGGCTTGCCACAAAGCGCGGACTTGCTCCGGCAAATAAGGTAGGAGTCGTTGACTCCGACTATCGCGGTGAATGGATGGTAGCCCTTCACAATCATTCGGACAAGACCGCCACGGTCGAAGGCGGAGAGAGAGTTGCGCAGATGGTTGTCGTCCCCTATCTTAAGGCGGAGTTCGAGCTTACAGACGAGCTCTCCGAAACAGAGAGAGGCGCGGGCGGCTTTGGCTCTACGGGAAGAAAGTAAGAGGTGCGCCGCATGAATATACTTAAAACGAAAAAGTCTAAAATTGTTTTTATAGTGTCGATTCTCGCGGTTGCTGCCGTGGCAATCGTGACGGCGCTTATAATTAAGACGGTATTCAATCCGTCCACAAGCTCCGCGACAAAGGTCGGCTACGTAGGCACCGAAACCAAGGCTGAATGGTCGGCAAGCTACAGTTACCTCGACGGAAGGCTTGAAAAGACCTTCTCTCCAAGTGGAAATAAAACCGTCCTGCTTCTCGAATTCGGTACTGACGAAGGAGAGCTTGACTTTGCGGTTTTCGACGAGAACGGAGAGGCAAGCTACGCTGACGGAGAGTGCTTTGACATTGTCGGCAACGGCAGATGGGTTGTCCCGATTGAGGGCGAGGTCACTGTCAGGCTTGATGCGCGCGAGCATACGGGAAGATTCTCCATAACGCTTGAGGACCCCGATAATGTAAACGATTGATTACAATTTGCGGCTTATTTGCATTTAAAACTAGCTGAAATCCAAAAAGCAAATCCCCAAGCTCAAACTGAGCTTGGGGATTTGCTTGCTTATCTCTTGAAGAACTCCTCAGTAAAATATATGTCCCGCTTGGGAATTGAAAATTCCTTGCCGTCAAGATAGTCAAGTGCCGTTTTATCCTCTTTATTAAAACGGAAGCGTAGCTTGTAGGAGTAGAGAGCCTGGTATTTATACCCCTTTTTTCTGTCCTCGCGGTTTATTCCGTACTTTCCGTCACCGAGAAGCGGATGCCCGATATGCGCCATGTGCGCGCGTATCTGGTGAGTTCTGCCCGTGAGCAGCTCCACCTCGATAAGCGCCGCGTTGTCACGTACGGCAAGCGTTCTGTACTTCGTCTTAATTTCCTTTGCGCCCCTCGGGGGATTTTTGTCAAAGACCTTCACCGTCTTCGTTTTCTCGTCCTTAAGGAGATAGCCCGTCAGCACGTCACAGTCCTTCTTCGGTACTCCGTGAACTGCCGCAAGGTAAAACTTATCAAGCTCCCGTGCCTTGATTTTTGCGTTCATAACGCGCAGTGCCTCGGCGTTCTTCGCCGCTATAACTATACCGCCGGTATTCCTGTCAATTCGGTTGCAGAGAGAAGGGGCAAAGCTCTGCTCGTCCTCGGGCGAATATTCGCCCTTGTTATAGAGATATGCCTGAATGTGCGTTATCAGCGTGCTTGTCGAGCCGTCCTCGTCCTCATGCACCGAAACACCGGGGCGCTTGTTCACAAGCAGAATGTTTTCGTCCTCGTAGATGACCTCGAGATGTACCTTGATGCTCTCGAAGGAGCTTTTCGTCACGCGCTTCTCGAAGAATTCCTCTGCAAGAAAGCACTGCACCGTGTCCCCCTCGCAAAGAAGCGTGTTGTTCTCTGCGCGCTTTCTGTTAACCTTGATTTTCTTAAGTCTTATCGACTTGTAAAGAAGGCTCATAGGCAGCCCGAGCGTTTTCGTTATGAACTTGTCAAGTCGCTGTCCTGCGTCGTTTTTACCGATTATAAGCTCGCGCATAGCCCTCTCCCTTCTGAAAATCCTTTCAATATATTATAACTTATTTTTTACCTTAAATCAAGCCTCGGCCGAAAAAACTTGTGTTGTTATGAAAAGTTTTGTAAAAACGCCGAAAAAACAAACTATTTTACATAAGTTTATTCGATTTTCTCTTGCAAAATCCTTTGCTTTGTCGTATAATTGATGTAACGATAAAACATTAAGGAGAATTCTTATGAAAAACCCCGAGCTTGTGATAATGGCAGCAGGAATGGGAAGCCGCTACGGCGGACTCAAGCAGATTGACACTGTAGACGACTGCGGCCACATTATAATTGATTATTCCATATACGACGCAATCAAGGCGGGCTTCCGCGACTTTACCTTCATAATCAAGAAGGAAATAGAGAAGGACTTCCGCGAGGTTGTTGACCCGCATCTTGCAGGCAAGGGCGTTAACGTAAAGTACGTCTATCAAGAGCTTGATAAGCTTCCCGAGGGCTACTCCGTACCCGAGGGCAGAGTTAAGCCCTGGGGAACTGCACACGCTATCCTTTGCACCCTCGGCACGGTTGATGCACCCTTCGCCGTAATCAACGCAGACGACTACTACGGCGCGCACGCCTTCGAGAAGATTTATTCCTTCTTAAAGAATACAAACGACGAGGGCAAGTACCACTACGCAATGGTCGGATACCGCATCAAGAACACCGTAACCGAGCAGGGAACAGTATCTCGCGGTGTATGCGCTGCTGACGAAAACTCGATGCTCACCGAGATTGTTGAGCGCACGAAAATCGGCACTCGCGGCGGCGAGATTTACTACACCGAGGACGGCACCGATTACGAGCTCGACCCCGAAACTCTCGTTTCAATGAACCTCTGGGGCTTCACTCCCTCTTACATAGCCGAGTGCAAGGCGCGCTTTGCTTCCTTCCTTGACGAAAATCTTGCGAAGAACCCCCTGAAGTGCGAGTTCTTCCTTCCTACTGTCGTATTCGACCTCATTAAGGAGGGCAAGGCAGACGTCAAGGTGCTTGACAACACCGACAAGTGGTACGGCGTAACCTACAAGGAAGACAAGGCATCTGTCGTTGAAGCCTTCCGCGCGCTCCGCGAGGCAGGCGTATATCCCGAGAAATTCTGATTAAATAAAAAAATCACGGGCTTCCGAAAATGCGGAGGCCCGTGATTTTGAATAAACGGAGAACGGCATCTCTGTTATTTGAAAATCCTGTCACACTTTTCTTTAAATGAGAATACAGAATACAATAAGAATACCGAGAAATGCAAAGTTATAAGCTGAGAATTTGAGAATATAACGAAGCGTGTGCCCGGGGTCCTGCTTTGAGTATTCCTTGAAGGTGATAAGGCTCGCAAGAGATGCAATCATAGAGCCAACGCCGCCTATATTCACACCGAGCAGAAGCTCACGGTAGTTGTCCGTGAATTGCGAGAGCAGAATTGCCGAGGGGACGTTGCTTATAAACTGGCAGGATAGCGCCGAGAATACGAGCGTGTCAATCTCGAGAAGCGATGAGAAGAACTCCGATACGGCGGGTATTCTCGCCATGTTTCCCGAGAAGATGAAGAAGAACACAAAGGTTAAAAGAAGCCCGTAATCAACCTGCAACAGCGCCTGCCTGTCGAGTATCAAAAGTGCTATCGGAATAACAATCAGTCCCCACCAATATGGAATGCCTCTAAAGACGATTAGTATGGAAAATGCAAACAAAAGTAGGTAAATAACCACTCGCGGAATAGGCAAAGCCGCCGCGCGCTCGGAAATTTCAAGCTCCTCACTCTTAACGAAAACGAGGCAGCACAGAGTAATCAGAGTAACGGAAATGATAAATGGCGGGAGCATTATCGATATAAATTCGAGGTCGGGAATGTTGAATTTTGAGTAAAGATAGAGGTTCTGCGGATTTCCGAAGGGGGTCAGCATACCGCCGAGATTTGCAGCAATGTTCTGCATAATAAAGGTGAATGCCATATACTTTTCCTTCCCCGTCGTATGCAGGACGAAGTAGCCGAGCGGCAGGAAGGTTAAGAGAGCCATATCGTTGGCAATCAGCATAGAGCCGATAAAGGTTATGTAGACGAGCGCGAGAATTGCCATCTTCGCCGTTTTGAATTTTCTGACGATAGCCTTCGCGAGAGTGTAGAAGAAGCGTACGTTACGAAGCGCGCATACCACTGCAAGAACGCAGAACAGACACGTCAGTGTTTTGAAATCAAAGTACCCGAGGTATTCCGCGTCAGGCGGTACGATAAACGAGGTGATAAGGGCGCATAAAGCGGCAATAAGCACCACGGCGTTACCCTTCACGAATTTTAGAATACGTTCCATTCTGAATCTCCTTTCCCGACTTCTCCGCGCTACATTATAAACATTTTCTGTAAGAAAATCAATACTTTCCCCGAAATTTGTTGACAAAATATTTTTGCGGTGTTATAATTCTCTTGTTAAATATAAAGAAAACGGTGGTAAATAAAATGTTGTATTCTGTCAATACCTCGGTAGCAACCGACAAGGTTGGACTTGAACGTGGAATAGAGCTTCTTATAGACGCTGGCTTCCCCGCGCTCGACCATACCGTAATGCCTGATTTTTCATACGCGATAGGTAAGGATGCGCTCGCTTATGCAAAGAAGCTGAAAGATTATGCCGCCTCGCGCGGAGTTGCCTTTAACCAGGCGCACGCCCCCTTCGCGGTTTACGATTACTTTATGGAGCATCACGTTCCACATATGCCCGAGTTCATACGCTTCGCGGCAGCTCTCGGTGCGAAGAATATCATAATTCACCCCGTAATGAAATACCGTCACTACGGACACGAGGAGGAGCACTTCGAAATGAATATGGAGTTTTATTCCTCTCTCGCACAGGTGGCGCGTGACTCGGGAATTAAAATCGCCATAGAAAATATGTGGAACACCCACCCCGTAACCAAGAGAATAGAGGGCTCCGTTTGCTCAACTCCCGAGGAGTTTGTCCGTTATCTCGACACCCTCGGTCAGCCCGACGTATTCACCGCCTGCCTCGATACAGGCCATTGCGCCCTCTCGGGAAAGGAGCCCGAGAACGTTATCAGAGCGCTCGGCAGCCGAATTGGCGCAATCCACGCGCACGACGTTGATTACGTCGAGGACCTGCACACCGTTCCGGGAACCTCGAAGTTGAACTTTGAAGCAATCGCCCGCGCCCTCGCCGACGTCAATTATTCGGGAGATTTCACTCTTGAAATCAAAGGCTTTGTCAAGAACTATCCCATCGACGCGCTTCCGATAGCCTATCGCTTTATGTGTGAAACCGCTCGCTATTTCGCCGAGAAGATAGAGAAAATGAAGGTATAAGCCTTCCCTCGCCCCTTGCGGGCGAGAACTCCTCACTCCTCACTCATCACTTATCACTCCCAAGCCTTCCAACGCCGTGTAAGACAAATATTCTGTCAAATTCGTTAAAGTTGCTTCCGAAGGCAGAATGACAACCGTTGTCAAAAAGGTAACTTCTATATATAAGAGGGTTCGCCCTCCGGAGAACAAATAGAAAAAAATAACCAATTCAAAATTGTGGAAGCAGAGCCTCTGAAATAGACAAAACGGCTGAAAACAATTTAATAATAAGGTAGATTTTGGTCAAAGGTGCAAAAATGGCGCCAAAAACCAATATCTGCCTTTTTTTGTTTTCCAAATACCAAAAACAGTTAAATAATCCACCCGAAAATCCAAAAGACAGTGAAATAATGTATTTACTTTTTTCCTACAAATAATGTATAATTAAGGTACAATCGGGTATTTTCTCGGTTAAAATCAAAACAAACTGTCAAATAGTACAAAACACATTCGTCCACTTTGTGCAAAGCCCACAAAGTGCGTCGAAGGAAAGGAGAAAAGAGGGTGAAAAAGAAGTATGAGCCCGCAAAAATCGAGGCGGTGATTTTTCAGGCTAACGACCTCATAGCCACCTCAACACCGACCGGAGCTGATGACATCGGCGGTGGAGGAAACGTAGACCCCTCAGGATGGGTGTAATCGCGTAACCTCACGTAACGAGCAAAATCCAAAACAAAAAACAAAAACAGAAAGGAACTGTTATGAAAAACACCAAATTTTCTAAAATTCTAGTGCTTGTCCTTACCCTCGCCCTCGTAATCGGCGCAGCGTTCGGTATCGGCACTATGGCAGAGGGCGAGGAGCCCGCAGTTGAGATAGTAGCGCAGAACGTTTCCTACGGCGGCTCTATCTCGATAATGTACGCCGTTAAGAGTACAGGTCTTGCAGACGGTCAGTACGTAGTAATCGAGGGCTCGGCATTCAACCCCGTTGACGAATCAATCGAAGCCTTCACCGTATCCGACTTTGAAACCACGGACTATAACGTTGTAGTAGGCGAGGAGGACTTCGGTAAGCTTCCCGTATACTACACCCCCGGTATTCCTCTCAAGAATATGGCTACCACCGTAACCGCTAAGGCAGTAGTTTATAACGCAGACAACACCAAGGCTGCAGAGAGCGCCTCTCTCTCCTACTCGGTACTTGAGTATCTCTACGAAAGACAGTTTATGTTTGACAGTGTAAATAGTGCAGAGCAGAAGAAGCTCTACTCGCTTATGCTCGAAACCGGCGATACCGTACAGAAGGTGCTTGAAAACTACGGCGCAGGCTTCGCTCCCTCTGATTATGCGTTCGCAACTATCGAGGGCGGCACTGTATCCGGTCTTACAAAGGGCATAGTTCCCAAGGGAACAACCGTCACCCTTACAGGCAACGCAGGCGGCTTTATCGTAACTCCTCTTTCCGTCGGCGACGACTATGAAATCGTCGAAGGCACTCCCGTGTTCGTAGCTAACAATTCAAATTATACTATCAACGGTAGCGTAAAAGCTGAACCTACAAGAGGCTTTGAGGCGGGTAGCGGCAAGTTCTTCAACAACGATGCTATTCTTGGTACTAAAAAAGATTATTCCAGCGGTAGTGCCCCCGCTATGGATGTAGCTGATGCAGGCGCAACGGCTATCATAGAAGACGGTGTACTCAAGATTGCTACAACCACGACTACAAACGAAAGATACGCCAACGTTATTGCACATAGTGCTACTCTTATTAACTCAATCGCATTCTTCGAGTTTGAATTTAAGCTTTCCGAGATGCCCGAGGGTACGGTATGGAGATTCTTCGAGTTCTGTGCCAACAAGCTGGGTGCTGAATTCTATCTTCAGGTGCAGGACGGCAAGTTCGTTCCTGTTACTAGGGCAGGTAATAGCACCGATGGATATACTTATACCGCAATAGCGGGAATGCCGAGCTTCGAAGCAAATACTTGGTATAACTTCTCAATGGAGTATGAACTCGCTACCGCAAAGGCGAATAATGTTCTTACCAAGATTATGGTAAACGGTATTGAATACGATGATGTTAAAATAGTTAACACCCAAACTAGAAGCTGGACTAATACTAGGGTTAACGTTTACGTTCCCAATGTAAATAATATTTCCGTTGAACTTGACAACCTTGTAATCGGATTCCTTCCAAATGGTGATTATGCGCGCGGACAAGGTGCGAACGTTAATGATGTTAACTTCGACTGCTCAACAGTAATGAAGACGGAAAATAGCAATGGTGGTATTGCAAGTGCTATAATCAACGACGATGGCACCGCGACCGTTACCTCTGCAAGGGATGGTTCTTATCTCCGTTGGGTTACAGCCAATTCTTATACAGAAGGTGCAAAGTATGTCCTTGAAATGGATATCAAATTTAATAACTGGACACAATCCGGCTCTGGAAACGCTATACTTTACATAGACCACGGAACTGCGAGAAAAGGACTGACTATCAACAGTTCTGACGGTTTCATTAGGATTGGTAGCAGCAATATTTATTTGGCAAAGAATACTTGGTATAATGTTAGAATAGAATATGACTTTAATAGTGGTAGTGATGCCTTTGCATTGACTGTGAACGGAATTTCACTTGGTAACGTAAACTTCACTCACCCCAAGACAAATTCTAGCTCGTATGAGCGTACGCTTCTTTACGTAGCTAGCGGCGACAGCATTTCTCTTGACAACGTTTACTGTGATTATATAGCTGCCGAATAATTAACCCAAATTCGCAAATATCTTGCCTTGCCGGCTCGTATGAGTCGGCAAGGCACCTAAAAAACAAACACTAAAAACAAAACATCAACCAATTAATCACCCCGACACACAACCAACCGATAAATTGACAACAGCAACCTTTTACACACACTGAATTTGAAAGCAATAAGGGTTCGCCACTGTGGCAACTTAACCCTATGACATATAGCGCAGAGCGCTTGGTAAATGAAAATGGCAAATAAAATTGATTTTAATGAAAAATGGTCTAACATTATCCTCGCTGTAAACGAGCGTGGCGGTAACGGCGTAGCCGTCGCAGAGGCTCTCGAGGAGCTTTACTCGAATTATTCCGACAACCTTGCAAATTGGTTTGCGGGGCTCTATGACTCTGAGATTGGCGGCTTCTACTACTCCAATTCCGCGAGGGATAACGAGCCTTATCTTCCCGATATTGAGTCTACCGCGCAGGCGATGAACTTTATTCAGAACTCGGGAATGATTAACTCCGCAATGGCGCTGCCCGAGAAAATGCGTAAGGGAATTGAGCGCTTCACCAAGAGCCTACAGGACCCCGACGACGGCTTTATTTACCACCCTCAATGGGGCAAGGATATCGTTGACTCCCGTCGCGGCAGAGATATGAACTGGGCGTGCGGTATAGCCGAGAGACTCGGCTTCTCGCTCCCTTACCCCACGGCAAACGAGCGCCTTAAGGCTCTTATGGCATCAGCCGCCGAAGAAAAGCGCGAGGCACCCCTGCCCGAGCATCTTAAGTCCCGCGAGGCTTTCATTAAATATCTCGATACCTTTGACTGGATTGACGACGCCTACTTTGCGGGCAACACAGTTGCGGCTCAAGGACAGCAGATTAAAGCCGCAGGCCTTGCCGAAACCTGTGCAGAATTCCTCAACCGCTATCAGAACCCCGAGAACGGACTCTGGAACAAAAAGAGCGATATGCACTACGGCATCAACGGCTTTATGAAGATTACGTCCTTCTACATTAACGCAGGACTTAAAATCAATATGCCCGAGCTCGCCGCAGAATCGGCAATGAACATTCTGAAGTCCGACGAGAAGGGAACTACCGTTTGCCACCTCTATAACACCTGGTTCTCTATAAGAAATATACTTAATTCGCTTCGCCGCGTTGGCGAAAATGAGCGCGCAGACGAAATACTTAAGAAGCTCACTCTGATGGCTCCCGAGGCAATCCTCGGCTCAATCCCGAAGGCTATGCTCTTCAGAAAAGAGGACGGCTCCTTCTCCTATATGCCTCACCAGGCTTGTCCCCGCTCCCAGCAGGCACCCGTATGCATTCCCGGCACCAACGAGGGCGACGTCAACGGCACCTGCATCAGCACCACGGGCATCATAGGCAATATTTATATGGCTCTCGAGCTAAAGGGATACCCGAAGCTCTTCGGCGCACGCGAGTACGAAATGTTCGAGTCGGCGCTTAAGCTTTAATTTGTAAACCGAAATTTACATTTCGCGTGAAAATTCACGCTTGTCAGCAGCCTTAAGATGCAAGGCGCGTGCCTTACATCTACGGTTAAGAAAGGAAAGCTACTGATATGAAAAACAGATTACTACTACTCCTCGCGCTTCTGCTCACGCTTATGATAGCTCTATGCAGCTGTCGTATAGGCAACGGTGCAGACTCGGGAGATTCCTCGGGCGGCGGCTCGTCGGATTCCTCGGGCGGCAGCACCGACACAGGCTCGGGTGACGCAGGAAACGGTGACTCAGGCTCGGACAACACGGGCTCGGGCGATTCGGGCAGCTCAAGCACCCCGCAGGGCACGCTCTTTGCCGAGTCGGGTACCCAGATTTACCTCATAGCCGAGCAGTCAATCCGCGAACAGATATCCGACGACTCATTCGGCGGAGTTCTCTCCGAGGTTACCGGCAATGATCTTCGCGGCGACTCTCCCGAGGTCGCGCCCTACGCTCACGAGATTATTATAGGCGAGTGTGACCGCGAGCTGTCGCGGAAGGCATACCGCGCGCTCTCGCGCCTTGACTATAACGAGCCCGAATACGCAGGCTATGCGATATACTCCGACGGAAATTCTATTGCCGTAGCCTATTCAAACGAGCTTGCGCGTGAGTACGTTTTGAACCTTTTAACCGAGGAATTTCTCACCCCCACAGGCGGCAAGATTTACCTCGGCTCTGGCACTTTGAAGAAAGAGTCCTTCGGCCTTTATAAGTACCTTCTTGCAGAGGACGCAAAGGAGAGGGCGGCAGAAAAGGCTGCCTTCAGAGAATACCTCGGCGACGATGCCGAAACCGATGCGCTACTTGAAGCGCTTGACGCGATTTATTCAATCTACACTCCCGATATGGTTACGTGGATAGCCAACCTCTACGACCCCGATATCGGCGGCTTCTACTATTCGAATTCGGGCAGAGATACCGACGGCTTCTTACCCGACATTGAGTCTACCTATCAGGCAATGGGCTTCCTTGCAAACTCGGGCGTAATCAGCCGCGGTGAGCTTCCCGAGTGGCTTGTTGAGGATATGGTTTCCTTCACAAAATCGCTCCAGAACCCCTACGACGGCTATTTCTACCATCCGCAGTGGGCAGAAAGCGGTGTAAACGACGCTCGCCGAGGCAGAGACCTCAACTGGGCGGAGCGCCTGCTTTCCGACTTCGGTGAAGAGCCGCTTTATCCCACCGCGACCGACAGACTTAACGGCGAGGTCTACGACCCCGAGGACGACGGCTTTGCTACACCCGTGTCCCTGCCTCTCGGAGGCAGAGGCTCTGCTAATGCGGCTCTGCTTGCGTCTAAGGTTGTTGCTACGGCAGCTCCCTCGCATCTTAAGAGCGAGGCGGCGTTCAGGGCGTATCTCGAGTCCTTCGACTGGTCGCCCGGAAACTCCTACGATTACGGTAACCACATAGCGGCACAGGCATCGCAGATTAGGGCGGCGAAGCTTCTTAACGTGGCTCTCGACTTCTTCGACTCAATTATAAATCCCACTACGGGTATGTGGAGTGACACCCTGAACAACGAGGCGGTCAACGGATATCTGAAAATAGGCAGCCTCTACGTTAACTCGGGCAGACCTATCCCCTATGCGCTTACCGCTGCAAAGGGCATACTCGAGAACAATATGCGTATGTTTGCGGGCGACCCCAACGGCAGAGGCAGGGAATATTACGCTTCAACCCCCTGCCATCTCTATAACCCCTGGGCGGCTATCACCAACATTATAAACACTATGAACGACTGCGGCAAGGAGGGTAACGCTGTTGTCGCGGAGATTATCGCGCTCGTCAAGGCAGAAGCCCCCGAGCAGATAAGGCAGACGATGTCCCTTGCCCTCGAGTTCAGAAAGAACGACGGCTCCTTCTCCTGGCAGTACAATATGAACTCCTCGGGCTCTCAGGGCGCGGCGGTTGCCGTGTCGGGCATTAACGAGGGCGACGTGAACTCGACCTCTCTTTCCTCGTCGAGCGTTCTTTCATACATATTCCAGTCAATGGGCGCAAGCAAATATACCTTCAAGATGTTCGGCGATGCCGAGAAGCTCCTTTTCCTTCACACTATGGAAAATCTTGGCACGATAGTCAAGACCGGTGCTGTGAGCAAGGGCGTCAAGAACTTCGAGGAAGGAAACGCCGAGACTAACCTTGACGAAACCTGGCGCGTTGAGCTCGACACCGATATTAACTCGCTTGAAAAGGAAGGCTGGGGCTACGGCTACGTTGATGAGGGCGTGCTCTCTCTCGGCAGAGTTACCTCGGGTGACAACTGCTACGTCGGAGTATTCCCCGCAGGTAAGAGCACAAACTCCCGTAACGTGATGGAATTTGACCTTCGCTACGGTGACTTCAAGATTTGGAAGGGACAGACGGTGGGCAACGTCGTTCGCCTCTCTATGTACGGTGGCGGCGGCAGATTCTATTCAATCTACCTATACTATAACGCAAACGGTAACCTCTCGCTTTCTGAAAATCGGTCCATAGAGCTTAAAAAGTTCGAGTGGAACACCCTGCGATTTGAGTATTACAGAGATACTATGCTCAACTTCTGTAAGGTCTATATCAACGGCGAATACGTCGGCGAGTACGGCGCGAGCGACGAGTCCTTTAGCGACCTGAACTGGACGAAGGGTCTTATTGAGATTGACGGCTCGGTCGAGTCCTGCCGCCTCGAGATAGATAATATCTATATGGGCAGGGACGACGAGAAGCACGAAACAGAGCTTATAGAGGGCTGGCTTCCCGCAACCCGTCCGACAGTCACCGAGGGGGACAAGGCAGGCGGACTTGGCGAGTATTACAACTCCGATGCAGCAGGCAAGCGCTACGATTACGATAACGGCGAATCAAAGCCCGCGCAGGACGGCGGTAACAAGAACGTAATAGTCGAGCTTATCGAGTCCGACTACGTCCTCTGGTATAAGCAGGCAACGAATAACGAGTCCTATCTTACCTATAACTTTAACCCCTCGGCACAACCCGAGGAGAGCGCGGCTGAGAATTCCGTCGGTATAGTCGAGTTTGACTTCAAGATGGGTAACGTCAACACCGATATTCCCTCGAGAATAGGTATCTGGTGCGGCGGTATCGAGGCAGAGATACGCATAGTTTCGGTTGACGGATATCTTATGCTCGGCAACAAGACGGCAAAGCCACACCAGGGCTCTCCGAAGCTCAACCCCGACGAGTGGTATAATCTTAGATTTGAGTATTACTACAAGAATGCGACCCTCTCCCCCGCAATGGCAAAAATCAAGGTATTCCTCAACAACGAATACGTCGTTGATATCAACGTAACAAACGTTAATAACCGTGCCGAAAAGAGTGATAGAGTAAACATTTATTTACATAAGCTCGAGGAAGCGGCGTATATGTGCCTTGATAACCTCTATTTTGGCTACGTGGATAAGGCTTACGTTGAGCCGACCATCCCCGAGGCAGACGAGAACAACGGCAAGGGCTCGTACTTCACGGGCGAGCTCGAGTCTGTAGCCGGCGAAGGCAAGGACTTCAACGACAGCCGCGGAATTACAAAGTCTGACGGCTTGGCGGCAGGTGCAACGGGAGAGTACACGGGCTACCACTACAAGATTTCGAATGTCGAGAATGCTACGCGCGATAGCTACGTTTATATCACCTACCCAACCTTAAGTGGCGCTCCCGAATATTTGACGAGCATCTTCGAGGCGGATATCCGCCTTGACGGTATAGGAACGGAAGGCAAATTCGGCAAGATTACACTTTGTAACAGCGGTAAGGAAATAGAGATAACACTCTGGATTTCCGACGGCAAGGTATACTTCGGTAATGCCGCGAGCACGCCCCTTCTGGGACTACCACAGCTTGAAGCAGGAAAGTGGTACAATATCCGTATCACCGCTCACTACTATCAGTTTACCGTCAGCAAGGCAAACAACCTCGGCGTTTTCGTATCGGTTAACGGCTCTGAGGACGTTGAAATCAGCGGCGCAAACTGCATTGACAGAACGGGCAAAAATTGGACTGACCGCGCATTCCTTTACCTCTTTGGAAATCAGCCCGAGGCATCACTCTCGATTGATAACCTCTTCCTCGGCTATGCGAATGTCAACCCCGAGCAGTGCGCGCATAAGGACGCGGACTTTGACACCGTATGCGACGTGTGCGGTACAACCTATTACACCGCAGCAACCTGCCCGGGACACGAGGACACCGACACCGACGCAAAGTGCGATGTATGCGGCAGCGACTACTACACCGAGGCAACCTGCCCGGGTCACCTTGACGAGAACCTTGACACCAAGTGCGACAGGTGCGGCGCGACCTATTATACCGAAGCAACCTGCCCGGGTCACGTAGACGAGGGCGGTGACACAAAGTGTGACGTATGCGGCGCGACCTACTACACCGAGGCGACCTGTCCCGGCCACCTAGACACCGACCTTGACACCAAGTGCGATAAGTGCGGCACAACCTATTACACCGAAGCAACCTGCCCGGGTCACGTAGACGAGGGCGGCGACACCGAGTGCGACCTGTGCGGCGCGACCTACTACACCGAGGCGACCTGCCCCGGACACGTAGACCTGAACCGTGACGCCAAGTGCGACAGGTGCGGAACGACCTATTACACCGCGGCAACCTGCCCGGGACACAAGGACACCGACACCGACACCAAGTGTGACGTGTGCGGCAGCGACTACTACACCGAGGAAACCTGCCCGGGCCACGTAGACGAGGTCAGAAACGGCCGATGCGATTACTGTGACAAGATAATCGGCGAGCTGGTCACCCCCTCTGACGACGACGGCGACTTCTTCGGCAAGGGCGGCAACGCCGACGAGGACGGCTGGCTTTGATAACGGCTTACAAGTCGTAATCACGGCTGTTATCAGAAAAGGTAGTATCCAAAACAACAAACAAAAAACGGCGCACCTGCAAAAAAGCAGGTGCGCTTTAATATTTTCAGTAAATAGGTCTGATTCGAGCTACGGCCAGCCGTAGGCTTATGTGCTTGAGAGGGTAACGCACCAAGCCGAATACTAGTAGCTTTTTGCTTACTACTCCTTCGGCTCCCAAGAGGTGATGATATATATTCCCTCTGTGTCGCTCTTTGTATAGGTCACGGTAATTTTGCTGCCAACTGTAATAAACAGCAGCGTTTCGTCGTCGGCAACCGAGCCTCTGTACAGCTCATTGCCTACACGTATATAAACGTAGGAGTTACCCGAAATCGTGACGTCGCGCAGATTATGCACCTCAATGTCGCGTGTCAGAGCTGTGTCCTCTGCGCCGTCTGACTCAATGCCGTTTGCGCGAAGCAGCCTTTTATATTCCTTCATTGCCTCGGTCTGGTTTTCACCTGTTGCAACGATACTGTAGTTTTCGACGTTAACGAGCGCGTAGAGCTTTACGAGTCCCGACGCGTCCTTAAGCACCATAATATAGGTAGCCTCGCCTGCGATATTGACAAGAGAGGGGAAGGAAGCAACGTAGCCCTTCTCCTGAACCTCGCCCTCTGCCGCCGCCATTGCCGAATGCTCCTCTGCGCCTATTACGGGGTAGAACTTATATTCGCCGGTGCGGGCGTTGGTGAGAATGAAGCCGATGTTTGAAAGGTCGTCGGATACCGCCGAGGTAACACCCGTGAAGTACCATACGTCGTCCTCAAGCGCAATATAACCGAAGTCGTCGGTCGACTGCGTGCAGTCGACGTTACCGATAACACTGTTGATAAAGCCGCCCGAAAGAGTGCCGTACCAATTGTATTTCTCGGTAGCGAGGTCACCTGTATATACTATGTCAATCCACTGCGGAACAGAGGAAACGTCAACCAGCTCGCTCTCGCCGCTTGTCGGGTCAAATATTATAACCTCGGAAATGTCGGAGGCGCCGAAAAGTCCGACGGTTGGTGTAGAGCAGGAAACTATGTAGTAGGGGTTGTTTTCGTCGTCAACCTCGAAGCTTATGGACTCGAATATCTTGGTCGGATAATCAAATCTGAGCTTTCTTTCAAGGTCCTCGTGGAAGTACGCGCTCTCGGCATAGGTCATGGGAGCAGTGAGGCTCACAAACTCCGAGCTCGACTTCACAGGGTCTACCATAACGTATCCGGGAATTCCGTTTTTACTGTTGGCAATCCACTTGAAAAATCCGTCGTACTCAAGGTTTGAAACCTTCTTCGGGGTGTTCTTGTAGTTTATCTGCGTGTATGCCTCACTCACCGTGTACTGCGATATTGCCGAGGTGTTCGATAGCTCACCGAGCGTTCTGTTACCGAGCATCATAGCCGATTCGGTGTCCATAAGCGCGATGTGGGTAATTTCCTCGCTTTCCTTCATATCCTCGGAGAAGTCGTACCTCTGTACCTCAATAATCGCAGCATATCGTCTTGCGTTGAACAGAGTCGAGGAAATTATAAGACCGATAAGAAGCACCGCAACGACAGATGCCGTAGGCAGGAGCGCCCATTTGTTTATCTCGCCGCCTCTGGCTTTTTTAATAATTTTTCCGTTCGCGCTTTTTTTAATCTCAACGAACGAATTGAACTTAATATTAAGGAAGGGAATGGAATATACAAGTGCAATAACCGCAAGGTAAACCCAGAAGCCGACCGAGCGTAGGTTAATTGGCGGAAGGAAGATATAGAAAAGCAAAAATGCAAATGCGCTACCGACCGTCACCGAAATGAGCGTGCGCCGCGTGTACTTCATTTCCCATATTTTTTTGACAAAATCCTTCATACGAAACCTCCCTGAATTGTTACCGAAAATATTGTACCACATTCTCTCGGCCAATTCAAGAAGAAAAAGAAATTTATAAAGGAAAAATCGCAAGTAAAGTCGGGTTGGTATTGACAAATTACATTGTAAAATGGTAAAATAATTCTATCTTAACAAAGGAGCGACGGTATGAAACGGCAAAGACGAATGTACGAATTAACTCTTACCGCAATCGTCACAGCACTCCTCTCGGTTTCCTCGCTTATTTACCTGCCGCTTACAGTGCCTATTACACTCCAAACGCTCCTGCTCTTTACCTCTCTGTTTACTCTCGGCGGCAAAATCACAACCGTCGCGACGGGCTTGTATATAATTATAGGAGGTATAGGACTTCCTGTTTTTTCGGGCTTTTCGGGTGGCGTCGGCAGGCTCTTTGATGCGACGGGCGGCTTTATTTTCGGGCTGCTTTTAGCCTCGCTCCTCTATTGGCTCTTGACCTCGCTAACTAAAACCGAATGGGCGGCATTGCCTTTTGCCGTTGCCTGCCACCTGCTTCTTTATGCCGTGGGAACGCTCTGGTACGCACTCATATACCTCTCGGGAGAGGGAAGTGTATTTTCGGCACTTGCCGTTACCGTGCTTCCGTTTCTGTTCCCCGATGCTCTGAAGCTGACGGTTGCGTATATTCTCTCGCAAAGGCTTAAGAAAATTATAGACCGTACCGTATCTTAAGAGTACTTTCGGTCTGACGGGATTTATTATACTAAGACTTCAATACACAGTATTTACTATACTAAAAATATTTTACAGAAAAAGTGCCCGCAACGTAATTCGCAAGAATCAACGCTGTGAGCACTCTTTTTATATTTTTTTAATGCCTCTTAATGAAATCCGCAATAATCTTTCCAAAGATAGGAAGTCCGTCCACATCAAGCCTTGACGTGTAAGAGGAATGAGTTGAGTCGGGAATTATAACCTTTTCAACCTTCGACATATCGTAGCCGAAATGCCTCATTGTCGAAAGCAGAAGCTCGGTCTGCTCGGGACGGTTCTTCATATCGTTATCCGCCAGAGTGAAGAGCATAGGCGGGTATTCCTTCTCAACACCGACGTAGTAGAGAGGCGCCGCCTCGTCAACAACTACTCTGCGACGGTCAAGTCCCCTCTCGCGTAGCACGTTGAAATGGGTTGTGGGCTGCCCCGCATCGTGTATGTAGCCCGCTATATCCGAGCTGTCAACTCCGACAAAGGAGAGGTACTTCCGGTCGAAGCAGAGAAGCTGGGTAAGATATCCGCCCGCCGACGTTCCGCCAACGTAAATCTTGCCACTATTGCCCGTCTTTTGTAAATAATCCTTTACAAATTTTACTGCAAGTGCGGCATCCTTGACGAAATCGGGGAATGATGCCATAGGGTACATTCTATAGTTCGCGGGAACGTAAGCAATGCCTCTTTCAATATAGAAGCGCGCAAGAGTTTCGGAGAAATCGCCCCTCTTGTCACCCTTAACGAACCCGCCGCCGTGGAAATACAGAAGCACGTCGAAGCTATTACTGTCGGGCAGATACATATCAAGCCTTCTCTCGGGGTTCTTGTCGGCGTCGCCCTTGTAGGTATAAACGTAAGGGACGTTTCTGTGCGTCTTTATGCCGTAATAGAAGCCCTCGCTTGCAAGCGCCTCGTCAACGGTTTCCTTTATTTTCTCAAGGGTCGCTTCGGGCACCGCCTCGTCAAGCTCTACGTTCTTTGTGCCGACCGCACGCCTGCCTGTAAGATAGGAGAAGAAGGTGAGCGCGGCAGCGTATCTTCCTACACCGAGGCTTATATGCTGACCGTCCCTGTGAGTTGAACGTATGCTATCGTTCATCATTCGCTCAATAACCTCGCCCGTGCGGATTATTCCGTCAGCACCTATCTCCTCGGCAAATTTTCTGTAGCATCTCTCAATATGCGAGTACATATCCCTGTGGTTGTCAAAGCCGCAAGCCGATACAAGGCTGTCGGAGTATGCCCAAGTATTATGTATAAGAATTTTAGCCTTCGGTGCGTATTTTCTTACGTATTCCGCAAGCGGCAGAGCGTAGGGCTCGTAGGTTTCGTATTTGTAGGAATTTCTCGAGTTCTGCTGAAGAGTCACGTAGTCCCACTCGCATCTGAGGAGCGCTTCCTTGATGCTCATTTTCTCGCCAAGCGACTCTCCGTTAATTATATAGCCGTACTCGTATGCATCGGCAAGCATATTGTTGTAATGCCTCTCGAGCGAGCAGCCGCCTATAACTATATCGTGGCACTCAATGCTCTCGCCGTTTGCCTCGGCAATTGCGTGGAGATATCTCTGCGCGTCAACCGAGAAGCTGTTACCTATTGACAGAATTTTTATAGTCTTCATATTAGTCCACCCTTTTTATCAAGAAGATAGTTTCTGTAGTAAAGACAGAGGTCAGCGCCAACCATAAGAAGGTTCAGAACGTAGAAGAAGAGAACGTACCACTTCGAGGCAAAGCTTGCCATATAAGCCTCGTTTACAAGCTTCGACAGAATACCGGCAATATAGCCAAAGAAAATAAGGCAGAGGAAGGGAAGGCTCTTACCCTTAGTCGTGCGCGCCTTATATGACTTCATAACGTTAAGCGGCCAGGACGCGCCAAAACTGACTATCATAGTAATTTCAAGAATTTCTGATAACATATTATTACTCCTTTGCTTTTTTTACAACTATATTCTACCACCCGCGACGTTTAAAGTAAATAATAAATTTAAGTAAGGTAGTATAACTTTTTTTGTATAGTATATTGACTTGTTACCGCTGAAATGTTAAAATAGAATGGAAATCAGAAAAGAGGAAGGGGAAGCATATGGAACTGCTTCAGCTGATGTATTTCTGCGATGCGGCGAAAACCGAGAATTTCTCGCGCACCGCCGAGAAGTATAAGGTTCCCACGTCAAACATTTCCCAGACCGTCAAGCGCCTTGAGGCGGAGCTTGGAGTCAAGCTCTTTCGTCGCTCTGCAAACAAGGTGTGCCTCTCCGAGGAGGGGAAGCTCTTTTACGGAGGAGCAAAGCGCGCGCTCGATGCCCTTGAGGAGGCAAAGAGCAGAATTTCAGACCTCGAGGAGGAGGGCTGGGGAGAAATCCGACTGCTTATCCGCACCGACCGACGGATTGTAACGAACGCAATAGAGAAATTCAAGCAGCGCTGCCCGAGAGTTTCTCTCTCGATAAACCACAGAGCCGACTCGGCGCTCACCGACTACGACTTTATAATTTCCGATGCGATAGAGCGAGCCGCCGACTACCGAAGCGAGCATCTTTTGTCAGAGCGAATTGTCCTCGCGGTGGAGAAGAACGCGCCTCTTGCCGAGGGGCCTATAAACGGGCTCGAGTCACTTGCGGGCGAACGCTTTATTGCCCTTGCCGATTCAAGGCTTCACAGCCTTACCGAGCAGATGTGCCGCGCCGCAGGCTTTACGCCTAACGTGGTTATCCGCACCGACGACCCCCATTACGTGAGAAAGTACGTAGAGATGGGGCTCGGCATAGCCCTTGTTCCGGCGGTTTCCTGGCGCGGAGCCTTTTCCGATAACGTTGTTCTTCTCGATATAGGCGGCTACACCAGGCAGACACGCCTCTATATACCGAAGGACAAGGTTCTCACGCGCGAGGAACGCATTTTCTACGAAATTCTCGTTTCCACCTTCAACGAGGAGGCGGGCAGCTTCTATCTATGCAATTAACCGAAAGGAAAAGAATAATGAAGTCAATCAGAGATATTTATAAGATAGGTAAAGGTCCGTCAAGCTCCCACACTATGGGCCCTGCCAAGGCTATGTCGATATATGCAAGCGAGCACCCCGATGCCGACTCATACTACGTAATTCTTTACGGCTCTCTTGCGGATACAGGCGAGGGCCACGGCACCGATAAGGCTATCGAGAGCGTTGCGGGCAAGCCTGTGAAAATAGAGTTCAACCGCACCGAAAGAGAGCTTCCACACGAGAATACAATGGATATTTTCTCTGTGAAGGGGGAAGCTCGCCTTGACAAAATGCGAGTTATGAGTGTTGGCGGCGGCGACATAAAAATTGAGGGCAGAGAGGATGACGGGGCGCGTGACGTCTATGCCGAAACGACCTTTGAAGAGATAGCAACACTCTGCAAAAAAGAGGGCATAAGACTCTCTCAATACGTCGAGGAGCGAGAGGGAAAGGAAATATACGGCTTTCTCTACGAGGTCTGGGAAACAATGAAAAAGGCAATTCACGAGGGACTTACAACCTCGGGAATACTCCCCGGAGGCCTTAACGTAGAAAGAAAAGCACAGTATCTCTACAATCAGCGCCATATCGACGAGAGCCCCGTAACACGCGAGAACAGAATAGTCTGCTCCTACGCATACGCGGTCAGCGAGCAGAATGCCGATAACGGCACGATAGTTACCGCGCCTACCTGCGGAGCCTGCGCGGTGCTTCCCTCGGTGCTTCGCTATATGCAGGAAAAGCACGGATTTGCTGACAAGGATATTCTCCGCGCTCTTGCGGTTGCGGGACTTATAGGAACGCTCGTTAAAACCAACGCCTCGATAAGCGGTGCGGAGTGCGGCTGCCAGGCTGAGATAGGAACGGCTTGCTCTATGGCATCGGCGGCGCTTGCAGAGCTGTTTGAGATGGGAATAGACCAGATAGAGTATTCAGCGGAGATAGCCTTTGAGCATCACCTCGGACTTACCTGCGACCCGATATGCGGACTTGTGCAGATACCCTGTATCGAGAGAAATGCCGTTGCGGCAATGCGAGCAATAAATGCTCTGAGCCTTGCAAACTTCCTCTCGGGCTCAAGAAAAATATCACTCGACCTCGTTATCAAGACTATGTACGAAACAGGCAAGGACCTCTCGCATCTCTACAGAGAAACTGCCGCAGGCGGACTTGCAAAGCACTACAGAACCTCGTAATTGCTGTATATTGTAAAGAAAGGCTTACAAAATGGATAAAAATAAGGTGGACAGAATAAACGAGCTTGGCAGAATATCCAAGACCCGTCCTCTTACAGAGAAAGAGCTTGCGGAGCAGAAGGCGCTGCGCGAGGAGTATCTTGCCTACGTGAGAGCAACGCTTCGAGGGGGTGCGAAAAATGGAAAATAAGACCTGCGCTATTTGTCACGCGAAAATAAGCCCCGACGCTCCGATACTTACTATGGGGGCATACGGAAATCCTCGTTACCTGTGCGACTTGTGTGCAGGGGAGCTCGACACGGCAACCGCCTCCCGAGAGGTGACAGAGATTGAGGCGGCAATGGCTAGCCTCGGTGACAAAATGCTAAGCTACAGCCCCGACAGTCAAACCTTCGAGGCGGTAGAGGATATCCTTGCCTCGGCAAAGGAAAGATGCGAGAAAATTGCCGACGGAAGCTACGACTTTACCCTTGACGAGGTTGAGCTTGCAAGCGACGGCGAGCCTATTCTCGAGGATATTCCCGAGGAGCTATGCGAGTCGGAGGAGGACAAGGAGCTTGACCGCAAGGAAGAGGTTAAGCAAAAGCAGCTTGATAAGTTTTTTAACTACGTAAACATAGGTCTTGGAATCGGCATAGTCATAACACTTGGATATATCGTATATAAGCTCTTCTTCTGAGGGGCTTTGGTATAAGAAAAAAATCCTTCGCATATTATTTAGCGGAGGATTTTTTATGCTTTTAGGAATGATATTGCCTCTTTTAATAATATTTGTAGGTGCTTTGTTTTTGGTTAGGCTCGAGGGCTTTTTTATTTTTCACCCCGTAAAATGCGCCCGTCGGCTTCGTCAAAGAATGAAGGACAAGGAAGCGCGCCGCTCTCTTTTTCTTGCGCTTGCGGGGACACTCGGGGTTGGTAATATTTTCGGCGTTGCGGCAGGAATATTAATCGGCGGCGCCGGGAGTTTGTTTTGGCTTGCGCTTGCAACGGTTTTCTCCGCGGTGATAAAATACGCGGAGGCAACGCTTTCGGCTTCGCTCTCGGGTGAGGACGGGGGCGGAATTCACAAGGCGCTCGCGCATATTTTTCCGAGATGCGGCTCCTTTCTCGGAGCATTATACGCGGGGCTCACAGTCCTTCTTGCTTTCCTTATGGGGAGTGCAATACAATCCTCAGCTCTCGCGTCCTGCGCCGAGGCGGCGCTTGATATACCCATCGGACTGTCGTCATTGATTTTTCTTTTTGCTGTTATTATTTCGGTCGCAGGGAAGAGTGAAAAAATCGCTAAAATCACCGAAAAGGTCATTCCTCTGACAACTATTATTTACATAATAATGGCTTTGTCGGTCATTTTCGTAAATATATCAAGAATACCGCAAACGCTTTCCCTGATAATGAAATCGGCATTTGCTCCCGCCTCGGTGGGCGGCGGCGCACTGTCGTTTTTGTTCTCTAAGGGGCTATCCGAGGGCTTTGCAAGAGGAACGCTTTCAAACGAGGCGGGCACGGGTACGTCATCTCTTGCTCATAGCAGAATAAGCACAAGCGAGCCATCTATGGCAGGGCTTGCGGGTATTGTTGAGGTTTTCTTTGATACAGGACTTCTTTGCGTTCTTACGGGACTTGCAATCCTCACCTCGGTTGATAATTTCAGTTCCTTTAGTTCACCTATGAAGCTCGTCACGGCAGCATTTTATTCATCGCTTGGAGAGGCGGGCGGAGCGCTCCTTCTCCTTTCGGTTTTTCTGTTCGCATACTCCACTGTGATATGCTGGTATTATTACGGTGTCGAATGCTTTTCTTTCCTTACCCGAAAAGCTACGCATAAGCTTTTTTCACTCATCTTTTTCGCTTTTATCCCCATAGGTACCATCGTCGGTGAAATAAGGCTTATTCCGTTTACCGACACTGTTATACTGTTTATGTCGCTGCTTACGCTTTCAGCTCTTATAATCTCCTCGGAGGAAATTTGCCGCAGAACGGAGGAGGCGGGACTGATAAAGCGAAAAAGAAAGCGAGTGCTTTAAACAAAGCTAAGAGCTTCTGAAAAAACAAACCCGAGGCAATCCGGCTTATGCTCATTTTGGTGAACACGCCGATGTGCCTCGGGATTTTTATGTAATATAATTGCAGGAAATTTTCGAGCAGGCTTATTTAGCCTCAAGCTCGTGAAGCACGGGCCACGCCGCATCTGCATAGAATCGGTGTCCCTCAGGACCGGTTACAAGCGCGCAGTAGTCAGGAACGCCTGCCGCACTGTAAAGGCTCTTGATAATATCAAAGCTCTCGCGAACGCCTGCGTCGGGGAAGATGTCGTCGGCAATTCCGTTTACCACAACGAGCTTTCTCGGTGCAATCAGTCCGCCAATGTCGCCCATATCAAAGTAATTTGCGATATCGGGAATGAAGTTGCATACGCAGTGCTTCATAGCAGCTATCGAGTCCTTGTAGGTGCAAACCGCGCAGGAGGGCATAGCAAGCGAAATTCTCTCGTCTATCGCCGCCGCGTAGAAGGTAGCGGTTCCGCCGCCCGAGTTACCCATACACATAATTCTGTCGGTATCTACGAAATCGAAGTTTTCGATAAGCGCATCGATTACCGTGCTGATGTCGTGCACTCTCTCGCCTATCGTCGTTCTTCCGTTGATTATCGCGTTCATAGAGGAAACGTGACAGTCGGGGCCGCCGGTTTCAAGACCGCCGCACTCGCCGAAGTTACGCATTTCCACCGCCACACAGGCGAAGCCTTCCTTGATAGCGCGAACGCAGAAATCGCGGTCGCCGCCCTGAATGGACTTAATATCTCTTTCGAAAATCGGCTTGCCGAGCGAAATGTGGAAGCCGGTCGAGTGTCCCTGAAGACAAACTATAGTAGGAAGCTTTCCCGCCTTGCCGCGCGGAACACGAAGCACCGAGGGAAAGACGTATCCGGGCTCCGACTCAAGCGTGAAGCGGTACTCGGTGTACTCATCTTCCTCTTTTACGTATTCAACGGTAAAATTCGTGTTTTCGCTCTTTTTGATTGCATCAAGCCTCAGAAGCTTGCGAAGCGCAGCTCTCGCCTCGTTCTGCCACTCGGAAAAGGGCTTCTCACCGCTGTATCTTAAGGACGGTGTGGTGCTTGCGATAATGTCGCGGTTATACTGCCACGGAAGAACCTTCATCATAATCTTGTTTCTCCTTTTAATTAAACAGGTCTTTTAAACCAGTCTTATTCTTGATTTAAGGGTGGCGCCTCTCTCGGAAATAAGCCTTGCAATCTTCTCACACGCAGCCTTCTCGCTCATAGGAGCGGTAACGAAGGCAACCGAGTCCTCGCTCTCAACGAAGGTAACCTCACCGAACACCGACTTAACGCATGCCTCGCACGCGCCGTCGAAGGCAATGTAAGATGCACAAACAAGCTCCGATATGTCAGAAGCTGCGCCCTCGTCCTTAGTGAAGGTGGGAACGGCGTAATTTCTGCCGCTGGCTATAATCTCGGTGAGGTCTGCCACTACCGCAGAGGCGGTAGGACCTGCGCCCGCGCCGGGACCGTAGAACATAACCGAGCCGATAGGCTCACCGATAACCTCAACCGCGTTGTATACACCCGAAACACCAAAGAGCGCCGAGTCGGACGGAAGCATGAAGGGGGCAACGATAACGAAGACCTTCTCGCCCTCGATTATGCACCTGCCGAGAAGCTTTATCTTCATACCGAGCTTCTCCGCAGCGAGGACGTCTGCCTTGCGTATATTCGTTATACCCTCGGTGTGGATTTTATCCGTCGGAACGAGCTTTCCTGTGACAAGAGCTGTGAGTATGTCGATTTTTCTTGCCGCGTCGGTGCCGAGAATATCGGCATCGGGATTTCTCTCGGCATAGCCTCTCTCCTGTGCATCGCAGAGCGAGTCCTCAAAGCTCTCGCCGAGACTGAACATCTTCGTAAGAATATAGTTGGTTGTGCCGTTAAGTATTCCGCGCACCTCGGTTATTTTGTTGTGACGAACCGAGCTGATAATGGGCGAGATGACGGGAATACCGCCGCCGACCGCCGCCTCGAAGCGATAAGAAACACCCGAAGCCGCAGCCGCCGCTAAAAACTCATCGCCGAAGTTTGCAACGACCTCCTTGTTAGAGGTAATAACGTTCTTTCCTTTTTTGAGCGCCGCTACGGTAAACTCGTATGCAGGGTGGCTGCCTCCCATAACCTCGATAACGGTGTCTACCTCGGGGTCCTCGAGAATAATATTGAAATCGTGCACTATCCTGTCGGCAAAGGGGGAGTCGGGGAAATCGCGGAGGTCGAGAATATACTTAATGTTTACCGTATCGCCGGTAAGCCTCTCAATTTCCTCTCGGTTGTCTGTAATCAGCCTGGCAGTGCCGCCACCAACGACGCCGAAGCCAAGAATTGCAACGTTTACCATTTTCAGTCCTCACTAAATAATTAAAATAGGGGACTCCGTATTCCGCGAAGTCCCGCTGAATTTGTCTAATTATAGCACACATTTCGGCTCATGTCAAGCGACTTTACCGAAAAATAAGATACGCGTGACCCTTAAATTAAGAAATATTTTGTTATTTCCGAATCAAGCAGCCCGACAAATCTCTGTAATGCCCGAATCCGAAGCCTCTGACTAACAGATTCGGAGCAGAAGCTGCGCTCCGAGGGCGGATTAAAGCTCGGTAATACCGAGAGATGCCCCGAGCGACTCCTTTGTGATATAATCGAGAGGATTTACCGATACTCCGTTTACCTTCATTTCAAAGTGAAGGTGAGCCTCGTCGGCAAGCTCGGTGATTGCGCTGTCGCCGATAGCACCGATAAGTGCGCCCGATAGAATCGCATCACCTTCCTTTACGGCAATCGAGTCGGCGGCGAGATTTGAGTAAACCGTGACTATTCCGCCGTCGTGAGTTACCTCAACGCTTCTTCCGAGCAAGGGGTCGGAGTAGATTTTGGTAACCGTGCCCGCAGCCGAGGAGAATACCTCTGCTCCCTCTGCCGCCATAATGTCAACGCCCTTGTGAATTCTCCATTCCTCGAGTGTCTCGGAGAATACGGGAGCGTCGGAGGAGTGGAACTTTGCAACCGTTCCGACAAGAGGAGAAACGAAGCTTAACGCATCGGGCTTCTGTGCGCCGCCACCCTCGCCCTCGCCGTTATTCGTGCCGCCTTCATCACCCTCGCCCGCATCGGGGGTTACGCCATCTGCGGGGGGAGTCGGCTCGGGGCTCTCGTCCTTTTTGTTTGCTACCGAAACGATGCCTACGATTATTGCGGTGATACAAAGCACCGCCACTACTGCCGCATAGAGAATTTTTACTCTTGTCGGCTGTTCACTGAATTTGACCTTTTTGTCCATTTTCTTATCCTTTCCTTTTACAGTGGTGAAAGTATTGTTTGCCTGACTTTGAAAAATTATTCGGTAAAAGAAAAAATAACCTTCCGATGTTGACAAACCATTCGCGCGGTGCTAAAATATAAAGGATAAAACGGTGAGCCGTGCTTGCCGCGACAGAGAAGGGAGAAGGGTATGAGAGCCTGCTCGTTCACAGGGCACAGAAGCATTGCCCCATCGCACCGCGATAGGATTATACCGCTGACTCAGCGCGCAATAGAATACGCCTACTCCGAGGGCTGCCGCGACTTTTACGTGGGCGGAGCTCTGGGCTTTGATACACTTGCCGCAAGAGAGGTCATTCGCTTCCGTATGTTTCACCCCGACGCACGTCTTATATTGCTCCTTCCCTGTATGAACCAGGACGAGCGCTGGAGCGGCAGCCAGAGGTCGGCATACGAGTATATCCTTTCCTCGGCAGATGAAATCTCTTATATTGCCGAGAATTACTTTGACGGCTGTATGAGGGAGAGAAATTTGCGGCTTGCCGAATGCGCGGATATAGTCATAGCCTACGTCGGCAGAAGCAGAAGCGGTGCGGCGCAGACCGCGAGAATGGCAGAGAGCCTTGGTAAAAAGGTCTATAATCTCTACCCGACCCTCGAGGAAAAATAGCCCGTTTTTTGCTTTAGTGAACAAAAATTTTTTGAAATTTTATGTAAAAGGACGAAAAAAGCAACCTCTACAAAATTGTCCTTGACAACCTGTAAATTTCTATGGTATAATTACGGTATGGAAACGGGACGGAGGTCCCACATCAAATTATAATCGCGGCTATGCCGTCGGGAAAGAGAGTATAAAATGCTGTCATCTATCACTTGGCCCTCGCTTGACAGTCTGATTAACGGTCAGATTAGCTTTGGCGACGCAGGCAAGATTTTCACAGACCTGTTTACAGGTATGTTCAATCACGAGAACTTCACCTCGCTATGGAGCATTGTCGAGGGATACCTCGATATGGCGGGAATATTCGTAACCGTAGGACTTCTCGTCCTCTCGCTTATTCAGGTGTTCTTTGGCAGAAAGCTTATTGGCTTCCAGAAGTTCGTATTATTCCTTACGCTCGGCTTCGTAGCGGGCGCAACGATTATTCAGCCCCTGCTCTCCGACGTCGGAATGGATATCGCGCCGTGGGTTGTCGGAGCTATTATCGGTATTATCGCCGCGCTGTTCTCGAAGTTCCTCTACCTCGTTTGCTACATATTCCTTGCAGGATACGCAACCTATATGATTTGTATGGGCGGTCAGCTTCTTCCCGAGGCTATAACTTCCTTCACGCAGGGTAATATGATAGTCAGCCTCGTAACCGTTGCCGTCGTTCTCGTTCTCGTCCTTCTTCTCCGTAAGTGGATTGAGATGCTCGGTACCGCGGCGCTTGGCGGCTGGTGCGTGTCTATGTGCATAAGCACCCTTGCTATGAGCCTCGTTTCGGTTGAAATTCCTGCTATCGCAGGCTACGTAATTCTCGGCGTATTCGCCCTTCTCGGCTTCTTCTCGCAGGCAAAGGGCCGCAGGAGAAGATATAAGTTCTGATGCAGCCAAGCTTCAGGGGCTGTCGTATTCAGGCATAAACGAATAAAAAACGAGTGGAGATGTATCAATCAGGCATCTCCACTTTTTGTTTTGCTTCGTTTTATTTAATGTCGAAAACCTGCGGTTTTCCTCTTTATCACCGTTTTTTATTCTATCTCCGTTCTCTCCCTCTCGACGTATGTAAATACGCCTTCGGGTCGAGGACGAAGATTTCTGCTCTAAATCCATTCGCCCGGCTTTCGCATTTAGGCATAACCGAATAAAAAATGAGTGGAGATGTTGTAAACAGGCATCTCCACTTTTTGTTTTGCTTTGTTTTATTTAATGTCGAAAACCTGCGGTTTTCCATATTTATTATCGTTTTTTATTCTATCTCCGTTCTCTCCCCCTCGACGTATGTAAATACGCCTTCGGGTCGAGAGCGAAGATTTCTGCTCTAAATTCGTTCGCCCCGCCTTCCGACGAAAATTCCGTCGGATTTTATTATTTTATATTAATATAAGTATTGACATTTAATAGGTTTTGTTGTAAAATATAGAGTGATAATTATAACTCTGCCTGTTTGGCGGAGGGAAAGAGAGAAAAAATGGATACAAACAAGAAGCTCGAGCTTGCACGCATTGCAAACAACGTACGTATAGGCGTTATCGAGGGAGTTTACAGCGCAGGCTGCGGACATCCCGGCGGATCGCTTTCTATGGCTGACGTTATGACATACCTCTATTTCGAGGAGCTCAACGTTGACCCCAAGAACCCCAAGGCGGAGGGACGCGACCGCTTCGTCCTCTCGAAGGGACACACAGCCCCCGTTCTTTACGCTACTCTTGCAGAGAGAGGCTACTTCCCGAAGGAGGAGCTCAAGACTCTCCGTAAGACCGACTCAAGACTTCAGGGCCACCCCGATATGAAGGGAACTCCCGGCGTTGATATGACCACAGGCTCGCTCGGACTCGGATTTTCCGCAGCCTGCGGAATGGCACTCTCGGGCAAGGTAGATAATAAGTCCTACCGCGTATACACCGTCCTCGGCGACGGCGAGAGCGAGGAGGGTCAGGTTTGGGAGGCTGCTATGTTCGCGGCGCACTACAAGCTTGATAACCTCGTAGCGGTTCTTGACTGGAACGGACTCCAGATTGACGGACCTATCACCGAGGTTATGAACCCCACTCCTCACGATGAGAAGTTCCGCGCCTTCGGCTGGAACGTTATTTCTATAAACGCTCACGACTTCGACGAGATTGAGGCTGCCTTCCGCGCGGCAAAAGAGGTCAAGGGCAAGCCCACCGTTATTATCGCAAAGTCCGTTAAGGGCAAGGGCGTATCCTATATGGAGAACGCTTGCGAGTGGCACGGTCAGGCACCTAAAGAGGACCTTTACAAGGTTGCTATTGCAGACCTCGAGAAGATTGCGGAAAGCCTTAAGTAATTAGGAGGAGATTAAAATGGCAGATAAGAAGGCAACAAGAGAAAGCTACGGCGCAGCGCTTGCCGAGCTTGGCGAAAAGTACGATTTCCTTGTTCTTGATGCAGACCTTGCGGCAGCAACCAAGACGGGTATGTTCAAGAAGAAGTTTCCTGAGAGATTTTTTGACTGCGGTATAGCAGAGGGCAATATGATAAGCGTTGCTGCGGGAATTGCGGCAACAGGTAAGAAGGTGTTCGCTACCTCGTTTGCGATGTTCGCAGCAGGCAGAGCCTACGAGCAGATAAGAAACTCCATAGGCTATCCCCACCTTAACGTAAACATCGTCGGCACTCACGCATCTATCACCGTAGGTGAGGACGGCGCGACCCACCAGTGCAACGAGGACCTTGCGCTTATGCGTACCATTCCCGGTATGTCGGTAATCTGTCCCGCAGATGCTACCGAGGCATACGCGGCAGTAGAGGCGGCGCTTAACCACGACGGTCCCTGCTATCTCCGCTTTGGAAGATTTGCGGTTCCGAACCTCACTCCCGAGCTTGTTCCCGACTATAAGTTCGAGCTTGGTAAGGGCGTAACCTACAGAGAGGGAACCGACGTTACCATCGTTGCAACAGGATATATGGCACATCTCGCAGTAGAGGCTGCCGATATGCTTGCAGCGGAGGGAATTTCCGCAGGCGTAATCAATATACATACAATCAAGCCCCTTGATACAGAGCTTATCTTAAATGCGGCAAAGAAGACGGGTGCTATAGTTACCGCTGAGGAGCACACGATTGTCGGCGGTCTTGGTGCTGCCGTTTGCGAGGCTCTTTCCGAGAGCTATCCCGTGCCGGTTCTTCGCGTAGGCGTTGAGGATAAGTACGGTAAGAGCGGAAAGGTTCCGGAGCTTCTCGAGCTCTACGGACTTACCGCCGCTAACATTGCCGCTAAGGCGAAGGCTGCGATAGCTCTTAAAAGATAATCCGGTACCTCTCGCGGTATTGGCGTGAAGGCTTGTACCGTCCGATTTCTCGTTAAGTACGCTTCACGCCTTGAATTTCCGCGTTTTTGAGCCTTATTCCAAAATGCCGCCGGGAAGGCGGTCACTAAAAATCGTTTATCATTTGTGCGGTCGCCCATCAGGCGACGGAATGGAGATTGAAATGAAAAGGATATTACTCAAGCTCTCGGGCGAGGCGCTCGCCAACGGTACCGAGGAGCTCTATGACGGGGCGTTCGTAGACAGAGTGGCCGCAGCTATCAAGTGCGCGCGCGACAAGGGCTACGAGCTCGGAATAGTAGTCGGAGCAGGAAACATCTGGCGCGGAAGACAGGGCACCGATATGGACCGTACAGCCGCTGACAGAATGGGAATGCTTGCAACGGTTATCAATTCGCTTTACCTCAAGGATGCGCTTATCCGCGCGGGAGTGTCAACCGAGGTTATGACCGCCGTGACTATGTCGCCGATTGCCCTGCCTTATTCGGCAGACGCGGCAAAGGAAATGCTCGCAGGCGGCACGGTTGTTATATTCGGCGCAGGACTCGGCATTCCCTTCCTCTCCACCGATACGGCAGGCGCTGTAAGGGCGGTTGAGGTTGGTGCCGACGCTATGCTTATGGCAAAGAACGTCGACCACATTTATACCGACGACCCGAGAAAGAACCCCGAGGCAAAGATGCTTACCTCTGTCAAGGCGTCCGAGGTGCTTGCAATGAACCTCAAGGCAATTGATGCCACCGCTACGGCATTCTGCCTCTCGTGTGGCCTGCCGATACGCGTTTTCGGACTCTCCGAGCCCGAGGACATTCTCGCGGCTATTGAGGGCGCGAAGGTTGGCACTGTTATCACCGCGGAATAAAAACTGTAAGGACTATTAAAACTTTAAGAGAGGAAAATATATGAAACTCGATACAAGAGATTACGAAGCAAAAATGAAGAAGTCGGTTGCGGCTTATGCCGACAACCTCTCAACTATAAGAGCAGGCAGAGCAAACCCCGACGTTCTTAAGAAGATAAACGTTGATTACTACGGCTCACCCACACCGATAGCGTCTATCGCCGAGATTAAGGTAGCCGATGCGCGCACTATCGTTATCACCGCTTGGGATAAGTCTGCCATCAAGGGAATTGAGAAGGCTATTCTCACGTCCGACCTCGGCATCAACCCCCAGAGCGACGGAACCGCAATCCGTCTTAACTTCCCCCCTACAACCGAGGAGGTAAGACGCGACCTTTCCAAGAAGGTGTCGAAGCTCGGTGAGGATGCTAAGGTTGCAATACGTAACATCCGCCGCGATGCTAACGATAAGGTTAAGGCAGACAAGAAGAACTCGGTTATGACCGAGGACGAGGCGAAGGCATCGGATAAGGCTGTTCAGGACCTCACCGATAAGTACATCAAGGAAATTGACGCGGTGACCGCGGCAAAGACCAAGGAGATAATGGAAATCTGATTTGGGTTTTCCAATGCATAGGGGATAAGCGGATTTTGAAAAATCCGCCCCTCTCAAATTTCTCTCGGGAGGATATATTTTGGGCTTATTCAGAAAAAAGCAGGAAAAGCCGCATAACGACGGCTCACTTCGCTCGGTTGCCATTATTATGGACGGCAACGGAAGATGGGCGAAGGCACGCGGACTTTCCAGAAGTGCAGGGCACGTCGCAGGTGCGAAGGTTGTTGAAAGCACTCTGTCGGTGCTCCGCGAATACGGGGTCGAGGCTGTAACTCTTTACGCCTTCTCGACAGAGAACTGGAACCGTCCTAAGGAAGAGGTTGACGGGCTTATGAAGCTGTTCTCCGAGTATCTCTCGGGTGAGCTTGCGGAGCGAATAATCTCCTCGTCCACACTCTCGCTTCGCTTTATCGGCGAAAGAGATAGGCTTCCCGAGGACCTACGGGTGAAATTTGAGGAAATAGAAAATAAAACGGCGGGTAGACCCTTCGTCTGCAACCTTGCCATAAACTACGGCGGCAGGGACGAAATAGTAAGCGCGGCAAAAAGACTCGCGGCACTCGAGAGGGAGATAACCAAGGAGAGCCTGTCCGAAATGCTCTATACCGCAGGCGTGCCTGACCCCGACCTTATAATAAGAACGGGCGGAGAGAAGAGAATATCCAATTTCCTGCTCTGGCAGGCGGCGTATTCCGAGCTCGTCTTTACCGATACCCTTTGGCCCGACCTTGACAGGGCTGAAATTGAGCGTTGCCTTTTGGAATTCTTCAAAAGAAAGCGCAGATACGGCGGTCTTAACGCCGAAGATTTGAAAGAAGAGGCTGGCAAAAAAGCATAATGAAAACAAGAACGATAACATCGGCATTTATACTGCTGGTAACGGTACCGTTAATAATCTTTTCACAGTATATAATTTACCCGATTGCGCTCGCGGTGCTGTCGCTTTTCGCGACCTACGAGATACTGCGCGCTATCGGAGTGGAGCGTGAGTATATTCTCTCGGTTCCTGCTTATATACTGTCTTGTGCTTTGCCGTTCGGCAGCTTTTTCGTAACGAACGAGAAGAGCTCAATCTACCTTCTCACCATAGCCGCCCTTATGTTCTTTTATCTAATTTACATTATGGGTGTGTCGGTGTTCTCGAAGGGAAGAATATCCTATAAGACGATAGCCGAGGTCTTTATGTCGATAACCTACGTCGTCGTTTCCTTCTCCGCGCTATCGATTATTAGATACATAAACCGTGAGGTCGGTGTATTCTGGCTTGCTCTTGTGTTTATAGTTTCATGGGTGTCCGACTCTATGGCGTACATAGTAGGCTCCCTGATAGGCAAGCATAAGCTTATACCCGAAATCAGCCCCAAGAAAACAGTCGAGGGCGCAATAGGCGGAGTTGTCGGAGCGATTATCGCATTCCTTCTTTACGGACTTATTCTCGACCTCGCTATTGAGGAAATGGAGGTAAGATACTTCGTGCTTGCAATCTACGCGGCAATTCTCGCGGTAGTATCCCAGCTCGGCGACCTTATCGCCTCGCTTATCAAGCGTGAGCACGGCGTTAAGGATTATAGCAATCTTCTTCCGGGTCACGGCGGTATAATGGACCGCTTCGACTCGATTCTTGCGGTTTCAACGATACTTCTTATACTCTGTCTTGTTGTACCGCCAATCATCATAGTTTAAGACTTTAATAAGCTTCACGAGAGTCGGGTCGTCCTAGCTGGTGTCAATCTGAATGCTTCAATTTGGTTTGGTATCGGTCAGCGCCTCGGCTCTCTTGTAGACAAATGAAGAGAATATATCAATAAGGCTCTATATGCAAGCGAGGTATTTATGAACGGTAATCAAAAGAAAATAGCAATACTCGGTGCGACGGGCTCTGTCGGAAGGCAGGCGGCATCGGTTGCAGCCTCGCGGGCTTACTCTGTGGACCTTCTGACCGCAGGCAGCGACCTCTCGGGACTGCTCGAGCTTTGCAGCGCGCTTTCCCCCCGTGCCGTCGCGATAGCAGACGAAAATAAGAGGGAAGAGCTCAGTGAGGCGCTCTCCGGCAGCGGAATAAGAATATACTCCGGCGCCGAAGGAATACTCGAGGCTATTGCCGATTCCTCTGCTGAGGTTTTCATAAACTCTATCCTCGGTGAGGCGGGGCTTATGCCTACTCTCGAGGTAATCAAGCGCGGCTCGCGCCTTGCTCTCGCCAATAAGGAGAGCCTTGTTATCGCGGGAGATATCGTTATGAATTCTGCTCGCGAGTCCGGCTCGGAGATAATCCCTGTTGACAGTGAGCATTCGGCAATCTTCCAGTCGATGAAGGCAGGAAGACATTCCGAGATAAAGAAAATTCTGCTCACAGCCTCGGGCGGCCCCTTCTATGGCAAATCAGCCGAGGAGCTTTCGGGGGTAACCCTTGCCGATACCCTTGCTCACCCAACCTGGAAGATGGGCAGGAAAATAACCGTTGACTCGGCAACCCTTATGAATAAAGGCTTTGAGCTTATTGAGGCGGTGCATCTCTTCGGCGTTGCACCCTCAAAGGTAGAGGTTATAATACACAGAGAAAGTATACTTCACTCTGCTGTCGAATATATTGATAATACCGTAATCGGTGAGCTCTCGAGCCCGGATATGCGTAGCTGCGTGCAGTATGCTGTAGATTACCCGGACAGGTGCGAGTCGGCAACCGAGCCGCTTGACCTTATAAAGCTCTCGCGCCTTACATTTGCCGCGCCTGACAGAGAGGCGTTTCCGCTTCTTTCTCTCGCCTCGGATATGATAGAGGCGGGCGGAGCTATGCCCGCGGTGATGAATGCCGCCGACGAGGTGGCAGTAGCCGCCTTCCTTGAAGGAAAAATCGGCTTTACCGATATTTCAAAAACCGTCATTTCCACAACCGACAGAATGTACTCGGCAAGGTCGCATACCTCGCTCCCCGACATAATAACGTCAGACAGAGAGGCAAGAATATACGCACGCGAGGCCGTCAGAGCGCTCGCAAAACAGTCTATTTAGGAGAAAAACAAATTGGATACCCTTGTAACCGTGCTTTCGGCAATTCTCGTTTTCGGCATTCTGATTTTCATTCACGAGTTCGGACATTATATATTTGCAAGAATTTTTAACGTAACTATAACCGAGTTCTCGATTGGAATGGGCCCGAAGCTCGTCTGGTACGATTCGAAAAAGACGGGAATACGCTACGCCCTCTCGATGATACCCTTCGGCGGATACGTCGCAATGGTCGGTGAGGACGGCGAGAGCGACGACCCCAATTCCTTTGACAAGAAGCCCGCCTGGCAGCGCTTTATCATAACCGTTGCGGGCGCGACCGTAAATATAGTTGCAGGACTTATCTGTATCGTGATACTTTCCTGTATGGTGAACATAGGCGGCACGACCGTCGCGAAATTCGTTGACACAGGCCTCGGCACAACCACAGAGGGAACTCTTTTAGAGGGCGATACGGTCATAGAGGTGGACGGCAAGCGCGTAAGAATTGCAGACGAGCTTTCTTACGAGATTATGCGCCGCGGAAACGAGCCGATAGATATCACCGTCATAAGAGACGGCAAGGAAATAGTGCTGCCCGACGTCGTGTTCCCGACCGAAGAATCCGAGGGGCAGGTGTTTGGAGTAATGGATTTCCAGGTCTGGGCTAGCGAAAAGACCTTTGGCAGCGTCCTTTCCTACTCAATGTCGAAATCCTGGCTCATTATACGAATGGTATGGGAGAGCCTCTTTGACCTGATAACAGGAAGATACACGATAGCCGCCGTATCGGGTCCCGTCGGAATTTCCGGCGCTATAGGAGATGCAGCGAAGCTCGGCTTCACCTCGCTTCTCTACATTACGGGGCTTATCAGCATAAACCTCGGAGTAATGAACCTCTTGCCAATTCCGGCGCTCGACGGCGGACGGCTTGTGTGCATACTCTTTGAAATGATTACGAGAAAAAGAATACCGAAGAATATCGAAGCCTCGGTGAACGGAATAGGACTTCTGCTTCTTCTCGGCTTCTCGGTATTTATAATGATTAAGGATATAGTCGGACTGTTTTAACAGAATTAAGAAAGGAGACCGAAATGAATAAGGGCATAATACGCAGAAGCTCGCGAGAGGTGTTTGTCGGCAAGGTTGGCATAGGTGCACATCACCCGATATCGGTGCAGTCAATGACCAATACCGATACCCACGACGTTATGGCAACCTACAGGCAGACAAAGGCTCTTGAGGACTCCGGCTGCGATATCGTAAGAATAACTGCTCCAACCCTCGAGTCGGTCTCTACCTTTGCGGAGCTGCGAAAAATGGGCATTAAGGTGCCTCTTGTCGCGGATATCCATTTCAACTATAAAATTGCCGTTGCCGCAATCGAGGCAGGGGTTGATAAGGTTAGAATAAACCCCGGTAACATTGGCTCACGCGAGAAAATTGCCGAGGTCGTAAAGGCTGCAAGCGAGAGAAAATGCCTTATCAGAATAGGTGTTAATTCAGGCTCGCTTGAAGCCCACCTACTAAAGAAATACGGCTCACCTACCCCCGAGGCGCTCGCCGAGTCAGCACTCTATAACGCAGAGCTTCTCGAGGAGCTTGGCTTCTCGGATATCATAATATCCGTCAAGGCATCGAGTGTTCCCTCAATGATAGCCGCAAACAGAATTCTTGCGGAAAAGGTAAACTATCCTTTGCATTTAGGCGTAACGGAAGCAGGCGCGCGCCTCTCTGCGGCGGTTAAGAGCAGTATAGGTATAGGTACGCTTCTTGCCGAGGGAATAGGTGATACAGTAAGAGTTTCACTCACCGACGACCCCGTCGAGGAGATTTCTCTTGCGCGAGAAATACTTTCTTCTCTCGGGCTTTCGGACAAGCCTCGAATGGATATCGTATCCTGCCCAACCTGCGGCAGAACGAAGATAAACCTTCTCTTGCTTTCGGAGAAATTCGAGGAGCGTGCAAGGCGCGAGGGACTTCTAGACAAGAATATCAAGGTCGCTCTTATGGGCTGCGCTGTAAACGGGCCGGGCGAGGCATCTGATGCCGACATAGGTATTGCGGGAGGCGTCGGTGAGGCTCTGCTTTTCAAGAGAGGCGTTTCGGTAAGAAAAATTCCCGAGGAAAGAATTATAGACGAGCTTATTGAAGAAATAAAGTCAATGGTGTAGACAATGGCAGAAAAGAAGTTTTTAGAGGTATTCACAAGATACTCTCCCGAGGGTGACCGACGGGAGCTGCTTTTGCGCGCTCATTCGGCGCGCTTCCGCTACACACGCGAGCCTATGCGAGTTGAGGTTGACCTGTCCTTTGACTCACACGAGGACCCCGAGCTTATATACGAAATCGAGGACGAGTGCAGGGCGCTTTATTCTGCCGAGTCCTTCAAAATACTGCCTCACTTCCCCCCCGAGTGCTTCGACCTCTCGCGCTTTGGCGAGATAGCCTTCGAGGCGGCAACCTGCGGCGCGGTTACTCACGGCTTCTTCACGGGAGCGGAGTATTCCGACGACGGCGAGAAAATCACAGTAAAAATCCCCTTTGAGTCCCACGGCGTTGATTTCGTCAAGGGCGCGAATACCGAGAATATTCTCTCCGGAATACTCCTCTCGCGCTACGGAATTACAAGACAAGTCGAAATTATAGGCGGCAGCGGTGCCGCGGAGCGCAGACAAATGTGGGAGAGCCGCAGAGCCGACATTATAGTAAAGGCAGAGGAAGAGAGCCGCGAGCGGCTTATAAGAGAGCGCGCCGAGGAAAGAGTGCGCCGCGAGAATGAGGCGAGAGCCGCCGACCCTCACTACGACTTCGAGGCTAAGGCGGGAATATCGAGTGCCACGGGAGCACTCGAGGTGCTTGCAGATACAAAATACCGAATAGGCGCAACAACCTACTCCTTTGCGGAAAGCGAGCCTGTCTTTGGCGAGGACTTCGATATTACAGAGCCCACTCCGCTTGCAAATCTAAGCTCCGCGCGCGGCAGAACCGTCGTTCTCGGTACTGTCTTTGAGGTAACCGAGAAGGAAACGCGAGCGGGAGATAAAACCAACTGCACGATAGGAATATCCGACGGCGGCTCGGCAATTTATATGAAGAAAACCCTGAAGAACGAGGAGCTCGGCTGGGTTCGCGACCTTGCGGGTGCCGTTAAGAAGGGAAAAAAGAAAATGCTGCACGTTGCAGTAATCGGCAGAGTGCAGATAGATAAATTTGACGGCGAGCCGTTCTTTGCACCCACGGGAATTCGCCGCATCAAGGCAGAGGAGCGCACCGACAGCGCACCTGAAAAGCGCGTGGAGCTTCACCTGCATACCAATATGTCGCAGATGGACGCTATTATCAGCCCTGCCGACCTTATCAATACGGCAATCCGCTGGGGACATAAGGCGATAGCCGTCACAGACCACGGTAACGTTCAGGCGTTCCCTGAGGTTATGCTCGCCCTCGAGGGCTCGGGCTCCGACCTCAAGGTGCTGTACGGCACTGAGGCGTACTTCGTCAACGATACCGCAAAGTGTATTTTCGGTACAAGCTATCCCGCTTTTGACGACGAGATGGTAGTCTTTGACATAGAAACCACGGGACTTTCAAACCGCAGCTGCAAAATCATAGAGATAGGCGCGGTCAAAATCCGCGCGGGCGAGATTATCGATACCTTCGACATCTTCGTTGACCCCGAGTGCCCGATTCCCGAGGAGATAACCAAGCTCACCTCTATTACCGATGAGGACGTAAAAGGCGCGCCGAAGGAGAAAGAGGCTCTCGAGCGCTTCTTCGAGTTCTGTGGGGACAGGCTTCTTATCGCGCATAACGCAAACTTCGATATAGGATTTATCAGAGTCGCGGCGGAAAGGCAGGGTATGCCCTTCAATAACGCATATCTTGATACCCTCGGACTTTCAAAGTACGTAAACCCCGAGCTTAAAAACCATAAGCTCGATACCATAGTAAACCTTTATAACATAGGTGACTTCCATCACCACAGAGCCTCTGATGACGCAGAGGTGCTTGCAAAGATATTCATAATAATGCTCGAGCGGCTTAAGAAAGAGGGAATTGTAGACTTCGAGAGCGTAATCGCCGCAATGAGTGAGTCGGTAGACCCTGTAAAGCTGCCTGCTTACCATATGATAATCTTTGCAAAGAACAAGGTAGGACTTAAGAACCTCTATAAGCTTATTTCCTTCAGCTACCTTAATTATTACGGCGGCTTCGGCAGACAGAAGAAGGTGCCGAGAATGCCCAAGACGGTAGTGGAGCAGTACAGAGAAGGACTTATAATAGGCTCTGCCTGCGTTTCGGGTGAGCTCTACGGAGCTATCCTCGACGGTAAGAAGGCAGAGGAGATAGAGGAGATTGCCTCGTTCTACGATTATCTTGAAATACAGCCTATCTGCAACAACCGCTTCCTCGTCAGCGAAGGAAAGGTCGCAGACGACGAGGCGCTCCGAGATATAAACAGGAGAATATACGAGCTTGGCAAGAAGCTCGGTAAGCCTGTCTGTGCCACCTGCGACGCGCATTTCCTTAATAAAGAGGACGAGATTTACAGAAGAATTCTTCTTGCGGGTATGAAGTTCAAGGACGCCGATAAGGACGAGCCTATCTACCTTCGTACAACCGACGAGATGCTCGAGGAGTTCTCCTACCTCGGAGAGGAAGCCTGCCGCGAGGTCGTTATAGAAAATCCGAACAAAATTGCTGACCTCTGCGAGAAAATCAGACCTATCCCCGAGGGCAGATACGAGCCCGACCTGCCGGGCGCAAAGGAGGAGCTTGTTGAGTCCTGCTGGAAGCGCGCGCACGATTGGTACGGCGACGACCTTCCCGAAATAGTAGAGAAGCGACTGCAAAGGGAGCTTGACTCTATAATCAAGAACGGATTTGCCGTCCTTTATATGATTGCGGTTAAGCTCGTTGCCTACTCCGAGAGCCTCGGCTATCAGGTAGGCTCGCGAGGCTCGGTAGGCTCGTCCTTCGTTGCAACGATGTCGGGTATATCCGAGGTTAACCCCTTGCCGCCTCACTACAGATGTCTGAAGTGCCGCCACAGCGAGTTCTTTACCGACGGCTCGGTTGGCTCGGGCTTCGACCTTCCCGACAAAAAATGCCCCGTCTGCGGAGAAATGCTTTATCAGGACGGACACGATATCCCCTTTGAAACCTTCCTCGGCTTCTACGGCGACAAGTCCCCCGATATAGACCTTAACTTCTCGGGCGACGTGCAGGGCAAGGTGCATAAGTACACCGAGGAGCTCTTCGGTCACGGTCAGGTGTTCAGAGCGGGAACGACAGGTACTCTGGCGGATAAGACCGCGTGGGGATATATCGCAAAATACCTTGAGGAGCGCAAAATTAAAATCCCCAAGGCGCAAATGGGATATATGACCACGAGAATTATCGGTATCAAAAAGACAACGGGACAGCACCCGGGCGGAATTATAGTAGTGCCGAAGGAATACGACATCTACGACTTCACCCCCGTCCAGCACCCCGCGGACGACCCGAATGCCGACACCGTTACAACCCACTTCCAGTTCTCTTATCTTCATGATACCATACTGAAGCTCGACGAGCTAGGACACGATATTCCGACCAAGTACAAGATGCTCGAGAAATACACGAACACCTCTGTGCTTGACGTCAAGATGAACGATAAGACCATCTACGAGCTATTCGTTTCAACAAAGCCCCTCGGCATAACCCCCGCCGACATCGGCGGAAGCCAGCTTGCCACCTTCGGTATACCCGAGTTCGGAACGAGATTCTTACAGCAGGTTCTTCTTGACGCGAAGCCGAAGAATTTCGCAAACCTTCTTCAGATTTCGGGACTTACCCACGGTACGGGCTGCTGGCTCGGTAACGCCGACGAGCTTATCAAGGCGGGAATATGCGACATTTCGGGAGTTATCGGCTGCCGAGATGACATAATGAACGAGCTAATAAGATACGGCCTCGATAACTCCACGTCCTTCAAGATAATGGAGAGCGTAAGAAAGGGTAAGGGACTTACCCCCGAGTGGCAGGACACAATGAGAGCAAACGGCGTCCCCGAGTGGTACATAGACTCCTGTAAGAAGATTAAGTACATGTTCCCGAAGGCTCACGCCGCCGCCTACGTTATGTCGGCAATAAGGCTTGTGTGGTATAAGATTTATTATCCTATGGAGTTCTATGCCGCATTCCTCACGGTTGCCCCGGGCGGCTTTGACGGCGAGGTCGTAGGCCACGGTCTTGAATACGTTAACACTTATATCAAGGAGCTTGAGGCAAAGGGCAACGAGGCATCTGCAAAGGAGAACGAAACCTGTCAGACCCTCTACCTTGTAAGAGAGGCGATGTCAAGAGGAATTAAATTCCTAAACGTTGACCTTAAGCGCTCCGACGCAACGGCCTTCCTTCCCGAGAACGGAAAAATCAGAATGCCCTTTAACTCTCTGCCGGGTCTTGGCGATACCGCCGCCGAGAAGATTATTGAAACAAGGGATAAGTACGAAATCTACTCGGTAGAGGACTTAAGAGAGCGTACGGGTATATCAAAGGCGGTTATAGAAATCCTCCGCCGCAACCACGTTCTCGACGGACTTTCCGAAACCAATCAGTTCTCTATGTTCTGATTTATGTCGAAAAATGTAAAATTTAGTTTACCAAAAGTAGCAAAAGCAGTATTATAGCGCACTCCTTGTCGCCGCTTTTGGAAAAGAGGAGATATAGCGCAACTCCGATAATAAGCAGCTCCTCGGTGCCAAGCCTTTCTATTCCCAAAGGACGCGCAACCGTTCCGAGACGAGAGAGGAGCGAGGAGAAAATCGGCGCTTTCATAGAGAGTTCGCCTTGATTTTTGCCAAACAAGCCCGCAGGCTCGCTTGCCTCTTCATTCTTCTGGGGCTCGCGAGGCTCGGGCGGCGGCTCGCTCACTCTCATAGCCATGCCGCCGTAGTTTTCGGGTAGTTCTCCTGTGTCGGGATAATAGCTTCTCGTATACATATCTACCTCGACCTCATCATATCAAGTATATCGGCAATAGACAAAAAGGAATCAAGCGCCTTTTGTCTGCTCTCTGATACGTAGGGCTTCAGTGCCGACATCAGCCGAGCCCTGTTTTGCCTCGCCCCCACGTAGGGAGTGGCATTCGCCTCTTTCGCGACACTCTCTGTCAAAGTAACGGCGGGCTCGCTCTCCTCCGACTCCTTTTCGGACTCCGCCGCACTCACCGCCTCCTTCGTATCGGATTTTACAAGTGCGGATATCTGTTCGATAAGTCCCGGGTTTTCCATAATCAGACTGACGACCCTTGATAAATCGGGTGTACCTTCACTCATAGGCTACTCCTCTCTTTTATAGGCCTTAAGAACGCGCATTGCATCACCGATATTGATTTTTTGTCCGGTAACAGCGCTTCGCAGTCTTTGCATATCCGAAGGCGGCGGTGTTTTTGCCGGTAGCTTGAATCCAAGTCCTGCCGCCATACTTACGATTTCGCCCCACAGCTTATCGTCGGGCATTGCGGCAAGCGCCGCTATTTTTTCTCTGTCAATTCTCATTTTCCCTCCGTAGTTTTAGAGCCAAAGCGTGAAGTGAGTGTAGCAGCCGAAAGCAAAACCGACCTCTCCCCCTCGCCACGGCACGTTATCTGCTTCCATTATATGAGAAGGGGCAAATCATGTTAACGGTATTAACTATGAAAATTCTTTGCTTTTCGGATTCCCACGGAACAAATCTGTATATGAAGCGCGCGCTCAGTATGCACCCCGATGCCGAGCTTGTGCTTTTCCTCGGCGACGGACTTGACGATGCCGACGAGATTGCAGAGAGCGACACTCGCCATAGGTGGCTTGCCGTGCGCGGAAACTGCGACAGAAGCACGGTTTTCTCGGGGGCGGCGGTGAAGAAAACCGATTTTCTGACCCTCGAGGGAAGGAAAATTGTCTTTACTCACGGCGACCTATACGGCGCAAAATACGGTGACGGCGGTCTTCTCGGGCTTGCTAAGGAAACCGATGCCGATATAATAGTCTACGGTCATACACACTCGCCTCGCGAGAGCTACGTCGAGCTTCCCTGCAGGGGCGTGTACCTCTTTAACCCGGGGAGTGTCGGCGAGTCCTTTCCGCACGGCGCAAGCTTCGGTATAATTACTTTTGACGGTGACAGCGTTCTTTTCTCTCACGGCAAAATCCCCTCTAGCCTGTCGTCGTATTTTAAATAATTTTCTGTTGAATTTTTAAAGCCCTTGTGTTAAAATAAAAATAAGTTAAATGAAAGGGAGTGCTTTGATGAAGGACCTTCGTCAGATTATAGCGAAAAATATTGCCGAGCTTCGCTCCGAGGCAAGGATAACGCAGATAAAGCTTGCCGAGGCGCTTAATTACTCGGACAAGGCGGTCTCAAAGTGGGAACGCGGCGAGGCCATTCCCGACGTTACCGTGCTTAAGTCAATTGCCGACTACTTCGGTGTAACGGTTGATTATCTTCTGGAGTCGGAGCATAGAGGGGAAACCGTACAGACGCGCGCGCTTCTCCGTATGAAGCGTCGCAACCGAATATTTATAACGGCAATTTCCGTGCTTCTTGTTTGGCTCTGCGCCACTGTTGCCTTTGCCGTACTGTATTCGCTCGGAATACCCTTCAGAAGCTGGCTTGTCTACATCTACGCAGTCCCCGTAAGCCTTACGCTCCTTCTCGTTCTTAACTGCGTATGGGGCAGACGAAGGCTCAACTATCTGATAGTCACCTTCCTTATGTGGAGCTTGATTTTATCGGTATATCTCACCTTAATAGAATACAATATGTGGCTGCTCTTTGTTGTAGGAGCGCCCGCCCAAGTGATACTCTGCTTTGTGCCGGGTATACGCTTTATCAGATACAACAGGCACGGAGGCGATAATACTTGAAAGAACCGAATAATTCTCACTCATCAGAAAGGAAAGGTGAGCGTCAACACACCTCTGACAAACACCCATACGGCGAAAGACGTCGCCCAAATGACGGGATACCGAAGCCGCAGAGCCTCTCAGAGATACCCTCGTTTCTTGCAAAGCGCGTATCGGGCTTTCTCTCAAGGCTGTTCTATATAATCTCGCTTGTCTGGCAGTCGGCGCCCTTTGTGCTTGTCGCAATGATAGCGCTTTGCCTCTTTGACGGCGTTTTGCCCGTGGTCGGCGCTTATATATCGAAGGACTTACTTAATATGGTAGCCTCTCTTATAGGCGCGGTCAGCACAGGAAGCATAATTGACGATATATTCGTCACAATGAGGCCTCTGATTTTTCTGTTCGTTCTTTATTTTGTCTATCTTTTCTTAAAGAAGATACTCGGCAGACTCAACAGCATGGTAACGGGAATCGCCGGAGAGCTTGTAGTTAATCATATAAAGCTTATGATTATCGGCAAGGCAAAGGAAACAGACCTATCCGCCTTTGACCGTCCCGAGTTCTACGAGAAGCTCGAGAACGCCAACCGCGAGGCGGGCATGCGCCCGATACACATTCTCTCCGCAACCTTTAACGTAATCAGTGCCGCGATAAGCGTAACGAGCTTTATCGTAGTGCTTGCAACCTTAAGCCCGTGGGCGCCGCTTATTATGCTCGCCGCGGCAATTCCGGGTGCTATCGTCAACTATATCTACCGCCACCGCAACTTCCGTTATATGCGTATCCACTCCAAGGAGCGCCGTGAGATGAATTACTATTCGTCAATTATGGTGAACAAGGATATGGTTAAGGAGATAAAGCTTCTCGGCCTCGGCGATACCTTTATATCGAAATACAAGGGAGTATTCAGAAAGTACTACGGAGGACTGAAAAGGCTTATTGTAAGGGAAGGGATAACCCAGCTTATAGTCGGCTTCCTTTCAACCCTTGCGAGCTGTGCAATCTTCCTTTACGTTGCCTACAGCGTTGTATACGAGGGCGGCGAGATAGGCGACTATTCGCTCTACACGGGTGCTCTTACCTCGATTTCGGGCTACGTAACAACGCTGCTTACCGCAACTGCGTCAATTTACGAGGGCACGCTCTTTATAAATAATATGATGGAATTTATGAAGGAGGAGCCTGCGGTAGTGCCCACCGTCAAGGAGCCACGAATTCCCGAGCGCGGTACCTCTCACACAATAGAGTTCAGAAACGTTTCCTTCGCCTACCCGGGAACGGACAAGCTCGTTCTGAAGAATATAAACCTCACCTTCAAGGATAACGACTCGGTTGTGCTTGTCGGACTTAACGGCGCGGGAAAAACCACACTTATCAAGCTCTTAACAAGGCTTTACGACCCGACCGAGGGCGTAATTCTTCTCGACGGATACGATATAAGAGAGTACGATACGGCAAAGCTTTACGACCTCTACGGAATTATTTTCCAGGACTACGGCAAATATGCCGAGAGCGCCGCGGAGAACATTGAGTTCGGCGACGTATCGCGTGAGCATAGCCGTGAGGCAGTTATTTCGGCAGCCGTGCACGGAAACGCGGACGACTTTATCCGCGAGCTTCCCGACGGATACGATACTCCGCTTACCCGTATGTTTGAGGAGGACGGAGTAGAGCTTTCGGGCGGTCAGTGGCAGAAGCTTTCGGTAGCGAGAGCCTTCTACAAGGAGTCTGATATTCTGATACTCGACGAGCCCACCGCAGCCCTCGATGCAATTGCCGAGAGGGAGGTCTTTGACCGCTTCACAGAGCTTTCACATAACAAGCTTACCGTGTTCGTGTCGCACAGACTCTCAAGCGCCGTTGGTGCGAGCAAGATAGTAGTTATCGACGGCGGCGAGGTTGCCGAGGTCGGCACGCACGAGGAGCTTATGGCACTCGGCGGCAAATATCACAGGCTCTTCTCCACCCAGGCGGAACGATATATTCTTGGATAAACGCCTTTTTCAAACGGCGCGCTGACTTGCAAAAGCGCGCAATATGCAAACAAAAGATTACAAAAAAATCCGTTTTACCGACAAAATTCGGCAAAACGGATTTTTAACTTAAGAAATAAGATTGACGGCTTTGGGTTTTGCGTATAGGTCGCACAAGGCTGTGTCTCACTGTCCATCGCTCTCTTTGTCACGACAAATTTCTCGGTACTTTTCCTTAAGATAGCTCTTTTTTAAGACGTACCTGTCGCCGTGCTTTTCCACGTCGCAGAACACCGCGTCTATAAATTCAATGGTTTTCGGATTTGCGGGCACCTTGTTTCCGTAGGTGCGAAAATGCCACAGCGGCTTGTCACTCGTATAGCTCTTTCCAAGATACGTGCGCGTTGCTGCGAGCTTATCGCATATACACTCAACGGCATATTTATAGGGCATAAGCGGCTGATGCTCAAGGTCGGTGTCTATCCAGTATTCGATATGGTGCTTGTTTCTGCCCTTGTGGTGAAGCCAGGCAAGGCTTTTGCCCGTTGCGCGTCTGCAAGCGCCAATCGGAGAGCGGTTGCCCTGATAATATTTCACACTCTCAAAGAATTCCGTAGGGGAGAATTTAGAGAGGTCGTGCACTATCCCTTGAGTGGGTATTCCGCACCTGCAACAGTTTAAAAACACGCGCCACTTGTGCTTCGTTATTACCCACAGGTGACCGAAGAAATTTTTAATAAGCATATTTAGTCCTTCTTTGAAAGCTCCTCTAGGATTTTTTAAAACTATTTTAAACCTAATGGGTCTTTTTGTCAAGTATCTTTTAAAAGACGTATAAAAAATAGTTAAATACTATTAAAAGTCTTGACAATCTTTCGTCCTTTGTGATAAAATAATAACACCGAACAATCGGAAAAAACATTTAAAAGGAGATTGACAAATGAAAAGAATTATTTCCACCGTACTTGTATGCCTTCTTCTTATAGGCTCTGTATTCGCTCTCGCATCCTGCGGTAATAACCCCTCGGGCACTTATGAGAGTACCGGCTATATTTCTGTAGCAAAGACCGGAGGAGTTTACGAGTTCAGCGGCAAGAAGGTTACCTACACCTATTATATCGGAGGCGTTGAGTCTTACAGCGTTGAGGGAGAGTTCAAGGTAGCTGAAAATGACGAGGGCGAGCTTGAGATTACCTTAACCTACGGTGAGGAAAAGGAAGACGCCGAGTCCGGAACTGTTGCCTTTGAGAAGGGCGACGATTACATCAAGATTGCAGGAATTAAGTATACTAAGGCTGAAAAGTAATTAACTTCTATCTACGTTAAAAGGAGCAGACACCGTCTGCTCCTTTTATTTTGTAAACTTTTATGAAAAAAGCATTGATTTTATAATTCTTTAATGTTATAATTAGAATGATAAACTATAGCATACGAAACGGGAGAGAACGGAATGAAGAAATTTGGCAGCCTTTTTAAGAGCACCAAAATTGATGCCGACCTGAAAAAGCGCAGCTGGGATGCCCCCACCAAGGTGCAGATTTCGGGCTTTGAGCCCCAGAGGAGTACTATTCCGAACAGAAAACAGAAGAACACCTCGCCACTTATCGAAGTCAGAGCAAAGGGCGGGGAGACTCGTTATACCGATCTTCCGATTATTGAAAGCACGAAGGTTAGAAAAAACAAGATTGTAGCAGTAGAGCGCACAAAGGAGCGCGCGAATGTTGAGCTTCGCCGAGAGATGGAGTCGGCGCCCAGAACAATCACGCTTACTAACACGATAAGCTCAAACGCCGCATTCGACCTGACCGAGAATCATATCCCGACGGGCTCTCCTATAGAAAATGCAGGCGGACGAAACGTCAGACTCACCACAAGCGGAAGACTTGAAACACGTAGCCCGAAAAGAGGCGCACAGGTGCAGAGCGTAGCTAACAGGCAGGCATCTCTTAACGTCAATGAGAGCTATTCCGCGTCGGAAAGCAGAATTACTCTCGGAAAAAGGGATACGGGTGTGCCCGGTGCAAACGTTACCTTTACCCCCGCATCGGCAGACAGACTCGATAAGCGCGTAGCCGTCGCCGCTCCTATCGCACAGAAGCGCGCAGGGCTTTCAGTATATGAGAATATTGACGACAGAACGCTATCTTCTCGTGTAAAAGTGAGCGAATCCGCGCCTGCTGCCGATAATCCTAACAGAATAATAACAACTACAGCCCCCGCAGGAAATACCGTTACGCCTATGGCGAAGCCTGCCGCTCGCAGAGCAGGTATCTCGGTAACCGAAACCTCGACTGCAAAGGCGGGCGCACCTGTATACAACGCACAACAGACACCTACCTACGCAACCGACAGAGTAATCAACACCTCTGCCCCCGCAGGCAACACAGTTACACCTATGGCGAAGCCTGCCGCTCGCAGAGCAGGCATTTCTGTAACCGAAACCTCGACTGCAAAGGCGGGCTCACCTACATACAACGCTCAGCAGACACCTACCTACGCAACCGACAGAGTAATCAACACCTCTGCCCCCGCGGGCAACACGGTTGCGCCTATGGCAATCCCCGCGACACCTCGTGCAGGCATTTCGGTAACCGAAACCTCGACTGCAAAGGCGGGCGCACCTGTATACAACGCACAAGGAACACCCACCTACGCAACCGACAGAGTTATCAACACCTCTGCCCCCGCAGGCAACACGGTTACACCTATGGCAATTCCTGCTACACCTCGTGCAGGCATTTCTGTAACCGAAACCTCGACTGCAAAGGCGGGCACACCCACATACAACGCACAAGGAACACCCACCTACGCAACCGACAGAGTAATCAACACCTCTGCCCCCGCGGGCAACACGGTTACGCCTATGGCAATCCCCGTAACGCCCGATGCAGGAATAACGGTAACCGAAACCAACACCGAAGCAACGACAAAGACCGCTATCCCCGCCCCGTCGGACACACAAAGCGGAGTAAAGATTATCAACACCGCAGAGCCACGTGTTCAGAGCGTTCAAGCACCCGAGAAGACTCGGGCAGGCGGCATAACGGTAACAGAGGCGGCAGAGAATGCCGCAAGGCAGCAGGCAACCGTTCTCAGGACGGACGCACCCTCGACTATAGTAGCCGCGCCCTATAGAGCTTCTAACTCGGATAGCATAAGCGTTACCGAAGAGGGGGATAGGATTACACGTACGGGCACACCCGGCACTACTTCGCCGAAGCGTCCCACGGTATCTGTAAACGAGGCGTTTGCAGAGCGCACAGAGAGCGCGCCCCTCGCACACGTCAACGCTACCTACTCCGACGGAAGCAAGAGAGCGCTCGAGGACGTTCCTGTAATGATTACCGCAAATGCGTTTGAAAATACCGCTGATAACACCGCAGAAGAAGCAGCAAAAGCGGCGACAGCAGTAGCGGCAACCGCAGCAGTAGCAGCTACGGCAACCGCAGCAGTAGCAGCGGCGAGCGGAGTGACAAGACCCCGTCCCGCATCTATGGCTCCCTCTGCCGGGGCAGCGGCACGAACCGGGAAGTCTGCAATGCTTACAGACGCGCCTCGCTCAATGCGTATGCCGTCGGACCTCTCCTTCAGCACAAGATACGGCGGAAGAATTCCCGACGAGGTTGTGGCAGAGCCCTTCCTTCTAGGCGCAGATGACGATGAGCTCGAAGCACAGGAATTCAAATCTCCCGAAACAAAGACGGCACAGAAGCCCGAGCCCGAAAAGCGCGAGGAAATTCCTACAGCTCCCACCGCACAAGCCGAGAGCAGAGCAGAGGATAAGGACGAAAAGGCTGAGAACGGAGAAAAATCCGAGGCTTCCGCTCCCGATAACGACGTAAAGGAAGGCGAGGAGAACAGCCCCGAAACTGCTGCCAAAGCCGACTCTGACTCGGATAACGATGAATCAAGCTCGAATACAGACGAGAGCGACAGGGAAGGCGAGGACGAAGCCGAGCCTATCGCGGAGAGCGAAGACTCTCCCGAGTCTGCCGAGCAGGGCGAGCATACCGACACCGAGGAGTCCGAGGACGAAAAGGACACCGAGCTTGACGATATCGAGCTTCTCTGAAAAAATAAGCAAAACGGAGAAGGATAAGACTACTCTCTTGCCCTTCTCCGTACGCGGAAATTTATTATAAAAGCTATAAAGGCAGAGATGCGTAATTGCACCTCTGCCTTTTTGTGTGCCTGCTAAAGCGTTTCGTTAAAGTAAATTCTGATTTCCTCGCGACCTTCAACCGTTGCCTTCGTTACCGTAAAATCCCCGTAATCAAACGAGCCTGCCTCTTTTTCAAGCGCAGCATCGGTGTCCTTCGGAGAGATGCCGAAGAACTTAAGTATCTTCTTAAAGCTCCTCTTGCCGCCGTATACTCTCTCTCGGAAAAGATTGATGTCCACAGGCACGTAATCATCGCCCTGAGTCCAGTCGAGCATAGGGCGCTCGCCGTCGTTGCCAAAGAGCGTAACGGTGTATACACCCTTTTTGGAGCGTGAAAGAATGAGAGTCTTGCCCTTGTTGATTATAGCCTTGTCACGTGAGGAAAACAGACCGAATATCTTAATTTCCTCAACCGAAACGGTGACGAATCTGAAGAGATACACAAGAATGAAAACCATCGCACAGAGCGTGGCAAGCATCAGAGGATAAAGCTTAGGAAGCCCTGATGCGGACGAGTTGAAAATCAATGTTAAAATGAAAATTACTGCAAGCGGTGCCTCGGTAAGATACATAAAGAGAGGGGTAGCCGCTATGTGAACCTTTTTCATAAATACCTCTTGTTGTGAGCGGCATTATGCCGCGATTTTAAAGAAAAATGCAAACTAAAGCTTACAAAATGCTACTTTATCTCGTTGTAAAGGGCATCATTCAGCTTCTTCATCTCGGACTCGTCAACCTTTACGTGGCGTCTGTCGTAGGTGATAAGTCCGTTGGTTTCGTCCTCGACGTCGGATAGCTGAGTGTATACGAGCCCCGAGATGCCGTCCTTGATTTGCGGCAGTATTTCCTCACTGTAGAGCCGCCCGAGAGCTTCTCTGAATTCCCCTTCGTCCTCGAAAATTCTGTAGCCGTAGTTTTTCTTTCCGAAAAGGTGTCCGCAAACTCTGTGCGAATAACCGCCGAACTCGCTGATTATTACAGGCCTATCCCCCACCTTTCCGAGCTTTACCGGCTTGAAATATACGTGACGTGAGTCAACGTCACTCTCGTGCCGTGTAAACCAGCCCGAGGTCGCGTCAATTATTCTCGTACCGTCTGCTTCCTTGGCAACCTTGAACACCTTGTCGGCAGAGAACTGACCCCACCCCTCATTAAATACGGTGTAGTAAACAACCGAGGGGAAAAATCCGATATGCTCTATAGTAGCCTTCATATCGCGAAGGAACACCTCGCGAGAGCGTCCTCTGTGGCGAAGCGTGTCGGGAATACGCTTAAGCCCCACAGTCGGCAGAGCCGTGTCGAGAAGGAAGGAGTAAGAGGAGTTGTTTACCATATCCGCAAACACAAAAATGCCGAGCCTGTCGCAGTATTCGTAGAATATCTCGGGCTCAACCTTAATGTGCTTCCTGAGCATATTGAAGCCCAGCCTCTTTGCAAGCATAATGTCATCGCGGTAGCCCTCTTTTGTTGCGGGAAGGAAAATTCCGTCGGGGAAGTACCCCTGGTCGAGAAGCCCCGAGAAGAGTGTAGGCTTGCCGTTAAAGAGTATTCTCGGTATGCCGTCTTGCTTGCCGACAGCTATTTCGCGGAGCGCAAAATAGCTCTCAATTCTGTCCTCACCCGACTCAAGTATAAAATCGTAAACGTAAGGCTCCTCGGGCGACCAGAGCTTGATTTTCTCGGGACAAATCGTGACAGACTCACCCGTAAAAATAAAGACCTCGCCGCTGTCCTTCAGCGTTATGCGCTTTTCATTCTCACCACCTGCAACGGTGAGCGTCGCACTCTTCATCGAGGACTGAACGCGCAGGGAGGAAATGTGTTTTTCGGGAACGCTCTCAAGCCACACCGTCTGCCATATTCCGCTGACGGGGGTGTACCACATTCCGCCTCTCTTTCTCTTCTGCTTTCCGTAAGGGTAGGTCTTGTCAAGGTCGTCCTTGACCTTTACTGTTATCTCAAATTCGCCCGCACTAGCAAAATTCGTTATATCAAAGGAGAAGGGAAGATAGCCGCCCTCGTGCTCACCGACGGACACCCCGCCAACGAACACCTCACAGAGAGTGTCAACCGCACCGAAATGAAGTATAAGTCTGTCGCGCATAAAGCCCTCGGGGAGAGATGCGCGCCTTTTGTAGTAGAGATATTTTCCCTCGGGGACCTCTCGGCAAATTCCCGAAAGGCTTGACTCGGGCGGGAAGGGAACGAGTATTTTCTCGGAATAATCTCTCGGCTCGGCTCCGTCGGTGACAGCGAAATCCCACTCGCCGTTAAGACAAAGGAAGGAGTCACGCTTAAGGCTCGGTCGGGGATAGTAATTCCACGGCACCTGCCTGTCCATATTCTCGGCGTAGGGAGTCGTCAGACTCTCATATGTTTCCTTCATTCAAATCTCCATTCTGTCGCCTTTTGCGACCGTACAAATATTTTTGTCAGGCGGGTAAAATGCTTAAAACAAATTCAATTACAACAGTAATTAAGAAGAGTACAGCACCAACCGATAGGCAAACGCATTTTGCCGCCTGACCGCGAGGCACTGTCAGAAGCTCGGGCTCACCCTCGGAGTTTGTTCTCTCGTAAGTATTATCGGGAAGCTTGATAAGCCCTCGGCGGAGAACAACTACGAACGCGACAATTCCAAGAGCCGCCAGAACGTACTGAACGAGCGAAATTCCCATAACCGTCATAGAATCGCCGAGCATCGCGATAGCCTCCTCGCCTGATATCTCGGTCGCCTCGGCAAGCTCCTCGAGCCTTGCGATGCTGTCCTTTGCAAACACAGCGGGAGCCGTACCTATAAGGTTCATAAGCACGTGAAGGGCTATCGGATAAAGAATATTTCTCGTCTTTACGTAGAGATAACCGAGCACAAGTCCAAGTGCGCCGGCATAAATAAACTGACTGAAATTGCCGTGGAAAATACCGAATGACACGGCAGAAACGATAACCGCAAGCCTGTCGCCGTAGCGCGAGGTGGCATCGATAAAGAGCTTTCTGAATATCAGCTCCTCAAATACAGGCCCCAGCACCACCGCCACGAGAATAATAAGCCACTCGGGAGAATTCATAATCAGCTCTGAGGTCGAGTCCTCAATTTCGTAGCCGAGAGCACCCGAAAGAGCCGACGTTATTGCCGTCGAAATCATAGAGCCGACAAGCATAATCGCCTCTGAAATAAGGAACAGCACAACGAATTCCTCAACCGATATTTTGGAGCGTGCAGCACGCTTTTTCGGCAAAGGACGGACAATCAGCCAAAGAACGGGGAAGGCAATAACGTACATTGATAGCACCTGACTGCCCCAGAGAAATATGTCGCCCGAAAGAAACTCCATAGCCTTATCGCCAAGGAAGAGCAAAACCCCGAGCTCAAGTATTAAAATCACGAGTATAGCACATACCGTGTAAACCGCCAGCGAGAGGAAAACCCGCCCGTAGCATTTTCTCATGCTCCTCTCCTCGTCAAGCGAAAGAGAAGGTAAAAGTGGCTCGAAATAATAGTAACCGCCGTTCATTTTTTGTACCTTTTTATCTTTGCGGAGGGTGTTCCGAGAGAAGGCTTCCGCTCCGAACCTTCCCCCGAGGCTGCAAGGCGCAGCCCTTTGCGTATCACCACTATTTTAGCATTTTTTCCTGAAAAATACAACACTTTTGGACAAATATTAATTAAGTCTTAAAAGTTTTATAAAGAATGACTAAATTCGAGCTCACATTTTCTACTTTTTTTCGCTCTCAAAATCCCGAACTAGCCTTGAAAAGCAGGAGTCTTTGTGATAAAATATTTATGTATTGTTAAATTTACTTCTGGTTTTAGAAATGAAGGGACTGAGAAAATGTTTAAATGCGGCTTTGACAATGACAAATATCTGAAGCTTCAATCCGAGAAGATAAGAGAGAGAATTGCGCTCTTCGGCGAGCGGCTTTACCTCGAGTTCGGAGGCAAGCTTTTCGATGACTTCCACGCCTCGAGGGTTTTGCCCGGCTTTGCGCCCGATAGCAAGATAAAAATGCTTATTGAGCTAAAGGACGTTGCCGAAATTATAATATCAATAAATACCGCCGATATAGAGAAAAATAAGGTAAGAGGCGACCTCGGTATAACCTACGACCTCGACGTCTTAAGGCTCATTGATGCCTTCCGCGGCTACGGACTGTACGTTGGCTCGGTTGTGATGACCAGATATAAGTCAAACCCCACAGCCGACGCCTTCAAGCAAAAGCTTGAAAAGCTCGGTATCAAGGTCTATAAGCACTATGCGATAGACGGCTATCCGCATAACATTCCTCACATAGTGTCCGACGAGGGCTACGGCAAGAACGAGTATGCCGAAACCACCCGCTCGCTCGTGGTTGTAACCGCCCCCGGCCCGGGCTCGGGCAAGATGGCGACCTGCCTCTCGCAGATTTACCACGAGAGCAAGATGGGACGCAAGTCGGGATACGCAAAGTTTGAAACCTTCCCAATCTGGAATATTCCTCTGAACCACCCTGTAAACCTTGCATACGAGGCGGCAACGGCAGACCTTGCCGACGTCAATATGATTGACCCCTTCCATCTCGAGGCATACGGCGTTACCACCGTCAACTAAAACCGCGACGTTGAGGTGTTCCCCGTGCTTCGCTCAATGCTGACGGGAATTCTCGGCGAGTGCCCCTATAAGTCACCGACCGATATGGGCGTAAATATGGCAGGCTTCTGCATTTACGACGACGAGGCGGTATGCGAGGCGGCAAAGCAGGAGATTATCAGACGTCACTATAACGCCCTTTGCAATATGCGTAAGGGAAGTGACAACGAGGTAGAGATACAGAAAATAGAAATTCTTCTCCGTAAGCTTTCCTCTAATCCCGAGGAGGACCGCAGGTGCGTGGCGGCGGCTAACGCGAAGGCGGAAGAAACAGGCGCACCGGCAGTTGCAATAGAGCTTAACGACGGCAGAATTGTCACGGGTAAGACCTCGTCGCTTCTCGGCGCGTCATCGGCAGCGCTTCTGAACGCCTTGAAGGTGCTTGCGGGAATTGATAAGGAAACCGACCTTATCTCCCCCGAGATTCTCGAGCCTATACAGAAGCTTAAGGTAGAAAACCTCGGTAACCACAACCCGAGACTCCATACCGACGAGGTGCTTATCGCCCTCTCGATATCGGCGGTAAATAACCCCGCATCAAAGCGTGCATTTGACGCTATTTCGGGGCTGAAATACGCAGAGGTACACTCGAGCGTAATTCTCTCGCAGGTCGATGCGGCAACCTTCCGCAAGCTCGGTGTCAACCTTTCCTGCGAGCCGAAGTATCAGACAAAGAAGCTCTACCACAAAAACTGACCTTATAAATAAATCCAAGTTAATTTTACAAAAGTCGCCTAACGGCAGAAGGAGCACGAAATGGAATTCTCCAAAAACGCCCCGATACTGTTCGTCCTCGTCGGTATAGTAATCGCCGTCGTCCTCGCACAGTCGGTATATTTCCTCGTCAAGTCATTAAGACGCGCCAAGGCTATAGGAATGGACAAGGCTCTCTTAAGAAAAACAATTGTTACCGCCGCTATCTTCACGGTAGCACCCGCAGTATCGATAGTTATCACCGTAATAGCCCTCTCGCAGTCGCTCGGTATTGCGCTTCCGTGGCTCAGACTGTCGGTTGTCGGCTCGCTCTCTTATGAGGCTATCGCCGCCGCCAATGCTGCAAACGGAATGGGAACGACCCTTGCATCGTTTGTAGAGAGTATGACGGCGACACAGTACGTAACCGTCACTTGGGTTATGACGATTTCTATTATGGTAGGCATCTGGCTTGTTCCGGTTATCGCGAAGAAATATCAGAAGGGACTCGTTTCCTTTGAAAACAAGGATAAGAAGTGGAGCGATATTCTTCAGAACTCGCTCTTTATCGGTATGATATCGGCATTCGTCGGCTTCGTTTTCTGCGACGTCGGAAGGCTCTGGAGCTCCGAGGACGGCTGGTTTGCGGTAGTCGAGAAAGACGCCGCGACAGGCATTGAGGAAACTGTTTACTACGCATCTACCTCAGGACTTGTTCCCGTACTTGTTATGGCTAGCTCCGCGCTTCTTATGTGCCTTTGCGGAGTGCTTATAAAGAAGCTTAAATGGAGATGGGTAAACGATTACGCCCTTCCTATCTGTATGATAGCAGGTATGGCGCTTGCAATACCCTTTACCGCTTGGCTTGGAGGTACACTCTGATGAAGAACAACAAGAATTATTCATATATGGACTCTGTGCACCGCGACGGCAGAATATGGAATATCGCGGTAATGATAGTTCTCCTTCTTTTCCCGCTTGTCGTAGGCTTTATATTCAGTGCCGCGCCGGATTGGCTCGGTCTTGGCCTCGGTCTTGCATACACCGCGCCTATGTACTGGGCTGTCGGAATAGTTGAGGTAATTACCTTTATTCCTATGCTCGGCGCCGGCGGCTCTTACCTGTCCTTTGTAACCGGTAACATTTCAAACCTCAAGCTCCCCTGCGCTATAAACGCGCTCGAGAATGCAAAGCTTGATGTCAAGAGCGAGGAGGGCGAGATTATCTCTACGGTAGCAATTGCGGTTTCCTCTATAGTGACCACGGTTATTATCGCCCTCGGAGTCTTGCTTATCGCACCCCTCGACCCCATTCTTTCAAACCCCGTGCTTGCTCCCGCCTTTGACCAGATGCTTCCCGCGCTCTTCGGAGCACTTGGTGTAGCGCTTATCTCAAAGAATTGGAAGCTCGCTATAGCGCCGGTCGCGCTTATGCTTGTACTCTTTATCTTCGTTCCCGCGCTCGATTCCTCGTCGGTAGGAATTATGGTGCCTGTAGGCGTAGTATTTACCATAGCCGTATCACGCTTCCTTTACAAAAAGGGGCTTATATAACTTATATAAAAGGAGGTATTAAGGTATGCCCGAGCTTATTTTGCCTATAGTAATAGCTCTTTTAGTAGCCTTCCTTCTCGTTCTTGTAATCAGAACGCTTCTTTTCGTACCCAAGGGCGCTCCCAGAGAGCATCCTGAGCCCGTATTTGTAAACAGTGAGGAGGCAGCAGACACCCTCGCTGAAATGATAAGGTGCAGAACCGTTTCCTCGAGAAACAAATCCGAGGAGTGCGAGGAGGAGTTTGAAAAATTTGAAAAGCTTCTCTTCGAGCTTTTCCCGAGAGTTTGCGAGGCTTGCGAATTTGAAAAGCCCTCTGACCGCTCGCTTCTTTTCAGATGGCGCGGAAAGAGCGATAAGCTCCCGACAGTCCTTATGTCCCACTACGACGTAGTAAGTGTCGAGGAGGATAAATGGGAGAAGCCTGCCTTTGACGGAATTATTGAGAACGGTGTCCTCTGGGGACGCGGAACTCTCGATACTAAGGGAACTCTTAACGCAATACTCACCGCGGCAGAAAGGCTTATCGGCGACGGATTTGTGCCCGAGAGAGATATCTATTTTGCCTTCGGCGGCGACGAGGAAATCAACGGCCACGGAGCAGAGGATATAGTAAAGCTCTTCACCGAAAGAGGTATTGAGGTTGGGCTCGTGCTTGACGAGGGCGGGGCGGTAGTTGAGAACGTATTCCCGGGTGTCAAGAGCCCCTGCGCTCTTATCGGTATTTCCGAGAAGGGAATGCTCAATATTGAGTATTCGGTAAGCGGAGGCGGCGGACACGCGTCCTCTCCCGCTACAAAAACCCCTGTAAACCGTCTTGCCACAGCCTGCACCGATATGCAGAAGAACCCCTTCCGCTTCAGGCTTACAAAGCCCGCTCGCGAGATGCTTCTTACAGTAGGCAGACACTCAACCTTCCTTTACAGAATGATATTCGCGAACCTCTGGTGCTTCTCGCCCGTCCTGAACCTTCTTACAAGACTTACAGGCGGCGAGCTTAACGCTCTTATGCGTACCACGACCGCCTTCACGGTCATGGAGGGCTCTAAGGGTATGAACGTTATACCCCCCTATGCGAGAATGGTATCAAATCACCGTATTATCCCGGGTGAAACAATGGAATCAACCCTTAATACCATTCGTAAGACCGTTAAGGATAAGAAGGTTGATATACGCATTGTTGACGGAATGGAGCCCTCGGCGGTATCCGAAACCGAAGGCGAGGCTTGGGAGAGAGTAAAGAGGGCTGTAGGTGACACCTGGCCTTCCGCAATAGTATCACCCTATCTTATGCTCGCCTGCTCCGACTCGCGTCACTGGAGCAAGGTATCAAATAAGGTATACCGCTTCTCGGCAATGGCTCTCTCAAAGGAAGAGCGCGGAACTATTCACGGAAACAATGAGCGCGTACCGCTTGAAACCGTATCGAAGGCAGCTGAGTTCTACGTAAGACTTATGAAGAACAGCTGATTGCAGCCTGCTAATAGGTAAACAAAACTTTACAAAAACAAGCAAATTATTATGAAGCGAAAAGCCTTCAAATCAGCTTTTTGCACTTATTAAATGAGGGAAATAAAATGAAAATTCTTATTGGAGCAGACGTTGTGCCTACCGAGGCAACCGAGAAATATTTTGTGAACGGCGACGTCGAAACTCTCTTCGGCGGAATATGCAATCTTGCAAAGAACTATGACAGAGTAATTATAAATCTTGAGTGCGCCCTTACAGAAAGCGACGGCGCTATCAAGAAGTTCGGACCGAACATCAAGGCGTCCCCGAAGTCAACAAACGCTCTTAAGGCTCTCGGTGTTACCGACGTTATGCTCTCGAACAACCACGTTTTCGACTTCGGCACGCAGGGGCTTCGTGATACTATGGCGGCTCTTGACGAGGCGGGAATTCCCTATACGGGTGTCGGAGAGAACGATACCGACTCGAGAAAGCCCTACTTTATCGAGGGCGCGGGCAAGAGAATAGGTATAGTAAACGTTTCCGAGCACGAGTACAACTATGCGACAGAGGGAAGGCTCGGCGCTAACCCCTACGACCCCTATCTGACAATGGAGGATATCCGCAATACCCGCGCTGTAGCCGATTTCGTTATCGTAATCTATCACGGCGGCAAGGAGCATTGCAGATACCCCTCACCAAGACTCCGTAACCTCTCCCACGAAATGATACGCGTGGGCGCTGATGCCGTCATTATGCAGCACAGCCACTGTATCGGATGCTACGAGAAATTCGAGGGCGGTCATATTGTTTACGGACAGGGTAACTTTAATTTCTCCTACGGAGAGGTAGAGAAGAAGCCGACCTGGTACACCTCGCTTCTCGTTGAGCTTGATATTGAGAAGGAAATGAATATATCCTTCCACCCGATAGTAACCACTCTTACAGGCTGCGACCTCGCTCGCGGTAAGGACGCCGTAGAAATACTCACCGCATTCAACGAGCGCAACGCATCGCTCCTTGACGGAAGCTGGCGCGACGGCTGGCACGCATTCTGCACCTCGGAGGAAATTTTTAATAACTACACCGAGAAGGTTGAGAGAGAATTTGACGACGACGAGAAGCGCCAGCTCTTTGCGCACTTCCTTGACTGTGAGGCTCACACCGACGTCTGGCGCGAGCTTTATCCCACCTGGAACCACACGAACGACTGAACCGATTCTCAAACGCTGCCTGTTGCTTGGATAGCGCTTTGCTCCCGATATATTTGTACCCCTTTGCGCAAATGAGTGTTTTTTGTAAACTATAGATTGCAAAACGGCGCAAAAAATAAAAAAACAAAGGAGATAATCTTGTGACAGAGGTAAAAATCAGGCTCGCCGAAAAGAATATTCTCGCAAGAGTTTCACATCAGTACACCCTTGATTTTCTTCTGGGGTATTATAGTGAGTTTGACACACCCGACCTCGAGGTTACCGTCTACCCAACCGATATCCTTGCAGAAAGACAGAAGTCGGACGAGGAAGCGGAGCTTGAGGGAATACCTAAGGTCAACTATCCCGACTCCTACCTTGAAACGCTCGCCCTCTACCGCAAAATTGCCGAGGGGCTTATCGAATTTGGGATTATACTCTTCCACGGCTCGACACTCGAGCTTGACGGCGAGGCATTCCTCTTTACCGCAAAGAGCGGAACGGGAAAGTCGACCCACACAAGACTCTGGCGAGAGGTTTACGGCGACAGAGTCAGAATGGTTAACGACGATAAGCCGCTTATCGCAATATCCGACGAGGGCGTCAGAGTATACGGAACTCCGTGGAACGGAAAGCACCGCCTCGGTGAGAATATCAGCGCGCCCCTCGCGGCAATCTGTATTCTCGAGCGCGGCAAGGAAAACTCGATAACCGAGCTTAAGGCAAGCTCCGAATTTCCGAAAATATTAAGTCAGACCTACAGAAAGAGCGATGCGGACTTTATGAGGAAAACCCTCTCGCTTCTCTCGAAACTTCTATCCAAAATACGCGTGTATAAGCTTTATTGCAATATGAATCCCGAGGCGGCGAGAGTCGCCTACGAAGGAATGAAAGGAAGAAACAATGAAATTAAGAGCTGAATTCATAACCCACGAGGATAACGGCGAGCAGCTTATGATATCGGTTGACGGCTCCTTCAACGGAATGGTGCGCTCGAATTCCACCGCAGGTGAGATTATCGACCTGCTTAAGGAGGACACTACTGTAGAGAAAATCGCCGACGCAATGCTTGAAAAATATGAGGTGGAGCGAGAGGTTCTCGTTGCTGATATCGAGAAGGTTATAGCCTCTCTTCGCACTATAGGTGCTATTGATGAGTGAGTTTTCAAGCTATGAGGAGCAGCTTGCCGAGCACGGCAAGATAATCTATACAAACGTCGGCACGAGTATGATGCCCCTGCTTCGCGAGCATAGGGACGTAATGATTATCGAGCGCCCGACGGGAAGACTTAAAAAATATGACGTGCCGCTATATAAAACCCCGAGCGGCAAGTACATACTCCATAGAATTCTGAAGGTCAGAGAGAACGACTACGTTATTTGCGGCGACCATTGCACGCGCCGCGAGTACGGTATTACCGACGAGCATATTATAGGAGTACTCACGGGCGTTATCCGCGACGGAAAAACTATCCGAATGGACGACTTCTCCTATAAGCTTTACTATCACCTCTGGTGCGACCTTTTCTATATCAGGGTGGCTATTCTGAAGGTGAAGTCATTCTTTGTCCGCGGCTTCAGATTCTTGAAGAAAAAACTCAAAAGGCAGAAATAACCGATGAGTGAACAAAAAATTACTAAAATTTATGAGCGCATAATATACCTTATGGGCTGCGCGCTCAACGGCATTGAGCCCGACGTCGGGTATCTTTCGGTCGTACCGACGGAGGATATTTTCAAATATGCAAACGCACACAGTGTCGGTGCGCTCGTTACCTATGCTCTCGAGCGTGCAAAAATAGCGCCTGCCGAGGCTGTCACCGAGAAGAATATGGCAATAAGAAAAATTCTTCTTCTTGATGCCGAGCGAGCTTCCCTCACACGCGAGCTTGAAGCAAGAAAAATCAAATATATGCCTCTTAAGGGCGTCTACCTGAAGGAGTATTATCCCGCTATAGGGCTTCGGCAGATGGCGGATAACGATATTCTCTTCGACCCCGAGTACAGACGTGAGGTGCGCCGTATCTTCGAGTCGCGCGGCTATACCGTCGAGTCCTACGAGGGCAGCAATCACGACGTATACCTCAAGGCTCCCGTGTATAATTACGAAATGCACGTATCTCTCTTCGACTCCTACCACCGAGGCAGACTTGCTGACTATTTCTCGGACCCATTCTCGAAGGCTGTACGCATTGCGGGCACCGAATACGGATATAAAATGACCGACGAGGACTTTTATATCTACGTGAAGGCGCACGAATATAAGCACTTTACAAGCGGCGGAACAGGGCTTCGCGCCTTTTCCGATACCTACGCCTTTCTTTCAAAGCGCGGCGAGCAGCTCGACCGTGACTATCTCGATAAGGAATTTAAGACACTCGGCATTGACGAGTACGTCGCGAAAATCGAGAGCATCGCAAGAACGCTTCTCGGTAAGGACTTCATTTCTTCTATGCCCGAGGGCTTTGAGAAGGCTCTCCCCGAGGAGCTATACGAAATCTTCAGATATATGTGCCAGAGCGGCAGCTACGGCATTATGGAGCACAACGTAGACAACGACATCTCTCGCCTCGTCAAGGACGAGGGCAGCGTCGGCAAGGCGAAATTCAAGTACATATTCCGAAGAATGTTCCCCCCGATGTCTTACTATAAAGCAAACCAACCCTTCTACTATAAGCACAAATACCTTATCCCCTTCTTCGTCATAAAGAAGCTTATCCGCAACCTCTTCGTAACCCCGAAATACAGCTTCAAGTACCTCGGCAAAATCTTAGGCTACAAGGGCAAGAAGGAAAAGAAGTGAACTAAATAACCGAATTTATGCTTAAAATTCGTGTGAATGTATAAGAAAACAAAGATAAAAGCGATAAATACCGATGATTTTCGGCACATTTATCGCTTTTATGACTAAATCTAAAACAAAAATGCTATTGACAAATCAAGCTTAAAGTGATAAAATATCAAAGCGGCAAACTCTGAAGGCTTGCCGTAAAAAATATTAATAAATAATTTATCTACCCGTGGCACAGCTGGATAGCGCGTCAGACTCCGACTCTGAAGGCCGTAGGTTCGAATCCTATCGGGTAGGCCAAAACAAAAAAAGCACCCCTCGTGGGTGCTTTTTGTTTTGCTTATCACAGAGTGAGACCTAGCACGAACAAAGCGAGTGCTGTAGGTTCGCATTTTCGCCGCAGAGCGACGTTAGCTTGCTGAACGTCGGCAAGGCGAAAAATCTTCGCTTTTAGCGAATATCCTATCAAATCCTAGACGCTCGCAGGCTCGCTAATCCGTCGCTATGCTCCTTACGGGTAGGCCAAAACAAAAAGCACCCCTCGTGGGTGCTTTTTGTTTTGCTTATCACAGAGGACGACCTAGCACGAGCAAAGCGAGTGCCGTAGGTTCGCATACCGCAACGCGGTATCTGCGTGCTTGCACGCATATCCTATCAGCATTCACCCCTCGTGGGTGCTTTTTGCAATATACAGCTTTACCTACCAAGCCCTGCAGCGCCTACGATTCCCGCATCGTTACCGAGCGAGGCAACTGCGATTTTTGTCTTGACCGCCTGACCTCTGGTGTACTGCTCCGAGGATACAATTTCGCGCAAGGGGGCAACGAGCGTTTCTTTTTCATTGGAAACACCGCCGCCTATAGTGATTATCTCGGGCTGGAAGATGTTAATAATATTCGTAATGCCAGCTGCAAGGTATGCGATGTATTTGTCAACGAGAGCCTTGCCGTAAGGGTCGCCTGCACGCATTGCATCAAATGCCGTACGCGCACTTACCTTACCGCTGCGTGAAGCAATGTCAAACAGCGAGGAATTGATTTTCTTAAGCTCAAGCTCAGTCATTACTTCCTTTGTCATACTAATCAGCGCAGAAGCCGAGGCATACGCCTCAAAGCAACCGCGTCTGCCGCAGGTGCACTGTCTGCCGCCGAACTCAATAACCGTGTGTCCTAGCTCCGCACCGGCAGAATTGATGCAGCCGGAGAATATTTTGCCATTCATAATAATTCCGCTGCCAACACCCGTACCGAGGGTAATCATTACCGAGCTTCCCGTGCCCTTTGCTGCGCCGCCAAGAGCTTCGCCGAGCGCTGCTGCGTTCGCATCGTTCTCTATATAAACTCTGTCGGTGGGGAAGTGCCTCTTGAACTTCTCAACCATAGGGAAGTTTTCCATCTTAATATTGTTGGAGTATTCAATCACGCCGTCAGCCGAGTTAACCGAGCCGGGAGCGGCGATACCAACGTAGGATATCTCCGAAAGCGAAATCGAGTTTCTCTCAAGCAGCGCTTTGGATACCATTGCCATATCCGCAACTATAGCATCAGCGCCTCTCTCTGCCTTCGTGGGAGTAGAAAGCTTGTCTACTATCTCGAGTGCCTCGTTACAAAGTCCGACGGCGATATTTGTTCCGCCAAGGTCTATTCCTATACTAAACATAAATGCTCCGTTCCGCCACCCCGTGGCAAGATAATAAAATGATATACCTTTATAATTATATATTTTTATTTAACTCTTGTCAAGTCAAAAATGCAAAAAGCTTCCCTTGTATTTTCTGCCTCATCTTGAGATAAATACCGAAAATTACTGCACAGTAGCCGAAACGGCATCGTTCACAAAAAATTAACAAACATACTTTGACAAAACTATTGAAAATTCCACAAAAATGGTATACAATATACGCGGTAAAAAAGAATAAAAGATTTAGAGGAATCTGAAGTGAAAAGATATGTATATGCGGATAATGCTGCGACAACCTCTGTGAGTCCTGAGGTTATTGCAGAAATGATGCCTTGCTTCGAGTCGGATTGGGGAAATCCTTCGAGCCTTCATTCCAAGGGCAGAGAAGCAAAGGTTATACTTGATAACGCTCGTGCAAGAGTGGCTCGTTGCCTCGGCGCAGAGCCCTCGGAGATATACTTTACCTCTTGCGGAACGGAGGCGGATAACTGGGCTATCCGCGGTGCCGCTATGAGAATGAAGAAGAAGGGAAGATGCCATATAGTGACCTCGGCAATCGAGCATCACGCTGTGCTTCATACCTGCCAGGCGCTCGAGAAGGAGGGCTTTGAGATAACCTACGTAGGTGTCGACGAGTTCGGAACGGTTAATCTTGACGAGCTTCGCGAGGCAGTAACCGACAAAACCGCCCTCGTCGCCATTATGTACGCAAACAACGAGATAGGCACGATAGAGCCAATCCGCGAGATTTGCGATATAGCCCATGCTAAGGGCGCGCTTATGTTTACCGATGCCGTTCAGGCGGTGGGAAACGTCGAGATAAATCTTAAGGAGCTGCCCGTTGATATGCTTTCGCTCTCGGGCCATAAGCTCCACGCCCCCAAGGGCATAGGCGCTCTGTATATCCGTCGCGGCGTTGTGATAGATAACCTTATAGAGGGCGGCGCACAGGAAAGACGTAAGAGAGGCGGTACCGAAAACCTGCCCTATATCGTCGGACTTGCAAAGGCTCTCGAGGTAGCAACCGAAAATATTCCCGCGCTCGCATCGGTAAGAGAAAAGCGTGACAGACTTATTGAGGAGCTTACAAAAATCCCCTATTCTAAGCTGAACGGACACAGAACTAACAGGCTTCCCGGTATAGTGAATATCGGCTTTGAGTTTATCGAGGGCGAAAGCCTTCTTCTATGGCTCGATATTGCAGGAATTTGCGCGTCCACAGGCTCTGCCTGCTCATCGGAGTCGCTCGAGCCCTCACACGTGCTAATAGCAACGGGTGTCCCCCACGAGAAGGCGCACGGCTCGCTCCGTATATCCATCTCACGCGAAACAACCGACGAGGACATAGACTATATAATAGAGAACGTTCCTCTCGTTGTAGAGAAGCTTCGTAATATGAGCCCCTTGTGGGAGGACGTCGTCAAGGCGGGAAAAAACTAACAGACAGATGATAAAGATTGAGGAAAACAGAAATGCAGTACAGTGAAAAGGTAATGGATCACTTCACCAATCCGAGAAACGTAGGTGAAATAGAAGACGCAAACGGCGTCGGCGTTGTAGGAAACGCAAAGTGCGGAGATATAATGAAAATGTATCTCAAAATTGACGAAAATGACGTTATTACCGACTGCAAGTTCAAGACCTTCGGATGCGGCGCCGCGATTGCGACCTCATCGATGGCAACCGAGCTTGTAAAGGGACATACCGTCAAGGAAGCACTCGAGCTTACCAACAAGGTTGTTGTTGAGGCTCTCGACGGACTTCCCCCTGTTAAGGTGCACTGCTCGGTGCTTGCCGAGGAGGCAATCAAGACTGCCGTTGCAGACTATTACAACAGAATAGGCAGGCCCGTTGATTTTGAGATTGAGAAATCTCACGAGGAGTAATTTCCGAGGTTAAAAGCAACAGTGAATGAAAATGCGACCGAGTGTCGCATTTTCTGTTAAGAACACAAAAACGCGCAAAAAGCAAATAATTATTGTCAAATAATGTCGGAAATCAAGGAAAGGAGAGCTCTATGAGGATACTGGTAGGTATGAGCGGAGGACTCGACAGCACCTATGCCGCAAGACTTCTTGTTGACGGGGGTCACGAGGTTGTCGGTGCGGTGTTGCGTATGCACGAGTATACCGAATGCGATGCGGCAGAGAAGAGCTGCCTCGAGCTTGGAATACCGCTTGTAACGGTTGATTGCACCGGAGAATTTGACAGAGCAGTGAAAGAAAACTTTGTTACGGAGTATTCGCGCGGCAGAACTCCCAATCCTTGCGTAATTTGCAACGAGCGTGTAAAATTCAAGTGCCTTTACGACTATGCGCGCTTGAACGGATTTGACAAAATTGCAACGGGGCACTATGCCGGTGTGAAGCAGATTGATAAGAATAAAACCGCGGTTTCTGTTGCATCCGACCCGACGAAGGACCAGAGCTATATGCTCTACCGCCTGCCAAAGGCTATTCTTGATATGCTCCTTCTTCCTCTTTCTAATCTTACAAAGGAAGAAATTCGCAAAAAGGCTTTGGAAATAGGGCTCACTTCCTCTGAACGCGCTGAAAGCCAGGAAATATGCTTTCTTCCCGACGGCGGCCACGCTGAATATATCGAATCGAGGCTCGGTAAATTTCCCGAGGGCGAGTTTGTTGATGAAAGCGGCAGGGTTCTCGGCACTCATAAGGGCATTATCAGATATACCGTAGGACAGAGAAAGGGACTTGGCATCTCACTGGGTGAACGCGCATTTGTCACCGATATCAACGTTGAAACCAACAGAATAACGCTTTCCCCCTCGCTTTCGGGAAAGAGGGAGATTGTAATCTCTGACGTCGTGTACTCGGGAATTGCCGAAAACGAAAGGCTTGAAGGGCTTACGCTGTCGGTTAAGACAAGATATACAAAAGATACGGTAACTGCCGAGGCTGTACGGCTTTCCGACGGCACGGTAAGGTTAATATTTAATAAGGAAGTAAAAGCTGCACCCGGACAGTCTGCTGTTGCCTACCTTGATGATTACGTTGCTTTCGGCGGAATAATCAACACAGAAAATAGATAATCTTAGTAAATTTACCCCCTAAAACCGCTCTGATTTCTTCGGAGCGGTTTCTTTTTCGGCATTTTGAGGTGTAGAAAAAAATCGAATGTTTTTGTGCAGGTTGCACACATTTTGAATTTGCCCTTTTTATGCATTTAATAATCTCGTTTTTAGTCGAAAAGAGTAAATATAATTTACATTTATTCATAAAACACCTCTAAAACGGCTTGAAAAGTCGGCAAAATAGTAAAATATAATTACTTTTCCACGGTTTTTCAATTTATGCAAAATTCGGAGTGTAAATAATTGTTTACATTAACAAAATTCAACTTACTTTTTTTACCAATTACTGCAACTTGATGGATAAAAGGGCAGGGAAAAGCGCACTTGACTTTTAAAAATCCTTGTGTTATAATTCTTTTATAATAATAGGCGGGTTCTGCCTGTTTTTAGAAATTTTTCGGAGGAAATCAGCAAATGAAAAAGAACGTGTTTCAGAGAGTTGTTTGTATGTTGCTTTCTGTGACTCTGTTGCTCGGCGCTGTGAGTGTCACCTCGTTTGCTGCTGCGGGGTCGGCCTCGGGCGAGAAGCTCAAGGTCAACGGCACTGCGGCAACGCTTGAGGAAATGCAGGCACTCGTAGGTACTGTGTCGTACAAGGAGTACATTGAAAGCTATGCAAACTCAACTGTCGGCTCGGCGCCTGAGGTTATTTACGTGTTTGACGTTGATAACAATAACCGCGTCGAAGGCAGCTCGATGCCGAGCAACGGCTCGGGCAATCAGCTCTACGTAAGCGAGAGTGCCGATTGCAAAACAGAGGATTGGGAGAATTTCTATACCGATGCCTCTAAATCGGAGGATAACGCTCTGTTCCTTCCCACTACCGTTAAGGACGGAAACAATGTTACCCCCGGCTCTGCTACCTGGACCTTCAACGTAACAAAGGAGCAGCAGGGCTTCTACTACCTCTATATCGAGTACTATAACCCCCAAATTACCGACCCGAACTCTACTTCAAAGAGCTCGGTAAGCTCGATACAGAAGAAGCTTTATATCGACGGAAAGGTACCCTTCGACGAGGTTGGTACGCTCATTTTCGATAAGCACTGGAGCTACAATAACTACAAAGAAGGAACTCCTGAGCCTACTACCGCTACCGAGGCGTCCTCGAAGATCAGATACGAGGAGCGCGACGACGGTTATTATAAGATTGTTGACCTCGTTTACAAGGAAGGCAACAATTGGTTCAAGAGAACCGATACGTATAAGATGACGCAGGATATCAACGGCAACTCGATGTCGCCTCTTGCAGAGGAGTCCTCGGAGTGGTCGACCTTCATAAGCCGCGATGCATCGGGCTTTGAGGAGGGATACTTCAAGTTCTATCTTCCTTACGGAACGAGAACCTTCACCCTTGAGTCCGAGCGTGAGCCTATGATTATCAAGTCGATAAGATTCGTTCCCGCCGCTGCTGCTAACGCAGAGAACGCAACCGAGTCTCTTGACTATGAGGACTATCTCAAGAACAGCATAATTGCCGCAGCACCTTCGGTATCCGGCGATTTCATCAGACTTGAGGCAGAGTTCCCCGATTTCGTATCCGACTCGTCTGTCCTTCCCGGCAACAGCAACGATAACGCTGCGAACTATCCTATTAAGGCGGGCGCGCAGATGTTTAACGTAATAGGTAAGACAAGCTACGATGCCGTTGGACAGTGGGCAGCTTACAAATTTACCGTAAACAAGACGGGACTCTACAAAATTAATATGAGATACAAGCAGTCCGCGCTCGAGGGTATGTTCATCTGCCGTACTCTTAAGCTCGTGGGCGGTAATCAGTATAAGTACGGCCTTGAAGACGGAACTCCTACCGTTCCCTTCGCGCAGGCTGACCAGATAAGATTCGACTACAACAAGGACTGGCAGTCGGATTATCTTGGCGACGGTACTCACGATTACTTTGAGTTCTACTTCGAGGCAGGCGAGGAGTACACGATGTACCTCGAGTGCTCGCTCGGAGACCTCAGCAATTACATAAAGAAGGTAGAGGATGCCCTCAACGAGCTTAACGAGGCATACCTTAAAATACTTCAGCGTACAGGCGCATCGCCCGACGCAAATACCTCTTACGATTTCCATAAGGCAATGCCCGAGGTTCTTAACACCCTTATCGATTCGGCAACCACCATCGAGCAGGTTATCAAAGACCTTGAGGCTATATGCGGTACAAAGGGCTCTCACCTTGCAACCCTTGAAACCATAGTCCGTCTTCTCCAGGAGATGGGTGCCAACTACGGTGTAGACATCGCCGCTAACCTTACAACCTTCAAGAGCCATCTCGGTACTCTCGGTTCTTGGGTAAACGACTCCAAGAAGGGTACTCTTATAGTTGACTCTATCAACATCGTTCCCACCGATGCTTCCGAAGACACCTTAAAGAAGCTCCCCAAGGCAAAGGCAGGCTTCTTCAAGTCCTTCGGCTTTGAAATTTCCTCCTTCATACATTCGTTCTTCACCGACTACGACCAGATGGGCCTTACCGAAATACCCGAGGAGGGCTCGACCACGGTTGACGTTTGGCTTGCTACCGGACGTGACCAGTCCCAGATCTGGCGTACAATGATTGACGCAGACGACGGCTTCACCGATACCTACGGTCACGCCGTTGCACTGAAGCTCGTTACCGCTGGTACACTCCTTCCCTCGATTCTTGCAGGCAAGGGTCCCGACGTTTACCTCGGTCTTGGCTCGTCCGACGTTATTAACTACGCTATCCGTGACGCGGTTCTTGCAGTAGACGGAACGGCTGGTCAGAACGGCACTGCAGAGTATGAGTTCGGTGCTGAGGATGCGAAGTACTTTACTACCAATTATTATAAAGACGCGAGCGGCAACGTCGTTGCTCTTGCCGACAAGGACGTTCTTGGAAAGGGCGATTATTTCGATTCTCTCGGATATACCTCGATTTCCAAGTCCTATATGAATACCGTCTGCGACCTTGAGCACAGCACTGCGAGCGACCTTGCATCGGTTAACGACAAGAACACCTCGTATAACTTCGCTCCCGCAGCAATGAACACTCTGACCCTTCTCGACCAGACCTTCGGTGTTCCTCAGACGATGTCCTTCGCTATGATGTTCTACCGTATGGACGTTCTTGCCGAGATAGGTAAAGAGGTTCCCGAGACCTGGGACCAGCTTCTCGATATTCTTCCCGACCTTCAGATGAGCAATATGACCATCGGTGTAACCTACGTAAACGCCCTTGACTTCATGATGTATCAGAGAGGCGGAAATATGTGGAAGTTCGTCAGCGAGGAGTATGACTCGAAATACGCAGGCGCAAAGATTGACCTCGACTCCAGAATTGCTCTTGATGCATTCGAGTTCGTATGTAACCTCTACACCATGCACTCGCTTCCCGTTACCTTCGATTCCTCTAACCGTTTCAGAACGGGTGAGATGCCTATCGTAATAGGTGACTACATTTCTATTTATAATACGCTTGCAGTATTTGCAACCGAAATCGGCGGACTCTGGGAGTTCTCCTCGCTTCCCGGCTCGGAGAACGATGACGGCAGCTACAACTACGACTCTCTCGCAAGTGTAACCGCAACCGTTATTCCCGCAGGATGCGACAACATCGATGCTGCTTGGTCGTTCATTCAGTGGCAGACCGGCTCGTTTGCACAGTCCACCTACGGTAACAGAATAGTTGCCGTCGTAGGTCCCGCTGCAAAATACGAAACTGCTAACCTTAACGCTATAGAGGACCTCTCCTGGACCGCGAGCGAGAAGGCAGCAATCCGCGACCAGATGGCTAACCTTAACGCCATAGTTAACTACCCCGGCTCGTATATCATTGCAAGATATATGAAGTTTGCGTTCCTTGACGCATACAACAACGGAGCTAACCCCACCGAGGCTATGATGTCCTACATCGAGGCAATCAACGGTGAGATTGTCCGTAAGCGTCAGGAGTTTGAACTCCCCGTCATAGAGGAAAACGATGACGAGGCGCTCAAGGAAAATAATCAGTAAAGGAGAGTAAAGATGTCAGAAGAAACAAAAACTGTAGACACCGCACGCCCCGTGGCGCGCGACGAGATGTCGAAGTGGCAGTGGACCTGGAAAGAGATGAAGAAGAATAAGACGGCTTACTTTATGCTCGCTCCCTTCCTCCTTCTCTTTATAATCTTCACGGTTCTTCCCGTTTTGCTCTCGATAATCTTAAGTCTTACCGACTTTAACATGCTTGAGTTCCCGAACTGGAAGGGAATAGATAACTATATCGACCTCTTCCTTAACGACGATATCTTTATGCTGGCGGTTCAGAACACTCTTATCTTCGCCTGCATAACAGGTCCCGTCTCCTACATACTCTCGCTTCTCGTTGCGTGGTTTGTAAACGAGCTTCCCCCGAAGATTCGTGCGGTTGTAACTCTTATATTCTACGCACCCTCGATTTCAGGTCAGGTCTACCTGATTTGGAAGACGCTCTTCTCCTCCGACGCATACGGATGGGCTAACGCAACGCTGATGGACCTCGGTCTTATCAACGCTCCCATTCTTTGGTTCGAGGATGCCGCGTACGTTATGCCTCTGTGTATCGTCGTTGCACTCTGGACCTCGCTCGGTACCGCGTTCCTCTCCTTCATCGCCGGCTTCCAGACGGTTGACCGCTCGATGTACGAGGCGGCTGCGGTTGACGGTATAAAGAACCGTTGGCAGGAGCTTTGGTTTATCACGCTTCCCACTATGCGTCCTCAGATGATGTTCGGTGCGGTGCTTGCAATTACCAACTCCTTCGGCTTCGGAGCGGTCGTTGACGCGCTCTGCGGCTTCCCCTCGGTTGATTACGCCGCACATACGATAATGCACCACCTCAACGACTACGGTGGACAAAGATTTGAGGTAGGTTACGCTTCGGCGATAGCCGTCGTGCTCTTCATAGTAATGTTCGCATCGAACATACTTGTCAAGAAGGCACTTGCGAAGGTAGGTGAGTGATAATGGCATCGGTTAAAAAGTTAAGAACAAGAGGACATAAGGTCGTCCTTAACCGCTCCGCAGGAGGCGACGCCGGTATCACCTTCATGCTCACGCTTCTCGGTATTATAATGTTCGTACCTATGTACTACGTCGTTATACAGTCGCTGAAGCCTCTTGATGAGCTGTTTATGTTCCCCCCTCGCTTCTACGTTATCAATCCTACGTTTGATAACTTCGCAGACCTCTTCACGCTTATGGGCGACTCCTGGGTGCCCTTCTCCAGATACATATTCAATACCGTATTTATCACTATATGCGGTACTGTAGGTAACCTGGTTCTTGCTTCGATGGCGGCATATTCGCTTTCAAAGCTTCGTTTCCCGGGTAGAAACGCAATATTCCAGATGATAGTAATGTCCCTTATGTTCCACTCGACGGTTAACCAGGTAACGCACTTCATCATTCTCTCCTCCTTCGGATGGATTGATACTTATATGTCGATTATCGTTCCCTCGATGGCAACCACAATGGGTCTTTACCTTATGAAGCAGTTCATGGAGTCCTCCGTACCCGATACCGTGCTTGAGTCTGCGCGTCTTGACGGTGCAAGTGAGTTCAGAACCTTCCTTATCATAGCAATGCCTATGGTTAAGCCCGCATGGCTGACGCTTATGATTGAGTGCTTCAAATCCCTTTGGAACTCAGGCTCGTCAATTTACATTCACTCCGAGGAGCTCAAAACCTTCAACTACGCGATAAACCAGATAGTTTCTGCCGGTATCGCCCGTTCGGGCGCATCCGCTGCGGCTATAGTCGTTATGATGATGGTTCCGATTATAATCTTCGTTATTAACCAGAGTAAGATTATAGAAACGATGGGCTCGTCGGGAATGAAGGACTAATAGGAGGGAGAAAATGAAAAGTAGACTTAGCAAAATACTTATACTTTCGCTGATTTTCGTAATGATTTTCGGCACACTTTGCCCCTCCGCATACGAGCCCTACGACACCTACACCTATTCGATAGACGGTGAGCCTCTTAAATCTCCCTCTGCATACACCCCCGCTCCCGTAGCTCACAACGCAGGCTCGATGGGACTTCTCTCGGGCTACAACTGGCGCTACGAGGACGGCGTGGTTGCTACATGGGACGGAGATATGACTCCCAACAAGACCGACCTTGAGTTTGTTGTTGCAGACGTTATTCTCGGCACAAACGACGAGTTTGTCGGTGTAGGCTACGCTGTAGATGAGATTGCCGCTATCACGGCACTTATCGAAGCAGTTAAGGCATACGTTCCTACGCACAACTACGTATTCTCTGGCGACGGCACCGACGATACTGTCAGGGTAACTGTTAGCTTTGGCGGTAACGATATAGCCGACGGTACAACCGTTGCAAATCTTGCTTCCGGCATCGATGCAAAGCTTGCCGAGAAGGAGGCTGCCGCTGTTGCGGCGGCAACAGGCGCTGACGCGGCGAAGATTGCCGTAACCGTTTCTCTTGACGAGGCATCGGTTATCGCAAGATGCGTTACACTCTTCGGCTACGACAGCGACGTTAACCTTGAAATTCCCGCAACCTACGAGGATTCCAAGGGAATTATTCACGACACTCCCTTCATTCAGGCTGACGCCTTCAATGCAGGTAACGATGCAGTAAAGGCTGCATTCTATTCAAAGATAAGCGGAGCGCTTATTATCGGTAAGGAAATCGCATCGATTGGCGCTAACGCCTTCGCATCTGTAGGCAATATCAGTGCGGTTTACTACGAGGATAACTCCTCGAGCTGGAAGGCAGTGAATATTGCCGACGGTAACTCGAAGGTATCCTCCGACTCCGCAAAGAAGTACTACTATTCTGCTACCGTTAAGTTCGGTAACGATAAGGTTACTCCCAACGATATCGCATCTGACAGCGCAGGTAACCTTTACATAGTAGACCAGGGAGTAGAATCTCTTGGAAGAGTTATCATTCTTGATGCAAATGGCTATAAGACCAAGGCTGTTATCCGCACATGGGTTGACGAGTACGGAAACACCCAGAACTTCAAGGATCCTACAGGCCTCTGCGTTACCGATAAGGAAATAATGGCAGACGGCTCGGCAAACATATTCGTCTGTGACAGAGCGGCAAAGAGAATTGTCGTCTTTGATGCGGAAACCTATGAGTATGTAAGAACCATCAACCAGCCCGAGAGCGCGCTTCTCGGAGAAGAAACCTTCTCTCCCTACGCTGTAGCGGTTGATAAGTACGGAAGAATTTTTGTAGTATCTCAGAGCAGCTACGAGGGCGTTATAATGCTTTCGGGTGAGGGACAGTTCTCCGGATTTATCGGAGCACAGAAGACCACAAGCGACCCCTTTGAGGCACTCTGGCAGAAGTTTGTCGGCACCGACAATATCGATGCTACAATCAAGAATTTCTCGAAGCCCTTCAACAATATTGCAGTAACTGCAGAGGGACTCGTTTACGTTACTATCAACTTTGACGAGCCTGATGATATGGCACAACAGCTTGCAGCAATCAAGTCCAAGGAATCGGCATACTCTCCCGTAAAGCTTCTTAACTCTACGGGTGTCGAGATTATGAAGCGTAACGGCTTCTTCGATCCCGGCGGAGAGGTTGACATATTCATGGCTGACGAGGTATCGCAGATTAAGGACATCGCAATTGGAGAAAACGGCGCTTGGACGATACTCGACACCTCGAGAGTAAGAACCTTCACCTACGATTCAAACGGTAACCTTCTCTTCGCATTCGGCGATGAGGGTAACCAGGTAGGTAACGGTACCAATAAAGTAAAGGCGTTCACTTATCAGACAGTTCCCACCCCCGTTGTTGACGCTGACGGAAACCCCGTTCTCGGTGACGACGGCAAGCAGGAAATCAAAACTGTTTATAACCTCGTTATTCTTGACTACGTTGAGAATAATATATCTCTGACGGTTTACCAGCCCACCGAGTATTACGGCAAGATAATGAGCGCACTTGGCAACGAGAACGCGCACGACTTCGATGCGGCGATCCGCGACTGGCAGAACGTTCTTACAAGCAACAACAACTTCGACCTTGCTTATATAGGTATAGGTAAGGCGCTCTACAATAAGGGAGATTACGAGGGCGCTATGGAGTATCTCTCCAGCGCATACGAGACCGAGTATTACTCCAAGGCTTTTGCTAACGCACGTAAGGATATCCTCTCCATCTGGATGATTCCTATGGTGATAGTGATAATTGCACTTGTCGTTCTTCTCTTCAAGTTCCTTGGATATGCAAAGAAGAAGAACAAGGCAACCTCCCTTAAGGTTGGCAGAAAGAGCTACGTCGAGGAGCTGCTCTACGTATTCCACCTTATTTTCCATCCGTTCGACGGCTTCTGGGACCTCAAGCACGAGAAGCGCGGCTCTGTAAGAGCAGCCTCCACGATACTTGCGATAACCGTAGCAGCATTCTTCTATCAGGCTATCGGTCAGGGCTATATGTTCAATCCGAGAGGCGACTACTCCACCGTATTTATGCAGATAATTGCGGTTGTTGTTCCGGTTCTGCTTTGGATTATTTCGAACTGGTGCCTTACTACGCTCTTTGACGGAGAGGGAAGCTTCAGGGATATTTATATCGCGACCTGCTACTCGCTTGCACCGCTTCCGTTCTTCGTAATTCTTTCAACAATTCTTTCTAACGTGTTTACCGCCACCGAGGGCTCTACCATCACTCTTCTCGTAGCAATCGGCTACGTATGGGTAGGACTTCTTCTGTTCTTCGGTATGGCAGTTACTCACGACTACAGCAACGGCAAGAACTTCATCACTGTACTCGGTACTATCGTCGCTATGGCGGTAATTATGTTCATTGCAATCCTCTTCTCGAGCCTTGTAATCAAGATGGTTACCTTCGTTGTATCGCTGATAACCGAAATCGGAAACCGATTCTAGTTGCAGGAGGTAAGAAATAATGAAAATTAAAAGAATATTATCATCTGCACTGGTTATCGTGATGCTCATAACGAGCATGATGACAGCTATTCCTTTCTCGGCAGCCGCAGCTGCTGCCGAGCGCGGAGCTGTTTCGATAAAGACTACGGGCATACTTACAAGAGCTGAGGATATTCTCCCTCTTATAAACGGCGAGGACGGTTACGTTAATTATAACTTCACCGCCTCCGAGGCATTTGAGTACGAGCTTGCAAACGGATATCTTGACAGCGTGCTCTACTCGTCTGATGCCAGAAAGCTCGCAGTATACGTAAACCGTTATACGGGACTTACGTACTTCTTTGACTCCTACGGTCAGATTTATACGAGTAATCCCACCAACCCCAAGTACACCGGTCAATCTATTGACGATAAAGGCGATAAGGGTATACTCAGCCAGATTGAAATCGAGTATTCCAACCAAAACGATATTTCTGAGGTGAATAAGCCCTTCTACAGCCTTCAGTGGCTCATTGATGGTGCTACAATCAAGATTTCTGAGCATACCGAGGGTAACACCAAGGGACTCAAGGTAACCTATCACCTCGGTGAGAGCACCGATTTCTTCGTAGCTCCCGGCGCGGCTCTTAAGGAAGACTTCCACGAAACCTTCCTTCAGCCTCTCGCAGACCTTCTTGAGGCAGAGCTCAAGGCAGCTCTTGGCGTTGAAGAAATCGATACCGATTTCGCACTTGAGAAGGGACTTTGGACCTACAACGTCAAGGACGAGAACGGTAAAACTGTAAAGGATGAGAACGGTAAGATTGTAAAGGATACCTACCTTACCTCGTTCGACTTTATGGAGCTTGAGGGAATTAAGTATTCATACGTCGGCTCTGAGGGCATGGTTACCAGCGATACAGTCGATACCTCGGTTCTTTCCAGCAAGGCGCTTGCCGCGTACTTGAAGTACGTATCTTTGGTTAAGGGCTCAAATTCTGCAGAGTATACGAAAATCAGCGGAATCGTTGATAAAATCAAGACTGTAGTTCTCAACTACACCGTTCAGATTCCCGACGAGTGGAAAACAATTAATCCCGATACTCATAAGACTCTCTCCGAGCAGATTTCAGCATACGCTGCGGGTGAGGTGGTCTATAAGTTTAACAACTATCAGGTTGATGCTTATACTCTCGGTAACGTTCGTCTTGTAAACAACGCAATGCGTTCTCTCTTCCCGGGTGAAATCGGAGATGATGGCGAAGAGAACAAGAGGTACACCGCCGCTGTTATTGAAGCTATAGTAAGAGATGCAGGCTTCAATATTGCCGACTTCCCGCTTGCATCCTTCGATATCAGTATTATCTATACTGTTAACGAGAATGGTGAGCTTGAGATAAGCGTCCCCGCAAACTCCTTCGAATATGACAAATCGAAGTATATGCTCAACTCGGTAACTCCTCTTAAGTTCTTCGGCGCTGCCGATATGAGCCGCGACGGATATATCTTCTTCCCCGACGGAAGCGGAACGGTTGCGGAGTTTGACGACTTCTACTTTGACCAGTCCACAAACCTCGACTCTATTCAGCTTGCGGTTAAAACTGCGGTATACGGTCAGGACTTTGCGTATGATGCAATCGACAAGGCTCAGAAGCACCGTCAGCAGATTACTATGCCTGTTTACGGTATGGTAAATACTAACGACGCAGGTGATTTAACAGGCTTCTTCACTATAATTGAGGATGGTAGCTCGCTTGCGACTATTGGCTACGGCTCAGGTAAGAACAGCCATAAGTTCGCGTTTGCGTACGCTTCCTTTGCAACTCATCCGGTCGACAGCTTCGACCTCACCGAGTCCTATTCGGTAAGCGGTCTCAGCCGTTATACCATAGCATCCAAGAGCACCTACGTAGGAAACATCTCCTACACGGTAGTGCCTCTCTATAACGGTAGCGCCGCACAGGCAGGCGACGTTTATTACCAGCCCTCCTATGTCGGAATGGCAAACCGCTACAGAGATTATCTCAAGGATACAGGAGCTCTCTCGACTCTCGTTGACGCATCGAAGCAGCTTCCTCTTTACATAGAGGCGTTCGGCTCGATTGACGTAACCAAGAGAATTCTTACCTTCCCCGTAACCGTTTCCGAGCCTCTTACCAAGTTCGAGGACGTCGAAACGATGTATAATGAGCTTTCTGATGCACAGAACGTGCTTAAGGCAAAGGCAAAGAGCCTCAGAGACGAGGCTGTGGCCCTTGATGAAAAGCTCGTAGACGAGAAGGCAAGCCTTGAAGCAAGAGCAAAGGAATACGATGCTCTCGCAGCAAAGATTGTTAACATAGTTAACGTAAACTTCAGACTTACCGGATTTGCAAACGGCGGTATGTACTTTACCTACCCCTCAAATGCAAAGTGGGAGAGCAAGGTGGGCGGCAAGCGCGGCTTCAACTCGCTCCTTGAAAAGACGGTCAGCGTTGCTACCGGCACCGACACCAAGGCAAATCTCGGAATATACCCCGACTTTGATTTCGTTTACATCAATAACACCGCGATGTTCGACGGCATCTCACAGAACCGTGATGCAGCGCGTATGATTGATAACCGCTTTGCATCAAAGCAGGTATACAACTCCATCTCGGGCGAATTCGAGAGTCTCTTTGCAATGCTTGCGAACACCGGCTCACTCGATAAGCTTTACGAGAAATTCAATAAGAAGTATTCGAAGTACTTCGAGGACTACGACGTCAAGACTCTCTCTGTTTCGACTCTTGGCTCGGACCTCAACTCCAACTTCCACGAGGACAGCTTTATTGACAGACAGTCTGCTCTCGGAAACGTAACCTCTATTCTTGCGGAAATGAGCGAAAGCTATTCGCTTATGACCGATAAGGGTAACGTCTATGCGCTTGAGTACGTTGACCACATTCTCAACGCTCCTATCGACTCGAGCCACTTTGCACACTCGTCTTACACCGTGCCCTTCTACGGAATGGTTCTTCACGGCTATGTAAGCTACACGGGAACGCCTCTTAACTACTCGGGCTCTCCCTCCTACGAGATTCTTCGTGCAATCGAGAACGGCGCGTCGCTTTACTACATTCTTTGCTACCAGACCGAAAACCTCAGCTACCTTAAGGAAGACCCCAATCTTTCCAAGTACTACGGTATCGATTACAAGAACTGGTTTGACTATGTAGTAAATCAGTACGCTACCTTGAACGGCGCAATCGGCGGACTTCAGGATTACACTATCTCAAATCACGAGGTTCTTATTTCCGAGCGCTCCATCAGCAGTGAGGAGCGTGAGGCTAACAACGTAATTCTTGCGCTTGAGTATGTTGAGGCGGTTGACAATTGCCTCTCCATGACCGTCGACAAGGCTATCAAGGAGAACGGCGTAGGAGCTGCGGCTCTTAAGCTCAACGTTGATAAGGCTGGGCTTGTAGCAGCACTCTGCGAGCTTATCGACGCCGAGGGAACAACCCTCCCCGAGTATGCAAGCGAGGCTCTTGACGAGGTTATTGCCGAGTATGAGACCTACTACAAGAATACTGACGGTACTGTTGACGTAGCATTCGGCGCGTCCGACGTGGTTTATGAATCGCTCTATGCGTTCAAGACCGACTCGGTTGCAACCGACAGCGACTCTGTATACGTTTCTACCGATTACACAAGTGACAACGGTAACGTTGTAAGAGTTACCTACACCAAGGGTAACGAAAAGGTAGAGTTCATACTCAACTACAACACCTATGCAGTTGACGTAAGACTTGCCGCAGGTGAGAAGCCTGTAACAATTCAGCCGTACGGCTTCAAAAAAATATAAGGAGGGAAGGATATGAACAACAGCGTTGAATTAAAAGACGGCATTGAAAATATCGAAACGGAAAACCCCGTGTTAAAGTTTCTGAAATCGGTATTCAAGGGCAAGCCTTCCCTTGAGAAGAGAAGGGCGAGGGCGGGATACGTCTTCGTTCTCCCCTTCATCCTCGGCGTATTGCTTATCTACCTTCCTCTTCTTATCGACTCGGTTTGGTTAAGTATGAGTGAGGTGAATGCAGCGAACAAGACCATCACCTTTGTTGGCTTTGAGCACTATGTCGACGCATTCTCAACCTCGGGCTTTACTGCGGCGTTCCTTGCAGGACTTCAGCAGCTTATTTTCGAGGTTCCCGCAATTATAGTATTCTCGCTCTTCATAGCAGTAGTTCTTAATAACAAAATGCTTGGTAGAGCAGCGTTCCGTGCAATATTCTTCCTTCCCGTTATAGTTTCGACGGGTATAATGGAAACCCTTAACGCAGCGGATGCCGTATCCTCTGAGTCGGGTGAGGGAATTAACGACGGTACGCAGAACAATTCCGCAGAGATTATCTCTATGCTTGACGTTCAGCAGCTCTTTGCTAGTATGAAGGTCGGCGGAGAGCTCGTAACCTACGTCGTTGACCTTGTAAACAACGTTTACAACATTATCAACTATTCGGGCGTACAGATGCTTATCTTCCTCGCGGGTCTGCAGTCTATCTCTCCCTCAATTTACGAGGCGTGCCAGATAGAGGGTGCAACCGGCTGGGAAACCTTCTGGAAGATAACCTTCCCGATGATATCTCCTATGATACTCGTAAACGCGATATATACGGTTATCGACTCCTTTACAAGAAGTACGAACCCCGCGATGGCGTTTATCAGAAGACAGTTCGACGGCGGAAGCTTCTCGTCTGCGACGGCGATGTCGTGGATGTACTTCCTGGTCGTTGCGCTAGTGCTTGTGGTTGTTGCCGCGATAGTTTCGTCGTTCGTCTTCTATCAGAGAAGAGATTAAGGAGGTGCAGTCAATGGATTCTACAAAACCCGTAATAACCAAAGAATCGAAGAACAGAATATCCGTAGACTACGAGGGCAAGCTCTCCTTTAAGGAAAGGCTGATGAAGAAAATTCAGTCCTCTCACACCTGGATTAAGGTTGTTGTAAGCGTACTGAAGTTTATCCTTATGCTTGGCGTATCCTACGTAATCCTCTTCCCCTTCTTCTCGAAGATAGCAGGCTCGTTTATGGCAAGACAGGACGTCGTAGACGCAACCGTATCGCTTATTCCCAAGAACTGGTCGCTTGCAACCTATACGGCTATAATGGTTGACAACAAGTATTGGCTCGCATTCCTGAACACACTGCTTCTTTCACTGCTTTGCGCGCTTATACAGACCTTCGTTGCCTGCCTTATCGGTTACGGTATCTCGAAGTTCAAGTTCAAGGGCAACAAGCTTATTATGGCGGTGGTTATAGTGACGATGATTATTCCTCACTCCACCCTCGAGTACGCAATGCTTCAGCGATTCACGAGCTTTGATATCGCACACGTAATGTCAACACAGCAGCCCGGTATCCTCGAGCTTCTGCTCGGTTGGATTCCCGGATGGAAGGGAATTGAGCTTATCAATACCTTCTGGCCCTTCCTCATTCTGTCCATCGGCGGCATAGGCTTCAAGAACGGTCTTTACATCTATATGATGCGTCAGTTCTTCAAGGGCGTGCCCGATGAGCTTGAGGAGTCGGCATACGTTGACGGCTCGGGAACCTTCAGAACCTTCCTTCAGATTATTCTGCCTCTCTCGGTTCCTATGATGATAACCATCTTCCTCTTCGCCTTCTCGTGGCAGTGGACCGACCAGTTCTATACTCAGCTCTTCTATCGCGGAAGTGACTCGATGAAGATTTGGTCTATGGTTGACGTCGTACGTATTCCCTCGTCACTCGTTGACAAGAACTTTGCAGGTAGAGCTATCTACGAAAACGTAATCAAGAATACCGCGGGTATTATGATTGTCGCTCCCCTTATCATAATGTACCTCTTCTGTCAGAAGTACCTTGTGCAGGGTATAGAGCGTTCGGGACTCGTTGGATAATCCTTAGCAAAACGTTATTTTCTCGCGGCTCTCGCAAGGCTTACGCCTTGTGGGAGCCGCGTTTTTTTATTCAAGAATAATCGGTGTTCAGCAGAATGATATTGAGAATATAAGGCGAGAAAGCAAAAACAGTGCATAATTATTCTGCATAAAACGAGAAAATAGTCATATTGCCCCGGCGGCAAAAAAATATTAAAAAAATTCAAAAAAATGTAAATAAATGACTTGACAAACAGTATCAAAAGTAATATAATAAGACTATCTTTTTTAATTTAGCCACCTAAAGCGTGGCGGAATGGAGTATATTATGAAAAAGACTTTTGCAAAGCTTCTTTGCCTGGTGCTTGCTGTAATGCTTATGGTAACTTGCTTCGTATCCTGCGGCGAAACAAACTACGCAGAGAATAACACCAAGATTAAGATTGGCGTGTCCGGCCCTCTCAGCGGCGGCGCGGCAGTTTACGGTATCGCAGTTAAGAACGCAGCGCAGATTGCTATCAACGAGATTAACGCTATTGAGGCTGCGGGCGGCGCAGGTACTCTCGGTATGCAGTTCGAGTTCGTTGCCAAGGACGACGAGCACAAGGCTACCAACGTATCCACTACCTACTCGAGCCTTTACGAGTCGGGAATGCAGATTTCCCTCGGTACGGTTACCACCGCTCCCGGCCTTGAGTTCAAGGAGCTCGCTAATGACGATAACGTGTTCATTCTTACCCCCTCTGCTTCGGGCGACGATATTCCCGAGTATGACAACGCATTCCAGATGTGCTTTGCTGACTCTAATCAGGGCTCCGCATCTGCTGTCTACTTCAACGAGAACTATCAGGGCAAGCAGATAGGTATCTTCTACAAGTCCGATGAGGATTACTCGACCGGTATCAGAAAGACGTTCCTTGACGCACTTGATGCAAGCCTCAAGAACGGTATCAAGGAGGCTTCCTTCCAGGAGGGTGATAACGACTTCTCCTCGCAGGTAGAGGCTCTTAAGACCTGTGACGTTATCTTTATGCCTATTTACTATACTCCCGCATCTCAGTTTATGACCAAGGGTAAGGGAATAGTAAAGGATGATGCCATCTACTACGGCTGCGACGGTCTTGACGGCATCGATGCTATCGACGGCTTCGATATCACCACCGTTCCTCAGGAGGTTTCCTACCTTTCTCACTTCAACTCGGGCGCAACCACCGGCGCTGCAAAGACCTTTATCGATAAGTACAATGCAGCATACAACGAGGAAACCGAGCCCCTCAACCAGTTCGGCGCAGCAGCTTACGACTGCGTATGGGCTATCTATGAGGCTCTTAAGGTAGCAAAGGCTAACGGCAAGGAGTTCGACGTAACCACCTCGCCCGCAGACTTCTCTGAGATTCTTACCGAGGTGTTCACGAGCGATAACTTCACCTTCCACGGTGTAACCGGTAAGGCAGTTAACGCTGACGGTACCTCTAACATCTCCTGGAGCGACGACGGCTTTGTTAATAAGGAAGCGGTTAAGTACGTAGTTAAAAGCGCTAACTCCGCACAGTAAGGCTTCTAAATCAGAAATGAGGTTTGGGTGAATTTTCTGAGATTTTTACCCAACCGGTAATATTTGACGGTTTGCTGACGCGGTTTTTTCCGCGCCGGCAAATTGTCGTAATATAGAAAAAGGATTTTTTATGGAATTTATCACTACTTTAGTCAACGGCTTGAGCCTTGGCGGCATATACGCAATGATAGCTCTCGGCTATACTATGGTATACGGTATTGCGAAGATGCTGAACTTCGCACACGGTGATATCATTATGGTCGGCGGCTATACCATACTCGTATTTCTTGCCATCAATCCAATAGTTTCAATAGTAGCGGCGGTTGTTATGTGCGTTCTTCTCGGTGTTTCTATCGAGAAGGTAGCCTACAAGCCGCTTCGCGGCTCCTCGCCTCTTGCCGTTCTTATCACAGCAATAGGTATGAGCTACTTTTTACAGAGCTTGGCGCAGATTATCTTCGGAACAGCTCCGCGTTACGTAATAATCGCAGAATTTGGCTCACTTGAGCTTGGCGCTCTTAAGATAGGCCACGGAACTCTTATTACTCTCGCAGCAGCGGTATGCGTAATGGTTCTTCTAAACCTCTTTGTAAAGTATACCAAGATTGGCCGCGCGATGATAGCCGTATCTGAGGATAAGGACGCGGCAAGGCTTATGGGTATTGATATCAATATGATAATCACCCTCACATTTGCTATAGGCTCAGCGCTTGCAGCTCTTGCGGGACTCTTCAGCCTGATGAACGTTCCTACTATTATGCCGACCTACGGTGCGCTCCCCGGAATTAAGGCGTTCACTGCCGCGGTTATCGGCGGTATAGGCTCTATTCCCGGCGCTATGCTCGGCGGAATTCTTCTCGGTGTCGTTGAGTGTATCTGCAACTCCTTACCCGGAGTAGCACCCTACACGACTGCTATTGAGTTCGCAATACTTATTGTTATTCTTCTCGTTAAGCCTACGGGTCTTCTCGGAAAGAAGAGAAGGGAGAAGGTATAATGAACAGAATAATAGAAAAAATCAAAGGCATCACCTGGAAGTATTATCTTAACTATATCGTTATAGGTGTAGTTGCGGCGGTATTTTCGGCGCTCACTTTTGCCGGCGCGCTTCCTCAGTCTACTCTCTATCTCCTTGAGAGAATGACTATCAGCATAATTCTTGCAGTATCGCTCGGACTTGTCGTAGGCTTCCTCGGTGAGCTTTCGCTCGGTCACGCGGGCTTTATGTGCATTGGCGCTTATATCGGAGGTAAGGTTTCCGTGCTTCTTGCCGATGCGCTCGGTAAGGGCGTTGTAAACCTTCTGATATCTCTTCTTGTTGGTGCGCTTATTGCTGCTGCGGCAGGCTTTATAGTAGGCCTTCCCGCACTTCGTCTTAAGGGCGACTATCTTGCAATAGTCACTCTCGCATTCTGCGAAATCGTTAAGTCCCTCTTCCAGAATACCTCTGAGGAGAGCTTTGGCGGACCTCTCGGACTCAGAACCCCTCGCTTTGATAAGCAATATCTCTTCATAATAGGCTTCGTTTTGGTTCTTGTGACGCTCGCTGTTATTCAGAACCTTCTTCGTTCAAAGCACGGACGCGCGATAACCGCTATCCGTGACAACGAAATAGCAGCTCACGCAACCGGTATTAACGTAACGAAGTACAAGCTTGTTGCATTCGTTATTTCCGCGGCATTTGCAGGTGTAGCGGGAGTGCTTTACAGCTTCGCTAACAATAACGTTCAGGCGGCGGTGTTTGACTACAACTATTCCATCGAGATACTCGTTATGGTAGTGCTTGGCGGAATGGGTAACATCACGGGTACGATTATTTCCGCGGCGGTAATAACCTACCTCAACACAACCCTTACCGTAGTTCTTACAGGTAATCTCGCGGTTCTTAAGGACCTCATATACGCTCTTGTTCTTATACTTATCGTAGTATACAACAACGCGCCCGCTCTTAAGAACTTCAGAGAGAAATACAACCCCCGTAAGTTCCTTAAGGCGCTTCTTAAGCTTACTCACCCCGAGAGCAAGAAGTATGCCGACGACGAGGGCGCGTGGGCAAGAGTTCCCACCAAGATTGAGATGAACGAAATTCTCTCGACCGACATCGTTGTAAACGAAAGCACAAAGAATCCCGATAAGGCAGATAAAGGAGAATAATATGAGCGAATTTGTACTTGAAACAAAGAACCTCGGCATCTCCTTTGGAGGCCTTAAAGCGGTTCAAAATGTAAACTTAAAGATTAAAAAGAACGAAATTTACGGCTTGATAGGCCCCAACGGAGCAGGAAAGACCACCGTCTTTAATATGCTCACGGGCGTATATCAGCCCACGACGGGAACCTTCTACCTTAACGGTGAGGAGCTTAAGGGCAACTCTCAGGAGGTAATTAACCGCAAGGGAATTGCCCGTACCTTCCAGAATATCCGCCTATTTAACAATATGACGGTTATAAGGAACGTAATGGTAGGACTTCACAATCTCCCCGAGTTCAAGTGCGGAATACTCCCAACGATACTCCGTTTCCCCTCGCAGTATAAAACCGAGCGCGCAATGGTTAAGCGCGCAGAGGAGCTTCTCTCGATTTTCGGACTTTACGAGTCGAGAAACCTTCTTGCCTACAACCTCCCCTACGGTAAGCAGCGTAAGCTCGAGATAGCCCGCGCTCTTGCAACGAACCCGACTCTCCTGCTTCTTGACGAGCCGGCGGCGGGTATGAACCCCCACGAAACCGAGGAGCTTATGGAAACTATCAGGTTTGTAAGGGATAACTTCGATATGACGATACTCCTTATCGAGCACGATATGAGCCTTGTTAAGGGTATCTGTGATAACGTTACCGTGCTTAACTTCGGTACGACTCTCGCTGAGGGCAACGTAAACGATGCGCTCTCCGAGCCCGAGGTTATCAAGGCATATCTCGGTGACGACTGATAAGGAGGACGCTATGGCATTACTTGAAGTTAAAGACCTTGAGGTTAATTACGGACTCATCAAGGCAATTAAGGGCGTGTCCTTTGAGGTTAACGAGGGAGAGGTTGTCGCGCTTATAGGTGCGAACGGCGCGGGTAAAACAACCATTATGCACGCAGTTAACGGACTTATCCCGAAGGCGGCAGGCACAGTCAGCCTCGCAGGCGAGGATATCACGGGCATTAAGGCTCATAAGCTTGTATCCCGAGGTATGGCGCAGGTTCCTGAGGGAAGACGTATTTTCCAGGAGCTTTCGGTTTTTGAAAACCTACAGATGGGCTTCTTTACAAGACGTGATAAGTCGGAATTTGACGCAAAGCTTGAGGAAATGTATTCCTATTTCCCAATATTAAAGGAGCGTTCCTCGCAGATTGCGGGAACTCTTTCGGGCGGTGAGCAGCAGATGCTCGCAATGAGCCGCGCGCTTATGTCCAGCCCGAAGCTTCTGCTTCTCGACGAGCCGAGTATGGGACTCTCCCCCCTCTACGTTAACACCATTTTCGATATGATTAAGAAGGTCAACAGTCTTGGTACAACCGTTCTTCTCGTTGAGCAGAACGCAAGGAAGGCTCTATCTATAGCCGACAGAGCCTACGTTCTTGAAATCGGTAAAATGGTTAAGACGGGAAGCGGTGCGGAGCTGCTCTCCGACCCTGAAATCAGAAAGGCATACCTCGGCGGCTGATATCCCGAGATACAATTCGGGGGCTAACCGCAATCTGCGGACAGTAACAAAAAGCGCATAAACCGATTAATAATTGAAAAGAGCCTCACAGTGTGAGGCTCTTTTTTTTGCTTTGTGTGTAAATGATTGTTTGCATTATGAGTAAAATGCGAAACGAAAGAAGCATTCAGCTTATCTTTTCGGCTTGTCGAACAGACTGCGCCTCTTAGTTGATGCGCGCATCTTGGCTCTCATGCCCTCTGCGTCATCCGAGGCAAGCATATTTCTGAATTCCGAGAATTCAGAAAGGAATGAGTCCATCTCACAAAGAAGCGCATCCTTGTTGAGAAGGAAAAGCTCGCTCCACATTTTATCGTTGATTTTTGCGATTCTCGTTAAATCCCTGAAGGAGTCGCCGGTATATTTTTCGAGGTTAGGCGTTTCGTTGCAGGTCATAAGAGTAACGGCGATACAGTGAGTCAGCTGCGAAAGAAAGGCAATCATTCTATCGTGCTCCTCAACCGATAGCTCCGTAATCCTTGCAAACCCGAGAACGTGTCCAAGCTCTCTGCATACCGCAATGGCCTCAGAGGAGTTCTTTTCGGTAGGGGTTACTATATAGTTTGCGCCACGGAAAACCGAAGGGTCACTGAACTCAACACCGCTCTGCTCACGTCCTGCCATAGGGTGAGCCGAGATGAACTCGACGTCATCGCGGAGCATATCCTGAACCTTATAAACTACGCTGGTCTTAACACCCGTAACGTCGGTTATTATCGTTCCCGGGCGAAATAGGTGCTGATTTTTCTCAATCCAGTCAATAAAAACGGTGGGATAGAGCGCAAAAATGATAAGGTCGGCGGATTGTATAAGCTCCTCTTCAAGCTCGGTCGTTCCGTATTCAATCATTTTTCTTTCAAGCGCATATTCTATGTCGCGCTGCTCGCTCGTAATACAGCTTACCCTGTATCCCGCCTCGGTAAGAGCCGCGGCGTATCCGCCGCCGATGACTCCAAGACCGACTATAAGTATATTTGCATCTGTATCAAGTCTCATAAATCTTAACCTTAATTCCAAGAGTAGCTATGTCCCGAAGGAAATCGGGATAGCTCTTTTTTATAGCCTCAAAGCCTAGAATTTCACCGCCGTAAACGCTCGACAGAACGGCAAGCGACATAACGACTCTGTGGTCATTGTGTCCCGAAAGCGGCTCTGTGGGCGGGTGAAGCTCGGATTTGTAAACAGTAACTTCGTTATCCGAAAGCTCAAGCCTCGCGCCAAATTTTGCAAGCTCCTCTGCCATAACCGCGGCTCTGTCGCTCTCCTTGATTTTAAGCCTCTTTGTGCCCGTGAAGCGCGCGCCGTGCTTTGCTGCCGCGACGGTAAAGAGAATAGGACCCAGGTCCGGAGAGTTTTCGATGTCAAGCGTCGCAAAGCCCGAGTCAAGCTTCTTAAAATACTCTCTGTATACTCTGTCGCCCTGAAGACTCACGTCCGACAGTCCCGAAACGGAAACCTCGCCGCCAAAAAGATTGAAGCTCTCAATAAACGCTGTGCCGGAATAGTCACCCTCAACGCAAACCTCACGCGGTTCGTATCCGCCGCCCTCGACGTAGAGTGTTTTCCCGTCGGCAAATCCGCACTTAACCCCAAAGGTATTGAGCGCTGAAATCGTCAAATCAATGTACGAGCGACTCTCAACCGCCGTGGTAAGGTGAATTACCGAGCAGCCGTCAAGTGCCGCCAGCGCATAAAGCATACCTGTGATAAACTGGCTGGAAACGTCGGCGCGCATATAGTATTCGCCGGCAGAAAGCCTTCCGCGAACGGTAATTTTTTCTCCGTCCGAGAAAAAGACGAAGCCCCTCTCGCGACATAGGTCCTCGTATACTCCGTGCGGTCTTTCGATAAGTCTTTTCGCCCCCGAGAATATGCACTCGTTGCCCGATAGAAGCGCTGTAGGAATAAGAAAGCGAAGCGTGCTTCCGCTTTCACGGCAGGGGAGAGGAACGCTCGGTGCGCTGTTTTTGAAATTAAAGCCCCGAACCCTCGCAGAGTCGCCGTCGTATTCAATTTTGGCGCCGAGCGCCCGAAGGCAGTCGATAGTTGCAAGCACGTCCTCGCAGGAGGATATTCCGCGCACCAAGCTCTCGCCGTCGGCATAAGCCGCCGCAATAAGAAGCCTATGCGCCATGCTCTTCGAGGGCGGAGCGGAAACTCTGCCTCGCGCCAAGCTTTTTTCTATTACAACTCTCATTTTTTAAGATAATCAAAAAGGAAATCTATAGCCTCGGTATAGCCTGCAACTCCGTGACCTGTGATGGTTTTAACCGCCGCAAGACGAATGTAGCTTACCTGCCTGAAATCCTCGCGCTCCTCTACCTTTGATATATGCACCTCGACTGTCGGAAGCTGAACCGATTTAACCGCATCAAGAAGCGCAATGCTCGTGTGTGTGTACGCCCCGGGGTTAATTACGATGCCGTCAGCACCCTCATAGTACGCCTCTTGAATTTTGTCAACCAGCTCACCCTCGTGGTTGGATTGATATAGCACCGCTTCAATGCCGAGAGATGTGCAATGCTTCTTTATCATATCGCAAAGCTCGGAGTAGCCGGTCTTTCCGTAGTGTGAGGGCTCGCGAATTCCAAGCATATTCAAATTAGGCCCGTTCAAAATGTAAAGCTTCATTTGCAAAAATCTCCTAAAATTCTCTCCGCAACGTCATAAGGGCTACCGTCGCCGTCGATTATAACGTCTGCCGACGAGCGGTATATTTCATAGCGCTCATTAAATCTTTTCTCGATTGCCTCGCGCGTTTTTGATAAAGGTCTGTCCTCTGTGGGAATGAGTGCCTCGAGGGGTCTATCAATAAAGTAGACGCGTCCGTTTTCCTTAAGCGCGTAAATATTCTCGCAGCGAAGCACGGCGCCGCCGCCTGTGGCAATTACCGCGCCGCTGTTTTTAGCAACCTCGAAGATAACCTCTGATTCGAGGTTTCTGAAATGCACCTCGCCTAACTTTTCAAAGATTTCGGGTATAGCAACTCCTGCCGACTTAACAATCTCACTGTCTGTATCAATAAGCTCGCGCGAGAGCCTCTCGGCAATAATTTTGCCAACCGTGCTCTTGCCCGAGGCAGGCATACCGATAAGAACGATATTTTCCTTCTTATCTTTCAGCTCTCTGTATATCTTGTCAACTATTCCCTCGGGTGCCTTGTCGTCAAGGAAATATTCAGATGCTCTCACCGCCTGCTCGACAAGCATATAAAGTCCACCCTCGGCAGGTATGCCGCGGCGCATAGCCTCGCTGACAAGCAGGGTTCTTACGGGGTTGTATACCGCATCAATCACACCGAGAAGATTAGGCAGCCTCGACAGATCGATAGGGCAGGTGTAATTGTTCGGATACATTCCCGAGGGAGTGGTGTTAATTATAATCTCAACGTCGGAAAAATCCTTATAAAGCTCCGTATAGGTTATCGCGTCCTCACAAGTTCTCCTTGATACCTTGACAGTCCCGAGTGCGCCGCCGTCCCTTGCAACCGCTACTGCGGTTTTTGAAGTTCCGCCCGTGCCGAGAACCGCAACCTTCCTGTTTTCAAGTGAAATACCCGCGTGAAAAAGAAGCGCGCGCATACCGAGAAAGTCGGTGTTGTAGCCGTAAAGCTTTCCACCTCTGTTTACTACGGTGTTAACTGCGCCTATCTCCTTTGCCTTGTCGTCAATATAGTAAAGATAGGGAACAACAAGCTCCTTGTATGGAATTGTAACGTTTATAGCAAGGAAGTCGCGCTTCATCATAAACGCATCAAAATCTCTGGGGCTTACCTCGCAAAGCTCGTATTCATAGTCGCAAAATTTCATATGTATCTCTCGCGAGAAGCTGTGCCCGAGATGCTCGCCTATCAATCCGTATTTCATAATTTGCTCCAAAAATGTAAATGTTTATTTGCAATTAGCGAGATAATCAGTGCCGAATCGCTGGCAAAGCATATCGGCAAGCGCAAGTGCCGTAACTGCATCAACAACGGCTCTGGCTCTGTGAACGATAGCAGGGTCGTGTCTTCCCTCGAGCTTAAGCGAGGCGCTCTCGCGAGAGTTGAGGTCTACTGTTTTCTGCTCGCAGAAGATAGAGGGGGTAGGCTTCACGGCACATCTGAAGATTATCGGCATACCGTTTGATATACCGCCGTTGATACCGCCCGAATTGTTCGTTTCGGTCAAAATCTCGCCGTCCCTTATAATGAAGGGGTCGTTTGCCTCGCTGCCAAGCATATCGGCAATTTCAAATCCTTTGCCGAATTCCACACCCTTAATTGCAGGCACTGAGAAGAGAATGTGTGAAAGCACACCCTCAAGAGTGTCAAACCACGGCTCACCGAAACCCGCCGGTACACCGATAACAGCTGTTTCCAGCACACCGCCAACGCTGTCGCCTCTCGCCGCCGCGCACTCTGCCTCGCGGCGCATAGCCTCCTCTGCCTTGTAGGTAAGGGTAGCAAAGGACTTTTTGTTCAGTAGCTCAATATCCTCTTTCAGACACTCAAATTCTCTGTCACGCACCCCGTGGAGTGATGCCACGCGAGTGCCGATTTCAATTCCTTGTGCCTTCAGCGCCGACGCAACTATCGCACCCACCGCAACCAATGCACAGGTTACTCTTCCCGAGAAATGCCCGCCGCCTCTCGGGTCCTGGAAGCCGTGATACTTCACCTCTGCGGTGTAGTCGGCGTGAGAGGGGCGAGGGGTGTAGCGCAGTGCGGAATAATCTCCGCTCTTCTTGTTTGTGTTGGGAATAATAAGACAAAGCGGTGTACCGGTTGTCCGTCCCTCGTAGACTCCGCTTACTATTTTGTATTCGTCGGCCTCAACGCGAGCTGTCGAAATCCTTCCCGAGGGCCGTCTGAAGGACAGCCTCTCCTTTATGTATTCGTCGTCAATCTTAATTCCCGGGGCAATGCCGTCAAGCACCGCGCCTATATATTCTCCGTGACTCTCGCCAAAGAGGGTAACGGTAAGGCTCTGACCGAAGGAGTTTTTCATAATTTACATTCTCTCCCTTACTAGCTCGGCAAATTCGTTTGTGCCGATTTTTTCAATTCGGTAGCTGCCAATCTCGTCAACGAGCACAACCGAAATTTTTGTTCCGTCGCATTTTTTGTCGTGAGTTACGAATTTAAGCGCACTCTCAAGGTCGCCCTTGTACTCTGTGGGAAGTGCGAGCTTCCGAAGAACCGCAACAAGCCTTGATTTAAGTGCAGGGGCAATTACCGGAAGCATACCGAGCGCTACGCACTCTCCGTGATAAAATCCGCGCATTTCTTCCTCTGCCTCTATAGCGTGACCGAGAGTATGACCGAAATTGAGTATTTTTCTGATACCCGATTCACGCTCGTCACACTCGACAACGCTCTTTTTGATTTTCAAAGCTGAAATGACGGTTTTTTCTATGACCTCATCGGTAAGCACCTCGTTTTCAAACACCGAAAACAGCTCCGCATCAGATGTCAGCGACATTTTCAAAGCCTCTGCAAGTCCCGAGCTTATTTGCCTCTCTGGCAGCGTTTTCAGCGTGTCAAGGTCAACGAGCACTCCCTTTGGCTGGTGGAACGCGCCGACAATGTTTTTAACGCCGCCGCAGTTTACAGCAGTCTTGCCGCCTATCGAGGAGTCAACCTGCGAGAGCATAGTCGTCGGAACGTTGTAAAAATCTATTCCGCGCATATAGCTTGCCGCAAGGAATCCCGTGAGGTCGCCGACAACACCGCCGCCAACCGCAACCGCGCAGTCGGTTCTTGTGAGTCCAAAGTCAATCATTTTCTTAAGCAGCTCGCCGTAGGTTTCAATGCTCTTTGAGCCCTCGCCCTCGGGGACAGTGACAGTGAGGCTCTCCTCGGCGCAGCCTGCGATTGCCTGTGCGTATTCCTTTGGAACACCCGAGTCGGTAACGATAAACACGCGTCTTTTAAGATTGAAATATTTGTCCGCGGAGGAAAGAAGTCCTCTGCCGACCGTGATATCGTAGCTCCTCTCACCGAGGTTCATTTTAACAGTAGTCATAATTTTTATCCGTTCTGCCGCAGCTGCGGCGAAAAAAGCTTTGTTTGATAAATACTCCAAAGGAGTAAAGAATGGGCAGGGCAGCTGACAGCTTGACGTCCTGCACGCTTCAATCAAGCCTTGACGAAGCCGAAAACCAAAAGCCCGAATCAGTGCGAGCGATAGGTGCCGACAACCTTCAGCCTGTCGCAGAACTCGCCGAGCTCCTCCATCATTTTTACTCCCTCGTCAGAGGAGAGGTCACCCTCTGCTTCAACGTAGAAGTAGTACTGCCAGAGCAGCTCCTTCATAGGCCGCGAGCGCAGGGTTCTCATATTGAAGCCGTGGCTACCGATAACCTCGATAGCGCGCGCAAGAGCACCGGCCTCGTTTCGTACTGTGAAGAGCAGAATCGAGTGAACTCCGCCCTCGCCCCTCGCCCTCTTTGCCGGAACGCGGGAGAATATCGCAAAGCGAGTGGTGTTGCTCTTTGATTCGTTTATATCGTGGTCAAGAACGGTAAGACCGAAGGTCTTTGCCGCCTCGGCGCTCGCAATAGCCGCAACCGAAGGGTCGGATAGCTCCTTTACCCTCTCCGCGGCAAGAGCCGTGTTCTCAAATTCCTGTGTCGCGTAGCCGTGCCTCTTTATGTATTTTGCGCACTGTCCGAGTGCCTGGGGGTGGCTGATAACTGTTTTTATTCCGTCAAGACTTGCCCCCGGAGCGCCGAGAAGGTCGTGAGAAATTGCCAGCTCGTAGGTCCCGTTAACAAAGAGCGAGCCCGAGAACATAAGGTCGGTTACCTGACCGACCTCGCCGTTGTAGCTGTTCTCAACGGGAAGCACGCACACCTCACATTCTCCGTTTTCAACCGCGCGGTACGCGGCGGCGAAATCTCCGTAGGAAACCTTCCTTGCATCAGGGAAGAGCCTCTCGGAGGCGATATGCGCGAAAGCGCCGACGGTGCCGGAATAGGCAACCTTCATTCCCTCTGTAAGCCGCGACTGATAGGCGCGCGATACCGCCATTGTGGATTTAATAAAGTTTACGTAATACTCGCGGATTACCTCATCGGCTACTCCCTCGGAGTTTTTCTTGATAACCTCAAGCTCGCGCTCGGCATCAAGAATTGCAAGTCCGCGCTCCTTCTTGTATTCTGCGATAACCTCCGCAGCTTTCATTCGTCTGATGAACAGCTCGCACATTTTCGCATCAATTTCGTTTATTTCTTTTCTTGCGTCGCTAAGTGAATTGCCGCTATTCATTATCTTAATCCTTATAGCTTTCAATAAGTCGCTTGAATGCAGGAAGTGCTGCTTCAATCTGCTCGGTTTTTACACAGTAGGAGAGTCTTGCGTATTCCTTAGAGCCGAAATCGGCACCGGGTACGATAAGAATTTCCTCACTCTTTGCCCTCTCGGAGAATTCCTCTCCGTCGCCGCTTGGAGACTTGATAAAGAGGTAGAACGCGCCCTCGGGGCGAATAAGCTCGTAGCCGTACTCGGTGAGGCTCTCAACGAGAAGTCGCCTGTTTTTGTCGTAAACCGAAATATCGGCAGTCATTCCGAGAAGCCTCGGCAAAATCTTCTGAAGAAGGCTGGGGGCGCAAACGTAGCCAAGTGCTCTTGCGGCACCGCACACAGCCTGATAAACCGAAAGGAAGTCGCGGATTCTCGGACATACGAGCACGTAGCCGATTCTCTCGCCGGGGAGTGAGAGCGACTTGCTGTATGAGTAGCAAACCACAGTATCGTCGTAATATTTTGTGAGGTAGGGAACCGTCGCGTCACCGTAAACAAGCTCTCTGTAGGGCTCGTCCGAAATGAGGTAAATTACCTTGCCAAGCTCCTTTTCGCGACGCGAAAGCATATCCGTCAGCTCCTTAATATTCTCCTCGTCGTATACAACACCCGTAGGGTTGTTCGGGGAGTTTATGATGATAGCTGCGGTTTTTTCGCTGATTGCCGCCTCGATAGCCGAAACGTCAAGCTTCAGGTCGCACTCTCTTGTCGGCACCTCGCGGATAACACCGCCGAATCTCTCGATAAATACCTTGTATTCGGGGAAATAGGGGGTGGGAACGATAACTTCCTCACCGGGCATAACAAGACCCGTAAGAGTAGAGGTCAGCGCCGCCGCAGCGCCAACAGTCATATAAAGGCAGTCAGCATTAACCGACTCGCCGTGCGTCCTGTTAATGTATTCCGCGATAGCCGCGCGAACACCCGCATCACCCTGCGCCGAGGTATATCCGTGAAGCGAAATAGGACTCTCCTCGGAAATCAGCGCAGTCATAGCCTCCGACACCGCCTCGGGTGCGGGAACGCTCGGGTTTCCAAGCGAGAAATCGTATACGTTTTCGGCGCCAATCTCTGCCTTTCTCTTCTTTCCATACTCAAAAAGCTCTCTGATAACCGAGCGGCGCGCGCCCAGAACTCTCATACTTTCGTTAATCACGGTAAAAATCTCCTGAAATTATATAAAATAATATATAATTATATACCCATTCATCTTTTCAGTCAAGTGTTTTCGGGAAATTAATTGGCAATTCTCGGTTAAATTGAATAAAAATCGAAAAAACGCGATTATTTATTCGGCATATTCTGAATAAAAATTCAAGCAGCGGCGAAAACGTTTTTCTCTAGCACCGCAGCCGAATAAAAAGCGGGCACAGTGCCGTGGCGACATAAATCCGCGCGGACACTGCACCCTAGATTTTTAAAAAACACAACAGCACGGCGACTCTTATCTTCTCTTAAGGTACTTTCTCATATCGAGAGCGCAGGCAAAGAGAATTATAAGTCCCTTGATTATATAAAGCATATTCTGGTCTACCGAGAGGAAGGTGAGTCCAACGAAAATAATCTGTAATAGCAGAACGCCGCCGACAATACCGCTGACCTTTCCGGTACCTCCGACAAAGGATACACCGCCGATAACGCAGGCGGCAATGGCATCGCTCTCGTAATTAAGTCCGGTATACGAGGCGGCAGAGCCGATACGCGCGCCCTCAATAAAGCCTGTGATGCCGTAGGTAGCACCCGCAAGGGCAAAAACGAGAAGTATCGTCTTGAATACGTTAACTCCTGATACGCTTGCCGCCTCCTCGTTAGAGCCGACAGCAAACATATTCCTTCCGAAAACGGTCTTGTTCCAGATAAACCATATAAGCACAGTCAGAATAATTGCATATAGAACGTATCTTGGAACGGCTATTCCCGCTATATAAAAGAGCGGTCCCGAAACGAAGTCGAGGTATGACGGGTCAAGACCCGAAAGAGTCTGTCCCGCGTTGCTTCCAATCTGCAAATAGAGAAGCACAAGACCGTATACAATCAGCTGCGTCGATAGGGTAACTATGAATGGGTGAAGCTTGAATTTTGCCACGAAAAATCCGTTGACAGCTCCAATAAGCGCACCAACGACTATCGCGGCAAGCAAAACAACCCACACCGGCATAGTAGCCATATTTGGGAACATTTTGTTAACATAAGTTGTCATTTGGAGCATAGAAGCGGCGATACAGGCAGTGAGTCCGACTATTCGACCTGCTGAAATGTCTGTTCCCGTGAGGACTATTGCTCCGCCGATGCCGAGAGCTATCGGAAGCTTTGCGGCAGTCAGGGAAATGATGTTGATTATAGACGCTGCCGATACGAATTTCGGTCTCATTACGGCAATGACTATTATTGCGATAACGAGGATAATAAGCATTGCTCGGTCAAGTAATATTTCAGATATCCGCCGCGCCTTCTCACCGCCCTCAAGCTGTGAGAACTCGGTAAAGCGCCGCTTGTACGAGCCAACCCTTTCCTTGAAGCCGTCAATAGCCCTCACGAATATTCCGTCGTTTTTCATAACTGAATAATATACTCCCTTCTTTACTCTGCGAACCTTGCCGCAAGCGTCATTATTTCTTCTTGAGTTGCCTGCCTTGCATCAAGCTCGCCCGCAATGCGTCCTCCGCTCATTACCGCTATTCTGTCGCAAATACCGAGAAGCTCGGGCATCTCCGAGGACACGACGATAATTCCGCGCCCCTCGTTCGAGAGAGAGGCGAGAATTGAATATATTTCGTACTTTGCGCCTACGTCAACACCGCGCGTCGGCTCGTCGAGAAGCAGCACGGAGGGCTTTGTCAGAAGCCACCTGCCAAGTATCACCTTCTGTTGGTTTCCGCCGGACAGATTTCTGATTTTTTCCTTTTCGGTATGCACCTTTACGCGCAGCCGCCTTACGGTTTTCTCGGTTGCCTCACGCGCCCTTCTGTCGGATACAACGCCTAACCCCGAAATGCTGTCAAGCGAGGAAATAACGGTGTTTGCGTTAATATCGAGAATACCGAATATTCCGCTTCTTCGCCTCTCCTCTGTAAGCAGCGCAAAGCCGTTTTTTATAGCCTCTCTCGGGCTTCTGTTTTTTATTTCCTTTCCTCTGAGCATAAGTCTGCCCGAGCGAAGCTTGGAAATGCCGAATATTGCCTCAAGAAGCTCGGTTCTTCCCGAGCCGTCAAGCCCCGCAATGCCGAGGATTTCCCCCTTGTAAAGGGTGAGGCTTGCCGACTTAAGACGTGAGTATTCGCCAATAAGCCCCTCGGCAGAGAAGAGAACCTCGTCGGTCTTGCTGCTTCTTTTCGGATATCCCTCGGAAAGCTCGCGTCCGACCATAAGACGGATAATTTTCTCGGTCGTCATATCCTTGCTTTGCTCGGTCGAAATCATTTTTCCGTCGCGCATAACCGATACGGTATCGCAAATACGCAGTATTTCGTTCATTTTATGAGATATATAAATAATACCGCAGCCCCTTTTGCGAAGAGCTTCAATAATACCGAACAGTCGTTCCGCCTCTTTCTCTGTCAGCGAAGAGGTTGGCTCATCGAAAACTATGATTTTCGCATCGTAGGACACAGCCTTTGCAATCTCAGCCATCTGCCTTTCGGATACCGACATAGTTTCCATTATTCTCTCGGGCTCAGCGGTGAGCCCGAGCTGTGAGAACACCTCTTCGGTATCCCTCTTCATTTTCGCTCGGTTAATTATCGGCAAATACGGAGTGTAAAGCGGAAAGCGTCCAAGAAAAATATTTTCCATAAGCGATAGCTTCGTCGCCTGGCTTAATTCCTGATGCACCATAGCAACACCCGAGAGGAGCGCTGCCTTCGGGCTTCCTATATCCACCCTCTCGCCGTTTATATAAATCTCCCCGCTGTCGGGGCGGTAAACGCCGAAAAGGCACTTCATAAGAGTTGACTTTCCTGCGCCGTTCTCGCCCATCAGTGCGTGAACGCTCCCCGCGTTCAGTGTCAAGGACACTCCGTCGAGCGCCTTGACACCGGGGAAGCTTTTCGAGAGATTTTTTATCTCAAGAAGCGGAGAGCTCATTCGGTCTTTTCCTCACCCGTGTATACAGAATAGGGAATATTGAGTCTGTGCTCGGAAACTATTCCCTCGCTGTCCATCTCGAAGAAGGGCTCACGTCCGAGAAGCATATTTTCCGCAACCTGTGCCATGCTGGCAGCCATAGCCTTGCCGTCCTGAACGACAGTTCCGGTCATCTTTCCCTCACGAATTTTTGAGCGCGCGCCCTCGATAGCGTCAACACCGAATACAGGAATATATCTTCCGCCCTCCTTGTTGTAGCCCGCCTCCTCGAGTGCCGCAAGCGCGCCGAGAGCCATTTCGTCATTGTTTGCGATAACCAGCTCAACCATATTGCCGCCTGCCTCGCTATATCCCGAAAGCACGGTTTTCATATGGTTGTTCGCCGCCGCGTTTGACCAGCTTCCGTTCTGGTCGAGAAGAAATCCCGAGGGGTTGTTTTTGTCGTAAAAGACGAGGCTCGGCTTTCCGTTTTCTGCAAGAATTCTGTTCGCGTCAAGCACCGAGTATTTTGTTCTCGCCTCTGCCTCGCTGTTGCCCTGCTGACCCTTGAACAGCACGTAGCTTATCCGTCCGTCGCCGTTTATATCAAGCTTTTGGTAGTTTTCCACGAGATAGTTTCCTATCATCTCTCCCTGGATATGACCTGCCTGCTCGTAATCGGTTCCGATGAACACGCACTTGTCGTAGCTCGCAACCACCGCGTCGTCCACCGAGCGGTTGAAGAATATAAGAGGAATATCCGCAGCCCTTGCCTTCGAGATAATCGCCTTTGCCGCGTCCTCTGAGCCTGTATCAATAATGTTTACCGCAAGAAGCCTCGTTCCTTTGGTAATAGCGGTATCGACCTGCTCGGTCTGGGTGGTCTGATTAGTCGCGCCGTCGTAGCTATGATATCCTATATTCTTTTCCTTAAGAGATGCCTCCATTGCGCTTCTGACGCTTGAAATATAAGCGTCACTGAAGGTAAAATAGAGCACCGATACCTCTTCCTCGTCCCGTCCGCAGGAGGTAAGAAGGGCAGGGCAAAGCAATGCCACACAAATAATAATTGATATAATTTTCTTCATTTTAACTCCAATCCGTCCAAAAACAAACGGTTTTGTAAACAAAACCTTCTGTTTCGGGCTTTTAGGGTAGTTTGCCCAAACTGCCGCTCGGTATACTGTTTTTACCGAAATTTTGCAATGCACTTGAATTTTTCCACCGCAGTATGCTATAATTATATATAAAGTATTTGCGCGGGAGGAGAGCTATGGTAAAAATCAATATAAGACTTAATATAAACTATAGCACCGAGGATATATACTCGGCGGTGTGTGAATGCCTTCCGGTTTCCAGAGAGGAAATACGCGGCGTAGAGATAATCCGCCGCTCGCTTAATCTCTCTGATAAGCCTCGCTTTTTCTATGACCTGACAGTCGCCCTCAGCTTTTCCGAGGAGCGCGAGGTGGGGCTTCTTAAAATGAGGAAAAAGGTGTCGGCATACACCGAGCCGCGCCTTACGTTAAATAAAACGCACACTCTTCTAAACCCCGTTGTGGTCGGCGCAGGCCCCGCAGGGCTTTTTGCGGCATTGACACTTGCCGAGGCGGGAGCAAGCCCCATTCTTCTTGAGCGTGGGCTGCCCGTAGACGACCGCCGTGCTTCGGTTTTTAATTTCACTGATTCCCGTAAGCTCGATACAGAGAGCAATATTCAGTATGGCGAGGGCGGAGCAGGCACGTTTTCAGACGGTAAGCTTAAGGTCGGAGCGATGGACAAGTATAAATACAAGGTTCTCTCGGAGTTCGTCCTTGCGGGAGCCGATGAGGATATTATGTTTTCGGTCGGAGCGCATCTCGGCACGGATAGGCTGTCCTCAATTGTAAAGATTATCAGGGAGAAAATCATATCCCTTGGCGGCAGAGTTGTTTTCTCCGCGCGCGTGGACGAAATCACCGTTAAGGACGGCAGGGTTCGCGGAGTAGGCTACTCCACACCCACGGGCAGGGAATATATAGAAACCAATAACGTTATAATGGCAACAGGGCACTCGGCGCGCGACAGCTTCGAGCTGCTTCTTTCTCTCGGTACCGCTCTCGAGCCGCGCCCCTTCGGAATAGGAGTAAGGCTTGAGCATAAGCGCGAGGATATCAACCGTCTGATTTACGGAGAGAATTATCCCGACACGCTCGGCGCGGCAAGCTATCACCTCGTAACCCACCTCGCGGGCGGAAGAAGCGTATACAGCTTCTGTATGTGCCCGGGTGGCACGGTCGTTGCAGCGGCAAGCGAGCGTGGCGGAATTGTTACCAACGGAATGAGCGAATACCGCCGCGACGGCGAGAACTCAAACGCCGCAATTCTCGTATCTGTCACTCCCGACGATTTTGAGTCCGACTCGCCTCTTGCGGGGCTGGACCTTCAAAGGAAAATAGAGAGGCAGGCTTTCACTGCCGCAGGCTCGGACTACAGCGCCCCCGCTTCGACTCTCGGAGATTTTCTTGAAGGGAGAGAGCCGAAGGGCTTTTCGTCGGTAAAGCCGACCTATCCCGTAGGAGTTGTCCCCGTGAGTCTTGACAGGGTGCTGCCCGAATATATATGCGACGCTCTCCGTGCAGGTGCTCGCGACTTTGACGACTGGCTCAGCGGATACAGTATGCCAGAGGCGGTAATGACCGCACCCGAAACGCGCACAACCTCACCCGTCAGAATACTCCGCGGTGATAGTCTTGAGGCACTCGGCATAAAGGGACTTTACCCCGCAGGCGAGGGCGCAGGGTACTCGGGTGGAATAGTTTCCTCCGCGCGCGACGGAATTATGGTTGCCGAGAGGCTTCTTTTGAATAATAGCACTACTTAAAAAACAGCTCCGCGTATTAATTTTAAAAAAGCACGGAGTAATACGTAAAATTTTCAAAGCGCGACGGAAAGGAGATTAGTATGAAAATCAGCGTTATTATGCCCTCGTACAATTCAATTGATACCCTCGAGAGTGCCGTGGCAAGCGTACTTTCTTCACAGGTACCGGAGCTTGAGCTGATAATAATCGACGACGCGTCAATCGACGGCTCGCGTGAGCTTCTTTCGAGTCTTGCGGAGCGCGACTGCCGCATTCGCGCGGTGTATAACGAAAAGAATATCGGCGTAGGAGCGGTAAGAAACCTCGGACTTAAGCTTGCCACGGGCGAGCTTGTTGCCTTCTGCGACTCCGACGATACCGTTCCCTCTGACGGTTATGCGAATATGCTGCTCGATATCGGTAACAATGATATAGTGATAGGCGGCTACAGAGTGCTATCCGATGCAGGTAAGTGTGATACCCATATTCCGCGCGGCAGACAGAAAAGGGAGCTGTTCTACGCGGTATTCTCGGGCAGCAGCCTCTGGCACAAAATGTTCAGGCGCTCTTTTCTTTTAGAAAATTCCCTCTCCTTTCGCGAGGACGTAACGCTTGGCGAGGACGTAATATTCCTCTCAGAGCTTCTGCTCTGCCGCCCAAGCTTTGCGGTAAGCTCCCATTCGGTCTATAACTACCGTAACCGCCGAGAAGCGAAATTCCGCTCTCTTACCCACCAGTTTACCCTCGAAAAATTCCGTGAGCATATATATTGCCGCACCGAAATGCTTCGTATTTTAGAGCCGGCATATCCCGAGTGCCGCGATTATATCTATCAGCACTTCGTTGAGTATCTCGACAGATTTTTCGCTCTCATTCCCGAGTGCGAGCGTGACGAAGCCTTCGGGGAATTCAGAAAATATATGTCGGGATACGACTATGAAAACCACCCAGAGCTTTTCCTCGCCTTGACGGGTGTACCCTATAGTGTGTTCTGTACCGCGAGCGCCGATACCTACCTTCGGGCGAAAGAGGAGCTTTTGCCGCGCGAGCGCGTTTCGGCAGAGTTTGCCGCGGGCAGAATAGGGCTTCGCTTTGCGCTGAAATATATTAAAAACTGGCTTCGCTTTAAGCTCTTCGGGGCGTAAAGCCGCCCTTCAAGGACTGCGAAAATCATTTATATCCGCTCGCCCCTCGGGTGACAGAAACAGAAAGGAGTTAAAAATGCTAACCAGGCTGAAGGAGCACAGCTTTCTTTTTTCCGAGCTTGTAAAGCGCGATTTCAAGAAGAAATATAAAAGAACATACCTCGGTATGCTCTGGAGCGTGCTGTCGCCGCTTCTTACGCTTCTCGTTATGAGGCTCGTCTTTACGCAGTTCTTCGGCAGAACGGTAGAGCATTACACAACCTTTCTCTTTTGCGGAAACATAGTTTTCTCTTACTTCAACGAAGCAACGAACAGCGGAATGTCAACTCTTCTTTCCAATTCGCATATCTTTACGAAGGTAAACGTTCCAAAGCACCTCTTTCTTTTCTCGAGAAACACCTCGTCGCTTATCAATTTCGGACTTACCTTTGTAGTTTTCTTAATCTTCTGCATTATTGACGGAGTGACCTTTTCGGCGGCAACTTTTGCGCTGATAATTCCTATAATCTGCCTCGTGCTCTTTAACCTCGGTGTCGGACTTATACTTTCCGCGCTGTTCGTATTTTTCCGCGACGTTCAGTATCTGTGGAGCGTGTTTACTATGCTTCTTATGTACGTGTCGGCAATATTCTACAGTATAGACGGTTACTCTCCCACAGTGCAGATGATATTCCACTTAAATCCCGTTTTCGTGTATATTCGCTATTTCAGAATTGTGGTGCTGGAGGGAAGAATACCGTCACTCGAGCTTAATCTTTTAGCCGTCGGCTACGCGCTTCTTGCGATGCTCGTCGGCGCTCTGATTTATAAGAAATGCAACCATAAATTCCTCTATTACGTGTAAGACGGCTTTGCCGCCGCACAAAACGAAAGGAGACGTTAATGGATAACAGCATAAAAGAAAAAAATCCCATAATAACCGTAGACGACGTCTCCATAAGGTACATCGTCGGCGACTTTCGGGAGATTGGAATTAAGGAATATATAATGCGCCGCCTCACACGCAACTATAAGGTGCGCGAGTTCTGGGCAGACAGGCACATAAGCTTCACGCTCGACAGAGGCGATATGCTCGGAATAATAGGCACAAACGGCGCAGGCAAATCAACCCTGCTGAAGGCAATATCCGGCATTATGGTGCCTACTGAGGGACGGGTTGAGTGTAACGGCAGAATAGCCGCCCTTCTGGAGCTTGCAAGCGGCTTTGACGGTGACCTCACCGTGAAGGAGAACACCTATCTTCGCGGCGCAATGCTCGGATACACCAAGGCATTTATGAATGATACCTACCGAAGCATTATAGAGTTCGCGGAGCTTGAGGGCTTTGAGGACAGGCCCTTCAAGCAGCTGTCCTCGGGTATGAAGTCGAGGCTCGCCTTCTCGATAGCCTCGCTCGTTAATCCCGATATTCTTATTCTCGACGAGGTGCTTTCTGTCGGTGACGGAGCATTCAGAGAGAAGAGCGAGGCGAAGATGAAATCCATAATCCGCGGCGGAGCGACCACGATACTCGTATCCCATTCAATGGGACAGGTGCGCTCGATGTGTAATAAAATACTATGGCTCGACCGCGGAAGGCAGATAGCCTTCGGCACCGACGTCGGACGGCTCGTCGATGCATACGAGAAATTCCTCGAGGATAAAGTTCTCCCCGAGGGCATATAAAATTCGGATAATCGCTATTATCCCCTAAAATACAGAAAGCCGAGGTGTCATTGTGCAAAACGAGCAGTCTATAAGACGGAATGTGAGCAGTACAGGCTACCGTTACGTCTTTTCAATAGTAATGGCGGTGTATAACTGTGCGCCGTTTCTTGGTGAAACACTCGACAGTGTCATAAAGCAGAATCTATCAAGACTTTACGAATATAAGGGCGGCAAAAGAACGAACAGAATTATTCCCTTTTCAGAGGCGGTGGAGCTTATTGCGGTTGACGACGGCTCGACCGACGGCTCGGGCGAAATTCTCGACAGATATGCCGCCCTCTATCCTAATATCAAGGTAATACACAAGGAAAACGGCGGCGTAGCCTCGGCAAGAAACGAGGGACTCCGTCACGCAGAGGGAAAATATATAAACTTCCTCGACAGCGACGATAAGCTATCGCCAAACGTCCTCTCCTCTGTCAACGGCTTCTTTGAGGAGAACTACGACAGAGTAGACGTGGTGACGATTCCGATTTATTTCTTTGACGCCTTCTCTGCGCCTCACTGGCAGAACTATAAGTTCTCAAAGAGAAGCAGGGTAGTAGACCTCTATAACGAATACGACTCGCCGCTTATGTTCGTCAACGCGAGCTTTTTCAAGGCGGAGTCTGTTAAGGGTATGAGCTTTGACTCAGGGCTCGTTTGCGGCGAGGATATAAAGTTCATATCCGAAATTCTTGCCGAAAAAATGACTCTCGGACTTCTTTCGGGCTGTAGGTATTTTTACCGAAGAAGAAGTGAGGGCGAGGAGTCGCTTATACAGTCCTCAAAGAAGAAGCTCGGGTGGTACTTCGACTACTTTGAAAACCTCGTCGATTGGTGCATAGACTTTGCCGAGGCGAGGTGGGGAACAGTGCCTCTCTACTATCAGAATATCCTTGTTTGCGACCTCAAATGGCGCTTTTTAAACGAGTATGAGCAAACCGCGCTCACGCTTCTCGGCAAAGAGGGCTACGAGCGCTATAAGAGTGTTCTCTACGCGTCCCTTCGCCACTTTGACGATAAGGTCATTTTAGCCCAGCGCGGTATTTATATGGAGCATAAGTATATGATGCTCGAGAAGAAGTATTCAAGGCTTCCCGAGAAGTGCATATACTCCGACGACGTGCGCCTGCGCTACGGTGACACGCTTCTTTGGTGGCTCTCGTCCTGCTATACGGTTATTGATTTTATAAATATCAAGGACGGAAAGCTCTTTGTTGAGGGCTATACCACAGTCCTCGGAATATCCGAGGACGAGTCCTTTGACGTCTATCTTTCTGTAAAGAAGAGGGGCGAGCGCGAGCCAATTCTTTTCCCGACGAAAAAGCAGCCGCGCGATGCCTCGTTCTACAAGCTCTCCGAAACACTTTTCAGAGCCGAGTCCTTCCTCTGTGAGCTGCCGCTTTCGGATATCGATTGGGCAGAGCTTTCAATAGTCTGTATATGGGATGGCAACAGGATTGTCAAGAAGGATATCCGCTACGGCAGCTATTCTCCAATCGGTAACGAATACGGCAGAGCCTATTACTACTCCGACGGGTATCTTGTAACACGAAAGGAGCATTTCCTCTACGTTGAAGTCTGCACACGCCGCGAGCACTTAAGAAGGGCAAGACGGTTTGTATTCGGGCTCTTCCGCTCCGAAAGACGCGGAGATAAGAAGGCAGCCCTCGCGCTTATCGGCGCAGCGATTTACCGCTTCTTTAAGAGGCGTAAGCTCTGGCTTATTATGGACAGACCCGACTCGGCAGGTGATAACGGAGAGGCGCTCTTCCGTTACTTAAGGGAAACAAAGCCGAAGGGAATTGACGTCCGCTTCGTTCTCGAGCGAAGCTCGCCCGACTTTAAAAGACTTCGCGAGTACGGCAAGGTCGTCCCCTATCGCTCGCATAAGCATAAAATGCTTTATCTGATCTCGGACGCGGTAATTTCCTCTCACGCGGACGAGTTTGTAATCTATCCCTTCCACAGGGACTTTATGCCGCCGTACAGAAACTACGTGTCAAAGAAGGCGTTTATATTCCTTCAGCACGGAATAACGAAGGCGGACCTTTCGCGCTTCTTCTCGGTATATAAGATTAACGCTCGCGGCTTCGTTACCGCTGGAGAGCGCGAGCGCGACTCTATCCTCTCTGACGGCTATCACTATGGTGCGGAGCGCGTGTGGCTTACGGGCTTTGCGCGCTACGATTATCTTGAAAACAAGCCACGGAGGGTTATCGCGGTAATGCCCACTTGGCGCGCCTACCTTGTTGACGGTTATCTTAAGCTTCCCGACAGAAGGCTTCTCGAGAGCGATTTTTACCGCTTCTATAAGGCGCTATTCTCCGACGTCCGCCTTGCCGAGGCTCTGAAAAGCCGCGGATACGAAATGCGCCTGAAGCTCCACCCGAGAATGTCGGAATACAGGGAGCTTTTCGAGAGGGAAGGGGTGTTTGACATCTATCCCGAGGACAAAGCCTACCGCGAAATAATAGCCGAGGGCTCGCTGCTCGTTACCGACTATTCCTCGGTTTCCTTCGACTTTGCCTATCTTGAAAAGCCGCTTATATACTGTCAGTTTGACAGGGCTGCCTTCTACTCGGGCGACCATACCGTGCGTGAGGGCTATTTTGACGAGAGGCGCGACGGCTTCGGCGAGGTAACCGAAACGGTCGAGGATACCGTCGATAAAATAATCTCCTATCTCGACACCGACTGTAAGCCAAAGGAAGAGTATATCAGGAGAAAGAACTCCTTCTTTGCTTTCTCTGACAAGGAAAACAGCAAACGAATCGTCGGGAAAATACTCGAAATCAATTCTGACAAATAAACGAGCGTATAACTCAACGATTCAGAAAACCGGTTGAGCTCATAACCGGCAATTTCGAGGAACGACCGAGCTCCCAAGCAACAGCTCCAGTAAACAATAGAACTACAAGCAATAAATTCAATAAAAATAATCAAGTCTAAAAAAGAAAGCCACCCGAGAGGCCTCTGTGCCCTCGGGTGGCTTTAACTGTAATCATTGAAAACTCATTTTGCGTGTATCTATTGATATCAAGCACTTATTTTCCGCTATTTTCCGCCGCAGCGTGATATATTACAGAATAAATATCACCCTCGTCCTTGACGGTAGGGAACTCGCGCCCCTCGTAACTGTCAAAATTAAAGTCAAGTGCCCGCTTCAAAGCCTCGTGCAGGCTATCGGCAGAGCCTGCCTCAAAGAGAAAGCCGTTCTTTCCATCAGACACCGCCTCGCTCATAGCACCGATATCTGCGGCAATAACCAAAGCACCGGTAGCCATAGCCTCGCGAAGCACGAAATTATATGTTTCGTACCACATAGAGGGGATAATAACGCAGTCGGCAGCCGAGTAAATCTCGGGCATCAGAGAGGCGGGAGCCGCCCCCATAAACTCCACTCTGCCGCCTGCCATAGCCCGAAGACGTGCTTCATACTTTCCGTCACCTGAGCCGTAAATTTTCAGAGAAAGCTCTTCGCCGCAGAGCCTTGAGAATGCCTCGATAAGCAGGTGTATTCCCTTAAGAGGCGAGATTGTGCCGGCATAAACGAAGCTTTTTGCCGACTCTCTTTTTTTAGAGCGAACAAACGCGCCGTCAATGCCGTGATTTACGGGTAAGAAGCTGACCGTCGGAAATTCCGCCGACAGTATTTTTGCGACGAACTCGCTCGGAACGGTAACAAGCTCCGCCTCGCGAAGCACAAGCTCCGCCGCCTCTTGCCTCTTTCCAAAATCCCGACAGCCGTAGGTAGGACAAACCGCAGAGCATCTTGTGCCGCCCTCGGAGCATTTGCAGAAATCGCCTCTGTCGTCAACCATCGTAGCATAGTGGCAGCACATACAGAAGTCGGTGCAGGTAACTATATAAGGAATACCGATTTTCTTGCATTTTAAGAGAAAGGGCACGAAGGGCTGAGGATATGTCGCGTGTACCAGCGTTATTTCGTGGAGAGTACAAATATGCTCGGCAAACGCCTCGAGCGCTCCGTCCTCGGTAACAATCCTCTTATAGTAGAGCCCAAGTGGCGCGCGCTTGTATCTGAAGCCTATACAGCTAACACCGTCAAACTCGTAATAGCGGTAGAGAATATCCCCAAGCCTTTCGGTATAAGCCGACTCGGGCTCGTTCGCCTCAAGCACTAAAACTGTGGACCTTCCGCCTCGCTTGATGTTTTCCTTTGCGAGGTTCAAGGTAAATCTTTCTGTGCCGCCGCGCTTCTTTGGGTAGAAATAATGCAAACAATACATTACGTTTTGCGGCAAAATATCCCTCAGAGCACTCGGCATCTCTGCCTTGCTGTATTCGGTCGGGAAGCTTGGAAGCGCTCGCCTTTTGTCCGCATCAAACCTCTTTTTATCGACAAAAACCTTCTCTCGCACAAGCCCCACAGTACTTCGAAGCCCGTAGTGGCGCATATATCTGAATATGTTTTTGAAATTCGGCATACCGCCACCCCCTTTTTACTTCTGAGCCTTGATTTAGTCTGTTTTGATATGCAGGCTTACCGCCTCTTTCGGAGCGTCAAAATCAGAACGCCCACTCGCCGTCCTTGAATATCTCAACGCGTCTGCCGTCAGCGCAGAGTGCTGTAATCGACATATCGGCAGTACCAATCATAAAGTCCTCGTGAACTATTGAGTCATTTATACCCTTCTCGTGCGCTTCCTTCTCGGAATACTTCTCGTAGTCGCGAAGAAGGTTGGTAAATCCTCTGCCAAGCGCGAGGTGGCAGGCAGCGTTTTCGTCAAAGAGAGTGTTGTAGAACAGAAGTCCCGACTCTCTTATGGGAGAGGAGTAGGGAACAAGCGCGCACTCGCCAAGATACGCCGCGCCCTCGTCCATATTAATAAGCTCTGTGAGCAGAGCCTCGTTTTGCTCTGCGCCCCATTCGACAGCCTTTCCGTCCTTGAAGCGAATCCAGAACTTGTCTATAAGCTGACCGCCGTAGGAGAGGGGCTTCGAGGAATAAACAATTCCGTCAGCGTCGCCCTTCATAGGCGAGGTGAATACTTCCTCTGTGGGAATATTCGGGTTGTAATATACGCCTCTGCCGAGCGTTTCCTCGCCGCCCGCAAGGAAGAGTCCGTCGGGAATAAGTCCAACGCGGAAATCGGTGCCGCTCTCGGACTTGTAGTATAGCTCCCTTATACCGAGAGAGTTGAGGTATTCGTATCTTGCCTTGAGGTCGCGGTTATGCGCCTCCCACGCGGCAACGGGGTCGTCATCAACCCTCGAGGTATGAAGAATTGCTTCCCATAGCTTCTCAACTGCCACACTCGTGCGCTCGCCGGGGAACACCTTTCTTGCCCACTCCTTACCAGGCACTGCGGCAATACACCACTGATACTTGTTTTCCATTTTGTTTCTTATAGGCTTAATCATCTTAGAGCGCTCTGCCATAGCCTTCGCGTACTTCTTCTGATTTATACCCTTAAGACCGTCGGGGTCCTCTGACATAAGGAAAATCTTGCAGGGAAGAACCTCTGCCTGATGCTCCCACTTTGCCATCTGCCAGTCCTCGAGCTTACCAAGCACCGATTCTTTGCAGTAGCGCACGTTGAGCTTCGTCAGGGGCTGATACGACCAGTCAACAGAAACCTTTGCAGCGCCTGCCTTATAGCACTCGTCAACAACCATCTTGACAAATTCGGGCTGGTCAAGCTCCGCATTGATAATAACCTCCTGACCCTTCTGCACGTTAACACCGCATCTCGCTATCAGGTTTGCGTATTTTTTAAGTCTTGTCTTGTTCATTTTATCCTTTAATCTCCGTTATTTATATTTTTTCAGAACGTCAAGTAAAAATTCGTATACCCGCCTAAACGAGGTGAGCGAAAGGCACTCTGCGGGTGTGTGAATATCGCGGTTATCGGGCCCAATCGAAATGCAGTCAAGCCCCTCGATTTTATCCGAGAAGAGCCCGCACTCAAGTCCTGCGTGTATCGTAATAACCTTCGGCTCCTTGCCGTATTTCTCGCGGTAAACCTCTACTGCGGTGTCACGAAGCGGCGAGTCCTTTCTGTAAGCCCAGCCGGGGTAATCGCCGCGAGGTGTAACGCTTGCACCGAGAGCCTCTCCGATAGCGGTTATTCTGTCGCGAAGCGCCGCCTTCTCGGAATTTTCCGAGGACCGCACCGACACAGTCAGCGAAAGCCCCTCGCCCGAAAGCCTTATAATTCCCATATTCAGCGAGGTTTCGACAAGCCCCTCAATATCCTTGCTCATCGCGATAACGCCCGTAGGTATTTCTCTTATCAGCGAGAGAATTTTCTCGGTGCTCTCGCTATCCACACAAGCGCCCGAAGGCTCGCACTCGCAAAGCTCGATTTTAGCCTCGGGCTCGCTTTCTCTTATAGGCGCGATTATCTCTTCAAGTGCCTCGAGGTTCTCCTCGGTAATTATCTCTGCGGTGAAGCGCGCCTCGGCATCTCTCGGTATAGCATTGTCGGCATTACCGCCCGAAATATCGGTAACTTGGTGTATAGGAAGAGCCTCGAGAGCCCTGCCGAGAAGCTTAATAGCGTTAGCCCGTCCGTTTCCTATCTCAATGCCGCTGTGACCGCCGAGAAGACCCGAAACCGAGAGCCTGTAGCAGCGTCCAGAGGGCTCACCCCCTTTGACGGGGAGCGAATAGTCAATTCTCACGCCGCCGGCGCACCCAACGGTGAACACCCCTTCCTCGTCGGAGTCAATATTAATCATAACCTTGCCGCCGAGCGTCGAGCAGTCGAGTGCCGAAGCACCGATAAGTCCGATTTCCTCGTCGCTTGTGAACACCGCCTCAATCTCGGGGTGGGGAATATCCTTTGAGTCAAGAATTGCAAGCGCGTAGGCGATAGCAACGCCGTCGTCAGCACCGAGCGTTGAGCCGTCGGCACGAAGAAGGTCGCCGTCGCGAAAAATGCGCGGGCCCTCTTTCTCCATATCAATATCCGACTCCGCGCTTTTCTCGCAGACAATATCGGTGTGTCCCTGTATTATAACCGTAGGACGGCTCCCGTAGCCACAAGTCGCAGGCTTTTTTATAACGACGTTGTCAGAGGAGTCGCGGTAGTAAAAAAGTTCTCGCTCCTTTGCGAAATTTACAAGATACTCGGCAATAAGTGATGTGTTACCCGAGCCGCGTGGAATTTTCGTAAACTCCTCGAAGAGCGAAAGCGGCGCCTCGGCACACCCGAGGTCGGAAAAATCAATCATAAGGTCCCCCTATAAATCAGACGAATTTGTTACGTACATATATATTTTACAACAAACGCGGGATTTTTTCAAGGCTAAAGTTGACTTTTGGATAAAAAGGATGTAAAATATATATAAACGAATAGCCAAAGGGCTTACAAGCTTCGCGACCGCAGCGGAGTATTTCAGAGGCGAGGTGCTTTTTTTGCTTCCGCAACAATGAAACACGCCTCGCAAGCGAAAGGACGGAAAAATGAAGAATTTTTTTGATTTTGTAAAAAAATCCCCCACAGCAAATCTAGCCGTGGGGGAAATAAAAAGGATACTGACAGAGGCGGGCTATACCGAGCTTTCGGAGCGTGAATACGAGAGATTTTCAGACGGCGCAAAGCACTTCGTTATTCGCGGTCAGAGCTCGATTATCGCCTTCCGCGGAAAAGGTAAGGGCGGCTTTATGATTTCGGCTTCTCACGCCGACAACCCCGCCCTCGCCGTAAAATATCAGGAAAACAAGCCCTACGCAAGGCTCTCGACAGAGGTCTACGGCGGCGCAATATATTACTCTTGGCTTGACCGACCTCTCTCTGTTGCGGGAGCTGTCTCGGTACGCACCGAGTGTGGCGCGAAAATTATGCCCGTTGACCTTGAGAGGGCAGTCGCAACTGTACCGAGTGTAGCAATTCACCTAAACCGCACAGTCAACGACGGAATAAAGATTAACCCCGCAAAGGACCTATTGCCGATTGTCGGCGATATCGAGAGCCGCGCCTCGCTTACTTCGGCTATAGCGGAAAAGCTCGGCGTAAGGGAAGAGGATATTATCTCGACGGAGCTGTATCTCTATAACTGTGATGAGCCAAGGCTCGTCGGTCTTGACGGCTCGCTTATCCTCTCGCCTCGCCTTGACGACCTATCCTCGGTTTACGCGGCTCTTTCGGGCTTCCTTTCGGCAGAGGAAAATGGAAATTTCGTTCCCGTCCTTGCCGTTTTCAATAACGAGGAGGTCGGCTCTGCAACCGCAGAGGGCGCGGCATCTACCTTCCTTCACGATACTCTTCTCGCTATCTCGGGCGACGAGGGCTCGCTTCGCGCGCGCCTTCACGATAGCCTTATGCTGAGCGCGGATAATGCTCACGCCCTTCACCCAAATCACCCGGAGCTTTCAGATGCAGAGGACACTCCCACACTCGGTCGCGGCGTTGCGGTCAAGTATAACGCGAATAAACGCTACGTCACAGGGCTCGCCTCGGATACCGCGGTAAGGCTCATAGCAGAGAAGGCGGGCGTTCCGCTTCAGAATTACCGCAACCGCGCCGATATGCCCGGCGGCTCAACTCTCGGAGCAATCGCAACCACAAAGGTGCCCGTCCCCACTGTCGATATCGGTATTCCGCAGCTGGCAATGCACTCCGCGACGGAAACCGTGGCAGTGCGCGACCTTGAGTATATGGCCGCGCTTCACCGCACGCACTTCTCCTTGGGCATCACCGATACCCCCGATGGATTTGTCCTGAAGTAATTTTACTGTCCGTCTGTATCGGCGGACAAAAGGAGCATCTTTGACCTAAAAAGCAAACAAAATTTACAAAACCCGACAAAAAGAGATAAAAATACGGCAACCGGACTATCCGCTATGGGAAATCTGATTGCCGTATATATTTTATAAATTAATCCTTGACAAGCTCCTTGACCATAGCGACGATAAGGTTAGCCGTACCGTCGATACCGAGAGTAGAGGAGTTTATAGCCATATCGTAGTTATCGTACTTGCCCCACTTGTTACCTGTATAGAAATTATAGTAGGAGGAGCGGCGCTTGTCGGTCTTGTTGATTACGTCTATAATCTGGTTGGACTTAAGCTCGGGGTGCCTTTCGGCAACACGCGCTTGCCTGTGGTCGAGGTCGCCGTAGATAAACAGACGGAGAATATTTTCCTCGTCGCGAAGCACGTAGTCGGCGCATCTGCCGATAATTACGCAGCTACCCTTCGAGGCATATTCCTTGATAGCCTCGGATTGGAGAATGAAGAGCTTGTCGTTAAGCGGCATCTTATAACCGAAGTGCATAGTAGTGCCGAGAATATTCGAGCCCATAGCAAGGGTGTAAAGCAGGCTGTTAGCAGCAGATTCGTCGGCCTTCTTGATTACGTCCTCGTGCAGATTTCCGCGCTCTGCGGCATCCTTTATAAGCTCCTTGTCAACAATCGGAATATCGAGAGCTGCGGCAACCCTCTCGCCTATCTCGCGGCCTCCGCTTCCGAACTGACGTGCAATTGTAATGATAACCTTCTTGGACATTGGGATTCTCCTTCTGTGGAATTGGCGAAGAAAAGCATAATGCGTTTCCTTTATTGTATTTTACCACAAAAAATATCCTTTGTAAATACTTTTTGTTATTTTTGGCTAAAATTATTGAAAACGCTGCTTGTTTGTGGTAAAATAATGCCAAAACAATTGATAAAATAACCGAGCATCAGTGATAGGCGATAAGCAGGAGGCAAATATGGAGCTTGCTCTTTCATATATGATAAAGAAGATTGACGAATATGCTGTAAGTGTGCTGGGCATTCCCGCAAGGCATCTTATGGAAGAGAGCGGCAAGGCGGTTGCAGGGGCGGTCAGAGAGCTGACTCCCCTCGGCGGCGAGGTAGCTGTTTTCGCGGGAAAGGGAAATAACGGCGGTGACGGATATGCCGCGGCTTGCCTTCTGCTAAACGAATATAAGGTAACCGTCTATGACGTTTTCGGAAAAGGGCAGAGAAGCGAGGAGGGCAAATTCTTTCTCGGTGAGTTTATCCGTCTTGGCGGAGAGATAAAAAAGCTCCCGACGGCAGACGAGCTTTCCGCAAGTCTTGCCACGGTTTCCTGTATAGTAGACGCGATATTCGGCGTAGGCTACTCGGGCGAGCTTTCGGAGAGTGAGAAAAACCTTATATCTATAATCAAGCGCTCTACCGCAAGAAAGGTCGCAGTTGACCTTCCGCTGGGAGTAAACCCCGACGACGGCAGTATAAACGATAGCGTTCTTTCTGTCGACGTAACCGTCGCGCTATCATATATAAAGCCCGGACTCGTTTCCTATCCCGCGAAGGCGTACTGCGGCAGGGTTGTTCTCTCCGAGCTCGGGCTTCCGCGGGAGAAGCTTGCCTCGCGCTTCGGCTTCAACTCAACACTGACGGATAACGATTGGGCGCGGAGAACTCTCCCAACCCGTCCCGATAATACAAATAAAGGCTCCTACGGCAAGGCACTTGTCATAACCGGCAGTGAGAAATATAAAGGGGCAGCATACCTTTCTCTTGAAGCCGCGCTCCGCTCGGGAGCAGGCAGGGTAACCTACCTCGGCTGTGACAGCCTCAGAGGTGAGCTTCTCTCGCGCTTTCCCGAGGCTATATACGTAAAGCACCGTGAGGACACCGAAGCAGCCGTAAGGCTCTCGCGTGAAAGCTCCGCAACGCTTATCGGCTCGGGCTCTGACACCTCGGAAAAAACTGCGGAGCTCGCTTGCGCACTTCTTTCGTCCGAGGGCTCGCCTCTTATCCTCGATGCCGATGCGATAAATTCGATAGCGCTCTACGGAGGTGCGGAGCTTATCAAGGATTCTCCCCGCACGGTAATACTTACACCTCATCCGCTCGAGTTTTCCCGACTCTCGGGGCTCTCGGTCGGCGAAATACAGGACAACAGAATTTCGGTAGCAATGAAGTACGCAAGGGAAAACTCCTGCATCCTTCTCCTTAAGGGCGCGGCAACCGTCATAACCGACGGCGAGCATCTGTATATAAACGGCTCAGGCTCGTCTGCCCTTGCAAAGGCAGGCTCGGGCGACGTCCTCGCAGGGCTTCTCGTGTCGCTACTATCCTATTCAAAGTCACCGATAGAAGCAACCGCCCTCGCCGCCTATATCCACGGCAGAGCAGGCGACAACCTCGCAGGGGTATATTCAAGCTACGGCGTAACGCCGTCCGACCTACCCCGCGAGATATGCAGAATACTCCTCGAGCTCGAGCGCCCTAAAATCTAAAATCCTTTTTAAAAAAAAGAAGCGCGTATGGCATTTTGCCATACGCGCTTCTGCGCTTTCAGAACTAATTCCCGAAAACCATTATTTTATTGTCCGATTTCTCGGACATCAATAGTATATCATTATTGCAATTTCAAGTTAATAATAATTTGATAAATTACTACTGTATAATTATTCACGGCTGCATTCCTTTAAAATAATCAAATTTCTTCATAGGATAATAATCCACCGTCTTGAAATTAAATTGTCAAAAAAAATCCCCCTCAGAAAGAGGGGGACAAGCCAAAACTAAAGTAACGCAGGAAAGTTGCATAGATTTATTTATTATGGTACTCAACAAACAAATCGTTCGGAGTACACTCCAGAATATCACAAATCGCCTTCAGATTTTCAAATCTTATTCCGCTTGTTTCGTTTTCAACAAGCTTCTTGAAGTTTTGATAGCTTAATCCAAGCTGAATGTAAAGCCAATAGCGGGTTTTGTTTTTCTCCTTAAGTATTTCATCTATTCTGAAATGCATAATCTGCTCCTTGCATTAGTTAATGTCTACATTATAATTCAAAAAATCTCTTGACATATAGATTTTCACGTTATATAATGTATACATTGGATAAAAATTATAAGGGACAGAGATTACGGCAATCTCTGTCCCTGCATTTTCTTACTTTATCTCACTCAGCTTATAAAGATATCTTGCCGCGTCGGCACGTGTCACCGATTCCGAAAGGTCCTCGGGGGAGTCTGCGTCGAAAATTCCCAGAGAGCGCATTGCACCGACGGCACTCCTTGCCCATACGGGCACGCTCTCCTCGGCAAACACGCTTTCCTCGCCCTCGCCTTCAGCACCGAGAAGCGCGCACATAATCTTCGCCGCCTCGTATTTCGTAATTTCCCCATTCGGCGAGAAGAGAAGCTGCCCGTCCTTAAAGTCGCCAACAATAATACCAAGCCTCTGCGCCGTCGCAACGTAGCCGCGAAGGGCAGGGGGAATTTCACCGTCGTCGTCAAAGAAGCTTGCCGACAGAGTGCTGTCTGCCTTTATCCCCGACGCCTTCATTGCAACAGACAGAAACTCCGCGCGCGAAAGCGCCTTGTCCGGCTCAAAGTAGTTGCCGTCGCCAAGCACTCTGCCGTCCATAATCCCCATAGCCGTCATAGCAACAGCCGCATTGTATTCCTCGCGACCCTCCATGTCGTAGTAGTCAACCTCGCACATTCTCGCGCTGACCCGAAGACTGACCGAGCAAGGCTCAGAATAGTTGCCGTACTCGTCGCGCACAACGTAGGTGAATCTGTCGGAGCCTGTGTAGCCGTCCTCGGGAGTATAAGTGTAGCGTCCCGTGGCGGCATCAATAATGTCAACCGTACCGCGCTTAGGATAGGTGACGATAATGAACTCGAGTCCGTCACCTTCGGGGTCCTCTCCGTCGAGCCTTCCGTAAACCGATATGCCCTCCTGCGTTTTCACCGAAGCCGCAGAAACCGCCGCGTCGATTTTAGGTGCGTAATTCACTCTGTCAATGAATTTCAGAACGCACTCGATTTCCTCGCCACCAGCATACCCTTCGACACTAAAGAGAAACCTCGACTCACTTACAGCATCGCTCGCGGGAACGAACACAAGCGTCGAGAGATGCCTGCGGCTGATAACGCGCCCCTCTTTTACCCGCCTACCCGAGGCAAAAAGCGTCCCCTCTGTCGAGGGCGGAATTTTCGTTACCGTGATACTATCAAAGTCGGATAGACACAGTGCCGACTTGAAGTCGGAGTCGCTGAAGGTGATTTTCTTGCCGAAAAGTCCTGTCTTAATAAGCGTAACTTCCTCCGAGAGAACCTCCATAGCATACCCGAAGCTACCGCTCGCAGAAGCTGATGTGTAAACAACGGTTGTCAAAATCAAGGCAGAAAGCAGAATTGCAACAAACTTTTTCATTTTTCCTCTCCTGAGTGCCGTCGTGTGACGGATAATTCCTTACTATTCTTTGCCACCGAAGGGAAAAATATTCATAGCTTGACAAACACTCCCCTCGGGTGTATAATACGTATGCTAAACGTTTTAGGGCAACGCCCAAAAGGAGAAAGAAATGTCGTACGAAAGAGCAAAGGAGCATCTTGAAAAATTCGGGCTCGGGGATAGAATAAGACTTTTTGAGGTATCCAGCGCAACCGTGGCGCTTGCTGCGGAGGCACTCGGTACATCGGAAGCGAGAATTGCCAAAACCTTGTCCTTTCTTACCCCCGAGGGAGCTATACTTGTCGTAGCTGCCGGAGATGCAAAAATCGATAACAGAAAATTCAAGGACAACTTCCATACAAAGGCTAAAATGATTTCTCACGATGAGGTCGAAGCCCTCGTCGGCCACGCCGTCGGCGGAGTTTGCCCCTTTGGAATTAATTCGGGAGTAAAGGTCTACCTTGACGGCTCGCTTCGCCGCTTCGACGTCGTATATCCCGCGGCGGGAACGGCAAGCAGCGCGGTAGAGCTTACAGTATCGGAGCTTGAGCTTGCAACCTCTCCCGAGGCTTGGGTAGACGTTACCCAAATTCCCTCTGTCAATGAGGAATGACCTTGTACTTGCCGAGTACACCTCGCGCTTTCAGTCGGCACGAGCCTCGGCACTGTCGGAATTCAGTGTAGAGAAGGGCGTCGGAACGCTATCCGAAAAGCTGCTTCACAGGGTTCTTAAATACACCGTCGAGCCTCGCGAAGAGTACCACGAGGTAAAGCACCTCGGCAGCGTTGCGGATATCAAGAACGAGCGCGGCATAACAGAAATACAGACGGGAAGCCTTATAAAGCTTCTACCGAAACTGAAAAAGCTTCTTCCCACGGAAAAGGTAACGGTAATTATTCCCATAATCCGCGAAAAAAGCCTTGCCTGGCTTGACCCCGAGTCGGGGGAGCTATCCGAAAAGCGGCGCTCACCGAGGCGAGGAAGACCTTCCGACGCATTGCCCGAGCTATCCTCAATCTCGGAGCTTCTCGGAAACGAAAATCTTCTAATTAGAATAGTAATGCTTGATGCCGACGAATATAAGCTGCTCGACGGATACGGAGCTGACAGAAAGCGTCGCGCAACGAAGCTCAACAAAATTCCCACCGCCATAGCCGACGTAGTTGACCTTCGCTCACCGCAGGAGCTATGCGAGCTTCTTCCCGAAGGGCTTTGTACGACCTTTACCTCGTCAGCTCTTTCACGCGCACTCGGGCTTCAATCGCGAAAGACGAGCTTTGCAAAGAAGCTCCTCTTAACCCACGGAATAATCGAACGTATAGGCACAGAGGGTAGGGCGCACCTCTATAAAATCGCGGATTTTGTAAACAAAACCTAGCAAAAAGCACAAAACAAGGCAAAAAACAGCACCGCATACGGCTCGAGTGGAGTCGGTCTTTGCGGTGCTGATTTTTCTATACTTTTGTATTTTTGATTATCAAAGCTTGCTTCTGTCGTACTCAATACCCATAAGTCCGACGTCCTTGAAGTCGGGCATATTGTGTCTGATTATGTAATCAATGTAGGACGTAAAGAATTTGGCAGTGAGAAGATATCCCATAGGGTTCATATGTCCGTTGAGATAAAAATTCTTCTTGAATTCCGCGTCGTACGTCGGTGCGTAGGTGAACATATCTATAACGTAGGTGTTTTTGAATATTTCGGCAAACTTCAGCATCGTATCCCTGTGTGCCTTCACAAGCTCGTCGCAGCTTGCAGATCTGCCGGTGGGCATAGTAACGAGGAAGAAGCGCGCGTCGGGAGAAATCTCCTTATACTTCTGTATAATTGCCGCGTAGTTACCGATAAAGGTGTCCTTGTTGTTTCTGTAGTCATTCATATCGATATCGTCAATCGAGCCAAGCTCCCACTTTCTGTTAAGCAGGTCGTTGACACCGAGCGCGATAATATATGCGTTCGCTGCAAGCTCGGGACGGAAGAAGCCGTTAGCGTTTGCAAACGACTGCATATACTCTCTTGCGGTCATACCGCCCTTTGAGAAGTTGTAAACGGTAGAGCCCGCCATTCTCGCGATATACTGTCCCCACGAATAGTCGTAGCGGTCAAGGTACATTGTTGTTCCGTCGCTTACGCGCTTAACCTCGAACTCACCCGAGGCAAGGCTGTCGCCAACGCAGGCGATAGTTCTGAAAATACCGGTGAAGCCGCCGTCTGATACCAGCCTGTCAAGCGGCTTTTCGTTTTCATCTCCCATAATTGTGCGAATATCCATTGTTTTCTCCTTATAATATACGCCTTGTGAGGCGGTTTTATCTGTAATCCTTGCTGTATTTAAGCGGCGATACGCCGTACGCCCGCTTGAACTTGTCCGAGAAATAATTCGAGTCGTTGAAGCCTGAGCTGTATGCAATGCTCGAGATGCTCTCGTGCTTTCTTTCCTTCAGGAGGTACTCGGCGTGCTGGAGCCTGACGAGCGTCAGATATTCGTTAAATCCGAAGCCCGTGCCGCGCTTGAAGCTGCGCGAGAGGTGCTCGGGACTCACGAAATGCTCCTTTGCAACAGAGGAAAGGGTGATATCCGATGCAAAATTCTTTTTTATGTAGCTGACGACGTTTTCTATCAGAGGATTTTTCTTGTCGTCGGCGCTTGCGAGGTGCTGATTTCTGACGAGGAAATAAAATAGCAGGTGCATATGAGCGAGCAGCGCCGAGGGCGTGAACTCGTCGGGATTTCTGTACTCCGCCTCGATATTCTTAAGGAGCGCGTGCACGTCACGCGACACCGTCGGATTTCGGTAGAGATGGAGCATAGTTCCAAGCCTTCCGCGCACCTCGTCGGGCACGAAATGTCCCGAGCATTCTATCAGTATTCTCGAATGCTCCTCTGTGCCGTATATGGTCTTGTGAATAACCCCCTCGGGAATAAGCACAACGTCGCCTGTCAGCACCTCGTAGGACTTGCCGTCTATAAAGTAACTGCACTTTCCGCTTGCCATATAGTATATCTCGAGAATATCGTGATAGTGATGCGAGTGCATAACGTTACCGGTGTGCCGCCTGTTGTTCATAAGAAACGTCCACCCGTCGGGCAACCTTAGTTGAGCCATCGTATACCACCTCGCATTTATTTTTACTGTTCTGTATCTATGTTAGCACAAATAATCAAAAAAATCAAGATTTTTCTCGAAAAAGCCGATAAAAAATCAAAGATTTCAAGGCAATTATGATTTTGTTGATTTATAATATAGGTGAGAAATCAAATATTTTTCAAAAAGTGAGGATAAACAGATGAATTTTGAAAAGACTGCGAGATGCGAAAGGGTTATTCAGTTCGGTGAGGGCGGCTTCCTTCGCGGCTTCGTTGATTGGATGCTTCAGAAGGTAAACGAGAAGTCCGACTTCAACGGCAGCGTTGTAGTCGTTCAGCCGATAGAGCAGGGAATGTGCGATATGCTCTCCGCACAGAACTGCGTATATACCCACGTAATCAGAGGCGTTGAGGGAGTTGACAAGACTCTCGTTGACGTAATATCGAGATGCGTTAAGCCCTACGAGGACTTTGCGGGATATCTTGCGCTTGCCGAGCAGCCCGAGATGCGCTTTGTGGTATCGAACACCACCGAGTCGGGCATAGTATTCTCGGATGAGGATAAGATTACGGACGCTCCCCCCAAGACCTTCCCCGCAAAGGTAACTCTTCTTCTTAAGCGCCGCTTCGAGCTGGGACTTGACGGATTTATTTTCCTTCCCTGCGAGCTTATCGACAGAAACGGCGACAACCTTAAGAAGTGCGTGCTTAAGTATGCAGACCTCTGGGGACTTTCCGAGGACTTCAAGGCTTGGGTAAACGAGAAGAACGTGTTCACCAACACTCTCGTTGACCGTATCAACACAGGCTACCCGAAGGGCGAGGATATGCAGCTCGGATACGAGGACAATATGGTTAACACCTCGGAGTTCTTCCACCTCTGGGTAATCGAAACCGACTTCGATATCGAGAAGGAGCTCCCCTTCTCCTCGGCGGGCCTCAACGTAATAGTAACCCCCGACAAGCTCGAGATGTACCGCACAAGAAAGGTAAGAATTCTCAACGGCGCACACACCTCTCTCGTTCCCTACGCGCTTCTTTCGGGACTTGACACCGTCAAGAGCTGCATCGACGACGAGGTAATGAACGCCCATATCAGAAAGTGCGTGTTCGACGAGATAATTCCCACCCTCGACCTTCCCCGCGAGGAGCTTCTCTCCTACGCAAACTCGGTGCTTGAGCGCTTCGGCAACCCCTACATCAAGCATTACCTCTCCTCTATAGCTCTCAACTCGGTATCCAAGTTCAAGGTTAGAGTTCTCCCCTCTATTCTCGAGTACATAAAGAGATACGGCAAGATGCCCGAAACTCTCCTCTTCTCCTTTGCGAAGCTTATCGAGTTCTATAAGACCGATATGGTAAACGATGCACCCGAGGTAGCCGAGTTTATGAAGAATGCTACAACCGCTGAAATACTCGCAAACGACAAGCTTTGGGGCGAGGACCTCACACGTCTTCTTCCCGAGGTTGAGAAGTATATAAAGTAAAGGGAACTGAAATGATTATTAACAAGCTTGACAACGTAGATATAAACCTTGCCGACGGCCATAAGTACGCGCTACGCGACATCAAGGCAGGCGAGAATATTATCAAGTACGGCAACCCCATAGGCCACGCAACCTCGGATATCAAGGCAGGCGAGCACGTACATACCCATAACGTAAAGACTAACCTCTCGGGCAACCTTGAGTATACATACGAGCCCACCTTCCACGATATTCCCGAGGAGAATACCGGAATAACCTTTATGGGCTACGTACGCGAGAACGGCGACGTCGGTATCAGAAACGAAATCTGGATTGTAAACACCGTCGGCTGTGTAAATAAGGTGTCCCAGAGACTCGCAGAGCTTACGGGAGCAAGGTATTTTCCGCACCCCTTCGGCTGCTCGCAGCTCGGTGACGACCAGACCGTAACGCAGAAGATTCTTAAGGGTATGGTGAACCACCCCAACGCCGCAGGCGTTCTCGTTCTCGGCCTCGGCTGTGAGAACAACAATATAGAGGTGTTCAAGAAGGTTCTCGGCGAGTATAACCCCGACAGAGTCAAGTTCCTTAACACCCAGGATGCCGACGACGACATCGCTGCGGGAATTGCACTTATCGACGAGCTTAAGGCGTATGCTGCGAAGTTTGTCAGAACACCCGTTCCCGTATCCAAGCTCCGCATAGGCCTCAAGTGCGGCGGAAGCGACGGCTATAGCGGAATTACCGCAAACCCCCTTGTCGGCAGACTTTCCGATAAGGTTATAGCAAACGGCGGCTCCTGCGTTCTCACAGAGGTTCCCGAGATGTTCGGCGCAGAGCATCTGCTTATGCAGAGATGCGAGAATAAAGAGGTATTCGACAAGACCGTAAGGCTTATAAACGATTTCAAGGATTACTACACAAGACACAATCAGGTAATCTACGAGAATCCCTCGCCCGGAAACAAGAAGGGCGGTATCACCACCCTCGAGGAGAAGTCGCTCGGCTGCGTTCAGAAGGGCGGACTTTCAAAGGTCGTTGACGTTCTCGATTACGGCGACACCCTCACAAAGAACGGACTTTCGCTCCTTAACGGCCCCGGTAACGACATAGTCGCGATAACCAACCTTATGGCGGCAGGCGTGCATATCATTCTCTTTACGACGGGCAGAGGAACTCCCGTTGGCGCGCCCGTGCCCACTGTAAAGATTGCAACCAACCACTCTCTTGCAGAGCGCAAGAAGAACTGGATTGACTTCGATGCCTCGCCCACCCTCGAGGGTAACCCCCTCACCGACGAGCTCTTCGAGTACGTTATCAGTGTTGCAGAGGGCAAGGAAACCCAGAACGAAATTCACGATTACAGAGAAATTTCAATATTTAAGGACGGAGTAACGCTATGAGCTTCATAAACGATAATTTTATGCTTAAGAACAAGCCTGCAAAAAAGCTTTACAATATGATTAAGGACCTTCCTATAATCGACTATCACTGCCACCTTCAGCCGAAGCAGATAGCAGAGAACTATCAGTTCAAGAATGCCTTCGACCTCTTCCTCGGCGGCGACCACTACAAGTGGCGTCAGATGCGTACCGCAGGAGTTGACGAGGAGTATATCACGGGTAACGCTGACGAGTACGAGAAGTTCAAGGCGTTCGCAAGAACTCTCCCAAGACTCATAGGCAACCCCCTCTATCACTGGACACACCTCGAGCTTAAGAGATACTTTGATATCGACGAAACCCTCAACGAGGAGAGCTGCGAGAGAATATGGAATAAGTGTAACGAGCTTCTCGCAAAGCCCGAATACCGCGCCCAGGAGCTTATCAAGCGCTCGAACGTAGAGGTTATCTGCACTACCGACGACCCCATTGATACCCTCGAGTATCACAAGGCGCTTCGCGGCTTCTCTACAAAAATTCTTCCTACCTTCCGTCCCGACAAGGCGGTTGAGATAGGCAAGGAAACCTTTATTCCTTACGTCGAGCAGGTAGGCGTTAAGACCTACGGCGAGCTTGTCGCTTGGATTAAGGACAGAATTGCATTCTTCAACAGCTACGGCTGCCGCCTCTCCGACCACGCGCTCGAGTACGTTCCCTACGCAGTAGGCGACGCAGAGGCTGCCTTCAATAAGAGAATGGCAGGCGAAACTCTTACCAAGGAGGAGATTGACTCCTTCAAGACCGCAATGCTTAAGGCTTGTGCCGAGGAATACGTTAAGTACGGCTGGGCAATGCAGCTTCATATCGGTGCGCTTCGTAACAATAACAGAAGAATGTACGATAAGCTCGGCCCCGATACAGGCTTCGACTCGATTAACGACCTCGCTATTGCAGAGGACCTCGCAGCCTTTATGAATCACCTCGAGATGTCCGAGTGCCTTCCCAAGACAATTCTTTACACCCTTAACCCGAAGGACAACTACGTTCTCGGAACGATGCTCGGCTGCTTCCAGGCAGCACCCACCGCAGGCAAGATTCAGTTCGGCTCGGGCTGGTGGTTCAATGACCAGCGCGACGGCATGGAGGCGCAGATGCAGGCGCTTGCAAACCTCGGTATGCTCTCGGCGTTCGTAGGAATGCTCACCGACAGCCGTTCCTTCGTATCCTATCCCCGTCACGAATATTTCAGAAGAATACTCTGCAACCTCATCGGCAAATGGGTAGACGAGGGCGAGTATCCTGCTGATTACGTTCAGCTTGAGAAGATTGTCAAGGGCATAGCGTATGAAAACGCAAAAGCCTATTTCAACTTCTGATTAGTTTTCTTTCGGTATATGCTTCTGTTCTCCTTCTTTGACGTAGCCTTCTACGGCTTGCAGTCGGAGAACGAAAGCCTCTACACTAAAACCAAAGCAAGAGCCTCGCTTTCCGCGAGGCTCTTGCTTTTAATAATCAAATACGCAGCTATAACAGAATGCCAAGTTTGCAATCAAACTGTTAAACCGAACACCAAATCACTTTCTCTTAATCGCTGCGCCGACGAGCCCGGCACCGAAATAGCAGAGGTAATTCATAACTGCCGAAAGCGTGAGCTTGCCGCCCGAAATGATAACGCCTACAAGCATCATCACGATAACAGTGAGTAAAAGCGAGAGCAGAGCCGCCCCGAGCGTGCCGGAGCTTCTCCTGCAAACAAATCCCGCGACCAAAGCCGAAACGAGTAGCGTCACGAGCGAATACAGTCCCAGACTCTCGGTCGGATTCTCCAGCATTCCGAGAATAAATGTGCAAATAAGCGAAAATACGAGCAAAATACCCGCCGACCAGAGAAAATTCAATAGCAGAATACGCATAGCGGAGCGACCGCGAACAGCTTTCCTCTTTGACATAAAAAAATCCCCCGAATAAGTTCTCTTTGTAAAGACTATTCGGGAGATTTGATTTTTATGACAATTACTTGTTTTCCTCGGTGCTCTCAGCGGGAGCCTCTACCTCAGCGGGAGTCTCCTGTGCAGCTGCCTCTGCAGCCTTGGTCTCGAGAACCGAAGCCGCGACGTCAGCCATCTTAACGTCGATAGAACGGATAGCGCCCTTAAGGAAGCGAATCTTGGTCTTATCCTTGGTGGTCTCAAGCACGAAGGTCTCTTCCTTAATGGATACAACCTTACCGATAATACCGCCGATGGTGGTAACCTCATCACCTACCGCAAGAGAATCACGCATCTGCTGAGCCTCTCTGTCTCTCTTCTTCTGCGAACGGCTCATAAAGAAGAACATAGCAATAATGATAACAATCATTACGATGTAAATCCAACCGCCGCTTGCATTTCCTTCAAGCAAGAAATTAAACATATTATTTTCACCTTTCTGTGTCACACAAGGATTTTTGCCCTGTGACAATATTAGTTCACTATATTATACACCATATTTTTGAACAATTCAAGAACTAATCGGGAAAATTTGAAATTTTTTGAAAAATAAAGAAAAAAACCCGAAAAATTCTCCCTCACTGTTGACATTCCCTCTGAAATTTGCTATACTAAATGCAGAAAAAATAACAACTCTCGAAAGGAACGAAAAAATGAAACAGATGCAAATCACCCTTACCACCGTTAAGGACATCAGGAACTTCGTAAACGAGGTTATCCTTGTAGATTATGACGTAGACCTTGTTCAGGGAAGATACACTATTGATGCAAAGTCGATTATGGGTATCTTTTCTCTCGACCTTCTCTCGCCCATCAACCTTATCGCGCACACCGATAACGCAGACGCGCTTTTTGCAAAGCTCGAGGGCTTCAAGGCGTAAGGCAAAATCACGCGTTACCGCTTGATTTTTATTGCGAAAGCTAACGGCGCCTAAGACGTCGCGCTGAAATAATAACCGAGAAAGACCGCGGAGCTCTGAGCTCCGCGGTCTTTTTTTATCTGAAAAGAATATACAGTGCCTCCAGCAGCACAAGGTGAGTCGGGTAGAAGATATAGAAGAAATATTTCATATTGTACTTGCCTCTCTTTCCCGAGTAGAGCGCAAGCGGAATAAGAGCGAGCAGCGCATACCACTGGTAGCTCGGAGCGTCGGGAATGAACATTAAGAGCCCAAGAGCGAGCATAATAAGCCGCACGGGTAGGCAGTCGAGCTTTGAGAGAATGTCAGGCGCAGAAAGCCCGTGAAAATCAAAAGCCGAAATCATAACGGGTATCATACAGCCTGCAAATCCGTAGTCAAACCTCATCTTGACAGGCAGATTGTTAAGTACGTAGACTGCGACAACCGCAAGAATAAAGAGCACACCGAATAATGCCGTTCTTTTCGGCTCGGGGTTCTTTGAAAGCATAGCACCCTTAAAGAGGTCGAGAAGGTAAATCAGCAGTATCGACACCGAGAAGGTCAGGAGTATATTATTGTATATCGCGCCGTAATCGAAGGAATTGTATACCGACTGACAGATAACTCCGAGCAAGAAAATCGAGAAAAAGTACCTTATTCTGTTTTTCGTGTATTTAGCCCCCTCAGCAATCATAAATGCAAAAATCGGGAACGCAAGCCTTCCGATAATTCGGTATTCCACGTCGAAGGGGAAGAACATAAGCCCGAAATGGTCGGTAAGCATAGATACAGCCGCAATTATTTTCAGCATATTTCCGCTTAAAAATCTGCATTTACTCATAAAGCACCCCCGAAAATATAATATATGAATAGTAACAAGAACTGTATACCGAAATAATAACAACTACAATTTTATAACAAACCGAGCGATATGTCAACGAAAAAATAAAAATTTTTCAATACCTATTGACAATAAGGGAAATAAAGCGTATAATTATAACAAACAGTTGAACAACCGTTCAACTATCTCGGGCTTTTAAATAAACTGAGGTCTGAAATTATATGCAGAGTCGCCCTCGGGCGACGGAAGGGAAGAAAATGAAGGTATACGAAAAGAACGCGCCTGACTGCGAGTGCGAGGAGCTTCACACCGAGGTGATTGCCAAGAAGCGGGAAGCAATGCCCGACGAGTCAACACTCTACGACCTCTCGGATTTCTTCAAGATATTCGGTGACTCTACGAGAATGTCTATTCTCTTCGCTATTGACGGCGAGCCTATGTGCGTGTGCGATATCGCCTCAACTCTCGGAATGACGAAATCGGCGGTGTCACACCAGCTGAAGATATTAAGGCAGAGCGACCTTGTAACCTACAAAAAGTCGGGAAAGAATGTCTTTTACACCCTTGCTGACGACCACGTAAAGGATATTATCGAAAAGGCACTTGAGCATATCAGAGAGTGATTTTTCGACAAATTGACAATAATTATTTACATATAGGAGATAATGAAATGAAAATTAAGTACACTATTACAGGACTTGACTGCCCGAACTGCGCAGCAAAGCTTTCAAGGAATATGGAAGGCATTGAAGGCATTGATTCGGCAAAGATTAACTTCCTTACCGAGAAGCTCACCGTCGAAACCTCGCTTTCTGAGGCAGATGCATACACGGCGCTCTCTGCCGCGGCGCGCGCGTTCGATAAGAGCGTTAAAATAGAAAAGTAACGAGCGGTAAAACTGCCTGCTTTGCATTTACAATAATAATACGGAAATAGTTTATGAAGCAAATTATACTTGGTATGAAGGGGCGGCTATTCAGAATAGGCGCGGGTATCCTTCTGTTTGCCGCGGCAGCTATTGTCGGAAGGCTCGGGCTTGAAATCATTTCGGCCGTCCTCTTTGCCGTAACGCTTGCCGTGTCGGGATATGACGTGTTTATCTCGGCAGCGAAAGGACTATTTCGCCGCGACCTTCTCGACGAGAAGTTTCTGATGTCGATAGCCTCAATTGGCGCTATGATAATCGGCGAATGGAGCGAGGGTGCGGCGGTAATGCTCTTCTTCCTTGTCGGCGAAACCTTCGAGAATATATCTGTGCGCCGCTCTCGCACCTCAATCCGCGCTCTTATGGAAATTTGCCCCGACGAGGCATCTGTGTTAATCGGGGACAAAGAGGAAACTGTTGATGCCGAAGACGTAGAGGTAGGCTCTGTTATTGTCGTTCGCCCGGGTGAGCGCGTACCGATTGACTCGGTGGTGCTTTCGGGCAGTGCCGATACAGACACCTCAGCTCTTACCGGCGAATCCCTTCCACGCGCAGTCACAGTCGGTGACACTGTACAGAGCGGAACGGTAATTATCAACGGACTTCTGACAATGAAAACCCTTCGGGAGAGCGGTGAATCCGCCGCCGCGAGAATTCTCTCGCTTGTCGAGAACGCTGTTGACAATAAGTCAAAGGAAGAGAAGTTTATAACCAAATTCTCACGTATCTACACCCCCGCCGTTGTTATAGCGGCGCTGATAATTGCAGCAGCTCTTCCTATATTCAAAATCACTACTCTCACCGAGTCTGTTTACCGTGCGCTGATATTCCTCGTCATTTCCTGCCCCTGCGCTCTGGTTATATCGGTTCCAATGGCATTCTTTGGGGGAATTGGCGGCGCCGCCTCACGCGGAATACTCTTTAAGGGCGGCGGCTGCTTTGAGCGAGTTGCGAAGGCGGATACGGTAGCCCTTGACAAAACAGGCACTCTGACGAAGGGCAGCTTCCGCGTGAGCGAGGTCACGGCTCTTGGACTTGACAGGGAAGAGCTGTTCTATCTTGCAGCGTCTGCGGAATATATTTCAAACCACCCTCTCTCAGATGCAATCAGGGGGCTCTCCGACAGAGCCGCGGCACCGAGTGAGGGCGAGGAAATTGCAGGCGAGGGAGTTATTGCCACGGTAGACTCAAGGAGAGTTGCCGTTGGAAACGCTGCCTTGATGCAAAGAGTCTGTGCAACCGTTCCCACTCCGAAGGGGGGTGAGGTGTTCGTCGCTGTTGACGGTGTGCTTTCGGGTATTATCACCCTCTCCGACGAGGTGAAGCCGGAGGCAAAGGCGGCGCTCGAGGCAATGAAATCGCTTGGCGTAAGCCGTAGCGTTATGCTATCGGGCGACAGACGCGAGAATGCCGAGGCGGTGGCTCACGAGCTGAAGGTCGGCGCGGCATATTCCGAGCTTTCCCCCGAGGATAAATATGCAAGGCTCGAGGAGCTGATTTCCGAGTCAGCAGGCGGTGTTTACTACGTCGGCGACGGAATTAACGACGCTCCCTCGCTTGCCCGTGCAGACGTCGGAATTGCGATGGGAAGCGTCGGTCAGGACAGCGCGATTGAGGCAGCTGACCTTGTAATTATGTCAGATAATCTTATGCGAATTCCCGAGGCGAGAGTAATAGCGAGAAGAACTCTCTCTATTGCAAAACAGAACATAGTCTTTGCCCTCGCGGTAAAGCTTCTCGTTATGGTGCTCGGAGCGCTTGGACTTGCCAATATGTGGCTTGCCGTATTTGCCGACGTGGGAGTTGCAATTCTTGCAATTCTTAACTCTATGAGAACACTGCTAATTGCTCGAAACAGCCCGAAAATTATCGAAAAAGTAAACAAAGCTTGACAAAACAGGAGAAAACCGCCTTGTACAGCTATTATATGCTTCACAAGCCTCGCGGACTTATAACCGCGAACACCGACGAGCGCCACCCGACGGTAATGGACCTTTTTCCCGAGGATATGAGGACAACTCACTTTGCCGTCGGAAGACTTGATAAGGACACCGAGGGGCTTCTTCTTATAACCGACGACGGCGCGCTCACTCATAAGCTCCTCTCGCCCGAGAGCAAGGTTTCAAAGACCTACTTTTTCTGGGCGGAGGGCACCCTTGACGAGGGAAAGCTCGGGGAGCTATTAGACGGCGTTAAAATCTTCCGTAACCGAGAGGATAAAACCGCCCCCGCTAAAATCGAGATTTTAGAGCACGGGACCGTCGGCGAGATTAAAGAGCCTATAGACTACGACCTCTCGCGCGTCGGCACAAGGCGGCTTCTTCGTCCCGCCGTTTCAGGGCTTATTACAATCACCGAGGGCAAGAAGCATCAGGTCAAAAGAATGGTTCGCTACGCAGGTGCAAAGGTCATTTACCTAAAGCGCCTCTCTATGGCGACCCTCAAGCTCGACCCCGCACTCCCGAAGGGGAGCTACCGCCCGCTCACCGACGGTGAGATATCCTCGCTACGCGAAATTGCTGCGGAAATAAAGCCCTGATATGACTATAACCCCACGCACTTATTTTAAGTATAAAAAAGTCAAATTTATTCAAAAATAGGAAGCAGAGCACAGTCGCCCTGCTTCCTTTAATTTTTCTTTCGTGTTCAGAACCTATTTTTCATAGCCTTTTCAATTGTTCTGTCAGCATCTCTCTTTGCCGCATCATCGCGCTTATCGTACATTTTCTTACCCTTGCAAAGACCGACCGCCATTTTAACGTTCGAGCCCTTGAAGTAGAGCGATAGCGGAACGAGAGTATATCCGTCGCGCGAAACGAGTCCTGCGAGCTTCATTATCTCCCTCTTGTGCATAAGCAGCTTTTTCGGGCGAAGGGGGTCTTTGTTGAAAATGTTGCCCTGCTCGTACGGGCTTATATGCACGCCGAGCGCAAAAAGCTCGCCGCCGTCAATTTCGCAGTATGCGTCCTTCAGGTTTACAGTACCTGCTCTGAGCGATTTTACCTCTGTGCCGAAAAGCTCGATTCCCGCTTCGTAGGTTTCTATCACGAAATAATCGTGTCGAGCCTTTCTGTTATCGGCTACTGTCTTGCCGTCTAGCTTTGCCATTTCTATCTCCGTACCGAGGGCAACGTTCTGCACGTCAAGCATAAGCCCTCATAGCTTTTTAATCTATTTTACCATAGGAAAAGGCAAAAATCAACCGAATTTTCTGAAACTTCTTGAAATTGTTTCAAGAATCTTGAATTTTACGTTATATCCTCTGTCGCTGATAAGCTTGATTTCTCCGTCTGTGTATCCTACCGCATCGTCAGAGGGCGCGTCCTCGGTTGCAATATCGAGGCATAGCGGGGGATACATAACGCACCACCAGTTTTTGCCCTCGCCCTTGCCGATTATCACCCGAAGCGAGCGGTAATAACCGCAGGGAAGCGTGAAGTCCTCGTACTCGCGGGTGTCGTACCACTCCGTAGTAAGCGTCACCTTCACCTCTCCCGAAGCACCGAGAGCCCTTAACTCCCTCGCAGAGAACTCCTCAATCTCGGACAGCAACCCGAGAATTTTCTCTTCTGCCGAGTAGGTGCTTTCCTCACCCGAAAGCTCACTTCCGTACTCCGACAGGAGCCTGTCGCGAAGGGCAAGCTTTATCTTCTGGTCATCTTCGGAGTCCGACTCGGCGAGAATATGTAGCCTTATCGTGTCGGAATAGATTTCCCCCTCGGCATCGGTTGGCAGCGCTGCTATCATAAGTGTGGCAAAAAGCAGCACGGCAGCATAAAATACAGTGTTTTTCATTCCATTTTTTTCCTTTCCTAATCTGACAGTTAAAATTCTTGCCTGCTCGGAAGGATAATATTCACCAAACCCGCAAAAAGTAGACCGCAAATATTAAAAAAAGTATTGTAAATGTTGCCGTATTGTGATAAAATGTTTTAAAACGGAGGTGCTTATATGCAGACTTATGAGGAAAAAATCAACGAAACGCTTCTTGGACTCGAGAAAATAGCCGAGCATCAGAGGCATTATTTTAAAAAGCACTCCGTGCTCGTTCCCTCGCGCAAGGAAGTGATTAAGCTTGTAAAGCGTATGCAATCACTGATGTTTCCCGACTACTTTATGCTCGACGGGGACGAGGCTTTTAGCCGTGAGGAAATTGCCGAGAGGCTTCTTTCGTCGCTCAAGCTTCAACTTAGCGCCGCATACTCCTTTTTTGACGAGGCTGCTGTCGTTGACACCGAGAGCATTGCCTTTGAGCTGTTTGGCAAGCTTCCCGAAATCAAGGAAATTCTTCTTTCCGACGTAGAAGCGCTTTATGAGGGCGACCCTGCCGCGCGCTCACCCGAGGAGGTTATACTTTCGTACCCGGGCTTCTACGCAATTTCAATCTACAGAATAGCCCACGAGTTCTATAAAATGGGCGTTCCTTATATGCCGCGCCTTATGACCGAGTTCGCGCACGAAAAGACCGGAATAGATATCCACGCAGGCGCGACCGTCGGCGACCACTTCTTTATCGACCACGGCACGGGTATCGTAATAGGCGAAACAACCACGATTGGCAGCCGCGTTAAGATTTATCAGGGAGTTACCCTCGGTGCAAAGAGCTTTGAGCTGGATAGCGACGGCAACCCCGTCAAGGGCATCAAGCGCCACCCCGATATCGGTAACGACTGCATTATCTATGCAAACGCAACGATACTCGGCGGAAATACCAAAATCGGTGACGGCTCGGTTATCGGCGGTAACGTATGGCTTACTCACTCGGTCGAGCCGGGCAGCGTTGTTTACTATAACGCAAAATAATTTACCCAAGCTGCCACTTTATTATTATGCGGCTTATCTGTAATGCTTCGGCTGACAAATCCGCCGAAGCCGAAAAGAGGTAAAATGAAGAAGATAGATACGGCCTATTTCCCGGGCTTTACAAGAAAATCCATAACCTTCACAATCGACGACGGAAATATAGAATACGATACGAAGCTTTTGAATATCCTGCGCCCGCACGGAATTCTCGGTACCTTCAATCTTCATAGATGCGACAGGCTCACCCCCGAGGAGTACCGCGCGCTTTACTCGGGCTACGAGATAGCAAACCACTGTAAAAATCACGCGCTCGTCATAAAAGAGGGAATGAATATTCCGATTTCCGACAAGCCCTTCGATGCCACACATTCCGATATTTCCTATCTCTATAAGATAGCCGACGGAGTATACAATATTCACATTTACACCTATTGGGGCAAGAATACGGGGAATTACGAGCCGCCTCGCGGCTGGCACGCGATAGCACCTCTTGAGGACTATAAGCGCTTTGCCGTGGAAACGAAGGAGGAGCTCGAGAAAATTTTCGGAAAAGGTACGGTCAAGAGCTTTGCCTGGCCTCACGGCAACGGCAGCGACGGAGCAAGAAGCTTCCTGATTGAGGAGGGCTACACCAATATAAGAAAAACGGGAGACCTTCGCGACAGAACAGGATTTGATATGCCCTCAGACCGCTTTGGGTGGACGTACAACGCACACGATACAACCCTTCTTGAGGTAATGGAGCTTTACGAGAGCTATCCCGACGACGGAAAGCTGAAGTTCTTCTCCTTCGGAGTACACTCGGCGGACTTTGAAAGGAACAACACGTGGGAAGCACTCGAGGAGTTTGCAAGAAAATACGGTGACCGCCCGAATGATTATTACTATGGAACGGTTGCCGATATACTCGATTACGAGGACGCGCTAGGCTCTCTTGTCATTAGCGAAAGAGAAATCTCTAATCCCTCAAAAAGAACGCTCTATCTAACCGTAGACGGAGAGCGTGTAACTCTTAACAGAGGAGCGCACCTCTCGTTGATTTAACCGAAAGTGTTTGAAAGTAAATAATTGTTTACAAAATTTGCCGTTTTTCGCAGCTTCAGTCCATCTTTTTTAGCTTTTCATTTGGAAAGGAGAAGTAAATGAACGCAGAGCTCCTGTCACCGCTCTCCTATTACAACAGCACAGCACGCGACCTGCACGAGAAGAACGTCGAGGACTTCTACGACAACCTTCTCTCGAAATCGGGAATAGACAAGGAAAGGAACGCCGCCGCCGTCAAAAAATATGACGAGCGTATGGCAGAGGTCGGGCGCCTTGATAAGAAGCTTAAGGGCTATAAGACCCTTCGTGTGCTTCTGATAATTGCCGCAATTCTCGGTATAGTCCTTCTTTTCGTAGGGCTTCTTGCCGAGGGACTTGAAGGCTGGCTTTCTCTCTCGCTGGCTCTTCTCGGAGTTGCACTCGCCGTCACCTCGCCGCTTATTATCTTCCTTAAATTAAATAAGCTGATAAAGCACTTTGACAAAAGGCTCGACGAGGAGCGTGAGCGCGCAAGGGCACTCTACAGTGAAGCACTTGCCACGGTCAAGCCGCTGTTACTCCTCTTTACCGATTACGATACGCAAAGGCTCATTGAAAAGACGCTGCCCGATATCAGCTTCGACGACACCTTCAATTTCGAGCGACTCGACGACCTCTCGGAGAGCTTTGGATACTCTCCGCCGACAAGCCCCGATATATCTGTAATAGATACTCTTTCGGGAACTCTCGGCACAAGCCCCTTTCTCTACGAATCCACAAAGAAAATGGAAATGGGACTTGAAACCTACCACGGCTACAGAACTATAAGCTGGACGACCGTCGAGCGCGACAGCAAGGGTAAAATGCGTACCGTTCACCACACAGACACCCTTCACGCCTCGGTAACAAAGCCCAAGCCTTACTATTCAACCGACACAAGGCTTGCCTTTGGACACAATGCCGCCCCCGACCTTATGTTTTCGAGAACTCCCGAGCACTCCGACGACCTTTCGGACAGAGCGCTTAAGAAGAAAATCAACAAGGGCGAGGATAAGCTCGAGGACCTCGAGCGCAAGGCGCTTACCGACGACGACCCGTCAACGAACTTTACAAAGCTTGCAAACAGTGAATTTGAAGTGCTTCTCGGTGCGACAAACCGTACAAATGAGCAGCAGTTCAGGCTTCTTTATACCCCTCTTGCACAGACCGAAACGAGAAGGCTTCTTCTCGATAAGGAGAACTTCGGCGACGATTTCATATTTGAAAAGCGCGGAAGACTTAATATAATCAGCTCGGAGCATACCGCCGCAATGTCGCTTGACAGTCGCACGGAGAACTACTTCTCGCACGACGAAAAGGAAATCAGGCAAAAGTTTATCGCCTATAATAATTCCTACTTTAAGGCGGTCTATTTCGATATTGCACCGCTGCTCGCAATCCCCGCCTACCACGAGCCGAGGACACCGAGCCTTGAAAAATACGTCAGTATGCACACACAGAATTATCCCACGACCGAGTATGAGGTGCTTGCAAATAAGCTTCGCGAGCCGTCGCTTATCCCGCACGGCTGTGAAACCGAGGTGATAATGAAGGCGCGGGCGGTAAACCGCTACGGTGACGTTGACAATGCCGAGATAATCTCGCGCGGATTTAAGACAATTCCGAGAACGCACGTGGAAACGGTATTCGGCAGAGACGGAAGGTTCCATAGCGTGCCCGTGCAGTGGCTCGAGTATATTCCCATAGAAACCTCGTGCTTCATTTCTATAAAGCGAGTAGGACTTTCCGCAGACGAGTTCTCCGAGCGAGCAGGGCAGAACCGCCCCTCGGGTGTGGTCTACCACGGACTTTACGCGACCCTCGCAGAGGATATGAAAGAGGGCAGCGAGGCAATAAAAGCACTGATTTGAAAACAAATATTTACATAAAAGGAGAAAACAAAAATGGCAAATATGTTAGACGAGCTTAATGACCCCGTAGCAACCGAGGGACGTGACGTAGGAGTAATCAAGAAGCAGATACCCGTAAAGGTAGGCGTAGGCTCGCTTATCTTCGAGATACTTCTCTGGGTGCTTCTCATAATCCCGGGAATAGTCTTTACCGTAATGAAGATAAAAGCGAAGAACTACTTCCAGCAGCTCGAGCAGAAGCTTCAGCACAATGCCTCGCAGATAGACAACTATCTTGAGCAGAGGGTTATGGTGCTTCAGAACTGCGCGCGCCTTCTTGACAAGGCTATCGACCTTGACAAGACCACCTTTGAGAACATAGCAAAGTATCGCAGCGGAAGTGCCGCAACAGATGATGACCGCAACGCGGTAGCAGGCGAGCTTGACAAGGTATCGAGGAGCGTGAACATTGCGTTCGAGAACTATCCCGACCTCAAGGCACACAAGGAAATTGCTGATGCAATGCAGCAGAATATGTATCTTCAGCGTGAGATTACCGCGGCTCGCGAGCTTTACAACGACACCGTAAATGCATGGAACCGCGACATCTTCGCATGGCCCACAAAGCAGATTGTGGCAGCAAGAGCAGGATATACCACCAGAATTCCTTTCGCAGCTTCCGAAGAGATAAAGGAAGCCGCCCGTTCCGTCTTCTTCTGATTTTTGTGGGTAAATTTGGGCATAGCCTTCCGTTCTCTCCTATCGACGTAGTTTTCTACGCCTTCTAGTCGAGAACGAAACCCTATGCTCCAAATTTCCTTCACGAAAATTCTTTGCCTTTCATTTTCGTGGGTAAATTTGGGCATAAATCCGCGCCATCGCCCAAGCTCGCCGTATTTTTATACGGCTTTGGGGACGAAGAACCCGAATTTCTGCACCAAATTTCCCTCACGAAAACTGTATGGTAAAGGTGGCGGTTAATAAAAATCTCTCGGTGACAATTGTTTGTGGCTGGTTTTTATGGCGTCCAAGCCTTCTACCGCACAAATAACATAAATAAAAACGGCATTGTGCTTAAGTGCACAATGCCGTTTTTCATAGCTTTTTTACTTTTTCAAAAGCGCTCTGTCAATCTCATCGGCAAGCTCCGCCTTCTCAATCTTTCCGTCGATTGTGAAGGTGATTTTGCCGTTGATGTCGAGAACTACAGTTCTAGGATAAAAGCCCGACGTGCCGCCAAGCTCGGTGAAGTACTTGTCATCTCCCGTGGCATTGCCGTCCTCGTTGAGAATAGGAACGTCGTAGACGAAGAGCATCTTTGAGGAGGGGAAGTGCTCGGCGATGTAAGCAGGAGCCTCGTCGCGCGTGTAATCTGTATGCACGATAAGGAACACAACGCTATCGCTGTACTCGCTTGCAAGCTCGTTGAAGTGCGGCAGCTCTTCCTTGCAGGGGCCGCACCAAGTGCCCCAGAAGTTAACCACGACAACCTTTCCGGCAAGGTCCTCAACGCTCACCGTCGCGCCGCCACCGTCAACGATTTCAAGCTCCATAGAGTAGCAGGCGTCGCCGATTTCGCTGCCTGCCGTAGGCTTTGTAGGCTTATCAATGAAGTTTGCGTAAATCAGCGCTCCTGCGAGCACTGCTGCAAGCACCGCCGCAACAATAATAGATACGACCTTTTTGCGCTTCTTAAGCCTTGCGCTTGCCGCCTCGCGCTCTTTGTCGGTTGTTGCAGCCTTGATTTCATTATCGGGAAGAATAATTTTCGAGCCGCGCCAGCTGATAGCCTGCGTCGGGCAAACCGAAATACAGTCACCGCAGTTTATGCACTCGTGGTCGCCGACGGTCGTAATATCCATCTTACATGTCGTAATACATTTGCCGCAGTCAATGCACGCCTTCTTTTCAAGCTTTATGCCGAAAATCGCAATCTTGTTGAAAATTCCGTATAACGCGCCAAGCGGACACACAAAGCGGCAGAACACTCGGTAAATGAATATTGCCGCCACCGTGAAGGAAACGAGCAAGGCAAATTTCCAGGTAAAGAGCGGTCCGAGCATAAGGAACTTGCCCGAGTTCGCGGGATTTATGAGAAGCGCGATAGCGCCGCCGAGTGTTCCCGCGGGGCATATGTACTTACAGAAGCCGGGGAGCGGGAAATCCCTGAAGGCATAAGCCAAGGGAATAATAACCACGAAGAACACAAGCACCACGTATTTTAGATACGAGAGCGCCTTTGTTACCTTGCTTTTCTTAAGCTTCGGTGTCTTAATCTTGTATACAAGGTCCTGGAACAGACCGAACGGACAGAGCCAACCGCATATCCATCTGCCAAACATTATGCAGTATATAAGGATAATACCGAATATGTAATATGGCGTTGTCTTTCTGCTCTCGGAGAAGGCATTTTGCAATGCACCGAGCGGGCAGGCGGTCAATGCACCGGGACAGGAATAGCAGTTAAGACCGGGGGTGCAGGCGTTCTTTGAGAGCCCCTTGAATATATCACCCGTGATATATCCCTTAATATTCGCGTTGAAAAGAAGCGCGGAGTAGAGCTGAATAATTCTTCTCTTGGTCGGTGCGTGACGGACAAACCAATTCTTTATTTTAACTAAAGTCGCTTTCATTCAGCCACCCCCTTAACCGAGTCCTATGCACTCGGTGCATATTCTTACGGCCTTACCGAGAACGTCAGCCATACCGCCGTTGAGTATACCTACACCGATGAACACAAGCGCAAGTGCAATAACAGTAAGCCTCGATATCAATAAAACCTTATCACTGTGGGCTGAAAGGAAGGCAAGAGCCTTGCATTTACACTCCTCACGCGCCTCGGTATCACCGATAGCCTTAGCGCCTGCCGAAAGGCCCTCACGAACAAGCAAAAGTTCTCTTTTTTTACTCTCACTGTCAAAATAATACTTAACGCAGATAACGCCGACAATTCCGACCGCAAGCGGAAGAACGATAAGAGCCGCCTCAATTACGTCGGCATTGTAGGACTCGAGAGTAAACCTCTTAAAATTAAGAAGGAATACTGCCATAACTATGCAGAATACCGCAATGAAAACGGCAGAAAAGAGAAGAGCGAGCTTTCTCTTTTTTCTCTCGAGGAGTATTTCGCCCTTGATTTTTTCGGGGCAGTCCTCAAGTGAGAGCCTTCCCGAAAGCCGCTTAAGCGTCGGTGCTGTAAGGTCGGCGCGAGCCTCGCTCTTTTCTTCACCAAACAGAAGCACGAAAACGAAGCTCACAACGCAGGACAGAAGCGTAATAAGCGAGGGAATAGCGAGTAGTGAAAGATATTCGCCAACCCTCTCGCGCGAATAAGGTCGCGCGCCGCCCGTGAGGTAGAGGTGCGCCGTGCAAGCAATAAACAGAATTCCAAGCAGAATAAGAAGCACCGAGGTAATCAGCACCGATATTCCTTTGATTTTGCTTTTTGACATAAAAATCTCCAGGTTAAATATATTTTAGCTCAGCCTCGTCGCCAAGCAGTCTGAATAAATACAGTGTGTAGCCTATAAAGAGCGCCGAAAGCGCGAACAAAACGACACCAAACCACGGAACAAGCCCCACCGTGAGCATTCCCGTAACATCCTCGCCAAACCACGAGGAGTCGTCAACAATTCCCGAAATCTTGGTTCTCGAGAACGCGCGGAAGAGCGATTCAAGTGCCTTCGATACTGCCGAAGCCGTGCCGAAACCGAACCAAATGTAAATATTTCTTGTCAAAACACGGTGATAATCCCTGTCGGCAATCGAATATCTGTCGCTCGTCGGCAAAATTCCTGTGTTAGTAAGGATAAACCGCTTCATAAGAGATGCGACGGATAGAAGCAAAAGCACAGTGACTATAGCCTCTGAAAAATAGAGCACCGTAATCGGGATATAAAGCATACGCACGCTCATCGAGGCGGCTATGCCCTCGTAGCCGTAAGCTGTTAAGAAGAGTGTATCGGCAACCCACGCGACAAGCGAAAGGATTGCTGCGGCGCAGCCGGAAATCTTAACCGCGCGCACTCCGCCTTCTACGTGTGCACAAATGCGGGTAGCTCCGTAAGAGAGAAGCAGCACAAAGAGCACTCTCGGCAAGAGGTTTACCGAATAAAGGTTCTCAAACCTTATGTCAACCGAAAGGAACGCGGCAAGGATAATCAGCGTTAAGGAAAATCTGATATCCCTGACCTTCAGCTTCATTTTCAGAGGTGTGAGCTTATCCTCGTCACACATAAGGTCAAGCGAGCTTTTGAATTTTCCCTCGGCAAAAATCGCCCTTATGTAGCGCGAAAACCTTCTCGCGAAAATGATTCCGAAAATAAGAACAACGGTAAGCGAAAGTATCAGCGCGTAAGGATAGAGCCTTGCGGGATTGAACACCTTCTGTGTTGAGCCTACGAGCACCGCCTTCGAGAGCAGAAGTAGCTCGGGAAGAAGGTATCCAAGGCACTTCGTAACCGCAAAGGCGACCGATAGGCTCTCGAGTCCCTCGGGTGTCATAGTCCGTCCCCTTTTTGAAACCGCGAAGGGTGATAAGAGGGATGACGCGTCGCTTCTCTCACCCAGGTAGTAGAACGCCGCAAAGAGGTTTCTTATTGCAACCACCGAGAGCCATATTTCAATTGCCGCGAAGGAAATCGCAAAAAGCGCCGAAATATCTCCGTCCGAAACATTTCCCGACCTTACCGAGGTAATAATCACAAAGCTCGGCAGCTTCGCAAGCGAGAGAAATCCAAGCTTAAGAAATGCTCCGCGCGCCTCTTCGAAATAGGGAGCGCGTACCGCCGCGTAGCCGAGCGCCTTTGCAATGATAAAGTAAGCGATGAAGTCCGGAAGTATATCAATCGTATGTATATTTGGATTTATAAGCAGCACGAGCGCAAAAATTAAAGCCCCCACGCCACGTTTTTTATTTTTTGCCATTTTTATTTGATTTTTCCTTTTTCTTTTCTGCTTTGCGGCGCATTTTTTCGAGCCTGTACTCGGCATATTCGCGCCTCTTTTCTTCCTCGTGAGCGCGGAATGCGTTTACAAAGCCTATTTTAGAGGGCTTCTTCTCCTCGCTCGCGTTCTGCCTCTCTCCTGGCATACAGATTTTTGCATAGCAGGAGTATATAAGGTAGAGCACCATAACGGTAAGGACGAGCGAGCATACGATGCAGATTGCCGCCACCGTGGCCATAATTTTTGCATCAAAGACGGAAAGCAATCCAAGCACCTCAAGCAGCACGAATACTCCGTAAATAGGTATTACGAGTATTGCAACCTGCTCGCATTTGTAGGAGAGAGGAAGAAGCCTTACCTCGCGTGATACACTTCTCATTCCGCGGAGCATAAAGAAGCTTAAGGCTCCGACCGAAAGATACTTAAGAGCACCGAGGGCAGTTACAAGAAGGTCGGGCGAGCCGATGAAGAACAGCTTGTCGAGAAGCATCAGCACAAGCTCTACGGCACCGATTGCAAGAAATCCCATAGCAATCCTCGAGGATAGCCTGAACTCGCGGTTAATCGGTGCAAGAGCGGACAGACCGTAAAGAATCAGAGCCGCCGCTATTGCATCGGTAAGCGCCGCGTTTGCAAAATTCAGTAGAAGGAAATATCCTATAAAAAGAACGCCAAAGCCCATCTTTTATTCCTTTGCCGCGGCGTCGGAGGCTCCGCAGCACTTCTTATATTTCTTGCCGCTGCCGCAGGGGCAGGGCTCGTTTCTGCCGATTTTAACGCTCGTCACGGGCTTTCTTACGATTTTCTTATCGCCCGCGAATCCCTCGGAGGTCGGCTTTGCAACCTGAACTCTCTCGGTCGCCTGTTCTCTCGGAACAACCGCAAGTATCTGCCTTACGGTATCCTCCTTGATGTCGTCAACCATCTGGTCGAACATATCGGCACCCTCAAGTCGGTACATTGCAACGGGGTTTCTCTGCGCGTAGGAGTTAAGACCGATATACTCCTTCAGCTCGTCCATAGCCTCGAGGTGGTCCATCCACTTCTTGTCTACGTTCTGAAGAAGAATAACCTTCTCAACCTCGCGCATAGCGTCAGCGCTCATACCCTCTTTAGAGGCAAAGAGTGCATCCTTCGAGCGGTAAATCTCGAGCGCACGGAAAATAAGGCTCTCGCGCCACTCGTCCTTGTCGATTTCTGCAAGCTCCTCGGGAGTATACTCGAAGTTCTTTTCGTCCACGAGAAGACCGAGGTAGTGGTTTCTGAATTCGTCGAACTTCCAGTCCTCGGGCGTATCAACGCCGAAGCAGAATTCGAAGGTTTCCTCGACCGACTTTGTAATCATTCCGATAATCTTCTCCTGAATATTGTCGTTCAGAAGAACCTCGGAGCGCTGCTCGTATATAACGTTTCTCTGCTGGTTCATAACGTCGTCGTAGGTGAGGACGTTCTTTCTTCTGTTGAAGTTGTTGTCCTCTATGCGCTTCTGCGCCGACTCGATAGAGCCCGAGAGAATTTTAGCGTCGATAGGCGTGTTCTCGTCAAGACCGAGCCTTGCGCAAAGTCCTGCAACTCTGTCAGAGCCGAACAGTCGCATAAGGTCGTCCTCGAGCGAGAGATAGAAGCGCGATTCACCGGGGTCGCCCTGACGGCCGCTTCGACCGCGGAGCTGGTTGTCAATACGTCTGCTCTCGTGTCTTTCTGTACCGAGAATGAAAAGACCGCCCGCCTCGCGCACCTTTTGTGCCTCGGGCTCAATCTCAGCCTTGTATTTTGCGTGAAGCTCGGCAAATACCTCTCTCGCGCGCGCAATTTCCTCGTCCTCGGTGGGTGCTGAGCTTGTAGCCATAGCAATAAGCCCCTCGTCAAAGTCCATCTTACGCATCTCGCGCTTTGCAAGATATTCGGGGTTACCGCCAAGCATAATATCGGTGCCTCGACCTGCCATATTAGTGGAAATGGTAACCGCGCCGAAGCTTCCCGCCTGTGCGACAATCTCAGCTTCCTTTTCGTGGTGCTTCGCGTTAAGTACGGTGTGGGGAACACCCGAGCGCTTAAGGATTTGCGAAAGCTCCTCTGACTTGTCAATCGAAACCGTACCTACAAGCACGGGCTGACCCTTCTTGTGGCACTCCTTAATCTGGCTGACTATAGCGTTAAGCTTTCCGCGCTTGGTTCTGTATACAACGTCGTTTCTGTCAAGTCTTATCATAGGCTTGTTGGTCGGAACCTCAACGACGTCAAGCGCGTAAATCTGTCTGAACTCGTCCTCCTCTGTTAGAGCAGTACCCGTCATACCCGAGAGCTTTTTATACATACGGAAGTAGTTCTGGAAGGTTATTGTAGCAATGGTACGCGACTCGCGCTGAATGCTAACGTGCTCCTTTGCCTCTATAGCCTGGTGCAGTCCGTCGTTGTAGCGTCTGCCGGGCATAAGACGTCCAGTGAAGGTGTCAACTATAATAACGTTTCCGTCCTTGACTATATAGTCAACGTCCGCCTTCATAACGCCGTGCGCCTTTATTGCGGTGTTGACGTGGTGGTAAATGCTCGTGTTCTGAGGGTCTGAAAGGTTTTCGAGGTTGAAGAATTTCTCCGCCTTATCGATACCGTGCTTTGTAAGCACCGCCGTACGCGCCTTCTCGTCAACTATGAAGTCCTCCTCGTATACGTCGAGGTCCTGCTTTGCATCAACCTCCTTGATAACATGGCGCTTCATAGTACGCACAAGCCTGTCGGCAAGAGCGTAAAGGTCGGTGGACTTTGAGCCCTGACCGGAAATGATAAGAGGAGTTCTCGCCTCGTCGATAAGAATTGAGTCAACCTCGTCAACTATCGCGAAGGCGTGGCCTCTCTGCACCATTCTTTCCTTGTAAACTACCATATTGTCACGAAGGTAGTCGAAGCCAAGCTCGTTGTTTGTCGCATAGGTAATATCGGCAGCGTAAGCCTTCTGCTTTTCCTTCGAGGACTGACCGTGAACTATAAGTCCCGTCGTAAGTCCGAGGAAACCGTAAACTCTGCCCATCTCGTCGCTGTCACGCTTTGCAAGGTAATCGTTGACCGTAACGATATGAACGCCCTTGCCTGCAAGCGCGTTTAGGTATGCGGGAAGGGTAGCGACGAGCGTCTTACCCTCACCGGTTTTCATTTCCGCAATTCTTCCCTGGTGGAGAAGAATACCGCCCATCAGCTGAACGCGGAAGGGTCTCTTGCCAAGCACTCTGTCGTCTGCCTCTCTCACGAGCGCGAACGCCTCGGGGAGAATATCGTCAAGTGTCTTGCCGTCCTTGAGGTCGCCCTTCAGCTTGTCGGTGTAGGCGCGAAGCTCCGCGTCGCTCATCTCGGCAAATCTGTCTGCGAGCGCCTCAATCTCGTCAACCACGGGGACAATTCTATCTATCTGCTTTTCGCTGTAGCTCTTGAAAAGCCTCTTGAAAATACCCATTTATAAATCCTTTCAGAATACAACAATATTTTAACCTCTATATTATAGCATACAAAATAATAAAAATAAAGGGATTTTTGTAAATAAATTTGAAAAAAGCCGCACAAATAATTGAAATTCCCGAAAGAATATGATAAAATACTGTTATTAACTGAAATCGGACGAGAAAGCTATGAAAAAAATAAATATCGTGCTCTACGAGCCCGAGATACCGCAGAACACAGGGAACATATCCCGTACCGCCGCCGTAACCGGTGCGGCGCTCCACCTGATAAAGCCGTTTGGCTTTGAAATATCCGACAGAACCCTGAAGCGCGCAGGGCTTGACTATTGGGACAAGCTTGAGATAACCTACTACGAGAATTTTGCCGATTTTATGGAGCGAAACCCCGAGGCGGAGCTGTATTTTTTCTCGGCTCACGCAGAGAAGAATTACGCAGAGGTCGATTATCCCGACGGCTGCTATCTCGTTTTCGGTAAGGAAACGGCAGGGCTTCCCCGCGAGCTTATAGAGAGCAACCCCGAGCGGGCTGTGCGTATACCTATGCGTAAAACGCTCCGTTGCCTTAACCTCTCAAACGCCGTTGCCGTAGCCGTATACGAGGCGCTAAGACAGGGCGGCTTTGAGGAGCTTGAATAAGAGCTTATCGCGGGCTTACATAACGAGCCTCTTTTAAACTTGAATAACGAGTTTTCCCAAAACACCCGCAATGGATTTTGTCAAAGCCTGCCTCTGCTTTTTAAAAGGAGAATCGGATGTGCTTTGTGCGGACATAACGGAATAGTATAACTCCGAAAATACCGGAATTCTATGTATTTTGGGAATATTTTCTTTGATAAACACCCGAAAACGTCATTTCTCGCTATTACCGACAAAGGAGAAGTAAATGAAAATAATGTTCGTCTGCCACGGCAATATATGCAGAAGCCCGATGGCAGAAATAATAATGAGGGATATGGTAAAGCGTGCCGCACTCTCTGAAAAAATCACCGTAGCCTCAAGCGCCACCAGCACCGAGGAGATAGGTAACCCCGTATACCCACCCGCACAGCGCGAGCTTATCAGCCACGGCCTTTCACCGAAAGGAAAATACGCGGTTCAGCTTACACGCGCCGACTATGAAAAATACGATTACTTTGTCGGTATGGACTCAGCGAATATCCGTAATATGCACAGGATTTTCGGCTCCGACCCCGATGGTAAAATATTGAAGCTTCTTGACCTTACAGGCAAGGGCGGTGACGTTGCCGACCCGTGGTACGTCGGCAGCTTCGACAGAACCTATGCCGACTGCGAGGCAGGATGCCGCGCAATTCTCTCGCTCTACGACAGTGACGCCGACAGCTTGAAACTTTAATTTGACTTGGAGCATTTATGGATTATATTTTAATACAGCTTCGCCCGCTTGGCGAGAGGATTGCATATTTTGCAAGGGAGAATATCATAATCATTTCCGCAATTTGTGCGGCACTGTATATTGTTTCAACAATTGTAGGAATTTGTCTTTTCAGAAAAACCAAAATCCCCACGCTTCTCGGCGCGATTCCGCTTGTAAGAGTAATCGCTATCTTCTGCTATCTCGGAATTTTCTCGCTGCTTTTCGTGGATACCGTTTCGGCTATAGGGCTTATCGCGCTCGACGTTTTAGCCTTCACCTCACCCACCTCACCCGAGCTTTTCTATGCGTTTATGCCTCTTTTCGCTTTACCTATACTTCTTGTGCATACCGTCTTTTCGGTTAAGCTTACAAGAAAATTCTATATGAGGTGGTATCACGCGCTTCTCGCTATTTTCCTTCCTATAGTATTTATACCACTCGTTGCCTTTGGCAGATACGATACCTTTGATATCCGATATCTTTGAACGATATTGATATTTATATTTGATACTTTGTTGACGGCCGAAATATTTGCAGACCGTCAAAATCAAACTACCGATAATGAAATGAGGATTTTTTATGAAGCAAATTACAACAAGTAAGGCGCCTGCCGCAATAGGCCCGTATTCGCAGGCTATAGTTCACAACGATACCGTTTTCACCTCGGGACAAATTCCGATTAATCCCGAAACGGGTAACGTCGATGCGGTTGGCATTACCGCTCAGACCGAGGCGGTTATGAAGAACCTCGGTGCAGTCCTCGAGGCGGCAGGCTCTTCCTTTGAAAAGGCTATAAAAACCACCTGCTTCCTTGCCGATATTGCCGACTTTGCCGCCTTCAACGAGGTTTACGCAAGGTATTTTACAGGCAAGCCCGCCCGCAGCTGCGTTGCGGTTAAGAACCTTCCTAGAGGAGTCTTGGTTGAGGTTGAGGTTATCGCCTCGATTTGATTTTTCGTTCTCAAGCACATCCATAGATTATCCACGAAGGGGACCGACAGTATGAAGGCGCTTTGCCCGAAGAATCTCTTTTACAGCTTAATAATACTAGGCTTTGGTATAGCTATTCTTTTTGCCGCCCCTTTTCTGGGAATTAAAGCAAAGGCAGTCACCGTTGACGGTGACGGAGTGTATGAAATCTCCACTCCCGAGGACCTTTTATTCTTTGCAAAGCACGGCGGCGAAAGAGTGCCGAGCCGTGCGCGCCTCACCGCTAACGTCACCTATAGCGGCGAGGCTATCTCTTTTGATGTTGGAAAGTTTGAGCTCGACCTCTCGGGCTTCTCGCTAAGGTATGACGACGCGTCCCCCTTCCTCTCGCTCGGCGCCGATACGACCCTCACAGTCGTCGGTACTGCTGACGGGAGCAAAATAAAGTCACTCGGCACGGTATTTGACAACGAGGGCATTTTAACTCTTGACGGCGGCGAGTATGTTTCCTATAACAACTCGTCTACCGAAAGCACCCACGCAATAATTAATAGGAACACACTCACGGTAAGGGGCGGCGCCTCGGTCACCTCTACGCAGGGCGTTGATTCCTATTCGGTCTTCAGCACAGGAGCCCTTACCGTAGAAAACGCCGAGCTTGCATCAGGCTCGGTTATCTATGGCGACTTTGGAATTCCTTCAGGTGTCAAAGGCTCCGACTTCACGCTGCTTTCAACCAACGGTAGCGTTACACTTTCGGAATGCTCGGTTGGCGGTATGATTATAGACAGAGCCGACGGCTCCGAGGTTAGGGCGTCCGACTTCACAAAACCCGGTGAGGCAGTATACAGACCCTTTGACTATTTCTGGTACTCCGAAAGGGCGGTTTTTCCCGAGGGTAAGATTAAGGGAAGCTTTAAGGTATTGAGCGCTCCAATCAGGCTTACCGACAGGACACCCGACCTCACCTACGAAGCACCCTTCGCCCCCGACACAGTCACACTTTCCGTCACGGCAGAAGCCGAGGACACCCTCTCCTATCGTTGGGAGCAAGGCGAAAGCACCTCAGCCTCTCTCACAGTCACAAAAGACGAGCTTTCCGTTGGAGAAAACCGCTTCCGCTGCATAATCAGCTCGGAAATTTTCTGGATTGAAACCGAATTTACGGTTACCCTCGCTGCGGTAGACCTCAGAGGTACAACCCTCGCCTCGCCGCTCTCTCACCTCTACGGAACACAGAGCGCCATTACACCGCCGAGCCTTACCTACAAAGAAAAAGCCCTCGCAGAGGGCACCGATTACACCGTAGCCTACCTACGTGACGGCGAGAGAAGCGAGGATTTGTATTCGGCGGGCGACGTTTTGATTAAGCTTTTGGGTGTGGGGGAGTTCTGCGGTGAGCTTAACCTTACCTACCGCATAGAGCCGCGCGCCCTTAGCCTTACCGCAAACGGCAAGTGGGCACATTCTAACGAAATACCGACGTACACGCAGGACGGAAGCCTTGCCGATGGCGACACTCTTTCGGTTACGCTCCTTGAGGACGGCCACTCGGTGACCTTCTCCTCGGTCAAGGTAACGGCACAGGACGGCACCGACGTCACCGAGAGCTATCAAATCACCCTGACAGACGGACTCCGTCATATCCCAACCGACGGCTTTCTCTATGATACCGTCTGCCACTACAAGACCTGCACACAAGGCTGCACCGAAGCGATTATTGAAAGAGGCGAGCACGAATTCTCCTCTCTCGGTGTCTGCACTGTATGCGGCTTTGAGCTGCCGAGGGAGGACGGCGATAAAACCGAAGAAAACCTCGGGGATAATGAGGAGAGTGACGGAAATACCGAGGAGAACGGCAATGACCCCGAGAAGAACAACGGGGAAACGGCGGGAAATGACAAAGAAGCAGGGAACGCTACCGAAGCAAATCCCGTCAAAATGACTGTAATTGCCGCAATTTTCGGCGGCTCTGTCGCAACAATTGCACTAATTTTTTATTTGTATAAAAGAAAAATATAAATACTATTGACTTTAGCGGAAATAAGTATTATAATTTAGTAGACTAAAGTGATAAAACGCCCGCGCAAATTGGTAGGGCGGCAGAAAATGGAGATTTTATGTGTAATTCTAATTCACCCGAAATTGATGCACTGTGCGATGCGATAGTATCGCTTAAAAGCAAAGAGGAATGCGCGAGGTTTCTTGAGGATGCCTTGACGCAGAAGGAAATAATTGATATTGCACAGCGATATAAGGCGGCAAGAATGCTTCGCGACGGATATAGCTACGCCGCAGTGTGCAAGGAAACGGGAATGAGCACCGCAACGATAAGCCGTGTCAGCAAGGCGCTTGAGAACGGCAGAGGCGGTTATCATCTTGTGCTTGAGCGCACCGATACTCTTGAAAGGAATGACTGAGATGACCGAAAGGGAGCTTCTTGTGGGTGAGGAGCGAGCGCTTGTAAAGCTTCGCTCGCTGTATAAAAGCTACGGATATCTGCCGTACAAAATGAGTAAATTTGAGGAGTATGACCTCTACGCAGGGAATAAGGACTTTCTCGTTTCGGACAGGGTAATAACCTTTAACGATACCGACGGAAAGCTTCTTGCCCTGAAGCCCGACGTCACCCTCTCTATAATTAAAAATTCGGTTGCCGACGGAGAAAAGCGCAAGGTATACTATAACGAGAACGTCTACAGAGTGTCAAAGAGCACAGGACAGTTCAAGGAGATTATGCAGGCAGGGCTTGAATGTATCGGCGAGGTCGATATCACCGACGTCTTTGAGGTTGTAACCCTTGCGGCAAGGAGCCTTGAATGTATAAGCCCCGACTACGTCCTCGATCTCTCTCATATGGGAATACTTTCGGCACTGCTCTCCGAGCTTCCCGACAGCCTCTCGGGCAGAATAAGCTCGCTTATTGCTGATAAGAACGCTCACGAGCTCGCCTCGCTTTGTGCGGAGCAGGGAATTTCCCCTGAGCTTGCAGAGGTGCTTGCCTCGCTCGCTTCTCTTTACGGCAGTATTCCGTCGGTGCTCGAGCGTCTTTTGCCGCTTTGCAGGACCGAAGAAGCACTTGCGGCATACGCTGAGCTTTCCTCGCTTTGCGAGCTGATTATGAATACCGGACTTTCCTCGCACGTAAGGCTTGATTTCTCGGTAGTAAACAATATGAGCTACTATAACGGCATAGTTTTCCGTGGCTTCCTCTCGGGAATATCCGAGGGTGTGCTTGCAGGCGGCGAATACGGCAGACTGCTCTCGGGTATGCATAGGAGTGGAGATGCCATAGGCTTTGCAATATATCTCGACCTTATCTCTGAGCTATTGAGTGAGGCGCGTTCAACCGACGTTGACGTGCTGCTTCTTTACAAATCGGGCGAGGAGAGGGAAATGCTTAAAAGGAAAGAGGAGCTTATTTCAACAGGTAAGTCGGTCCTTTCCTCGAAAATTATTCCCAAAGGAATAAGATACGGTGAGTGTGTAACCTTGGGAGGTGACGAAAATGCTTAATATTGCGCTTCCGAAGGGCAGACTCGGCGAGAAGGTATACGGTATGCTCGAGCGCTCAGGCTACGGCTGCCCTGCAATCAAGGAGAACGGCAGAAGACTTATTTTCGAGAGCCCCGACGGCTCTGTAAGATACTTCTGGGTCAAGCCGTCTGACGTGTCAATCTACGTTGAGCGCGGTGCCGCCGATATCGGTATCGCGGGTAAGGATATTCTTCTTGAGTATTCGCCGAGCGTCTACGAGCTTCTCGACCTCAATATAGGTAAGTGCCGTATGGCGGTTGCAGCACCAAAGGGATTTTATGACGACCGCACGAGAACGCTTAAGGTCGCAACGAAGTTCCCGAACGTTGCAAAGAGGTATTACGCAGCCCTCTCAAGGGATATAGATATTATCAAGCTTAACGGCTCAATAGAGATAGCGCCGCTTCTTTCGCTCTCCGACGTTATAGTGGATATCGTCGAAACCGGAACGACTCTCAGGGAGAACGACCTTGAGGTCAGGGAAACGGTGTTCCCGATAAGCGCAAGGCTTATCGCAAATAAGGCGAGCTTCAAGTTCAAGACAGAGGAAATAGAAGAGCTTGTCAGCAATATGAGGTTACAGATAAAAAAAGATGATTAAGATTTATAAGTACGGCGAGGTTTCAGCCGACGAAATATTCGCAAGACAGAGCCCCACGGCAAACGTCGAGGGTACGGTCAGTGAGATAATCGCAAACGTAATAAAAAACAAGGACAAGGCACTCTTTGAGTACTGCGAGAGGTTCGATAAAGCAAAACTTACCTCCCTAGAGGTAACAGAGGCGGAAATCGACGAGGCGTTTGCCTCAGTTCCCGAGGAGTTTATTGAGATAATCCGCGAGGCGGCAGAGAATATCCGTGCCTTCCACACAAGACAGGTAAGAAACAGCTTCGTTATCAGCGAGTCCGACGGAGTAGTCACAGGACAGAAGGTTATTCCTATCGAGAAGGTAGGACTCTACGTTCCCGGCGGCACCGCAGCATACCCGTCTACCGTCCTTATGGACTCAATCCCCGCGAAGATTGCAGGCTGCCGCGAAATCGTAATGGTAACTCCCCCGAGTGCCGACGGCAAGGTTAATCCGGTTATTTTAGCCGCGGCAAGGGTTGCGGGAGTTGACAGAATATTCAAGGTCGGCGGCGCACAGGCGGTTGCGGCACTCGCCTACGGAACCGAAAGTATTCCGAGGGTTGATAAGATTGTCGGCCCCGGTAACGCCTACGTTGCCGAGGCAAAGAAGCAGGTGTTCGGCAAGGTTTCTATTGATATGATAGCCGGCCCCTCTGAAATTTTGGTCGTTGCGGACGGTAAGTCCAACCCGAAATTCGTTGCGGCAGACCTTCTTTCGCAGGCAGAGCACGACAGGAATGCCTCGGCAGTCCTTGTCACCGACTCCTATGAGCTTGCAGAGCGCGTAAGCGCAGAGCTTGAAGCGCAGATACCCACCCTCGCCCGTGCCGAAATCGCAAGAGCCTCAATAGACAACAACGGCAAAATAATCGTAGCCGAGAACAATCTCGCCCTCGCTATAGACATCGCCAATGAGATTGCCCCCGAGCATCTCGAGCTTTGCGTGGACAACCCCTTCGATTATCTCGATAAAATCAAGCACGCGGGCTCAATATTTATGGGCAGGTATTGCCCCGAGGCACTCGGCGATTACTTTGCAGGCCCTAACCACACACTTCCCACGAGCGGAACCGCGCGCTTCTCCTCGCCGCTTTCGGTAGAGGACTTCGTCAAGACCTCGCAGTTTACCTACTACACCGAGGACGCGCTTAAGAAGGTTTCGGACAAGGTTGCCTATTTTGCAAACAAGGAAGGACTTGGCGCTCACGCGAGAAGTGCCACTGTCAGATTTGAGGACAAATGAGCAGATTTTTCACAGAAAGGCTCTCAAAGCTCGAGGCTTACACCCCGGGCGAGCAGCCGAAGGATATGAAATATATAAAGCTTAATACGAACGAGTCGCCTTTTGCGCCCTCGGAGTCTGTAATCGCGGCTGCCGAGCGCGAGGCTCACCGTCTTATGCTTTATTCCGACCCCGAATGTACGCCGCTTGTCAGCGCGTTTTCTGAGCTTTACGGAATTGATAAGTCGGAGCTTATTATGACTAACGGCTCCGACGAGGTTCTGAACTTTGCCTTTATGGCATTCTCGGACACAAGCCGTCCGATTGTATTTCCCGATATTACCTACGGCTTCTATCCGGTATTTGCAAGGCTTAACGGCATACCCTACGAGGAAATACCGCTTTCCGAGGACTTTTCGGTAAACCCCGAGGACTATATAGGCATAGGCAAGAATATAGTTATTGCCAACCCCAACGCGCCGACGGGTATCGCGCTTTCGCTCGCGGATATCGAGAGAATAGTAGCCTCAAATCCCGATAACGTCGTAATAATCGACGAGGCTTACGTTGATTTCGGTGCTGAAAGCGCCGTAGCTCTCGTGCCGAAATATCCAAACCTCTTGGTAACAGGCACCTTCTCAAAGTCGCGCTCGCTTGCAGGCGCAAGGCTCGGCTTCGGTATCGCACAGCGCGAGCTTATTGCCGATTTGAATACTATTAAGTATTCAACAAACCCCTATAACGTCAACAGAATGACTATGGCGGCAGGAGAGGCGGCAATAAGGGACAACGCCTATTATATGAACAACTGTAAGACGGTTATGGAAAACCGCGAGTATACGCGAGACAGACTTTGTGCGCTCGGCTTCAGGGTTCTGCCCTCTGTGGCGAACTTCCTCTTTGCCGAGAGTCCCGACGTAGACGGAGAAAAGCTTTACCTTGAGCTTCGCCGCCGCGGAATACTTATCCGCCACTTCTCGAAGGAGAGAATTAAGAATTTCAACAGAATTACCGTAGGCACACGCGCCGAGATGGACGCACTGCTTGCACAAATCGAGAATATTCTTAAGGGCAACTGATTTTCGACTCTGAAAGGCTGCCGAATGAGCTGTATCAGCTCGGCACCGACCGACCCGACAGGCTTTGCTTTCACACCCTTAAGGTCGGCAATACTAAAAACTCACAGTCGCAGAAAGCGACGGAACGGAGAAAATATGAGAACAAGTGAAATCAAGCGCAAGACTGCCGAAACCGACGTCACACTCTCTCTTAACCTTGACGGTGTCGGAGAGGGAATCATAGATACGGGCTGCGGATTTCTTGACCACATGCTCACGCTCTTTGCAAAGCACGCGCACTACGACCTCTCGGTAAAGTGCGTAGGTGATACCGACGTTGACTATCACCACACGGTAGAGGACGTCGCAATCTGTCTAGGCAAGGCACTTTATGAAACACTCGGCGACAAGAAGGGAATATGCCGCTACGGTGATATTATTCTTCCTATGGACGAGGCTCTTATAATGGTTGCCGTTGACATCTCGGGCAGAGAATATCTCGGCTACGCGCTCGATATTCCCTCGTACAGAGTGGGTGATTTTGACACCGAGCTTTGCGAGGAATTTATGCGCGCCTTCGTAAGAGAGGCAAAGCTTACGCTTCACCTTCGTCAGCTGGCAGGCACGAATTCCCACCACATAATTGAGGGCGCATTCAAGGCGCTCGGCAGAACGCTTGCAAAGGCTACCGCGATTTCCGAGAGATTTGCAAACGAAATCCCCTCTACCAAAGGAAAGCTCTGATGATAGCAGTTATAGATTACGGAGTGGGAAATCTTTTCTCGCTCCAAAGCTCGCTTTCTGCCGTAGGCGCAGAGAGCATAATCACATCTCGGGTTGAAAAAATCCGAGGGGCGGATAAAATACTCCTTCCGGGTGTCGGCGCCTTTGAGGACGCGAGGCGAAAGCTCTCGCTCTCCGGACTCGACAGGGTGATAGTCGAAGAGGTTAAGGCAGGAAAGCCCATACTCGGCATTTGTCTTGGAATGCAGATGCTCTTTGAGTGCAGCCACGAGTACGGAAGGCACGAGGGTCTTGGGCTTCTCACGGGAGAGGTTGTCGGAATGGAAAATAGACTCCCCGATTCTCTTATGATACCCCATATCGGCTGGAACTCGCTTTCGGTGAAGAAAGCACACCCGATATTCAAGTATACGAAGGACGGCGATTTCGTTTATTTCGTTCATTCCTTCTATGCTGAGGGGTGCGAGGACAGTCTGCTTGCCACCACCGACTACGGCAGGGAAATCACCGCCGCGGTTGCAAAGGACAATATCACGGGAATGCAGTTCCACCCCGAGAAGAGCGGTGAGGTAGGACTCAATATTCTCCGTGCATTCGCTGAATGGAGCTATACCAAATGAAAATCTTTCCCGCAATAGACCTATATGATAAAAAGGCAGTAAGGCTCTATAAGGGCAACTATGCCGAGATGACCGTCTACAGTGAGCGTCCCTACGAGATTGCAGAGGACTTCCGCTGTGCGGGTGCAGAGTTTATACACGTCGTTGACCTCGAGGGAGCGAAGGACGGAACGACTCCAAACCTTGAAGTTGTCAAGGAAATTGTAAACAAAAGTGGGCTTTTTGTCGAAATCGGCGGCGGAATTCGCTCAATGGATACGCTTGATAAGTATTTTTCTGTTGGAGTCAGCCGCGCAATACTCGGTACCGCCGCAGTGAACGACGAGAATTTTCTCCGTGCAGCACTCGAAAAGTACGGTGATAAAATTGCGGTCGGCGCCGACGTCAAGGACGGATATATAGCCATAAAGGGCTGGCTTGAGGCATCTGAGTATACGCTCGACGCTTTCTTTAATAAAATGCAGTCACTCGGCGTTAAGACAGTAATCTGCACCGATATTTCAAAGGACGGCGCGATGAGAGGCACAAACCTTGAGATGTACCGCGAGCTATCCGAAAAATATTCGGTGGATATCGTAGCCTCGGGCGGCGTTTCCTCGATAGAGGACGTCAGGGCGCTTGCGAAAATGAATATCTACGGTGCAATAATCGGCAAGGCGTATTACATAGGAAAAATCGACCTGAAAGAAGCAATAAGGGAGGCAAGCGTATGATTACAAAGAGAATTATTCCGTGCCTCGACGTCAAGAACGGCAGAGTTGTCAAGGGTGTAAACTTTCTCGGGCTTGCCGACGTTTCCTCACCCGTAAGCCTTGCAAAGCATTACTCCGACTCGGGTGCTGACGAGCTTGTTTTCTACGATATTACAGCCTCTGCCGAGGGCAGGGCGCTCTTTACCGATATTCTTACAGAGGTCGCAAGACAGATATTCATTCCCCTCACTGTCGGCGGCGGAATTAATACTCTCGAGGACTTTGACCGCGTGCTGAAATGCGGAGCCGATAAGGTCAGTGTAAACTCGGGAGCAATAAGAAATCCCGCCCTTGTCGGCGAGGCGGCAAAGAGATACGGCGACCAGTGCGTCGTTATTTCCGCGGATATAAAGAGAGTTAACGGAGAGTTCCGTGTCTTTGCCAAGGGCGGCAGAGAGGATACGGGAATGGAAGCGCTTTCCTGGATTAAGCACTGCGTAGACTCGGGCGCGGGTGAGGTTGTAGTCAATTCAATCGACACCGACGGCGTAAAGGGCGGCTTTGATATTGAGCTTCTCAAAAGAGTAAGAGAGCTGGTGCGAGTTCCCGTTATCGCCTCGGGGGGTGCTGGTACTGTCGGACATTTCGTTGACCTGTTCTCGCAAATTCCCGAGATTGATGCAGGACTTGCTGCCTCGGTATTCCACTTCGGCGAGATTGAAATTCGCGACCTTAAGGAAGAGCTTCGCCGCCATAATATCCCCGTAAGGCTCTGATTTTGTAAACTATTATTTCCATTTTGGGAGAAAAGCTATGTTTGATATTGAAAAGCTCAAGTTTGACGAGAAGGGACTTATCCCCTGTGTCGTCGTTGATTCTATAACCAAGAAGGTTCTTACAGTTGCCTATATGAACAAGGAGAGCCTTAAGATTACTATGGAGCGCGGTCTTACCTGCTTTTACAGTCGCTCGCGTAATGAGCTCTGGCTCAAGGGCGAAACAAGCGGTAACTACCAGCACGTGGTTTCGATAACCGCTGACTGCGATATGGACGCACTCACCGTCGTAGTAGAGAAGGACGGACCTGCCTGTCACACAGGCACAGACTCCTGCTTCAATACCCCTGTATATCAGAGTGAGGCTCTTTCGGAGTTCTCTCTTGAGGGGCTTTATAATCTTCTTGTCGGCAGAAAGCAGGATAAGCCCGAGGGCTCTTACACTACCTATCTCTTTGAAAAGGGAATTGATAAGATTTTGAAGAAGGTCGGAGAGGAATGCACAGAGGTAATTATCGGCGGCAAGGCTGGCGACAAGGCGGAAACCGTCTACGAAATAGCAGACCTCGCTTACCACGTCATGGTGCTTATGGTTGAAATGGGTATCTCGGTTGAGGATATCCACCGCGAGCTTGCCTCACGCCACATTATCGACCACAAGGTAAAGCAGGAGAAGATGCAATGATGCAGGATAGCCTGTCGGAAAGTCGCCGCGCGTTTTCAACTCTGCACGCACACACGACCTTCTCGGACGGTAAAAGCACCGCAGAGGAGATGATTTTGTCGGCAATCGCAAATGGCGCACCCGAAATAGGCATCTCCGACCACTCATATCTCTGCGGCGAGGATTGGACCCTTACCCCCGACCTCTACGGAGAGTATTACTCAATGCTATGTGACCTTCGCGATAAATATAAGAAAAAAATCAAGGTTTATATAGGTATCGAGCAGGACTATCTGTCTGAAAAATTTCCCTACGAGCTTGACTATCTTATAGGCTCTGTCCACGCCTTTGATATCGGCGGAAAGTACCGCTCAATAGACCTCTCGGTCGGTATGACGAAGGATATTATAGCCGAGGTGTTCGGCGGCGACCCCTATCTCTATGCCGAGGCATATTACGACTCTGTAGCCGACGTCTATAACAGAACAGAGTGTGATATTATAGGTCACTTTGACCTTGTAACGAAGTTTGTTGAGGTAGACTCCTTCCTCGACGTGAATAATCCGCGCTATATTAAGGCTCGCGACGCGGCTCTGAAGAAGCTTCTCGACGCCCCCGCGGTATTTGAGGTTAACACCGGCGCGATTTCGCGCGGCTACCGCACAGAGCCATATCCCGACCTCTCGGTGATAAAAACGCTTGCCGAGGCAGGTAAGCCGCTTGTTCTGACGTCGGACTCCCATTCTGCACAAACTCTTGATTTTGCCCTCGCCGAAACGGCAGAAAAGCTCGATAAGCTCGGCATACCATACCACACAACCCTTGCAGAGGTAAAGGCATACAGAGGATTATAGCCAATGCCAACCTAAATCGGGTTCGTTGATATTGGATAGCCAATACCAACCTAAATTGAACCCGCCTAAAGTGCCGAAAATTCGCGCTATTTCTCGAAAACTCACTCGCAAAGTCCGCACTTGGCTTCGCTCCCTTTCAAAAAATATCATCAAATTTTCGGCACTTTAGGTAAGAAT